>NZ_MLJJ01000025.1 GCF_002095575.1 Pantoea septica | reverse complement strand
AAAACGCCGAACATTCAGGTGATCCACGCCGGCCTCGAGTGCGGCCTGTTCAAGAAGCCTTACCCGAATATGGATATGGTTTCTATCGGCCCGACCATCACCGGTCCGCACTCGCCGGACGAGCAGGTGCATATTGAGAGCGTCGGCCTTTACTGGAAACTGCTCACTACCCTGCTGAATGCGATCCCAGAAAAGTAAGCGCATCCTGTTTTGATAAGCCAGGCTTCGGCCTGGCTTTTTTATGCCCGCGCGCCGCGCCAGCATAAAACACCACTTCTCTTTCCTTCCCTGTTGTAAAACACCAGCGTTATCCTGCGCGCCAGCTTTAGCCGCCAAACTATCCAGATGTCTGGATGGCTAATAAGATTTCGTGCTAGCTTATGCGCTTTCGGCTGTTGCCGCGCCTGAAACTTCAGGAAAAAATTGCGGCCAGCCAGTCACAGGGGAGCTTCAGCTAATGAGTGCCTTAAACCGCCTTGAGATGCGCAATATCTCACTCGCATTCGGCGGATTCGCCGCGCTGACGCAGGTGGATTTCGTCGCGGAAGGCCACTCGGTGCATGCGCTGACCGGCGCTAACGGCGCAGGCAAATCGACGCTGATGGCGGTGCTGTCCGGCGCGCACAGCCACTACAGCGGCGAAATCAGGCTGGACGGCGCGCCGGTGTCGATACGCAGCCCGCGCGACGCGAAACGACTCGGCATACACCTGGTGCAGCAGGAGGTGGACGTGGCGCTGGTGCCTCAACTCAGCGTGGCGGAGAACATCCTGCTGGATCGGCTGGCCGAACCCGGGCACGGCTTTCGCTGGCGCGCCATTCGCCGGCAGGCGCGCGCCCTGCTGGCGCAGCTCGAGGCGCATATCGACGTAAACCAACGGGTGGAGCGCTGCACGCTGGCGGAAAAGCAGCAGATTTTGCTGGCGCGCGCGCTGTCGCACCACTGCCGCTTTCTGATCCTCGACGAACCGACCGCTCCGCTCGACCAGCACGAAAGCGAGCGGCTGTTCGCCGTGGTGCGCCGCCTGCAAAACAGCGGCATCGGCGTGGTGTTTATTTCGCACCGCATCCATGAGTTGAAGGCGATCTGCGATCGCCTGACGGTGCTGCGCGACGGCCGTCTGATCGAGAGCGGCCCGATGGCGGCGCTCAGCGGCGAGCAGATCGTCGAGAAGATGCTCGGCCATCAGCTGACCGATATCTATCCGCCGCGCCGTCCCGCCAGCGCGCAGCCGCTGCTGCTGGCGGTAGAGGGGCTGCACGACGATCGGCTGCTGCAGGATATTTCGCTGCGGCTGCACCGGGGCGAGATCCTCGGCATTGCCGGGCTGGCGGGCGCGGGCAAAACCGAGCTGTGCAAAGCGCTGTTCGGCGCCAGTAAAAGCCGCGTAACGCGCGGCGAACTGCACGGCAAGCCGTGGCGGCCGCGCTCGCCGCACGATTCGGTGAGCAGGCGCATGGCGCTGGTGCCGGAAGAACGGCGCAAAGAGGGTATTTTTATCGACGAGCCGGTGGCGATGAACCTCAGCGTCAGCGCCGATAGCAGCTTTTCGCGCTGGGGCCTGTTCGGCCATCGGCAGGCGTGGCGCTGGGCGGAAGCGGTGATCCAGCGTCTGAACGTGCGCACCACCGGCCCGGCACAGCCGCTGCGCCGCCTCTCCGGCGGCAACCAGCAGAAGATCGCCATCGGCAAGTGGCTGCGCAGCCACGCCGACGTGCTGATTTTCGATGAGCCGACCAAAGGGGTCGACATCAAGGCGAAAACCGAACTGTTCCGCTTAATTAGCGGTCTGGCTCAGGAAGGCAAAGGGGTAATTTACGCCTCCGGCGAATTTTCCGAGCTGGTTGGGCTTTGCGACCGAATTTGCGTGCTCTGGGACGGGCGCATCGTGGCCGAGCTGGACGGGCGCGCGGCCACCGAAGAGACGCTTCTGCTTTATTCCACTGGAGGAACCCCTGCGTGAGCAGCAAAGAGATTACCCTGACCGCGGCGCCGCCGCTGCGCCATCGACTGTTCGACTTCCTCTATAAGTGGGGCATGCTGATCACGGTCGCCCTGCTGATTGCCGGATTCGGCTTCGCCTCCGACAGTTTTCTGGAACCCAACAACATCATCAATATCCTGCGCTCCATCGCCATCGTGACGGTGATCGCCGTGGGCGTCTCGGTCTCCCTGACCGTCGGCGGCTTCGATCTTTCGGTCGGATCCACCGCCTCGCTGGCCAACGCGCTGGTGATCTCGCTGTTCGTCTGGTACGGCATGAACAGCGTCGAGGCGATT
This sequence comes from Pantoea septica, assembly GCF_002095575.1. Taxonomy (GTDB): domain Bacteria; phylum Pseudomonadota; class Gammaproteobacteria; order Enterobacterales; family Enterobacteriaceae; genus Pantoea; species Pantoea septica. Next base: position 63,406 of record NZ_MLJJ01000025.1, on the reverse strand, counting down.
GCGCTGACCCTGGCGCTCTGTACGCTGATCGGCCTGTTCAACGCCTTTCTGATCGTGATTTTGCGCATTCCCGATATGCTGGCGACGCTCGCCACGCTGTTTATTATCCAGGGCGTCGCGATGACCTATAGCTTCGGCGGTTCGATCACGGAAAACATGGTGATGCCGAGCGGCGATATGGCGGAAGGGGCTATCCCGGCGGGCTTCGGCCTGCTCGGCCAGGTGCCGGTGATCGTCATTATTATGCTGGTGGTGACGGCGGTGGCGCAGCTGGCGCTGTCGCTCACCACGCATGGCCGGCGCATGTATGCACTGGGCGGCAACCCGGAAGCGGCGCGCCTCTCCGGCATCCGCACTACGCGCTACCGCGTGCTGGCCTATGTGATCGCCTCGCTGCTGGCGGGCCTGGGCGGCATTCTGCTGGCGTCGCGCATCGGCTCGTCGCAGGTCAACGCCGGCGGCGGCTACCTGATGGACGCCGTGGCAGCCGCCTGGATCGGCCTGTCGCTGGCGGGCGCCGGCAAGCCTAACGCGCTCGGCACGCTGGTGGGCGCGGTGCTGCTCGGCGTGCTGCAAAACGGGCTGGTGATGCTCTCCGTTCCTTATTACGCCATGGACATTATTAAAGGACTGGTGCTGGCTCTGGCACTGGCGATGACCTACGTTCAGCGCCGCTAACGCTGATTAACCTGGAAAAAGACCATGAAAAAAATAACGCTCTCTCTGCTGGCCGTCAGCCTGATCTCCGCCAGCGCCGTCGCCGATACGGTAGTCCCCGTGCCTGCTCCCATCGCCGGTCACGAAGGGCCGGTGCGCATCGCAGTGATCCGCAACCTGGGCTCCGACGACAACACCACGCAGTTTGTCGCCGGCGCCATTCAGGAGGGCCGCAAGCTGGGCTTCAAGGTCAGCACCTTTCTCAGCAACGGCGACGACGCGCGCTTCCAGGACTTCGTCAATCAGGCGATCAGCCAGAAGTATGACGGCATTATTCTGTCCCACGGCAAAGCGCCCTACGCCAGCGGTCTGGTAAAGCGCATTGCCGACGCGGGCATTAAAGTGTCGGTGTTCGATACGCCGGTCGATTCGCCGCTTCCGGGCGTCACGGTGACCGCGCAGGATGACGCCTCGCTGGCGCAGTCGTCGCTCGGCCAGCTGATCAAGGACTTCAACGGCAAGGCCAATATCGTCAAGCTGTGGGTTGCCGGTTTCCCGGCAATGGAGCGCCGTCAGGTGGTGTATGAGAAGCTGCTGAAGGAGAATCCAGGCATTCATCAGCTGGAGTCGATCGGCGCGGTCTCCTCCGACGTGCAGGGCGATACCGCCAATAAGATCGGCGCGATTCTGGCAAAATATCCGAAAGGCAAGATCGATACGATCTGGGGCGCCTGGGACGCCTTCAGCCAGGGTGCCTATAAGGCGCTGCAGGAGAACGGCCGCACCGAGATCAAGCTCTACAGCATCGACGTTTCTAACCAGGATCTGCAGCTGATGCGCGAGAAGAATAGCCCATGGGTGCAGACCGTGGCGGTGGATCCGAAAACTATCGGCGCGGTAAATATGCGCCTGGTGGCGAATAAGATCGCCGGCGACGCCACGCCCGCCAGCTACGATTTCAAAGGCGCCTCGATCTCTCAGCAGCAGCTGAACAGCCAGCAGGGCGCGATTAACGTGGCGTCGCTGAACAAGATCGTTCCCGGCTGGGGCGGCAATAACGATTTCGTCGCGCCGTGGTTCGCGACGCTGGAAGCAAAATACAAAAAGTAAAACAAAAAGCGGCCTGAGGGCCGCTTTTTTACTCTATTGCGCCGCCGACCTTCAGCGTCGCGGCGATATTGCGCGCCGCCAGCCGCAGATTGGTTTCGGCGTTCGTCAGCGCCTCCTCCAGCGTACAGATGCTGTAAAGCACGCTGAATACCGCGTCCAGACCGTGCTGATGCACCACGCCGACATCCGCCGTCAGGCTGCCGGCAATGCCGATTACCGGCTTGTTAAACTGTTTTGCCACCTGCGCCACGCCAATCGGCACCTTGCCGTTAATGCTCTGGCTGTCGATGCGTCCTTCGCCGGTAATCACCAGCGAAGCGTCTTTAACCTGCTCCGCCAGCCCGAGCGCCTCGGTGACGATTTCGATGCCGCGCCGCAGATCCGCCTGGCAGAAGGCGTGCAGCGCCGCACCCATTCCCCCCGCCGCGCCGCCGCCGGGAATATGCAGCACGTCGATATCGAGATCGCGCTGAATGATCGCCGCATAGTGCGCCAGCGCGCTGTCCAGCTGCGCCACCAGCTGCGGCGTCGCGCCTTTCTGCGGGCCGAAGATAGCCGACGCGCCGTCGCGGCCGGTCAGCGGGTTGGTGACGTCGCACGCCACTTCGAAACGGCACTGCCGCACGCGCGCGTCCAGTCCGCTGATATCAATTTTGGCCAGCCCCGGCAGCGCGCCGCCGCCGAAGCCGATTTCGTTCTGCTGCGCATCCAGCAGCCGCGCGCCCAGCGCCTGCATCATGCCCGCGCCGCCGTCGTTGGTGGCGCTGCCGCCGATGCCGATAATGATATGCCCGACGCCTTTGTCCAGCGCGCTCTTGATCAGCTCGCCGGTGCCGAACGAGGTCGTGGTCAGGGGATCGCGCTGAGCGGCGGGCACCAGCTCTAACCCGCTGGCGGCCGCCATTTCGATAAAGGCGGTGCGCGCGTCGCCGGAGAGGCCGTAGAAGGCGTCAACCGGCGCGCCGAGCGGTCCGGTTACGCGCAGGTTGACGAGACTTCCCGCCGTTGCCGCCACCATCGCCTCAACCGTGCCTTCGCCGCCGTCGGCAACCGGTATCTTCACGTAAGTGGCGTCAGGAAAAATCTCGCGGAAGCCCGCTTCAATCGCGGTTGCCACGCCTGAGGCGGATAAACTCTCTTTGTATGAATCCGGTGCGATTACGATTTTCATAGGCAATCCAGGCGCTGTTGATAGACGGTTTATCATCCTTGATGACGCAGTGCAGCGGCCGCGCCAGCCGCTGCGACGCGTTAACGGGTTATCTCAACTTTGGCTAATTTTTCATAATAGCAGGCAAGCGCGCTATGGTCGGCGTTGCCCTGGCCGTCGTTGCGCAGCGCCTGCATCATCTCCATCACCGCCGCGGTGAGCGGAAGGTGGGCGCCAATGCCGTGCGAGGTATCAAGCGCGTTGGCCAGGTCCTTAATATGCAGGTCGATGCGGAAGCCCGGCTTGAAGTTGCGATCCAGCACCATCGGCGCTTTGGCGTCGAGCACGGTGCTGCCCGCCAGCCCGCCGCGGATCGCCTGATAGACCAGCTCGGGATTGACGCCCGCTTTGGTCGCCAGCGACAGCGCTTCCGACATCGCCGCGATATTGAGCGCCACGATCACCTGGTTCGCCAGCTTGGTAACGTTGCCCGCGCCGATATCACCGGTGTGCACCACCGAGCCCGCCATCGCCTTCATGATGTCGTAGCAGCGATCGAAGATCTCTTTGTCCCCCCCTACCATCACGGAAAGCGTGCCTTCGATCGCTTTCGGCTCGCCGCCGCTCACCGGCGCATCGAGCATTTTGATGCCCTTCTCCGCCAGCGCGTCATGCACCTCGCGGCTGGCGAGCGGCGCGATAGAACTCATATCGATGACGATCAGGCCCGGCTTCGCGCCGTCGATAATGCCGTTTTCGCCCAGGCAAACCTCTTTCACCTGCGGCGAGTTGGGCACCATGGTGATCACCACGTCAACCTGCTCGGCCACCTCTTTCGGCGATGTCGCCACGGTGGCGCCCAGCGCGCTTAATTCCGCTTCGTTGCTGGCGTTGTGATCGCGTACCACCAGAGAATAACCGGCTTTCACCAGATTTTTACTCATCGGTTTGCCCATGATGCCAAGGCCGATAAATCCAATTTTCATTGCCTTTCCTCTTCGTCAGTTACTTCTTAAATTTGTCGCACAGCGCCTGAGTCGCGTTGCGGAAGACCCCTAAGTCGCTGCCCACCGCCACGAAGCTGGCGCCCCATTCGAGATAGCGGCGCGCATCCGCCTCGACCGGCGCGAGAATGCCGCTCGGCTTGCCCGCCGCTTTGGCGCGCTCGAAGACATGCTTAATCACCTTCAGCACCTCAGGGTGCGCAGGCTGGCCGAGATAGCCGAGCGCGGCGGAGAGATCGCCCGGCCCGACGAAGATGCCGTCGACCCCTTCCACCGCGGCGATGGCGTCGATATTGTCGACCGCCTGCTGGGTTTCAATCTGCACCAGCACCGTAATGTTGTCGTTCACCGTGGCGTTGTAATCGGGCAGCGTGCCGTACATATTGCTGCGGTGCGACACCGAAACGCCGCGAATGCCAGCGGGTGGATAGCGGGTCGAGGCCACGGCGCGCAGCGCCTCCTCTTCAGTTTCCACAAACGGGATCAGGAAGTTGTAGAAGCCAATATCCAGCAGGCGCTTGATGATCACCGGTTCGTTGCAGGGCGGACGCACCACCGGCGCGCTGGCGCTGCCCTTGAGCGCCATCAGCTGCGGCACGAAGGTGGTAATGTCGTTGGGCGCATGTTCGCCGTCCAGCACCAGCCAGTCGAAACCGGCCAGGCCGAGCACTTCAGTGGTGACAGGGTTTGCCAGCGCGCACCAGCTGCCGATCAGGGTTTCTCCTGCCAGCAGACGACGGCGAAAGGTGTTCGGCCAGGCGGTATTACTCATCATCTTTTCTCCCGTTACAGCCGCTCCCCGCAGGGAGCCTAAAAGTTAGCGCACCAGACAGGGACGTTTATTATCGAAGGTCCAGTTCGGTACCAGAAACTGCATCGCCTGCGCATCGTCGCGCGCGCCCAGTCCATGTTTTTGATAAAGCGCGTTGGCTTGCATAACCTGATCCATATCCAGCTCGACCCCCAGCCCCGGCTTCTGCGGCACCTGCACCATGCCGCCTTTGATTTGCAGCGGCTCTTTGGTCAGGCGCTGGTTGCCCTCCTGCCAGATCCAGTGGGTGTCGATGGCGGTGATGGCGCCCGGCGCGGCGGCCGCGACGTGGGTGAACATCGCCAGCGAGACATCGAAGTGGTTGTTGGAGTGCGAGCCCCAGGTCAGGCCGAAGTCGTGGCACATCTGCGCCACGCGCACCGAGCCCTGCATGGTCCAGAAGTGCGGATCGGCCAGCGGAATATCGACGGACTGCAGCGACAGCGTGTGGCCCATCTGCCGCCAGTCGGTGGCGATCATATTGGTGGCGGTCGGAAGCCCGGTGGCGCGGCGGAACTCCGCCATCACCTCGCGGCCGGAATAGCCCTGCTCGGCGCCGCACGGATCTTCCGCATAGGCCAGCACCCCTTTCAGCTGCTTGCCGAGCAGGATCGCCTCGTTGAGCGACCAGGCGCCGTTGGGATCGAGGGTAATGCGCGCCTCTGGAAAGCGCTTCGCCAGCGCCGTCACCGCTTCCGCCTCTTCGCCGCCGCGCAGCACGCCGCCCTTGAGCTTGAAGTCGTTAAAGCCATATTTGTCGTACGCCGCCTCGGCCAGCCGCACCACCGCTTCCGGCGTCAGCGCCTCTTCGTGGCGCAGGCGATACCAGTCGCAGGCCTCATCTTGCTGGCTCTGATAGGGGAGCGCCGTCTTTTTACGGTCGCCGATGTAGAACAGGTAGCCGAGCATCTCGACGCGGTCGCGCTGCTGCCCGTCGCCCAGCAGCGTAGCGACGTTGACCTGCAGATGCTGGCCCAGCAGGTCGAGCAGCGCGGCCTCAATGCCGGTGACCACGTGAATGGTGGTGCGCAGGTCAAAGGTCTGGCTGCCGCGTCCCGACGAGTCGCGATCGGCGAAGGTGCTGCGCACCAGGCTGAGTACGTTCTTGTACTCGCCAACCGTTTTGCCAATCACCAGCGCCGCCGCATCTTCCAGCGTCTGGCGGATTTTCTCGCCGCCGGGGATTTCGCCGACGCCGGTATGGCCCGCGTTATCCTTGATAATGACGATATTGCGGGTGAAAAAAGGCGCGTGCGCGCCGCTCAGGTTGAGCAACATGCTGTCATATCCGGCTACCGGAATAACCTGCATCGCTGTGACTTTCGGTGTCGAACTCATCTCCTGCTCCTTACGCTGTGGCGCGCCCGAATGCCGGGCGCTTACGGTCGAACGTCCAACCGGGAATCAGATACTGCATGGCGGTGGCGTCGTTACGCGCGCCCGCCGGCAGCGATTTAAAGAGGTCGTTGGCCTGGCGCAGCCGATCCCAGTCCAGCTCGACGCCGAGCCCCGGCGCGTCGGGCACGGCGATTTTGCCGTTGCGAATCTGCAGCGGCTGTGTGGTCAGGCGCTGGTCGCCCTCCTGCCAGATCCAGTGGGTATCGAGCGCGGTCGGATTGCCCGGCGCGGCTGCGCCGACGTGGGTAAACATCGCCAGCGAAATATCGAAGTGGTTATTGGAGTGGCAGCCCCAGGTGAGCCCCCACTCGTCGCAGAGCTGCGCCACGCGCACCGCGCCGCTCAGCGTCCAGAAGTGCGGATCGGCCAGCGGAATGTCGACCGCGTTGAGCATCACCGCGTGGTTCATCTCGCGCCAGTTGGTAGCGATCATATTGGTGGCGACCGGCAGCCCGGTGGCGCGACGGAACTCCGCCATCACCTCGCGGCCGGAATAGCCCTGCTCGGCGCCGCACGGGTCTTCCGCGTAGGTCAGCACTTCGCCCATGCCTTTACAGAGGCGGATCGCTTCGTCCAGCGTCCATGCGCCGTTGGGATCGACGGTAATGCGCGCGTCTGGGAAGCGCCGCTTCAGCGCCGCCGCGGATGCCATCTCCTACTCGCCCGGCAGCACGCCGCCCTTGAGTTTAAAATCCTTAAAGCCATATTTGTCCTGCGCCGCCTCCGCCAGACGCACCACCGCGTCGGGCGTCAGCGCCTCCTGATGGCGCAGACGATACCAGTCGTGGTCGCCGTTCTCGCCGCTCTGGTAGGGCAGATCGGTTTTGCGGCGGTCGCCGATATAGAAGAGATAGCCCAGCACCGTCACCTCGTCGCGCTGCTGGCCGGGACCGAGCAGCTCCGCCACCGGCACGCCGAGACACTGACCGAGCAGGTCGAGCAGCGCCGCTTCCAGCGCGGCGACCGCGTTGACGCGCAGCTCAAAGGTCCAGGCGCCCTTGCCGAAGGTGTCGAAGTCGGCCGACTGGTTGCCTTTGTGCACCTGCTGCACCAGCCGGTTCATGCGCGCTACCTGCTGGCCCTCCACCTGCGGGATCGCCTCGGCCAGCGTCTGGTAAATGGTGTCGCCGCCCGGCGCTTCGCCGACGCCGGTATGCCCGGCGCTGTCGGTCAGCACCACGATATTGCGGGTAAAGCAGGCGTTATGTGCGCCGCCGATATTCAGCAGCATGCTGTCGTATCCGGCGACCGGGATCACCTGCATGCGCGTGATGATCGGCGTGCTTTGCGTAGACATACTCTCTCCTTATGTCCGCGGTTTCAGTTCGATGCGTTTGATATCGCCCGCAATCACCAGGAAGCTGAAGGCGGCGACGAACGCATGGATGCCGACATAGATCAGCGCGCCTTCAAACGAACCGCTGGTGGCGATGATGTAGCCGATAGCGATAGGCGTGACGATGCCGGAGAAGTTGCCGAACATATTGAACAGGCCGCCGCTCAGGCCGCTGATCTCTTTCGGCGCGGTATCCGCCATCACCGCCCAGCCCAGTGCGCCAATGCCTTTGCCGAAGAAGGCGAGCGCCATAAAGAACACCACTACCCATTCGGTATCGCTGTAGTTGCACATCACCATGCTGATAGAGAGCAGCATGCCGAGCACGATAGGCGTTTTGCGCGCGATATTGAGCGAACCGGTTTTACGCATCAGGTAATCGGAGATGACGCCGCCCAGCACCCCGCCGAGAAAGCCGCAAACCGCCGGAATCGAGGCGATCATCCCCGCTTTCAGAATCGACATGCCGCGCGCCTGCACCAGATAAACCGGGAACCAGGTAATAAAGAAGTAGGTGAGCGCGTTGACGCAGTACTGGCCGAGATAGATGCCCAGCATCATGCGCGAGGTGAGCAGCTGCTTGATCTGAAACCACTTCTCATCCCAGCTCACTTTCTGCTGCGCCTTTTTCGCATCCATATTGATCAGCGCGCCGCCCTGCTCCATATACTCCAGCTCGGCTTTATTCACGCCAGGGTGGTCGTTGGGATCGTGGATCACTTTCAGCCAGATAAAGCTGAGAATGATGCCGAGACCGCCCATAAACCAGAACACGTGCGCCCAGCCCACTTCTGATACCAGCCAGCCCATAATCGGCGCAAAAATCACCGTGGCGAAATACTGGGCCGAGTTAAAGATGGCGACGGCGGTACCGCGCTCCTGCGCCGGGAACCAGGCCGCGACGATGCGGCTGTTGCCTGGGAAGGATGGCGCTTCTGCCAGGCCGACCATAAAGCGCAGCATAAACAGTGAGACCACAATGCCATAGCCGCTAAAGACATCGACAAAGCCCTGCAGCAGAGTAAAGAGCGACCAGAGGAAGATACTCCAGAAGTAGACGCGTTTTGATCCAAAGCGGTCCAGCAGCCAGCCGCCTGGGATCTGGCCGATAACGTAGGCCCACGAGAACGCCGAGAAGATGTAGCCCAGTCCGACCGAATCGAGACCGATATCTTTCGACATGGCGGAACCGGCGATGGAGATAGTGGCGCGGTCGCCGTAGTTGAACGAGGTGACGATAAACAACATCACCACGATCCAGTAGCGGGCGTTGGTGCGCTTCTGCACCGCTTCCGCCGTCTGGCTGTAACTATTCATGATGCACTCCTGAAATATAGCGTTCGCTACATTCGCTCTGACTGCATACACATCGCGTTGGGTATCAGAGAGAAGTCGGGTTAAACACGGCGATTTTTTTATAGGGGCAAACCGATAGTGCGTCGTGACGAATAACCTAACGTCGTATAACGAAAGCCAGTATAGGAATGACAAAAGGCGGAGGCACTGGAAGAACGCCTGACAATTACGCCGCTAATGCACGCATTGTCTGGCAGTTGCACAGCCGACTGCGGCGCGCCTCACGGAACCCGGTTTTTTCAGCCCAAAATGGCGATTAATTAAGCGAAGGTCGGCGCCTTTGTGAGACTCTTCACTTGCTTTTGGAAAAGCGAACCAAAAAGCAGCGGAAATGGGTGCAAATGCCGGACAGTTGCACAATGCGGCGGACAACCCGCGTTCATATACTAAGGCTGGCAAATCCGATGTGCGACATGAAGAACGATAACGCGCCGCCACGTACGGCGCGCCAGGCTGCTGACCCGGCCTGCAGGCAGGCTCTCGCCTGCGAAGGCACTTTATTAATGACTCGCGTATGCATGACTGGAAGGTGAGCGATGAACCGAATTCTCAATGAGCCGCCGCTTTATATCAAAGTCCATGAAGATGACAATGTCGCTATCGTGGTCAACAACCAGGGGCTGCCGGCAGGCACCACCTTTTCCGACGGGCTGACCCTGACGGAGCATGTGCCGCAAGGCCATAAAGTGGCGCTCGCCGCCATTCCGCAGGGCGCCGCCATTCTCCGCTATGGCGAAGTGATCGGCTATGCGCTGCGCGATATCGCGCAAGGCGGCTGGATCGACGAGTCGCTGGTGGCGCTGCCCGAAGCGCCGCCGCTTGCCAGCCTGCCGCTGGCGACTAACGTGCCGCCCGAGCTGCCGCCGCTGGAAGGCTACACCTTCGAAGGCTACCGCAACGCGGACGGCAGCGTCGGCACGCGCAACCTGCTCGGCATTACCACCAGCGTGCACTGCGTCGCGGGCGTGGTGGACTATGTCGTGCAGATTATCGAGCGCGACCTGCTGCCGAACTACCCGAACGTCGATGGCGTGGTGGCGCTGAACCACCTTTACGGCTGCGGCGTGGCGATTAACGCGCCGGCGGCGGTAGTGCCGATCCGCACCATTCATAACCTGGCGCTGAACGCCAACTTCGGCGGCGAAATCATGGTGGTGAGCCTCGGCTGCGAGAAGCTGCAGCCCGAACGCCTGCTGACCGGCACCAGCGACGTGCAGGCGATCTCGCTGGACGATAGCGACATCGTGCGTTTGCAGGATGAGCGCCATATCGGCTTCGGCGCGATGGTGGAGGAGATCCTCAGCGTGGCGAAAAGGCACCTCGAGCGCCTCAACCGCCGCCAGCGCGAAACCTGCCCCGCCTCCGCGCTGATTGTCGGCACGCAGTGCGGCGGCAGCGACGCCTTTTCCGGCGTGACCGCCAATCCCGCCGTGGGCTTCGCCTCCGATCTGCTGGTGCGCTGCGGCGCAACGGTGATGTTTTCCGAGGTGACCGAAGTGCGCGACGCGATCCATCTGCTGACGCCGCGCGCCATTAATGAAGAGGTGGGTAAGCGACTGCTGGAAGAGATGGCGTGGTATGACGACTATCTCGATCAGGGCCAGACCGACCGCAGCGCCAACCCTTCGCCCGGCAATAAAAAGGGCGGACTGGCTAACGTGGTGGAAAAAGCGCTGGGATCGATCGCCAAATCGGGCCGCAGCGCGATTGTCGAAGTGCTGTCGCCGGGCCAGCGGCCGACGCGGCGCGGGCTGATCTACGCCGCTACCCCCGCCAGCGATTTCGTCTGCGGCACGCAGCAGATGGCATCGGGCATTACGCTGCAGGTCTTTACCACCGGACGCGGCACGCCTTACGGCCTGGCGGCGATCCCGGTGATTAAGATGGCGACGCGCAACGCGCTGGCCGATCGCTGGCACGATTTGATGGATATTAACGCCGGCACTATCGCCACGGGAGAAGAGACCATCGAGCAGGTCGGCTGGCGGCTCTTCCACTTGATTCTGGAGATCGCCAGCGGCCGCCAGCAAACCTGGTCGGATCGCTGGGGCATTCGCAACCAGCTGGCGGTGTTCAATCCGGCGCCGGTGACCTGACAGAGACGCGCGCTGCGCTGCCGCAGCGCGCGGCTAACTCAAAGCTGTTTTCCCCAGGCTTCAACCCAGGGCGAGGTGACCGTCTCCGGCTCGGGATCCTCGGTAGCGTCCACCAGCAGCACCTCGCCGACGCGCTGCGCGCCCTGCTCCTGCAATAGCGCGTCAAAGGTTTTGCCCGCGCCGCAAAAGTGATCGTAGCTGCTGTCGCCCAGCGCGATTACGCCGTAACGCAGCGTCGGCTGATAGCCCAGCTTGTCTTTCACGTCTTGATAAAGCGCGGCGATATTGTCGGGGAAATTGCCCTGCCCGGTGGTGGAGGTGATAACCAGCGCGACGTCGCTGCTGTAACCCTGCCACTGCGCTAACGTCGGATCGTCATAAACCGCAACGTCGTGCCCCTGCGCCTGTAAAACTGGCTGCGCCTCTTCCGCCACCAGCAGCGCGTTGCCATATACTGTACCTACAAAAATGCCAATCTTCGCCATGTGCCTGCTCCTTAAGCTGAAGTGCTATCCTCGCCTGCCGCGGCGGCAAACTCAAGCCCTGCGGCGGCGAACGCCGCCTGCCAGCCGAACTCGCAGCCCAGCCGGTGCCATACCGCATCCAGTCCGGCGCGGATCACCAGCGGTTCGCCGGTCACCGGGTGCGTCAGCGCCAGGCTGCTGGCGTGCAGCATCAGGCGTTCGGCGCCGAAATGCTGCGCCGCGCCGCGATTTTGCCGCAGATCGCCGTGCGTGGTGTCGCCGATAATCGGGTGGCGCAGATGCGCCATATGGCGGCGCAGCTGATGCTTGCGGCCCGTGCGCGGCGAGAGCTGCATCAGGCTGTAGCGCGCGCTCGGATACCGGCCGATCGCCACCGGCATTTCCGCCCAGGCCAGCGCCTGATAGTCAGTCACCGCCGGCTGCGGCGCGCGCGCTTCCGTGGCAAACTTATCGGCGATCTTGTCCAGCTCCTCCACCAGCGGATAGTCGAGCGTGCCGCTCTCCTGCAGCCAGCCGCGCGTCACCGCGTGGTAGGTTTTCCGTATCTCGTGCTGCTCGAACTGCTGCGACAGCAGGCGGCCGACTTCGCTGGAGAGCCCCATCAACAATACGCCGGAGGTCGGGCGATCGAGCCGGTGCACGGTGAAGACGTGCTGGCCAATCTGGTCGCGCACGGTCTGCATCACCACAATCTTCTCTTTGCGATCCAGCCAGCTGCGATGCACCAGCCAGCCGGCGGGTTTATTGACCGCCACCAGCCATTCATCCTGATAGATTATTTCCAGCATCAGACGGAATCGTCCATGAACAGCGCATCGAGCTGGTTCAGGCTATGCAGAATCGGCGCATGACCCGGCGTGGCGGCGGTCAGCGCGACTTCGAAATAGGGAGCGATAGCGAAGTTTTGCGGCAGCGGCTGCTGCGCGGCGATAAGCGCCCGCATACGCGGAATGAGAACCCACTGCAGCCATTCGAGCGGCTCCAGGGTGTCGAGACAGAAAGGCTGGCTGCTGGCGAGCGCGCTGGCGGATGGGGGCGTTTCCTGCCAGTGATGGTGATCGCGCAGCAGCGCTTCGAGCTGCTCCAGCCGTTGTAACAGTAAAGGGGTCATAGGCCACCTCCAGCGAGCGGTAAATTTGGGCCGCAAGCATACCACCGCCGGACGCGGGCGCAAAAAAAGGGAGCACTGTTAAAACAGTGCTCCCGGTTCGTTTGCAGCTTTCCCGCTACTTTGATGCTCCCTGCCTCATCCGTGACAACTTTTCCTGTGCGTCATCCTGCGCTTATCGTCCTGATAATTCCTTTGGCTTCCAGGCCCGCCGCGCATCATGTGCGGCTCTCATTCTCCTTCCTGGAGGTGTCCCTGACTCTCTCCTGAGTGTCCTGCTTCATCCTGAAGCCTTCCGTGTGACGTAAACTCCGTTACGGTCCCGCCTCCTGGCATGACGTATCCTGACGCTATCTTCCATCCTCTGGCTTCCTGCCAACTGCTGACTATTCTGGCAGAGGCTACTGAATAAACAAGGCACTAAAATAGCGTTACTTTATTTGTTTATAGACCAGATTTAGGAGTAATGCCATTAAGTCAATGATTCACAATATCTTTACATTTCGGACTTCTGACTGCCCCTTAAGAGAAATGCCAATCTCTCACAACAGATGTAAGAGATATCTCACAACGTCACTGGCAATTATCTGCAAGGCCCGGCATAACCACCTGTAAATTCTTAAGAAATATCTGGGTGTTTTCCGCCAGAATTTCGCGTTTTTTGGTGCCAGGCTGCTCAAGAATCACCTCGCCGGTCAGGTTGCAAATCGAGACGATCTCCTGCTCCGATTCTGTGGCGGCGATAAACAGCGTCGGCGTCTGTTTCAGGCGGCGCTTCATGATCAGATGGCCGATCAGATTCTCCTGCAGCCGCAGAAAATCCTCTTCGCTCCAGACCTGCAGCAGCGACAGCTCAAGGTGCGCAAAGCGCGCCGTCATATCGCCCGCGAACTGCGCGGTGTAAAAGGCGGTGATATCGTCCTGAAGCGTGATCTCCAGCGCGCGCTCTACCGCTTCCAGCGTGGCGGGCAAGGTAAAGGGCTGCGGCTGCCACCATACCTCGTTAGCCTGGGTGGCGATAATGCAGGGCGACGGCACGCCATAAAGCGCCTCGCTGGCGGGCGCATGGCCGGTGCGCTGTTGCCAGGCGTCGCAGTAGCGGGCGGTAAATTCGCGCAGGGCATCCACAGTCTGTTGCATCACTCTTTTTCTCACGTCTGATGGGTTACACTTATCCACTTTGTTCTGTATCACGGGTAACCGCTATGTCTTTATATGAAAAGGATCAGGCGCTGAGCAACCTGACCCTGGGCAAACCCACAGCCTATCACGATCAATACGATCCCAGCCTGCTGCAGGCGGTGCCGCGCAGCCTGAACCGCGCGCCGCTGGGGCTGACGCCCGATGCCCTGCCCTTCACCGGCGCGGATATCTGGACGCTTTACGAGCTCTCCTGGCTTAACAGCAAAGGCGTACCGCAGGTGGCGCTGGGCGAAGTGGTGCTGAACGCCAGCAGCGAACATCTTATCGAGTCGAAGAGCTTTAAGCTCTACCTTAACAGCTTTAACCAGACGCGCTTCGCCGACTGGGGCGACGTGCGCCAGACGCTGGAGCGCGACCTCAGCGCCTGCGCGCAGGGCGAGGTCAGCGTCGCGCTGTTCCGCCTGAGCGAAATCGAGGGCCAGCCCGTCGGTCAGTTTAGCGGTTACTGCATCGACGAGCAGGATATCGCCATCACGGACTACAGCTTTAATGCCGACTACCTTGCCGGTGCGGCGGGCGGCGAAGTCGTGGAAGAGACGCTGGTCAGCCATCTGCTGAAATCCAACTGTTTGATCACCAATCAGCCCGACTGGGGTTCGGTGATGATCCGCTACAAAGGCCCGCGCATCGACCGCGAAGCGCTGCTGCGCTACCTCATCTCTTTCCGCCAGCACAATGAGTTTCACGAGCAGTGCGTGGAGCGCATCTTTAACGATCTGCTGCGCTTCTGCCAGCCGCAGCAGCTTACCGTCTATGCGCGCTACACGCGCCGCGGCGGCCTGGATATCAATCCGTGGCGCAGCAACGTGCCTTTTACGCCGGGATATTCCCGTCTGGCGCGTCAGTAGCTTTGCGAGGCCTCTCGCAGCCTGCGCGTCAGAGGTTGCGTTCCCCTTGAGCATCGAGGACCGACAAGGCACTCTGGTGAAGGCGGCGATCGGAGGATCGCCGACCAGGGATTTTCGCCACCGCAACGGCGGTGTCATTAGTCACCCAGGCGGGTGTAACGGAGTTCATTTGATTACGCATATCAGCCCTCTTGGCTCGATGGATCTGCTCTCTCAGCTGGAAGTGGACATGCTCAAGCGCACCGCGAGCAGCGACCTTTACCAGCTGTTTCGCAACTGCTCCCTTGCCGTCCTGAATTCAGGCAGCCAGACCGACAGCAGCCACGAACTGCTTTCCCGCTTTGAAAATTTCGACATCAACGTGCTGCGCCGCGAACGCGGCGTCAAGCTGGAACTGATCAATCCGCCGGAAGAGGCGTTTGTCGACGGACGCATTATCCGTTCGCTGCAGGCCAACCTGTTCGCCGTGCTGCGCGACATTCTGTTTGTTAACGGCCAGCTGACGATCGCCGGCATGGAAGAGGCGCCGCCGGATGATTCGGCGCATATCACTAACCAGGTTTTCTCTATTCTGCGCAACGCCCGCGCGCTGCACATTGGGGAATACCCGAATACCGTCGTCTGCTGGGGCGGCCACTCCATCAACGCGGTGGAGTACCAGTACTGCCGCAACGTCGGCACCCAGCTGGGCCTGCGCGAGCTGAATATCTGCACCGGCTGCGGGCCGGGCGTGATGGAGGCGCCGATGAAAGGCGCGGCGGTAGGCCATGCGCAGCAGCGCTACCGCGACAGCCGCTTTATCGGCCTGACCGAGCCGTCGATTATCGCCGCCGAGCCGCCGAATCCGCTGGTGAACGAACTCATCATCATGCCGGATATCGAAAAGCGCCTGGAAGCCTTTGTGCGCATCGCGCACGGCATCATTATCTTCCCGGGCGGCGTAGGCACGGCGGAAGAGCTGCTCTACCTGCTGGGCATTATGATGAACCCGCAAAACCACGAGCAGGTGCTGCCGCTGATCCTTACCGGCCCGCAGGAGAGCGCCGACTACTTCCACGTGCTGGACGATTTTATCGTCAACACGCTGGGCGAAGCGGCCCGCCGTCACTATAAAATCATTATCGACGACGCCGCCGAAGTGGCGCGCCTGATGAAGAAAGCGATGCCGCAGGTGAAGGAATATCGCCGCGAAACCGGCGACGCCTACAGCTTCAACTGGTCGATTCGCATCTCGCCCGATCTGCAGAAGCCGTTTTTGCCGACGCATGAAAATATGGCCAACCTTAATCTCTACACCAGCCAGCCGGCGGAGCAGCTGGCGGCGGATCTGCGTCGCGCCTTCTCCGGCATCGTCGCCGGGAACGTGAAAGAGATCGGCATACGGGAAATCCGCGAAAAAGGGCCCTATAAGCTGCACGGCGAGCCGGATATTATGCGCCGCATGGATGAATTGCTGCAGGGCTTCGTCGCTCAGCACCGCATGAAGCTGCCGGGCACCGCCTATATCCCCTGCTACGAAATCATTAAATAAACCGCAAGGAAGGCAGTCCTGCCGGGCTGCCGTTTAGCTTATGTCATTTCACCTTCTTATCGTGGACGCGCTCAACCTGATACGTCGTCTGCACGCAGTACAGGGATCGCCCTGCGTCGAGGGATGCGTGGCGGCGCTGCGCCAGCTGCTGGGGCATACGCAGCCGACCCACGTCGTGGCGGTATTCGACAGCGAACAGCGTCACCAGTGCTGGCGGCATCAGCTGCTGCCGGACTATAAAAGCGGCCGGCCGCCGATGCCGGAGGATCTGCATGCCGAACTGCCCGCGCTGCAGGAAGCGTTCCGCCGCGTCGGCGTCAGCTGCTGGATCGCCGAGGCGGATGAGGCGGACGATCTGGCCGCTACGCTGGCGGTAAAAATGGCGCAGGCGGGCCATCAGGCGACCATCGTCTCTACCGACAAAGGCTACTGCCAGCTGCTGGCGCCGCAGATCCGCATCCGCGACTACTTTCAAAAGCGCTGGCTGGATCTGCCCTTTATCGAAAATGAGTTCGGCGTCACGCCGCAGCGACTGCCCGATTACTGGGGGCTGTGCGGCATCAGCAGCAGCAAGATCCCCGGCGTGGCGGGCATCGGCCCGAAAAGCGCAAAAACGCTGCTGCAGACGTTTGGTTCGCTGGAGGCGATCTATGCGCAGCTTGACGAGGTGCCGGAGAAGTGGCGCGCGAAGCTGGAGGCCGGGCGTGAGTCCGCCTTAATCAGCCGACAGGTTGCGATGCTGAAGCAGGATCTGGTGCTGCAGGGAAATCTGAAAACGCTGCGCTATGAAGGCCAGGCGCCGCAGCGCCCGGCCTGACGCTTAACGTTCGTCGCGGCGGCCAGGTATGGCGCCCCAGATGCGGCGGATATGCACCGTGACCTCTTCGCGGTCGTGGTAGAGCTGACGGGCGCGGATCTGCGCGTTGATGCCCTGCGCTTTCAGCGCCTCGTCAATCATCGCCAGGTTCTGCGTCACCTCTTCGTAGCGCTTTTTCATCGGCAGCTTAAGGTTAAAGATCGCCTCGCGGCACCAGCCGTTGACCAGCCATTCGGTCATCAGGCTGGCGACGCGCACCGGCTTCTCTACCATATCGCACACCAGCCAGTCGTTGTTGTTGCGCGTCGGGCGAAACTTGAAGCCGTCCTCGCGGCAGTGGGTAACCTGCCCGGTATCCATCAGGCTTGGCGCCATCGGACCGTTATCCACCGCGTCAACCCACATGCTGCGCTTCACCAGCTGATAGGTCCAGCCGCCGGGACAGGCGCCGAGATCGACCGCGTGCATGCCGCCCGCCAGGCGCTCGTCCCATTCATCGGCGGGAATAAAGACGTGAAACGCCTCTTCCAGCTTCAGGGTCGAGCGGCTCGGCGCATCGGCCGGGAATTTCAGGCGCGGAATGCCCATATAGAACGGCGAATTGTTGCCGACGACAGAGTAGCCGACGTAGCAGGCGCCAGGCGCGATAAAGAAGACGTGCACCACGGGTCGCTTCGGGCTTTCATAGTTCAGCAGGATCCCCGCTTCGCGCAGGCTGGCGCGCAGCGGCACGGTAAACTTGCGGCAAAACTTCGTCAGCTCTTTCGCTTCGTTAGTATCCGGCACCTCGACGCGCAGTTCGCCGCCCTTCTCTACCACGCCGGTCAGCATGCCGACAATCGGGGCGATGCGATCGTCTGGCGGCAGATCCTTCAGCAACTCGCCGACCACCAGCATCTGACGGGCGAAGATCAGCGTATCGAAAGGCAGATCGCGCGCCAGGCGATCGGCGTCTTCGTGTTGATAGCACTCGAACAGCACATAGCCGCTGTTCTCCTTTACCCGCGGGAAACCGTAGATTTCACGTTCGGCGGCGCAGGCGGCGATTTCCGCAGCGCACTCTTTTTCAAATCCGGGACGGCAATAGAGTAAAACTTTATTCATGGCGATCTGCCTTTCGTTTAAGACGCAGCGCGCCAATCAACATCAGAAACCAGCCGACCAGGAAACAGAGGCCGCCGACCGGCGTAACAAAAACCCAAAACTTCAGATGCGACAGCGCCAGAGAGTAGAGGCTGCCGCTAAACAGCACGACGCCGAGGGCAAGAAAGGCGCTGCTCCAGTAAAACCAGAGATTAGCGCGGCGCAGCATCGCGGCACCCAGACCGATGACCGCCAGCGTATGGTACGCCTGATACTCCAGCCCGGTATGGATCCAGGCCATTTCGGTCGGCCCCAGAGAACGGCTTAAAACGTGGGCGCCAAAAGCGCCAAACGCCACCAGCAAAAAACCGCTGATGGCGGCAAAAATAAACATGGCACGACTGGACATCTGACTATCCTCAAGGTGCATCTGTACATCAGGCTACAGAAATCAATAAGTTAATGTTCGTAGCGAAAGCGGAATTTTTCTTGTTCGCTGGCGGCTTTCGCGATGATCCACTGTCGAAAGGCGGCTATTTTACCCAGTTCTGCCTGGCTGTCATGACAAACCAGATAAAAAGCGTTTTTACTCACCAGCACGTCGTTGAACGGACAGATCAAGCGGCCGGCTTCGATTTCGCTCTGCGCCATCACGTTGTTCGCCAGCGCCACGCCCTGGCCGTGGATCGCGGCCTGCAGCACCATGGCGCTGTGGCTGAAAATTGGCCCCTGCTGGACGTTAATATGCTGCAAGCCTAGCTGCCGAATATAGGATTGCCAGTCTCGCCGCGAAGCGTCATGCAGCAGCGTGAAGCGCGACAGATCCATGGGCGTTTTTAACGGATTATCGCCGGTCATCAGCGCAGGCGAACAGACCGGCAGCAGGTATTCGGCGTAAAGTTTTTCCACTCGCAGTCCCGGCCAGTTTCCGCGGCCGTAGAAAATCGCCACATCGACGTCGTCGGCCAGCTTCTCTTCATCGCGGTCGACCGCCTGAATACGCACGTCGATGCCCGGATAAGCCATATTAAAGCTGGAGAGGCGCGGCACCAGCCACTGAATGGCAAAGCTGGGCAGCAGGCTGACGGTTAAGGCGCCCTTTGCGCTACGCGCCTGAAGTTTGCGCGTCGCGTCGTTGAGCGCGCTGAAAATCTCTTTGATATCGAGATAGTAGCTTTGCCCCTCTTCCGTCAGCAGCAGCGAACGGTTTCTCCGGCGAAACAGCTTAAGCCCCAGAAAATCTTCCAGCGATTTAATCTGATGGCTGACGGCTGCCTGCGTGACGAACAGCTCTTCGGCGGCTTTAGTAAAGCTGAGATGACGCGCCGCAGCGTCAAACACGCGGAGTGCATTAAGAGGAGGAAGGCGTTTCGACATGGTTTTCCGTGCTCGGATCAGGGGCAATATGCGTGCGCTTATAAAAAGCGGTCACATATTAGTTTTAGTAATCCGAGGCATTATAAATTGTCCGTTGAGGAAGCTCCAGCAAATACCTATAGTTGCCGCACTTCCTGAGCCGGAACGAAAAGATTTCAGGATTTGTGAGTGAGTTCGCAGATTTCCGGGAAGCTTTTGGCTTGTGGTCGTGATGTTGTGTTTGCATTTTGATCTGACGCTTGAAGATCAAGCTTTTAATTCCTGTAGATTTACCCTGTCTGTCCATAGTGATTTTGAATAGCACCGCAAATTGCGGTGCTTTTTTTTTGCCTGCAGCAGACGCCGAAGCGCTTACTGCATCTCAACCATCTCTTTGACGTCGGAGCGGTTAATCTGCTGCTTGTTGCCGTTAGCGTCTTTATAGCTGATCATACCGGTATCGCTGTCTACGGAAGGCTTGCCTTCTGAAACAATGGTGCGACCATCATTGGTATGCATAACATAATTGCTTGAACACGCGGCCAGAGTAAAAGCCATAGCGCAGACAGCCAGCACTGCTGAAAGTTTTTTCATTTTCTATCTCCTTGTAGATGATTGCATCAAACCGCCCGCGTTGGCTAACCCTAGTCAAATCGACTAAAGAAGGTTGCTCCTTGTGCGGGTTTTGGTTTAAACCTTGCATTAATCAGCATAACGCGCTTTTACAGCTTTGCCAGGAGAGAGCCAGGCTTTTGATCTGGCCCTGTTTATTTGTATGACGAGACAAAGCATGACCGCATTCAATCCCACCGCCTTCCGCCAGCAGTTTCCCGCGCTGAGCGACGCCGGTGTTTATCTCGACAGCGCCGCCACGACGCTCAAGCCTCAGGCGGTGATTGATACCACGCAACAGTTTTACAGCCTGAGCGGCGGCACCGTGCATCGCAGCCAGTACGGGGCGGCGCGTCAGCTTACCGAGCGCTACGAGCAGGCGCGGCATCAGGTAGCGCGCCTGCTTAATGCGGCGCATGGCCATCAGATCGTCTGGACGCGCGGCACCACGGAGGCGATCAATCTGGTCGCTAACGGCTGGCTATTGCCGCGGCTGAAGGCCGGCGACGAGATCCTGGTGAGCGAGGCGGAGCATCACGCTAATCTGGTGCCCTGGCTGATGGCGGCGCAGGCGCGCGGCGCGAAGGTGGTAAAATGGCCTATCGGTGCCGATCGCCTGCCGGATATGGCGCTGCTGCCGTCGCTGCTTAACGCGCGCACCCGCCTGCTGGCGATCGGCCAGATGTCCAACGTCACCGGCGGCTGTCCGGATCTGGCGCAGGCTATCGCACTGGCGCACGGCGTCGGCGCGAAAGTCATGGTCGACGGCGCGCAGGGCGTGGCGCACTGCCCAACCGACGTGCAGGCGCTGGATATCGATTTCTACGCCTTCTCCGCCCATAAAGTTTACGGCCCGACCGGCATCGGCGCGCTCTATGGCAAAGCCGAGCTGCTGGAGGAGATGTCGCCGTGGCAAGGCGGCGGTAAAATGCTGACCCATGTCGATTTTAACGGCTTCACGCCGCAGCCCGCGCCCTGGCGCTTCGAGGCCGGCACGCCGAACGTGGCGGGCGTAGTGGGACTTAGCGCCGCGCTAAGCTGGTTTGAGCAGCACGACAGGCTGAAGGCGGAGATGTGGAGCCAGCAGCTTGCCAGCCTGGCTGAAGAGCAGCTGGGCGAGTTTCCCGGTTTCCGCAGCTACCGCGCGGGCCGGACGAGCGTGCTGGCGTTTGATTTCAAAGGCGTGCACCACAGCGACATCGTTACGCTGCTGGCGGAACAGGGCATCGCGCTGCGCGCCGGCCAGCACTGCGCGCAGCCGCTGATGGCGGCGCTGGGCGTGAGCGGCACGCTGCGCGTCTCTTTCGCACCCTATAATAATTTACAGGATGTCGACGCGCTGACGCGCGCCGTCTATACCGCGCTCGACCTGCTGTCTGAGGAGGAAGCATGAGTCAGGCTCTGACTGGCCCGCACCCGTTTGGCGATCTGATTACCCTGGACGGCCTGAAAGAGAAGTTCGCCCATTTTCAGCAGTGGGAGGATCGCTATCGCCAGCTAATCCAGCTCAGCCGTCAGCTGCCTGCGCTGCCGGAGACGCTGAAAACTGCCGACATCGAGCTGACCGGCTGCGAAAACCGCGTCTGGCTCGGCAGCCAGCTGCGTCACGACGGCACGCTGCATTTCTACGGTGACAGCGAAGGCCGCATCGTGCGTGGTCTGCTGGCGGTGCTGCTGACCGCCGTGGAGGGAAAAACACCGCAGGCGCTGCTGGCGGAAGATCCGCTGCAGCTGTTTGACGAACTGGGGCTGCGCGCTCAGCTCAGCGCCTCGCGCAGCAGCGGACTGAAAGCGCTGGCGGAGGCGGTACATCAGGAGGCCGCGCGCGCGGCGCGCGCCTGAGGTTCTACGCCGTCTGACGCGCCGCGCGCGCCAGAAACTTCTTCAGCGCATGGGAAACGGCGACAAAGCCAAAGGTAGCGGTCACCATGGTGGCCGCGCCGAACCCCGCTTCGCAATCCATTCTTTTCGGCCCTTCAGCGGTGCTGCGCGCGGCGCAGACGCTGCCGTCCGGCTGCGGATACATCAGCGCTTCGGTCGAGAAAACGCAGTCGACGCCCAGCTTGCCTTTGCTGTTTTTCACCACGCCGAGCGCCTTTAGCCGCTCGCGCAGCTTCGCCGCCAGCGGATCCTGAATAGTCTTCGCCAGATCGGCTACCTGGATCTGAGTCGGATCGATCTGGCCACCCGCGCCGCCGGTGGTGATCAGCGGGATCTTGTTGCGGCGGCACCAGGCGATCAGCGCCGCCTTTGGACGTACGCTGTCGATGGCGTCAATCACGTAGTCGTAGCCCGCCGCCATCAGCTCGGCGGTGTTGTCCGGCGTGATGAAGTCGTCGATGCAGATCACCTCGCAGTCGGGATTGATGGCGCGCAGCCGCTCCGCCATCACCTCGGTTTTCGCCTTGCCGACGTTGCCGTTCAGCGCGTGAATCTGCCGATTGGTATTGGTGATGCAGACATCATCCATATCAATCAGGGTAATTTTGCCAATGCCGGTGCGCACCAGCGCTTCCGCCGCCCAGGAGCCGACGCCGCCGATGCCGATCACGCAGAAGTGCGCCGCGGCGAAACGCGACAGCGCATCCTGCCCATAAAGACGGGCCGTGCCGCCAAAACGCTGACGCCAGGCGTCGTTAACCACACTCATAATTAACCTTGTCGCCTCATGCGGGCTCCGCGGCCCGCCGAGAAATCAGTTTGAACCCAGTAACAGAGAGCCATTATCGCCGTTTTGCGGATTGCTGAACAGCGGCTGCCCGGCGCCCGGCGCCGCCTTCAGCACCCAGACGCGGCCGTAATGGTTATAGAAGCCCGCCAGATGCGCCGCGTCGGGGCCGATGCCCTGATAGATGTCAAAGTGCTGGCCCTTGATGGCGCCGCCGACGTCCAGCGCCACCATCAGGCGCATCTCATACTTGCCGTTGAACTTGCCTTTTTCGTTCAGCTGCGGCACTTCCGCCAGCAGCGCGGTTCCCGCCGGGATCAGCGAGCGGTCCGACGCCACAGAGGCCTTCGCCACCAGCGGCACCGCGCTGGCGCCGCGCACCGGCGTATAAGGTTCCGGCTTAAAGAAGACGAACGACGGGTTAGTTTCCAGCAGCGCGCGCACCTCCTGCTCGGAGTGCGACGCCGCCCAGTCGCGAATCGCCTGCATCGACATATCCTCGCGCTTAACCTCGCCGCGATCGATCAGCTCTTTACCGATGCTGTGATAGGCCCAGCCATTTTTGCCGCCATAGCCGAAGAAGGTCATCGGACGGCCGTCGCCGTAGTCGACGTAGCCGCTGCCCTGCACATCCATAATAAAGTTATCGATCAGCGAATTGCTCCAGCCGATAACGTAGCGTTCGTCCAGCGCGCCGCTATAGATAGAGGCGCGGCTCGGCAGCTTCGCGCCGCGCTTGCGCGGCGGCATGCGGTAAATGGGGTACTGGAATTCGCCCTGACGCGTGTAGCGAGCCTGCACCACCGGCGTGTAGTAGCCGGTAAACTGCACGTTGCCGTAGTTGTCGGTGCCTTCCATCTGGAAGGCGTTCAGGCCGAACTGGCGCAGCTGGCGCGTATCGGCGCCCGCCATCAGCCAGCTTTCAATCGCGCTGTAGGTGCCGGTGTGGCGTCCATACAGGGCGGAAGAGGCGGACTGGATCTGCCGCACCTGCTCGCCGAAATCTCTGCCGTTCACCGGCCGACCTTTGGCATTAGGCTGGTTAACCAGCGCCAGCGGCTGTTCCAGCTTGCCGTCTTTATATTGCTGCCCGCGATCGGTCGGCTTCGAGCTACAGCCCGCCAGCAGCGCAAACATTGCACCAGTAAGTGCGTACTTCGCCCAGTGTCCTTTATTCATCGCCGTCTCTTTTATTCATCAGTGTTCGCCCCGCGACGATAGCAAAGCGTCTGACAGATTGAAATCCGCCTGCCCCTTCAGCGCGCGCAGCTGTGCGATAATTAGCCAGATGGAGAAAATAATCAGCAAACAGTCCTTAATTTGACGCTTCGCGCTAAAAAGGGGTTGCATCATCAGCTCCAGGCGGTATAGTGCGCATCCACGGACGCGGGATGGAGCAGCCTGGTAGCTCGTCGGGCTCATAACCCGAAGGTCGTCGGTTCAAATCCGGCTCCCGCAACCAACTCTTCTTTTGAAGAGACAATGTGAAAAAGACGCAATGCGCACTACGGACGCGGGATGGAGCAGCCTGGTAGCTCGTCGGGCTCATAACCCGAAGGTCGTCGGTTCAAATCCGGCTCCCGCAACCAACATTTAAGCACCTGAAAGGGTGCTTTTTTGTTTTTGTGCTCTCTGAAACCGGGATGGCCTGCGCCATCCCCTCTTCTCGTTTTAGCGTCGCGCCCCGCCCTTGTCGAAGTAAGCCTTTATGCCATGGAAAATGGCCTCCGCCACCTGCTGCTGATAGCGGCTGGTGCGCAGCTTGCGCTCCTCTTCCACGTTGCTGATAAAGGCGGTTTCCACCAGAATCGAGGGAATATCCGGCGCTTTCAGCACCGCGAAGCCCGCCTGATCGACGGTGCGTTTGTGCAGATGGTTGATGCGGCCCATCCGATGCAGCACCTCTTTGCCGAACGCCAGGCTATCGTGAATGGTCTGGCGCTGCACCATATCCAGCATGGTGTGGTCGAGATAGCGATCGCCGCTCATGCTGACGCCGCCGATAAGATCCGATTCGTTCTGCGTTTGCGCCAGGAAACGCGCCGCCGCTGAAGTGGCGCCTTTGGTTGAGAGCGCGAACACCGAGGAGCCGCGCGCGCTGCGGCTGGTAAAGGCGTCGGCGTGGATAGAGACGAAGAGATCGGCGCGCTGCTTGCGCGCTTTCGCCACCCGAACCCGCAGCGGAATAAACACA
This sequence comes from Pantoea septica, assembly GCF_002095575.1. Lineage (GTDB taxonomy): Bacteria > Pseudomonadota > Gammaproteobacteria > Enterobacterales > Enterobacteriaceae > Pantoea > Pantoea septica. The sequence goes on along the minus strand of NZ_MLJJ01000025.1, from coordinate 38,583 downwards.
TCCTCGTTGCGCGTCATATAGGCCTTCATGTTCGGCTCTTTGTCGATCAGCGCCTTGAGCCGGCGCCCCATCTTCAGCACGATATCTTTTTCGCGCGTTTTGTATTTGCCGTGCGCGCCGGGATCTTCGCCGCCGTGCCCTGGATCGATCATCACGATCATCGGCCGATCGCGCCCCGCCTTGCCGGGCAGCGGCGCGCTCGCCGGCTCGTTGCGCTCCAGATCGCCCTGGTTGTAATCCTTGAGCAGGGCCAGCAGCGGATCGTCTTCAGCGCTCTCCTGGCTCGGATAGAGATCCACCACCAGCCGGTGTTTGATGCCGGCCACCGGCGCCAGGGTAAAGGTTTTCGGCGCGACGTTGCGTTTCAGCTCCAGCACGATGCGCACGGTATTGGCGTCGAACTGCCCGACCCGCGCGTTTTTAATAAAGGGATCGTTGACGCGCACCAGCTTGTCGACGCCCTTCAGCACCGGATTGAGATGCATATTCTCGATATCGATAACCAGCCGATCCGGATGCGAAAGCGCAAACTGCTTATAGTGAAGCGGCACGCTGGACTCCAGCGTCATGCGCGAATAGGTCGAAGATGGCCAGATGCGTACCGCGACGATATGATTTTTTGCCGCCAGGCCTGTGCGGCTGACGCTCAGCAGCAATAATGCGCCGGTTCCCTGCAGGAGCCTTCTGCGGGAAATTAAGGGATTTGATTCTGACATGCCGCTCCAGCTGCTCTGTTCTGTCTAAAAAAGCGCCACTTTAATAAACGGCGCTGAAAACTTTAGCCCATCCCTTTGGCGAAGTCATCCAGGAAAAGCTAAATAATGCAGGCTCTTAGCAGCGAGCGCACCCGAAAAAACGTAAATTTACGTCAGGTTTAACGCTTGCAAATAGCGCCCTAAAAGAATAAAAATACAAAAATTACGAATAATCATTCATTGAGGTTTGCCGTGAAGGAACGTAGTACTGAGCTGGTTCAGGGTTTTCGCCACACCGTTCCCTATATCAATGCCCACCGGGACAAGACCTTTGTCATCATGCTGGGCGGCGAAGCGATCGAGCATGAGAATTTCTCCAGCATCGTTAACGATATCGGCCTGCTGCACAGTCTCGGCATTCGCCTGGTGGTGGTCTACGGCGCGCGTCCGCAGATCGACGCCAGCCTGGCGGCGAACCAGCTGGAGCCGGTTTACCACAAATATACCCGCGTGACCGACGCGCAGTCGCTGGAGCTGGTGAAGCAGGCGGCGGGACGGCTGCAGCTCGACATCACGGCGCGACTCTCAATGAGCCTCAATAACACGCCGCTGCAGGGCGCGCATATCAACGTGGTCAGCGGCAACTTTATTATCGCGCAGCCGCTGGGCGTGGACGACGGCGTCGATTATTGCCACAGCGGACGCATTCGCCGCATCGACGAAGAGGCGATTCACCGGCAGCTGGATAACGATGCGATTGTGCTGCTCGGTCCGGTGGCGGTTTCCGTGACCGGCGAGAGTTTCAATCTGACGTCGGAAGAGGTCGCCACCCAGCTGGCGATTAAGCTGAAGGCGGAGAAGATGATCGGCTTCTGCTCCGAGCAGGGCGTGACCCGCCGCGACGGCACCATTATTTCTGAGCTCTTCCCGAACGATGCGCAGGCGCGCATCGACGAGATGGAGAGCGACGGCGACTACCTTTCCGGCACGGTGCGCTTCCTGCGCGGCGCGGTGAAAGCCTGCCGCAGCGGCGTGCGCCGCAGCCATCTGATTAGCTACCAGGAAGATGGCGCGCTGTTGCAGGAGCTCTTCTCGCGCGACGGTATCGGCACGCAGATCGTAATGGAGTCGAGCGAGCAGATCCGCCGCGCGACTATTAACGATATCGGCGGCATTCTGGAGCTTATTCGCCCGCTGGAGCAGCAGGGCATCCTGGTGCGTCGCTCGCGCGAGCAGCTGGAGATGGAGATCGACAAGTTCACCATTATTATTCGCGACAACCTCACTATCGCCTGCGCGGCGCTCTACCCGTTTATGGATGAGAAAATCGGCGAGATGGCCTGCGTAGCGGTGCATCCCGACTATCGCAGCTCGTCGCGCGGCGAGATGCTGCTGCAGCGCGTCGCGCTTCAGGCGCGGCAGATGGGGCTGGAGAAGCTGTTCGTGCTGACGACGCGCAGCATTCACTGGTTTCAGGAGCGCGGCTTTACGCCGGTGGATATCGAGTCGCTGCCGGAGAGTAAAAAGCAGATGTATAACTACCAGCGGCGCTCAAAGGTGCTGATGGCGGACCTGACCTGATTGAAAGCCGTTCCAGGCTAAATAACCGAGTAGGCGCAGGCAACAGGGGCTGCTCCACAAAGTCGCTCAAGGCATCCATGCTCGCTCGGCCCGCGACATCCCTGTCGCGGGACGCTTTGTTCCGCAGCCCCAGTAGCCTGCGCAGTGACGTACCGAGCCGTTTGCGGCTGAAACCGGTTAGCTCACCAGACTTAGCCTTTCCACCAGCCCGCTGCGGCGTTGAGTTTGCAGCTGTACCGCGCGCTGAAACACCGCGGGTTCGCTGTAGAGCGTCAGCCGCTTGCGCGCGCGGGTAATCGCAGTATAGACCAGCTCGCGCGTCAGCACCGGCGAGAACTGAGCCGGCATCACCAGCGCAGTATGCTCGAACTCCGATCCCTGCGACTTATGCACCGTCATCGCCCAGGCGGTATCGTGCGGCGGCAGGCGGCTCGGCTGCACCGCCTTCACCGTCCCGTCCGGCAGCGGGAAAAAAACCTTCAGCTGATTTTCCGCATCGCGCAGGGTAATGCCGATATCGCCGTTGAACAGTCCCAGCGCGCTGTCGTTGCGCGTTACCATCACCGGCCGTCCCGCATACCAGCGGCTGCCGATCGCCGGCCGCCGAATGCGCTGCAGCTGCACCAGTCGCTGCTCGATGCGCTGGTTTAGACCCTGCACGCCGAACGGTCCGTCGCGCAGGGCGCAAAGCAGCTGATAGCGGCTGAAGGCCTGCAGAATCTCCTCTACCGGCGCGCGCGCCTGCACAAGCTTCAGGAATGGCCGGTAGCCCTCCGCGACGGCGTCGAGCATCGCCTGATAGGCCTCGCCGCTCTGCAGCGCCTGAAAATCGATATCCTCAAAGGCGGCGTTAATCACCGACTCGACGGCGCGCGCGTCGCCGAGATTGACCGCCCGCGCCAGCTGGCCGATGCCTGACGTCGCATCAAAGCGATAGCTTTTGCGCAGCAGGCAGATGCTGTCGCGCACGTCGGGGGCGCGCGCGTCATCCGCGCCGTCGAGGGCGCACTGGGTCAGCGCCGCGAGCTGCTGCGCGCGCGACAGGCTGTAGCCCGTTTCCGCGCAGCGGCAGATATCGCCCAGCACCGCGCCCGCCTCTACCGACGCCAGCTGATCGCGATCGCCGAGAAAAATCACGCGCGCATGGTCCGGCAGCGCGGCGATCAGCTTCGCCATCATCGGAAGATCGACCATAGAGGCCTCGTCCACCACCAGCACGTCGAGATGAAGCCGGTTGGCGGCGTGATAGCGCAGCCGCTGCGTATCGGGCTGCGCGCCCAGCAGACGGTGCAGCGTCGTCGCTTCGCTGGGAAAACGCGCCCGCTCTTCGTCGCTGACCGACAGCGCCTGCAGCGCCTGGCCGAGAGATTCTGTGAGGCGCGCCGCCGCTTTGCCCGTGGGCGCCGCCAGCTGGATGCGCAGATTGCTGCGGCTGAGGCGGATCAGCGCCGCCAGCAGCTTCGCCACGGTTGTGGTTTTTCCGGTGCCGGGACCGCCGGAAATCACGGCGGTTTTGCGCGTCAGCGCCACGGCGGCGGCGATTTTTTGCCAGTCGTCAGGCCGATCGCCGAACAGCGCGCTCAGCACGCTCTGCGCGGCGGCGACATCCATCTCCGTCATCTCCGCCTGCCGGGTGAAAAAGTGCGCCACCCGGCCTTCGCTTTGCCACAGACGATGCAGATAGAGCCGCTCATGATTTAGCACCAGCGGCGTGGCGATGCCGCCGTCGCTCAGCGCAGGCCAGCCGGCGAGCGCCGTTTTCCAGCACGACGGCGCGCCCGCTGCGCGCCATAGCGCCTGCGCCAGTTCGGGATGACGCCCGGCAAACAGCGCATCGGGAGTCAGGTGCGCCAGCGGCAGGCAGACGTGACCATCGCCCGCTTCGGCGCTGACGCAGGCGGCCGCCAGCAGCCATGCCGGCTGCGAGGTGTCGGCCACCAGCCGTGCGAACTGAAGATCGAGCGACCGCAGCAGACGTTTCTCTACCGCCTGATCGAGCAATGACACTATTTCCGTCATACTTCCTCCTCTTTCGGGCGACGAAACAGCGCGTCCAGTCCGGCGACGAATGAGGCCGACGGACGCGCGGTAAAGATGCCGTTTTGCGGCGAACTGCCATCGACGCCGCGTAAAAACAGATAAAACACGCCACCAAAGTGGCGCTGATAATCGTAATCGGGCAGGCGATGCTGCAGATAGCGGTGCAGCGCCAGCGTATAGAGCTGGTACTGCAAGTCGTAGCGGTGATCCACCATCGCCTGCGCCATCGCCTCCGGGGTATAGGCTGCTTCGCTATCCCCTAGCCAGTTGGATTTGTAATCCAGCAGATAATATTGACCGTTCCAGCGAAACACCAGATCGATGAAGCCCTTCAGCATGCCCTGCACCTGGTGGAACTCCAGCTTCGGCGCGCGCGCCGACAGCGCATCGTGCTGGCGCATCAGGGCATCCAGCTCCGAAGCGTTCAGCATGCGCTCCAGCGGCAGATAGAAGGCCATCTCCACCAGCCGGTCCCGGTTCTGCAGCGCGCCCAGCGTCAGGCCGTCGCGATTAAGCGGCGTATGCAGCACGCGCGCGATCCACTCCTCCAGCACCGGCAGCCAGTGCGGCGGATAGCCGTTCTGCTCCAGCTCGCTTTCCAGCAGCGCCCTGTCAGGCGGCCGGGTAAAATCGATAGATTCAAACAGGCCGTGCAGAAAGGTGCCCGGCGCGGCGCCGCGCGGAAAGTGATGCGGCGTCAGGGCGCTCTCCGCCTCGCCGCCCTCTTCGCCCGCGGCGTCGATATCGAAAGTCGGCATCGCCTCCAGCAGCGGCGAACTGCTGTGCTGCTGAAGCCCGGAATAGCTGGTAACACGCCAGGCGTCGCGCAGGTCGCGCGTCACCTGACGACTGCTGAGCGCATCGTCGGGCTGCGCCTGTTCGCGCCAGTTTTCGCCAGGAAGCAGCTCGTCGCGCCGCACCTCGGCGTCCGCATCCGCCAGCGTCGCCAGGCAGGCGCGCAGGCGCTCGGCGTCGCCGCTCTCGCCCTGCTGCACCAGATAGCCCAGCGCGCTCTTGTGCAGATCGCTGTCGCCCTCTTTTTTTGCGCGCGCCCTTAAACAGCGGCGCAATGCCGACGCTGCAGTGAAATACCGAGCGCGTTAAGGCGACGTAAAGCAGGCGCAGATCCTCCGCCAGACGCTCCTGCTCGGCCAGCGCCAGACTCTCTTCGTCGCCCTGCACGTCGAGCAGCGTCGCGAAGCTTTCCCGATCGTGATAGAGCGCGCTGGCCGCCTCGCGAAAGCCAGCGGCGAAAGGCAGCCATACCAGCGGATACTGCAATCCTTTGGATTTGTGGATAGTGACAATCTGCACCAGGTGGCGATCGCTCTCGAGCCGCAGCTGCTGCTCCGCCGACTGGCTATTGGGGCGAGCGATCTGCTGGGCGAGAAAGCGCACCAGCGCATGCGGGCTGTCGAGGTGGGTCGACGCCTCCTGCAGCAGCTCGCCCAGATGCATCAGGTCGGTGAGCCTGCGCTCGCCGTTCTCCGAGGCGAGCATATTTTCCGCCAGCTGCCGCTGATTCATTACGTCGCGCAGCATCGGCAACACGCCGCGCTGGTGCCAGAGCTGCTGCCAGCCGGCGAACTGCTCGACCAGCGCATCCCACTCGCGCTCGTTCTGACTCAGCGTATCCAGCGAGGCGGCGTCGATGGCGAAGATCGAGGTGGCCAGCGCGCTGCGCAGCAGACGCTCCTGCTCCGGCGCCTGCACCGCCTGCAGCAGCCACAACAGCTCGCGCGCTTCGGGCGTGGTATAGACGCTGTCGCGGTTAGAGAGATAGACCGACGGAATAGAAAGTCCGTTCAGCGCGTCGCGGATCAGCCCCGCCTCGTTGCGGCTTCGCACCAGCACAGTGATATCGGACGCTTGCACCGGCCGCAGATTATCGCCTTTGCCCAGCAAAGCGCGCCCCTGCTGTCCGGCGACCAGCCAGCGGCTGATATCGGCGGCGCACTGCTGCGCCATAAACTGCTGATAGTCGCTGACGCCGACGCCGTCGCCGGGCTGCAGCCAGAGGCGCAGCGCCGGCTGCGGCTGCCCATCTTTCACCAGCGTCAGCTGCTGATTCGGCGCGGCGGGATGAACCGGCAGAAACGGAATCGCCTCGAAGAGAAAAGGCGAATCCATGCGGGCGAAAAGGCGGTTCACGCTCTGCACCATGCCCGGGGACGATCGCCAGTTAGTGTCGAGCGTATAGTGTGCGGCGACCTCGCTGCGGGCGCGCAAATAGGTAAAGATATCGGCGCCGCGAAAGGCGTAGATCGCCTGTTTAGGGTCGCCGATCAGCAGCAGCGCCAGCTCGGATTGATTAAGATAGAGCGTGCGGAAAATACGATACTGCTGCGGATCGGTATCCTGAAATTCGTCAATCAGCGCCACCGGATAGCGGGCGCGAATGGTGTCGGCCAGTAGCGCGCCGCCCGGCTGCTGCAGCGCCTCGTCGAGACGGCTCAGCAGATCGTCGAAGCCGAGCAGCGCGCGCAGGCGCTTCTCTTTACGCACCGCGTCGCGCACTTCCACCAGCGCGCGGGCGATAACCAGATCGCGCAGCGACAGCGGCTCGGCGAGAAAGGCCTCTACCGCCTGAAACAGCGGATGCTGCGGCGGCTCGCCTTTTTTGGTCTTCTCCGTCAGCACGCGCTGGGCGAAACGCTCCAGCTCTTTCGGGAAGAGATAGTCGGTTGTCTCGCTGTTGGCCCACTGGGTGATTTTCGCCACCCAGAGCGGCAGATATTTGCTGCTGTAGCTGCGCTTATCCACGCCGGACTGGCTGACAATGCCTTCGACTTCGTCGCTCACCGCCTGCCACTGGCGCTTCATCTCGCTGATGCGCGCCAGGTTGGCGGCGTGGCGCGTCGCCAGGGTTTCATCGTCGGTCGGTGGCCGTTTCAGCCGCGGCGATTCGCCCTGCAGCCAGGGCCGCAGCGTCGTCAGCAAACTCTCTGGCCCGTTCCACTCGGCGACGATGGCGCGCGCCACATCCAGCGTCAGCGGATAGCAGTGGCGTCGCCAGAAATCCGCCGTCGCCTGCTTAAACAGCGCCGCCTCATCCTCTATCAACTCCTGCTCGAACAGCATGCCGGACTCGAAGGCGTTCAGGTTAAGCATGCGCTGGCAGAAGCCGTGAATAGTGAAGATCGCCGCTTCGTCCATCTGACGCTCCGCCGCCAGCAGCAGCGAAGCGGCCTGCGAGAGATCGTCAATCTGCTCCAGCAGAAGCGCCAGCATCGGATTGCCGCTCGCGCCGCGCACGCAGGCAAGGCGCAGCTCGTGGATATTTTCGCGGATGCGCCCGCGCAGTTCAGCGGTGGCGGCCTCGGTAAAGGTCACCACCAGTATTTCTTCCACCGACAGCGGACGGCTGTAGCTGTTTTCGCCGCCCAACCCTAACAGCAGGCGCAGGTAGAGCACGCCGATGGTAAAGGTTTTGCCGGTGCCCGCCGAAGCCTCGATCAGACGCTCGCCGCGCAGCGGCAGCGTCAACGGATTCAGCGATTCAGGGTAACTCATTGCGTCTCACTCTTAACCGGTAGCGACTGCTGCAGTTTCGCCACCTCGTTCCAGGTTTTCCAGCCGGGCAGTTGGGCAAAAGCCGCTTTATCCGCGCTGTTGCCGGCAATCTGCGACGTCATCGCCATGCCCTCTTTCTGCAGTACCGCGCGATGGAAGAAGTCCGCCAGCGCGTCCGGCGTCAGCTGCTGGATCTGCGCGATGACCTTCTGCCGCGTATCGAAGGCGTAATTCTGACGATCGAAGTCGCGGCTATAGCGCGACGCCTCTTCGTCCAGGGTCTGCGGCCGCTGCTTCAGTTGATTGATCATCGCCTGCTGATACTGCGCGAAGTCGTCCTGCGGCATGGCGCGCAGCCGCTTCTCCGCCTGCGGGTAGAAGGCCTGATAGCGCTGCAGCAGATAGGCGGGCTGCTTGCTGTTGCTCTGCAGCAGGAAGCCGATGCCCCACTGACGGCCGATCGGCATCTGGAAAGCGAACACCGCGTAGCCCAGTTGCTCTTCGGTGCGCAGCTGGTTGTAGAACCAGGGCTGCACGATCTGGCTCAGCATCGAACTGTTCGCCATGCCCTGATATTCGTCGTAGCCGAGCGGCACATAGAGCGCCGCCAGCGCCGAATCGGTGCTGCTGCCCGCTTTTTGCAGGTTGGCCTTGACCGGCTTCGCGAAAGAGACGTAGCTGCTGCGCCAGAGCTGCGTGCCCTGCGTCTGCATCTGCTGCTTCAGCTCGCGGCCAAGCTGGGTCACGCTTTCGGCGCTGAGGTTGCCCACTGCCAGCAGTTCAGGCGTCGCATGATGGATCAGATTGTCGCGATACGCCACTACCTCGTCGAGGGCGATCGCCTTTACCAGCGCGCGGCGCGTCTCGCGCTGCGTATAGGGGAGCTGCGACAGCATCTGCATCGGCTGAATCGCCAGCTCGAACGCCTTGCCCTTGTCCGCCGCGTCCAGCTGATCGAGATACCAGGATTTCGCCTGCTCCAGCTGCTGCGGCGTAGGCTGGAAGGTGGCATAACCTTCCACCAGTTTTTTCAGCAGCGTCGGCAGCCGCTGGGTAAAGCCGCTGGCGCTGAAGACCAGCCCGTCGTTTTCGCTGGTGGAGAAGCTGATGCCGCCGACCGACGCCTGCGAGTTGAGCTCATCCAGCGCCAGGCTGGAGAGATAGTCGTTGAGACCGAACAGCACCTGCTGGCGCGCGTCGCTGATGGCGTGCTGGTTGCGCAGCGCCAGCGTCACCGAGGCTTTCGGCTCGCTGGCGTAAAAACGGCTCGGCATCCAGTAGATCGGCATGCCGAAGTCGTTGGGCAGCGCGACAGGATGGCTGTAGCTTTTATCATCCTGCGGGATCAGGGTGAAATCGTCAGGAATATAGGGGTTCAGCGTCGGCATCGACAGCTGGATCTGGCTGGCGCGCTGGCGCCAGTCGGCGAAGGTCTGGTCGCTGATGCGATCGACCTGATAGGGCGCGTTGACGAAGTAGGCCTCTTTGTTGTGCGGCTCCTGCGGGCTGATATACCAGATGCGCGCACGCTGCGGCGTCATCTCGTCGAGGCGCGCTTTAATGGCGGCGGCGTCATAGTCGTCGGCCAGATAAGGCGCGTCCAGCGTATGCTCCACCGGCACGCGCAGCATGGTGTCCGCCAGCCACTCGATGTAATCCATATCGCGCGTCAGCGAGGGATAGCGGAAATCGAGCGCCAGTACGTGCGACACTTCGTCAAAGTAGCGCTTGTCGATGCCCTGCTCGCGCAGCATGGCGATGTAGCTGAAAATCGCCGCCACCACCTCGTCGCGCTGCGCCAGCCCTTTGTCGGTGAGCGAGGCGGTAATGGCGAAGACGCCGCTGCTGCGCTCGCTCATCGGATCGGCGCCGGCATTGACGCCGTCAGCGAGTCCCCTCTTTTGCAGCCAGTCGGCCAGGGTGTTTTTGCTGCGGTTACCGATCAGGTAGCCGATCAGCGTATCTGTCTTGCTGCGGAAGCGATCGCTGTTATTGGCGATGCGGAACTCAATCTTCAGCTGCTTGCGAGGCTGCGCCGGAACGTAGTGGATCACGATGCCCTGCTGCGCTTCGGTCACCACAGGCACGTCGATAGCGGGAACCGTCGCGTCGTGATTCGCGATGCGGCCAAAGGTGTTGGCGGCGATCTGCGCCATCTCGGGCAGCGGTTTATTGCTGTAGAGCACCGCCTTCATCAGGTTGGCGGAGTAGTGGGTATGGTAGAACGCCGACAGCGCGTCGAGCAGCTTGCTGTCCGGCTTATCCTTCAGCGTGTCGAGGTTGCCGCCGGAAAAACGCGAGCCGGGGTGCGCCGGATTGAGCGTCTCCGCGCCGACCTGGGCCATACGCAGACCGTCGCGCGAGCGCGCCATCGTCAGCTCGGCGTTGACGGCGTTGCGTTCGCGATCGGCGTTGACCGGATCGAGCAGCGGCGCGGCCAGCGCATCCGCCATACGGTCCACCGCCGGCTCCAGCGCGCTGTTTTCCACCTCAAGGTAGAAGGCGGTGCGATAGGAGGCGGTGCTGGCGTTGTGGCTGCCGCCATGCTTTTTCAGGAACTCCGCCAGATTGTCCGGCTGCGGATAGCGCTGCGATCCCATCAGCACCATGTGCTCGAGGAAGTGCGCTAGCCCGAGCTGCCGATCCGGATCGTCCAGCGAGCCGATAGGCAGCGTAAGCGCCGCCAGAGACTTCGGCGCCTGCGCGTCGGAAACCAGCAGCACGGTCAGGCCGTTATCGAGCCTGATGGCCTGATACTGGCGCGTATCTTTTTCGCTTTTGCGAATGGTTTCATTGACCGGCGTCCAGCCCGTCGCGGCTTGCGCCAGCGTGGCGCCGGCCGCCAGGCTCAACATCAGCGCCGCTATCCAGCGAGCGTATCTACACATGTAAACCCCTTCTGTTACCCTTGAAACTGCGCTGCCAGGCAGGCGCAGCCGAAAATGGTGCAAACTGACATACCTTGTTATCGGGCGTCGACGCGTCAGAGCTCGTCGCGCCGCTTGCTATTCATCATCCAGGTGAGCCTGCAACACCGGCAGATACCAGCGCTGCGCAGCCTCGGTGATTTGCGCTATCTGCGCCTCGTTCAATACGCGACAGAGCCGCTGCAGGTAGGGATCGCCGCCCTCCCCTTCCTGCTGGTAGCCGCCCGTCCAGGCCTGCAGAAGGCGATTGCGCGCCTTGACCTGGGTCGCTTCGTCCAGCAGCAGCTGCCGCGTTTTTTTGTCGTAACTCGCCGTCAGCCAGGCGCCGCCGCTCTTGTTGAGCAGCAGCAGCGGCTGCGACATGCCCTGCTGATAGCCCTGCATATAGCGCGTCAGCATCGCCTCCGCCTCCGGCTGCGCCACCGCCGCAAAGCGCCAGCGGCTATTTTCTCTGCCCATCATGCGGCTTTCTCCGTCGCCGCCCAGCGCGCAGTAGATAAGATGCTCCAGCCAGAGCAGCAGGCCGTCGTTCATGTTCAGCACGCCTGGGCGCCAGCGCAGCAGGCCGTCGCGCTGGACCTGCGTCAGCCAGCCGGTCAGCGTCACGCCGCCGAGCGGCAGGCTGACTTCCCAGCTGTCGCCTTCGCTGCGCTGCTCGATGACCGCCGCCGCCACCTCCTGCATCTCCTCCTGCTGCGCCTGCCAGAACAGCTCGCCGAACGCGCCGTAAGGCAGGTTGCCCGCTGCGCGATGCAGAGCGTAAAGACGCTGCGTATCTTCGCCCTCCACCAGCGCGTTCAGCAGCTCGGCGTTGATCTGGTAGCGTTCCAGGCTGTCGAGCGCAAAAGGCTCGTTGTCCGACAGCTCCGTCTCTTCCAGCCAGAAGGCCACGCCGAGCCGCTGGTGAAACCAGGCGCGCACCGGATGCCGCCAGAAGCGCAGGAACTGCTCGCAGGAGACCGATTCGATCTCCGGCAGCGGCAGCGGCTGCACAAAGTCAGGCTGCGCCTCGCCTTTCCCCTGCGCGGCGGGCAGCCATTCGCGCGCAAAGCTGTGGCAGCGCGACTGCGGGTGAAAATTCTCGGCGGCGAACGGCATGCGGCTGTGAAGATGCTGAATATGGCGCTGTACGCGCTGCGCGCTCTCGTCCAGCTCCTTCGCCTCGTCGCCAGGCAGACAGAAGCTCTGGCCGATGTAATCCAGCAGCTCTGTGACCAGCACCGAGGGATAGCGTTCCGTATTATCCTGAATTGCGCGGCCGATATAGCTGATATAGAGCCGATCCTGTGCCGAAAGCAGCGCCTCGAGAAACAGGTAGCGATCGTCGTCGCGTCGGCTGCGATCGCCTTTGCGCGTCTGCTGCTGCATCAGGTCGAAGCCCGGCGCCGGCAGCGTGCGGGGATAAACGCCGTCGTTCATGCCGAGCAAGCAGACCACGCGGAAGGGAATCGAGCGCATCGGCATCAGCGTGCAGAAGTTAATCTGACCGGCGAGAAAGCGCTGGCTGATACGCTGCTGATCGAGACGCGCGCGCAGATCGTCGCGCAGCAGCGTCACCGGAATCGTCGCCTCATAACGCGCCGCCTGGCCATATTCGATCAGCTGTTTCCACTGCTCCTCAACCAGCAGCAGCGCTGCTTCCGCTTCGGCGTCTCCGTGAAAGAAGTCGTTGATCATCTCGCGACAGAGCGGCAGCCAGCCCTCCAGCGGACGGGATTCGCTGAGACGCGCGCGCCAGTGGTTCAGCCGCATCAGCAGCTCCGCCAGGTGTCCGGCCAGTTCGCCGACCAGGCCGCTCGACTCGTCATAGGGCAGAATGCCTTGCCAGTCGCCGTGATGACTCTCCATCGCATAGCCCAGCAGCATGCGCTCCAGGCCGAAGCGCCAGGTATGCTGCCCGGTGACCGGCAGCGCCAGCGCTTCGGCGCTGTCGTCGTCCAGCCCCCAGCGCACGCCAGACTCGTCTACCCAGCGGCGCAGCAGGCGCAGGCCGCTCTCATCCACCGAAAAACGGTTCGCCAGCGCCGGCACCTCCAGCAGCGCCAGCACATCCTCCGCCGCAAAGCGGCTGTCCGGCAGCGCCAGCAGGCTCAGAAAGGCGAAAATCGCCGGATGCGCCTGGCTGGCGCGGCGATCGGAGATGGAGAACGGTAGATAGCGATCGGCGGGCGCGTTAGCGAAGACCGCCTGAATAAAGGGAGCGTAGCTGTCGATATCGGCCACCATCACGATCACATCGCGCGGTTTGAGGCCGGGATCCGCCTCCATCATCGCCAGCAAATGATCCTGCAAGACCTCCACTTCGCGCTGGGCGCTGTGGCAGATCTGCACGCTAATCGACCGATCGTCGGGATCGAGGAGACGCTTGCTGCCGCTCCAGGCGAGCTCTTCCGCGTTCAGCCCCAGCACCGCGTTATCCTGCAGATGCAGCAGGTCGTGCTGCATGGCGTGCAGCAGGTTGTCCTCCTCGATCTCGACGAAGGCGTCAACGTCATCCGCCTCGTCCATCTGACTCAGCAGGAACAGGTTGTCGCGGCCCAGCTTGCCCCAGGAGGCCAGCAGCGGGTTGCTGAGCTGCTGTTCCCCTTCGGCGTTGAAACGCGCAGGCGCGTCGAGCGGATCGCTGAAAAGATCGCGCGCCTCTTCGCTGTCGAGGCGACGACGCTGGCGGCTCTGCAGCTTCGCCAGAAAGGCGTAGTCCTGAATATCGCCCCAGTAATCGCGACAGGGATTGGTAAACAGCAGATGAATATCGATATGACGGCCCAGCGCCTGCAGCGCCTGGAGATAGACCGGCGGCAAGGCGGAGATGCCGCAGATAAAAACGCGCTTCGGCAGGCCAGGCGGCGCATGCTCGGCTCGCTCCAGCGTCTGAATAAAGCGCGCGTAGAGATTGGCGCGGTGCCATTTCGGCTGTCCCAGCGCCTCGGTGTAGGTCACCAGATCGCGCCACAGCGCCGACTGCCACAGCTGCGCGTCGCCCAGCCCTTCCACCTGTTCGCCCTGCTCCCAGCGATTCAGCCAGTCGGCGCGATAGACCAGATACTGGTCGAAGAGATCGGCGACGCGTGAGCAGAGCTGGAACAGCTTACGCTTGTCGCTATCGTCGTGCAGATAGTGGCGCAGCGAAACAAAGGCCTCTTCAGTCAGCAGCGTCGGCAGGCGATGCATCAGTTTCCAGCTCATGCTGGCTTTGGTAAAGGCGCTTTCGGCGGGAATATCCGGCAGCACGCGCACGAACATATCCCAGATAAAGGAGGCGGGAAGCGGAAAGTCGATATTGGCGGCGATGCCGAAGGTGTGCGCCAGCTCCATCTGCAGCCACTGCGCCATGCCGGGACTCTGCACCAGCACGGTTTCAGCGGCGAAAGGATCGCTGAGGGGGTCATGTTCTATCACCGCTGCCGCGAGAATCTTCAGAACATCGAGCTGGTTTGAGTGATAAACGTGAAACATGAAAACTCCTGTGGTGACACTGTCTGGCGCGGCAAAGCGGCAGACTGGTCACTCTACCGCGTATCGCCGGGGTTGCCCATAGCGCGGGGGCGCTTTTGCCTCTCAGCAACGTAAACGGGTCAGCATGGCGCGCGCCTCGTCAGGTCCGCTGACCTCCGCGCGCTCCAGCGTGCAGGTCGAGACGGCGCCGCTGCGCTGGAGCGAGGTGCGCCAGCCCGCGACCTCATGGCCCATCAGACGCTGCGCGGCGACGCGCACCGCCACGCGCTGCTGCCACTGCTGGCTGAAGCCCTGCGTCAGAGCGCGATGATACTGCAGCAGCGCGCTTACGCTCGTCGCCAGCAGCAGCAGCGCGAACAGCGCTTCCGGCAGACTGAACCCGCGCTGCCTACAGGCAGAGCGTTGCCGCCGCCAGCGGGCAGTAGTCGATCCAGCCGTGCGGCAGCGGCCTGATCCGCTCCCCTTTCCTAGCCACCCAGCGCCGCAGCGCCATTTCGCTCGCCGCCGCGCGGCCTGTAAGTAACGCCCGTTCATCGCTTACCTTCTGTAAACAGCTTTGCCAGCCCTGATCCGGCGCCTGCTGACAGCCCTGCGGCGTCGTCCAGCTCAGCGTCAGCCCCCACTGCAGCGCCGACTGCGCCGCCCAAAAATCGCGATAGTGCTGCCGCTCGTCGGTTACCAGCGACATGCCCTGTTCCAGCCGCTCCCGGCTGGCATGCAGCGTCAGGCTGCCTGCCAGCAGGATCGTCAGCACCATGCCCAGCGCGCTGTTGCCTTGTTGATTCACAAATTTTCGCCCTCGATCCAGCTCTCCAGCGTTTCCAGCCAGCGCCCGGCGCGACCGGCCAGCCGCAGCTTAATCAGCGCGCCCGCGCGTTCGACGCTGAACTGCTCAATAGTGAGAAAGGCGGGATCGGTCAGGCGTTCCCAGCCGGTGCCGCCGCAGCCGTCCACGCCGCGCTGGGTTTCCAGCTGCTTTTGCCGCAGCCGAAAGCCGTAGTAATCGCTTTCGCTATGGCTCACGCCTTCCCATTTCCCGTTGCTGTTGTCGTCCCAGCGCAGCAGCAGGCAGCCGGAGGAGAGGCTGAGCGCCGTCCCGCCGCACTCGCCGTTGCAGTAGCCGGCGCGGCGCACCGCTTTTTCCAGCGTCTGCATCAGCTGCTGAAGATCTTCCCGCAGCTGAACGCGCTGCTGCAGGCGCAGGCTCTCTCCGATCAGCAGCGGTAAAAAGCGTCCTGCGCTCAGCATCAGCACGGCGCTAACGGCCATCGCCACCAACATCTCCAGCAGGCTGAATCCTGCCATCCTCAGTCGCATCCCTGCTCCTCCGGCTGGCAGAGACGAATGCGCGCGCGCGCGGAGATAATCAGCCGCAGCCTGGCGCTGGCGTTGCCGAACTCCAGGCTGCCCGCCTTCGCCATGTTGCGGCGGCCGTAAAAGCCCGGCTCGCCGCGCAGCGCGATCAGGCTGACACCGGGATAAGGCGCGACGAATCGCCATCGTCCGCCGTGCGCGCAGCCGCCGTCAGGTTTCGGGCCGCTGCCCAGACAGCCGTGCTCGCCCGGTATCAGCCAGAGCGCGCGATCCTGGTTCTGCCAGTTGGCCTGGGCACGCAGCCGCTGTAAAAAGCCCTGAAGCTGTTGCGCGGTCTCACGCAGCTGCTGTCGCTGCTGCCAGCTCTTCCAGCCTTGCAGCGCGCCGAGGCTGAGGATGCCGACGATAACCAGCACGAACAGCAGTTCCGGCAGCGTAAAACCCTGGTCTGTTTCCTTTTTCATGGCGCTACTCTGCCGCGCCGCGCGCGCCGTCGCCAGCGGCGCTGAACGGGCATGCGCGCCCCTTTCCAGCAAAAAACGGACGTGTTGCGGCGAGGCGCAAAGAAATGCGGCAGAAGCCGAAAAAAGTTGGAAAAAAAAAGCCCCGGCGAGCAGGGCTACACCGGGGCTTTGTTACCGCAGGTCGGGAAGTTACACCGCGACCGGCGCCTTAATGGCCGGATGAGGATCGTAGCCTTCGATCTCGAAATCTTCGAAGCTGTAGTCGAAGATGGAGTCGGGCTTGCGCTTAATCACCAGCTTCGGCAGCGCGCGCGGCGCGCGCGTCAGCTGCAGGCGCGCCTGCTCCAGATGGTTGCTGTAGAGGTGCGTGTCGCCGCCGGTCCAGACGAAATCGCCGACCTGCAGATCGCACTGCTGCGCTACCATATGCACCAGCAGCGCGTAGCTGGCGATATTGAACGGCAGGCCGAGAAAAATATCGCAGGAGCGCTGATAGAGCTGACAGGAGAGTTTGCCGTCCGCCACGTAAAACTGGAAGAACGCGTGGCACGGCGCCAGCGCCATCTCGTCCAGCTCGCCGACGTTCCACGCCGAAACGATAATACGACGGGAATCGGGATCGCGCTTCAGCTGTTCGATAACCTTCGCAATCTGGTCGATCTCTTCGCCGCGCGCGCTGCCCCAGCTGCGCCACTGTTTGCCGTAAACCGGCCCGAGGTCGCCGTTTTCATCCGCCCACTCGTCCCAGATAGTGACCTTGTTCTCTTTCAGATAGCGGATATTGGTCTCGCCTTTCAGAAACCACAGCAGCTCATGAATGATTGAGCGCAGATGCACTTTTTTCGTGGTCACCAGCGGAAAGCCATCCTGCAGGTTGAAACGCATCTGGTGGCCGAAAATCGACAGCGTGCCGGTGCCGGTACGGTCAGATTTCGGCGTGCCGTGGTTCAGCACGTGTTGCATCAGGTCCAGATACTGTTTCATTTTACCTCTCGTGTGTGTTGCTGCGGGCGACGACGATACGCCCAGACCATCATGATAATGCCCGCCAGGATCATCGGAATGGAGAGAATCTGCCCCATACTGACGCCGCCCTCGAACAGGCCGAGCTGCGCATCCGGCTGACGGAAGAATTCAACGATAATGCGAAACGCGCCGTAGCCGATAAGGAACAGGCCGGAGACGCTGCCCATCGGACGCGGTTTGCGAATAAACAGGTTGAGAATAATAAACAGCACCACGCCTTCCAGCATCAGTTCATAGAGCTGCGAGGGGTGACGCGGCAGCACGCCGTAGGTGTTCAGCAGATCCTGATAGCCCGGGTTATTCGCCGCCAGCGCCACATCCTCGCTGCGCGAGCCGGGAAAGAGCATGGCGAATTTGAAATCAGGCGCCACGCGGCCCCATAGTTCGCCGTTGATAAAGTTGCCGAGACGGCCTGCGCCAAGGCCGAACGGGATCAGCGGCGCGATAAAGTCAGAGACCTGAAAAAAGGTGCGTTTGGTGCGGCGCGCGAAGATCAGCATCACCACGATAACGCCGATCAGGCCGCCGTGGAACGACATGCCGCCATCCCAGACTTTGAACAGATAGAGCGGGTTGTCCAGAAACAGCGGCAGGTTATAGAAGAGCACGTAGCCGATGCGGCCGCCGAGGAAAACGCCGAGGAAGCCAGCATAGAGCAGGTTTTCAACCTCCTCTTTTTTCCAGCCGCTGCCGGGTTTGTTGGCGCGACGCACCGCCAGCCACATGGCAAAAATAAAGCCGACGAGGTACATCAGTCCGTACCAGTGCAGCGAAACCGGCCCGATAGAGAAGATCACCGGATCGAACTGCGGAAATGCGATATAGCCGTTATTCATCATTCACCATTCAATTTTCAGCCCTGAAAAAGGGGCGCCAGGCGGATATGTTAAAGGCTGCGCATGATAGCACAGCCTGGTTTTTTACAGAGCAGCGTAAATGTAAACGAGGATAACGCCTAGCGCCCGCCGCGAATCAGGCCGCCCAGCCCGCGCCGCTCCATAAAGGCGGCGACCAGATGGCGGACCTCCGACGCGGTGTGCGCGCTCAGGCCCTGCTCGCTCAGCTTTTGCGTCTCTTCTTTATCCAGATGGCGCAGCAGATATTTTACGCGCGGCACATTCTTGCCGTTCATGCTGAGATGGTGATAGCCAAGCCCCACCAGCAGCGCGACGCACATCGGATCGCCCGCCATTTCACCACAAAGACAGAGCTCGAGATTCGCCAGACGGGCTTCGGTGGCAATCGCCTGCAGCGCGCGCAGCATAGCGGGATGCAGCGGATCGTAGAGGTTGGCGACGCGCGTGTTGTTGCGATCCACCGCCATCAAATACTGGGTCAGATCGTTGGTGCCGACCGAAACGAAATCGACGCGCGACTGCAGCTGCGGGATCATAAACAGCATCGACGGCACTTCGATCATCACGCCGATGCGCGGTTTGGGGATCATGTAGCCCAGCATCTCTTCTACTTCACGTCCGGCGCGCTGGATCAGCCGCACCGCGTCGTCGATCTCGTCGATATGGCTGATCATCGGCAGCAGAATGCTGAGGTTGCCGGAGGCGGCGTTGGCGCGCAGCATGGCGCGCACCTGCACCAGAAAAATCTCCGGCTGATCGAGCGTCAGGCGAATGCCGCGCCAGCCGAGGCAAGGATTCTCTTCGCTGATCGGCATATAGGGCAGCTGTTTATCGGCGCCGACGTCGAGCGTGCGCAGCGTGACCGGCTTGTTGTGAAACAGCTGCAGCATGCCCTGATACTGCGCCACCTGCTCCTCTTCGGACGGGAAGCCGTTCTGCAGCATAAAGGGAATTTCGGTGCGGTAGAGGCCGATGCCGTCCACCCAGCTATCGAGCGTCTGTTCATGCTCGGGGCTGAGGCCAGCGTTAAGCATCACCTGGATGCGCTCGCCGCTTTTCAGCTGGCCCGGCTGATCGACTACCCCTTCCGCCATTTTGCTCAGCGCGTTCTCTTCGCTGATCAGGCGCTGATACTCCTGCACCAGCACCGGCTCAGGATCGATTAACAGCTCGCCGCGGTAGCCGTCGACAATCAGCAGGCGTTTATTGAGCTGCGCAGGCAGGATATCCGCGCCCATCACCGTGGGAATGCCCATGGCGCGCGTCAGGATAGCGGCGTGCGAGTTAGCGGCGCCGTCGCGCACCACGATCCCCGCCAGCCGCTCGTGCGGCAGCTCCGCCAGCGTGGTGGCGGTGAGCTCGTCGGCCACCAGCACAAAACGTTCCGGCCAGGCGTTGGTGCCGACCAGCGAGTCATCGAGATGAAACAGCAGGCGCTGGCCCAGCACGCGCAGATCGCCCGCGCGCTCGCGCAGGTAGCTGTCGCTAAGGCTGGCGAACTGGGCGGCGAATTTTTCGATGACCTTTTTGACCGCCCATTCGGCAACCGATCCCTGCTCGATCTCGTCGAACAGATCTTTTTTCAGGCGGGCATCGGTCAACAGGTGGGAGTAAAGATCGAAGATCGCCGCGCTCTCTTTCTGCACGCCGGCGGCGAAACGTTTGCTGAAGCGGCGGAATTCGCTGGCGGCTTCGCTCATCGCCAGCACCAGCCGCTCGCGTTCGCGCTGCACGTCGAGCGTCGAGGCGGCGGAGACCTGATCCAGCAGCGGCTGCGTTTCGTCTACCCAGCCCGGCGCGACGGCGACGCCCGGCGCGGCGGCGATGGCGCGCACCCGCGTCTGGCGGAACTGGCCAAACAGCTGGCCGAGCTGCGACTGCGACAGCAGGGTCGCCATCTGCGTGGCCAGCGTGACCAGGAAAGACTCTTCGCTCTCGTCGAACTGTCGGTGTTCGCGCTGCTGCACCACCAGCACGCCCAGCAGCTGCCGGCGGCTGATGATCGGCACGCCAAGGAAAGAGCGATAGCGCTCTTCCTTAACGGCGGGAATATATTTGAAGCTGGGGTGACTTTGCGCATCTGCAAGGTTGATGGGTTCGGCGAGCCGCCCCACCAGGCCGACGATCCCTTCGTCGAACGCCAGCGTCACGGTGCGTCCGCGCGGTTTTTTCAGGCCGCGCGTGGCCATCAGGTAGTAGCAATGGTGATCGTGATCCGCGAGATAAACAGAGCACACTTCCGTGTCCATCGCCAGGCAGATCTCATTGACCAGGATGTCGAGCGCGTCGTTAAGCCGCGGCGCGCCCGCCACCTTTTCTACTATTTCGCGCAACTGAGTGAGCATAAGAGCGTGGCCTATCCTCTTTTCCGTCGATGGGCTGGCGCGCTGCGCTGCTGCCCCGCACTCTCCTGCATCGACATTACCACGCCAGCGAATTCCTTCATCACGCGGCGATAGACGTCGCGTTTAAAGGAGACAACCTGACGCACCGGATACCAGAAGCTCACCCAGCGCCAGCCGTCGAACTCTGGCGTGCTGCTGTGTTGCACATTGATATCCGCGTCACTGCTCATCAACTGCAGAAGAAACCACTTTTGTTTCTGGCCGATACACACCGGCTTTGTGTCCCAACGCACCAAACGTTTTGGCAATTTGTAGCGCAACCAGTTTCGGGTAGATGCAAGTATTCGAACATCTTTACGGTGTAAACCCACTTCTTCGAACAGTTCGCGATACATCGCCTGTTCGGCGGTTTCACCCGGATTGATGCCTCCCTGAGGAAACTGCCAGGAGTGCTGTCCAAAGCGCCTGGCCCACAACACTTGTCCTTGCCTGTTACAGATTACGATACCAACATTCGGGCGGTAGCCATCATCATCGATCACTGGACTACCTCAAAGCTAAATTTGAATAGCCTGATTGTTTCACACTCCTTACAGGCGGTAAACCACTGGATTGTCGGGAAGAACGCGGCGCCGCGCCTGGATAACTCACAGTATTGACCCGAGTTATAAACAATTAAGGCGGCAAAGAGGCGATCTTATTCACGTTTTCTGTGGATAGCTTTGTGCAGAACACGGGAATTAGCTGAATAAACTTTTGCGTCCCTTATCCGCCCCATAGACTAGAAAATGATTTTTAACCATTAAAAACAGAATCTTAATTAACTCTTATTCAGAATAAAAGCGGCCAGATTTGCGGTGAAAGCTGCGAAAGCGTTTTAGCTGGTCAAAGATCAAGCGACGTCGTTTTTATCCACAGACAATGCAGTAAACTTGCTCATCACTGGATAAAAAAGCGCCTTTTCCGCTAAAGTCAAGGCTGTAAATGGAACCAGTAGCGGGAGTGCTGCAGGGTTATCCCACCTATCTGTGGATAACTCAGGCGAAGATCCTGTTCATTATTGCCGTCAGTCCGGGATAACCTTGTACGGCTGTGGCAGGTCGGCACGGCGCGCAATTAAAAAAGCATGAGGAATCATGCTATTATCAGCGCTCTTGCTGCTGACGCCGCTGTGGGAAAAGTTTGCGGGAGAAGAGTTGTCTATTTTTTAACCAACTGAGTGTTCGCTATGTTCCAGCTGCCCGCCCCGCCCGAAAATGAAGCCGTTCTCCTGGCGCGTGCCCATGCGCTGGCGGGCCAGTCGCTGGCGACCCTGGCCGCGCAGGCCGGCCTGCCGATGCCGGCCGATCTGAAACGCGATAAAGGCTGGGTCGGCATGTTGCTGGAGCGCTATCTGGGCGCCAGCGCAGGCAGCAAGGCGGAGCAGGATTTCGCCCATCTCGGCATTGAACTCAAAACCATTCCTGTCGACGCGCAGGGCAAACCGCTGGAAACCACCTTTGTTTGCGTGGCGCCCCTGACAGGCAACAGCGGCGTGACCTGGGAGACGAGCCATGTACGCCACAAGCTGGCGCGCGTGCTGTGGATCCCGGTGGAGGGCGATCGCGCGATCCCCCTCGCCCAGCGTCGCGTCGGCGCGCCGCTGCTGTGGAGCCCGAGCGAAGAGGAAGATCGCATGCTGCGCCAGGACTGGGAGGAGCTGATGGATATGATCGTGCTGGGCCAGGTTGAACGCATTACCGCGCGCCACGGCGCCTGGCTACAGATCCGGCCGAAAGCCGCCAACAGCCGGGCGTTAACAGAAGGCATAGGCGAACACGGCGAGCCGATTATGACGCTGCCGCGCGGTTTTTATCTGAAAAAGAGTTTCACCGCCCCGCTGCTGGCGCGTCATTTTTTACTGTAAGTTCATCAAAACGGATGCGTATAATCGCCGTTTACTTTTCGTTTAAGATTGAGTGTGCGCATGTTTGAGTGGATAACCGATCCCAACGCCTGGCTGGCGCTGGGCACGCTGACCATCCTCGAAGTGGTTCTGGGTATTGATAACATTATTTTCCTGTCGCTGGTGGTGGCGAAGCTGCCTAAACATCAGCAGGCCAGCGCGCGTCGGCTCGGCCTGATGGGCGCCATGCTGATGCGTCTCGCCCTGCTGGCCTCTATCGCCTGGGTCGCGCGTCTGACCCATCCGCTATTTACCCTGCTCGATCACGCCTTCTCCTGGCGCGATCTGATCCTGCTCGGCGGCGGTCTGTTTCTGCTGTGGAAATCGAGCATGGAGATCCATGAAACCATCGAAGGCGGCGAAGAGGAGCACAAGACCAACGTGCACTCCTTCTTCGGCGCTATCGTGCAGATCATGCTGCTGGATATCATTTTTAGCCTGGACTCGGTGATTACCGCCGTCGGCCTTTCCGATCATCTCTTTATTATGATGGCCGCCGTGGTGATCGCCGTGCTGATGATGATGTTTGCCGCGCGCGCCATTGGCGAGTTTGTCGATCGCCATCCCTCGATCAAAATGCTCGCCCTCTCTTTTCTGATACTGGTGGGTTTTACCCTGATTCTGGAGAGTTTCGCGGTGCATGTACCAAAAGGTTACATTTATTTCGCCATGTTCTTCTCTATGGCCGTTGAATGTCTGAACCTGATGCGCGCTAAGAAAAGCGCGGCGTAAGATGTCAAGGGCGGCTACAGGCCGCCCTTTTATTTTCAGATTCATGCGATAACGCAAAGCGCCAAAACCATTTATTACTACACTTTTTGCAGTTGATGCTGCGTAGCCTTTGACGGGGCGACGCGGCCCACAGGCTGACGGGAGTGAGAGGAATAAGCGTGATGAAAGAGTTGGCAGGCGTAGCAGTGTTGATTTTTGCCGCCGTTACACTGAGCGGATGCAGTTCAGATTATGTAATGGCAACGAAAAACGGCCAGATGATCATGACGGAAGGTAAGCCGACCATCGATAAAGAGACCGGTCTGGTGAAATATACCGATCAGTCAGGCCATGAAGTGCAGATAAATGGCGACGAAGTGTCGACCATTATTGAGCGTTAAGTGCCATTTCAGCTCACCTGTCCCGCAATTTGCCCGGACAGGTGATTTCCCCGATTTTCCCTACTTCCTTCCCCGCTGATTCACGCGCTATAGTCCCACAGGACACACCATTACATTCCATAAAAATAAGGAAGACGGCTATGCATTATCACCGCATCCCCCATAGCACGCTGGAAGTGAGTCAACTGGGGTTGGGAACCATGACGTTTGGTGAACAGAATAGCGAAGCCGACGCCCACGAGCAGCTCGATTTCGCCCTCGCCAGCGGCATTAACTTTATCGATACCGCTGAAATGTATCCGGTGCCGCCGCGCCCGGAAACCCAGGGTTTGACCGAACAGTATATCGGCAGCTGGCTGAAGACGCGCGGCAGCCGCGATAAAGTGATCCTCGCCAGCAAGGTCGCGGGCCCCTCGCGCGGCGCCGACGCCTCGATTCGCCCTAACCAGGCGCTGGACCGCAAAAATATCCGCGACGCGCTGGACGCCAGCCTGAAGCGCCTGAATACCGACTACCTCGACCTTTATCAGCTGCACTGGCCGCAGCGCCAGACCAACTATTTCGGCAAGCTGGGCTATCAGTACAGCGAGACCACGGTTCCCGTCACGCTGCTGGAGACGCTGGAAGCGCTGACCGAGCAGGTGCGCGCCGGCAAAATTCGCTATATCGGCGTGTCGAACGAAACGGCCTGGGGCGTGATGCGCTATCTGCAGCTGGCGGAGAAGCACGAGCTGCCGCGCATCGTGACCATTCAGAACCCCTATAGCCTGCTGAACCGCAGCTTTGAGGTGGGCCTGGCGGAAATCAGCCAGCATGAAGGGGTCGAGCTGCTGGCTTACTCCAGCCTCGCCTTCGGCACCCTGAGCGGCAAGTACCTGAACGGCGCGAAACCGGCCGGCGCGCGCAACACGCTGTTCAGCCGCTTTACGCGCTACAGCGGCGAGCAGTCGCAGCTGGCGATTGCGGAATATGTGGCGCTGGCGCAGAAGCACCGCCTGGATCCGTCGCAGATGGCGCTGGCCTATGTGCGTCAGCAGCCGTTCGTCGCCAGCACTCTGCTGGGCGCAACGACGATGGAGCAGCTGAAGATCAATATCGACAGCTTCAACCTGACGCTGGACGCGGACGTGCTGGAAGGGATCGAGGCGATTCACCGCCGTTACACCTATCCGGCGCCTTAAAGGGGTTGAGCGGCTATTGCGAGTGGGTTTAGTGAGGTGGGCGTAGGCTGTTTGTCAGGTATTTGCGCTGCTAGCCTGGCCCGATCGCAAAGTCGCTCAAGGCATCCCTGCGCGCTCGGCCCGCGGCATCCCTGCCGCGGGACGCTTTGCTCTTCGGCCCAGGCTGGCAGCGCCTTGATTTTAGCGTTGCCTGTTAGCTGACGATCAGGTTTCGTTTGCAGCTATAGCCCCAGCAGCAGCTGCCGCTCAAGCTGCGGATCGAGCAGCGTAACGTGCAGCCCCACCAGCCGCACGCCGCGTCCGGCACGGCGCTCATCCCAGGCTTTGCGCGCCACCGCGATCAAATCCTCTTTGTTCAGCTCCGGCCAGATATGCTCCTGCGTCGTCAGCTGGAAATCGTTGAACTTGAGTTTCACGCCCTGCCGCGCGATTTGCCTGTCGGGCCGAACCTGCGTCAGGCGGCGCTCCAGCTCCGCATAGAGAAAATCGATAATCTCAAGGCAGGCTTCCCAGCTGTGAATATCTTCCGCCAGCGTGCGTTCGACGCCGACGGACTTGCGCTCGCGCTCCACCACCACGCCGCGCTCGTCGATGCCGTGGCTGCGCTCCCACAGCACGCGGCCAAACTTGCCGAAGCGCTTGAGCAGCTGCGCCACGTCCGCTTTCTGCACGTCGGCGCAGGTATGCAGCCCCATCTCCTCGAGCTTTTTCGTCGCCACTTTGCCGACGCCGGGGATCTTCGCCAGCGGCAGCGACAGCAAAAAATCAGGCATCTCCTGCGGCGTAATAACGTACTGCCCGTCGGGCTTGTTGAGGTCGGAGGCGATTTTAGCGAGGAACTTAATCGGCGCGATGCCGGCCGAGGCGGTCAGCCCGGTCTCGCGTTGAATGGTGTCGCGGATCTCGCGGGCAATCAGCGTGGCGGAGCCGTGGCAGTGCGGGCTGTCGGTAACGTCGAGATAGGCCTCGTCCAGCGACAGCGGCTCGATCAAGGGGGTATAGCGCAGGAAAATTGCGCGGATCTGCTGCGACGCCTCCTTATAGGCGTCGAAGCGCCCCGGCAGCAGCTTCAGATGCGGACAGAGCTTCAGCGCCATGGCGGTGGGCATCGCGCTGCGCACGCCGAATTTGCGCGCCGGATAGTTGGCGGTGCTGATCACGCCGCGTCGTTCGCGGCTGCCGCCAATGGCGATGGGAATATCGCGCAGCGACGGATTGTCACGCATCTCCACCGCTGCATAGAAGCAGTCCATATCGACATGTATGATTTTCACGCTTGCCCGCCATCCGCTTTCCGTCACGCCTAATGATACTGTATAGATGTACAGAAGCAAAAGCCCGCCGCGTCAGACGCGCCTGAAAAGCGGAATTAACGTTCGCCGCCACTAAAGTTTACAAATTTCTGGCCGTCATATCTTGAGCAAAACGCGAATTTACCTGGCGGCGTCTTGATAAAAAAACAGACAATGCTAATGTTGCGCTGCGGTAGCGGAGTTTTCCGATAATGCAAGTTTGAGACGCGTCTCGCGTCATCGTTCTCTTCACTCAAGGTATACACAGCATGGGCAAAATCGCACTTCTGTTTGCGATGATTTTGATGCCAGCCCTCAGCATGGCAATGACTCCCGAGCCGACGCAGCCAGCGTCGACGCCGGTGAGTAAAGAATTAAAGAAACAGCTACTCGGTACCCCGGTCTACCTGCAGATTTTCAAGGAAGAACGCACGCTGGAGCTCTATGGCAAAATCGGCAACGAATTTCGCCTGCTCGATACCTACCGCATCTGTAACTTTTCCGGCGGCCTCGGTCCGAAGCGGCGCGAAGGAGATTTTAAAAGTCCGGAAGGCTTTTACAGCGTCAGGCTCAACCAGCTTAAGCCAGACAGCCGTTTTTATCGCGCCATCAACGTCGGGTTTCCTAACCAGTACGATCGCGAGCATGCCTACACCGGCAACTACCTGATGATCCACGGCGACTGTAAGTCGATTGGCTGCTACGCCATGACTGACGCCTATATGGATGAGATTTTCACCTATGTGAACGCGGCGCTGCGTAACGGCCAGTCAGAGGTTAACATCAGCATCTTCCCGTTCCGCATGACCGACAGCAATATGCAGCGCCATCGCTACTCCGCCTACGCCAGCTTTTGGCGCGAGCTGCAGCCCGGCTACGCTTACTTTGCGAAATACCATCAGCCGCCGACGGTCAGCGTCGCCAGCGGCAGCTACGTGATGAACAGCGGCAGCCCGGCGATGGTCAATCCGGAAGCCGCCTCTAAATCATTCCTGGCGCTCTCCAAGGCAGAATAACGTCCACTCGCCTGGCACGATGCGGTGCCAGGTTTCATTTGCCGTCAGCGGCTGCGTCGCAATCACCGTCACCACGTCGTTGGCGGTGGTGTGCTGCTGGAAGTCGATCTCCACGTCCTGATCGAGCAGCTGCGCTTTGCCGAAGGGCGCGCGGCGCGTGATCCAGTAGAGATTGGTTGAGCAGAACGCCATCAGATAGCGCCCGTCCGACAGCAGCATATTGAACACCCCTTTCTGCCGCAGCTCTCCCGCCAGCTCCGCCACATAGCGAAACACCGCCGGCCAGTTGGCGGGCGTGCGCGGATAGCGCGTCGCCAGCTTGTGCAGCAGCCAACAGAACGCCTTCTCGCTGTCGGTTTCGCCAACCGGGCGGAAGTGGCCGGTTTCCAGCTGGCGATAGCCCTTTAGCTGGCCGTTATGCGCGTAGGTCCAGTTGCGTCCCCACAGCTCGCGGGTAAAGGGATGGGTATTTTCCAGCGAGACCGGCCCGCGGTTCGCCTGGCGAATATGCGCCACCACCGAATGGGACTTGATGGGATACTCCTGCACCAGCCGCGCGACAGGCGAGTTATAGCTCGGCAGCGGATCTTTAAAGGTGCGGCAGCCCCGATCTTCATAAAAGGTAATGCCCCAGCCATCTTTATGCGGCCCGGTTCCACCGCCGCGCTGCACCAGGCCGGTAAAACTGAAACAGATATCGGTTGGAACGTTAGCGCTCATCCCGAGCAATTCGCACATAGCTACCGCCTTAGTCAGAAAAGCCGCCAGCCAGCAAAATGGCGGCCAGCACCCTTACTTCACCATCTCTTTTTCAATCAGCAGCATCAGGATATGGATCACTTTGATGTGGATCTCCTGAATGCGGTCGGCGTAGCCGAAGTGCGGCACGCGAATTTCGATATCCGCCGAGCCTGCCATTTTGCCGCCATCTTTGCCGGTCAGAGTGATGACCTTCATGCCCTGCGCGCGCGCCGCCTCGATCGCCTTGATGATATTGGCGGAGTTGCCAGAGGTCGACAGCCCCAGCAGCACGTCGCCCGGACGGCCCACCGCTTCGATATAGCGTGAGAAAACGTAGTCGTAGCCGAAATCGTTGCTGACGCAGGAAAGATGGCTGACGTCGGAGATGGCGATCGCCGGGTAGCCCGGACGGTTCTCGCGATAGCGCCCGGTCAACTCTTCGGCGAAGTGCATCGCGTCGCAGTGCGAGCCGCCGTTGCCGCAGGAGAGCACTTTCCCGCCGGCTTTAAAGCTGTCGGCCAGCAGCACCGCCGCGCGCTGAATGGCGTGAATATTCGCCTCGTCGCTGAGAAAGGTATTCAGCGTATCCGCTGCTTCATTCAGCTCGGAGCGAATGATGTCCTGGTACATAGGGATGTCCTTGTTAGTAAAAGAGTGACTTTTCAAGTTTAACGGAATGGCGGGTTGGCGCAAAGCGCGCGCCGCGCGAAAGCCTGACTTCTCTCCGCGACGGATTTAACGATTTTGTGAGTAAGGTTGTAATTGCGATGTAAACAAATTGCTAATTGAACGCAGGTGGCATACACCTCTACACATAACAGGTCAGACCTCTTACTACTTACGGAGCCGTGATTATGATGGTTGTGTCGATCCTTGCGACGCTGGTGTTAATCAGCGCCCTGTTTTATCACCGCGTATCTCTGGCGGTGAGCAGCGCGATTTTACTGTTGTGGACCGTCGCCTGGGCGGCGGCGCATATCTGGACGCCCTGGCTGCTGCTGCCGCTGGCGATCCTTCTGCTGCCGCTTAACCTCCCCTCGATGCGCCGTTCGCTGTTTTCAAAGCCGATGCTGCAGCGCTTTCAAAAGGTGATGCCGCCGATGTCGCGCACGGAAAAAGAGGCGATCGACGCCGGGACCACCTGGTGGGAAGGCGACCTGTTTCAGGGCAAGCCGGACTGGCAAAAGTTGCACAACTATCCGCAGCCGCGCCTGACGCCGGCCGAGCAGGCGTTTCTCGACGGTCCGGTGGAAGAGGCGTGCCGCATGGCGAACGACTTCGCCATCACCCATGAGATGGCGGATCTGCCGCCGGAACTCTGGGCCTATCTGAAAGAACAGCGTTTCTTCGCCATGATCATCAAAAAAGAGTATGGCGGCCTCGAGTTCTCCGCCTATGCGCAGGCGCGCGTGCTGCAAAAGCTGGCGGGCGTCTCCGGCATTCTGGCGATTACCGTCGGCGTGCCTAACTCCCTTGGCCCAGGCGAACTGCTGCAGCATTACGGCACCGACGAGCAGAAAGATCACTATCTGCCGCGCCTGGCGCGCGGCGACGAGATCCCCTGCTTCGCGCTGACCAGCCCGGAAGCGGGCTCCGACGCGGGCGCAATCCCCGATACCGGCGTGGTCTGCATGGGCGAGTGGCAGGGCAAGCAGGTGCTCGGCATGCGCCTGACCTGGAACAAGCGCTACATTACGCTGGCGCCGGTGGCGACCGTGCTGGGACTCGCCTTTAAGCTTTCCGATCCCGATCGTCTGCTGGGCGACACCGAGTCGCTGGGCATTACCTGCGCGCTCATCCCCACCAGCACGCCGGGCGTGGAAATCGGCAAGCGCCACTTTCCGCTTAACGTGCCGTTCCAGAACGGCCCGACGCGCGGCAACGATATTTTCGTGCCGATCGATTTTATTATCGGCGGCCCGCAGATGGCCGGTCAGGGCTGGCGGATGCTGGTTGAGTGCCTGTCGGTGGGACGCGGCATTACCCTGCCCTCCAACTCCACCGGCAGCCTGAAAAGCGTGGCGCTCGCCACCGGCGCCTATGCGCATATCCGTCGTCAGTTCAGAGTCTCTATCGGCAAGATGGAAGGCATCGAAGAGCCGCTGGCGCGCATTGCCGGGAACGCCTACGTGATGGACGCCGCGGCGACGCTGATCACCACCGGCATTATGCAGGGCGAAAAACCGGCGGTGCTGTCGGCGATTGTGAAGTATCACTGCACCCATCGCGGCCAGCGCGCCATTATGGACGCGATGGATATCGCGGGCGGCAAAGGCATCATGCTCGGCAACAATAACTTCCTCGCCCGTGCCTATCAGGGCGCGCCTATCGCCATTACGGTAGAAGGCGCCAATATCCTGACGCGCAGCATGATTATTTTCGGCCAGGGCGCTATCCGCTGCCATCCGTTCGTGCTGAAAGAGATGGCGGCGGCGGCCAGCCAGGATCTGAACGCCTTCGACGCCGCGCTATTCAGCCATGTCGGCTATGTCGGCAGCAACGCCGTGCGCAGCCTGTGGCTCGGCCTGACGGCCGGACGCGGCAGCGCCACGCCGACGCGCGACGCCACGCGCCGCTACTACCAGCATCTGAACCGTCTCAGCGCTAACCTGGCGCTGCTGGCGGACGTGTCGATGGCGGTGCTCGGCGGCAGCCTGAAGCGTCGCGAGCGCATTTCTGCGCGCCTGGGCGATGTGCTGAGCCAGCTCTACCTCGCCTCCGCCACCCTGAAACGCTATGACGATGAGGGGCGTCACGAAGCCGATCTGCCGCTGCTGCACTGGGGCGTGCAGGATGCGCTGCATCAGGCCGAGCAGGCGATAGAGGATCTGCTGCGCAACTTCCCCAGCCCGCTGGCGGCTGGCGCGCTGCGCATGATGATTTTCGCCGGCGGCAAGCACTGCCCGGCGCCCAGCGACCGTCTCGATCATAAGCTGGCGAAGCTGCTGCAGGTGCCTTCCGCCACGCGGACGCGTCTGGGACGCGGCCAGTATCTGACGCCGAGCGAGCACAACCCGGCCGGCCAGCTTGAGCAGGCGTTGCAGGAGGTGATGGCGGCGGAAGTTATCCACGATCGTCTGTGCAAACAGCAGAAAGAGCACTTCTCTTTCACCCGGCTGGACGCGCTGGCGCAGCGGGCATTAAAAGCGGGCTGGATTGACGCCGCGGAGGCCGAGGTGCTGACGCGCGCCGAAGCGAGCCGTCTGCGCGCCATTAACGTCGATGAGTTTGCCGCGGATGCGCTGGCGGTGCCGGTGAAGCAGCCGGCGGTGAAGGCGGCGCGGGAGAGCGAGGCGGCGTAAGAGACAGGTACATATGTTTTAAAATGCAACGCGCACAAAAGTCAGATAGCGGGTGGCATGGACCGAAGAGCAAAGCGTCCCACGCCAGGGAGAAAAACGCCGGGCGCGTTTTGAACAATGCAACGCGTTGGCCCGGCGACGGGCGCACCTCAGGGATGAGGTGCGTATTGGCGCGGGCCGAGCGTGCAGGGATGCCTTGAGCGACTTTGCGATCGGGCCATGTTACCCGCGTTCGCGCGGAGTCAACCGACGCGGCCTGCCCTTATCCCGCCTGCCGAATACGCGCGATTAGCGCCTCGGCGTCCTCGATGTGATCCGCCGCCAGAATCAGCGTGCGTCCCAGCGTAATGCAGCTGCGGATGCACTCGGTGCGCATCGCCTCATCCTTGATCAGCTTCATATCCGCCACGTGCGACATGCCGACGGTGCGGCGAATCAGCTCGGTGCCGCAATAGCCGATGGTATCGGCCCACACCTTGCGCAGAAACGCCTGCGCGTAGCCCGGATAGGCCAGCGCCACGTCCGCTGTTTTCTCTTGCGCCAGCGCGAGGAAGCGCGCGGCGAAAGTATTCCACACCTCGCGCACGTCGTTGAGACGCAGCTCGCGCCCTTCCGCCGCCTCGCGCGGGGCCAGCAGCCCCGGCAGGCCGCAGTAGTTGATCAGCAGATTGCCCAGCGCCGTACCAACGTCAAAGCCGATCGGGCCGAAATAGCCGAACTCCGCGTCGATCGCCTTCAGGCTGTTGTCGGCGACAAAAATCGAGCCGCTGTGAATATCGCCGTGCAGCAGCGCTTCGGCATGGGCGAAAAAGCGATGTTTCAGTCCGGCGACGGCGATGCGCAACGCCTCGTCATCGCGCAGGCTGGCGACCAGCGGCTCCAGCGCCTGCGGGTAGCTGTTGCGCTCGTGATCGGTATAGGGATCGTTAAAGAAGAGATCTTCGGTGATCTCGCACATTTCTGGATTGAGAAAGCGCGCCACTTCCGCTTTTTTCTGATGGGGATGCAGCACGAAATCAGAGGTATGAAACAGCGTCTGCGCCAGATATTCGCCCAGCTGCGCCGCCGCCTGCGGATAAAAAGCGCCCTTCACCAGCTCGCCGCGCCAGATGCGATGGCTGGAGAGATCCTCCATCACCATCACCGCCAGCGTCTCGTCATAGTGCGTCACCCTGACGGTGTGCTGAGGGCAATATTTGTAGTGCTCGATCAGGGTTTGCGCCTCAAGCCGCGCGCGGTCCAGCGTCAGCGGCCAGGATTCGCCGACGCAGCGCACGTAAGGCAGCGCCTGTTTTACGATAACCCGGCTGTTGCCCTGGCGGTCGAAAATTTTGAAGACCAGGTTAAGGTTGCCATCGCCAATCTCTTCCGCCTCGACCAGCGAAGCGGGATCGTCCACGCCGCCAAACTGCCGGGCATACTCAACGGCATCCGCCGCGGTGAAGGTACGGTATTGCGACATTGCCTTTCCTCTTATACCAAACTGAAACGAAACCCCGCCAGGGCAGCATAATAAGCCGTTCAGACGTCTATACATCCGTTCCGCATGTTGGCACAATAGGTGACAACAACGCAACAGGGATTTCACAGACAATGCAAACACTCCGCACCACCAGCTTACAGGTTCGTGACAGCCAGCTCTGGATCCTCGATCAGCAGGCGCTGCCGCAGCAAAAAAACTGGCTGCCGGCGCGCGACGTGGCGCAGCTGGTCAGCCATATTCACGCCCTGCGCGTGCGCGGCGCGCCGCTGATCGGCCTCTCCGCCTCGCTGCTGCTGGCGCTGCTGGCCGAGGCGGGCGCCAGCCGCGACGCGCTGGCGCAGGCGCTGGAGGTGTTGCGCGCCGCGCGTCCCACGGCGGTCAACCTGATGAATAATCTTGATCGGATGAAGCTGGCGCTGGCGCAGACGGATTTTGCCGCCGCACTGAGTCAGGAAGCGTTACGTCTGGTCGAGGAGGATCGCCAGCTATGCGACAACATCGCCGAGGCGGGCAGCGCGCTGGTGAAGCCGGACAGCCGCCTGCTCACGCACTGCAACACCGGCGGGCTGGCGACGGCGGGGGTCGGCACCGCGCTGGGCGTCATCGCCCGCGCGCATCAGCAGGGCAAGGTGGCGAACGTCTGGGTGGGCGAAACGCGTCCGCTGCTGCAGGGCGGGCGCCTGACCGCCTGGGAACTGGGCGAGCTGGCGATCCCCTTTCAGCTGATCACCGATTCGATGGCGGCCAGCCTGATGGCGAGCGGCCAGGTCGACGCCGTCTGGGTCGGCGCGGACCGCATCGCGGCCAACGGCGACGTGGCGAACAAAATCGGCACCTACAGCCTGGCAGTGCTGGCGCATTACCATCAGATCCCCTTCTACGTTGCCGCGCCGCACACCACGCTGGATCGCCAGTGCGTCAGCGGCCGCGACATTCCGATCGAGCAGCGCGCCGCCAGCGAAGTGACCGGCGCGGCGGGCAGTTTCGGCAGCGTGCAGTGGGCGCCGGAAGCGGCAACAGTCTGTAACCCGGCGTTCGACGTGACGCCTGCGGCGCTGATTAGCGGCTGGGTGCTGGATACCGGCGTGGTGACGCCGGAGGCGGTAGCGGCGGGGATTTTTCAGCCCTGACCGGGCGCGCTGGGCGCGCCCGGCTGGCATAATTAAGGCAGGCGCGGATAGGCGTCGGCGATGGCGTCGCCGGTGAAGTGCGCCACCCAGCCTTCCTGATTATCGAAAATGCGGATAGCGGTGAAGTTGGGCGAGGAACCCATATCGAACCAGTGCGGCGTGCCCGCCGGCACCGAGATCAGGTCGTTCTTTTCACACAGGATCTGGTAGACCTGGCCGTCGAGATGCAGACAAAAAAGGCCCGCGCCCTCGACAAAAAAACGCACCTCATCTTCGCCGTGGGTGTGCTCAGAGAGAAACTTCTCGCGCAGCGTCTCTTTTTGCGGGTTGTCGGCGCGCATGCTGATCACATCCCAGCTTTGATAGCCCTTCTCCGCCACCAGCCGATCGATAGCGTGCTGATAGGCCTCAATCACGTCGGCGGGTTGCGGATTTTCGCCTAAATCGCGATCCGCCGCCCAGCGCTCGAAGCGCACATTTTTTGCATTCAGCCGCTCGCGGATCATCTCCGCATCGGTACTGTGCCACACCGGCAGCGTGGCTTCGGTATCGGTAAAAATGGTCAATGCGCTCATGCTAAAACGACTCCCGAAAAGGTGTTCACCTGATGATGGCGGCTTTCGCTGTCTGCGGGGCCGCGAATTAACTGCACGGTATTCCATCCGGCTTCCGCTGCCGCATCCAGCTCCTGACGAATGTCGGAGAGGAACAGCAGCTGCTCAGCGGGCAGGCCGGTTTGTTCGGCGATATTGCGGTAGGAGGCGACCTCTCGCTTAGCGCCGACGCGCGTGTCGAAATAGCCGCTAAACAGGTCCGTAATATCTCCTTCATCACTGTAGCCAAATAACAGTTTTTGCGCCGCAACCGAGCCGGAAGAATAGACGTAGAGCTCAAAGCCCTGCTCCCGCCAGGCGCGCAGCGCCGGCACGACGTCGGGATAGAGATGACCGGTAAAGCTGCCGTTCACATAGCCGTCGCGCCAGATCATGCCCTGCAGCGCTTTCAGCCCGGTGGATTTGCGATCCTCATCCATAAAGCCCAGCAGAATAGCGGTGAGCGCCTCAGGATCGGCCTCAGGCTGGCCCGCTTCAGCGCGCACCGCGTCAAGCGCGGCGCGGACTTCCGGATGCGCATGCTGCGCACGGATAAAGGCGGCGAGATGTTCACGCGCGTAAGGAAAGAGCACATCATGCACGAAGCGAATATCGCTGGTGGTGCCTTCTATATCGGTAACGATGGCGCGGATCATTGGGCCTCCAGCAGGCGACGTTGACGTTCGCATTCAAATAAAAACTCCAGACCTTCCAGATGACGACGCGCTTCGTTCACGTCCCGGCCCCAGCAGGTTAAGCCGTGACCGCGCAGCAGAAAACCATAGCGCAGCGGGTTATCGCGGGCATACCCCTCAATGCGCCGCGCCAGCGCGTTGATATCCTGATCGTTATCAAACAGCGGGATCGCCACGCACGCAAGATGGCTATGCTGCCCTGCCAGCGATTTCTGCATCTCATAGCCTTCCAGCCGCAGCGCTGCACCCTTCTCGACGCGCGACAGCACCGTCGCGTTCACCGTATGGGTATGCAGCACCGCGCCCGCCTCGGGGAACAGCCGGTAGATGAGGGTATGCAATCCGGTTTCCGCCGATGGCCTGCGCCCGGACGGCACGCGGTGGGTGGCGATCTCCACCTGGATAAAGTCGTCGCGCGTCAGGCTGCCTTTATCCTTGCCCGACTCGCTGAGCAGGCAGAAGCGGGCATCTTCACGCACTGACATATTGCCGCCGGTGGCGGGCGCCCAGCCTTTAGCGCCAATCCAGTGGCAGGCCGCCACCAGCTGGTCGAGCGGAGAGAGTTCAGACATAGCGTATCAGGCATCCTGTAAGGTGGGTTTTAGACGTCTAAGCGTCTCGATTGCCAAATATTAACATCCTGTTTATAGTGGCTTCAACACAGGGTTACTCCGCAATGACATTCGCGCTTAAGGCAATCAACCATGACGCAGCCCAACCTGACGCCGGAGAGTAAACTTCCCGCTCTCGGCACCACCATCTTTACCCAGATGAGCGCGCTGGCGCAGCAGCATAACGCCATCAACCTTTCGCAGGGCTTTCCCGACTTTGACGGACCGCGCTATTTACAGGCGCGCCTGGCGCATCACGTCAGCGAGGGCGCAAACCAGTATGCGCCGATGACCGGCGCGCTGCCGCTGCGCGAGGCGATCGCCGAGAAAACCGCTGAGCTGTATGGCTACCGCCCCGACGTCAACAGCGATATCACCGTGACCGCCGGCGCGACCGAAGCGCTCTATGCGGCGATCACCGCGCTGGTGCGCCCGGGCGACGAGGTGATCTGCTTCGATCCCAGCTACGACAGCTATGCGCCCGCCGTCGAGCTGTCGGGCGGCGTGCTGAAACGCATCGCGCTGCAGCCGCCGGGCTTTCGCGTCGACTGGACGGCATTCGCCGCGCTGCTCTCCGACAAAACCCGTCTGGTGATCCTCAATACGCCGCACAATCCTTCCGCCACTGTCTGGCGTAAAGCGGATTTTGCGGCGCTCTGGCAGGCGATCGCCGCTCGGGAAATTTACGTGCTGAGCGACGAAGTTTACGAGCATATCTGCTTCGACGAGGCGGGCCACGCCAGCGTGCTGGCGCATCCGCAGCTGCGCGAGCGCGCCATCGCCGTCTCCTCGTTCGGCAAGACCTTCCATATGACCGGCTGGAAGGTAGGCTACAGCGTCGCGCCCGCCGCCATCAGCGCAGAGATCCGCAAGGTGCATCAGTATCTGACCTTCGCGGTGAATACGCCCGCCCAGCTGGCCATCGCCGATATGCTGCGCCACGAGCCAGCCCACTACCGCGAGCTGCCCGCGTTTTACCGCGCGCGCCGCGACCGACTGGCGCAGGCGCTGGAAAAGAGCCGCTTTAAGGTGCTGCCGTGCGAAGGCACCTATTTTCTGCTGGCGGACTACAGCGCCATCTCCGATCTCGACGACGTCAGCTTCTGCCAGTGGCTAACCAAAGAGGTGGGCGTGGCGGCGATTCCGCTGTCGGTGTTCTGCGCCGATCCGTTCCCGCACAGGCTGATCCGCCTGTGCTTCGCCAAACAGGAAGCGACGCTGGACGCCGCCGCGGAGCGCTTATGTCAGATTTAAAGATTACCGTTTTGCAGGAAACCCTGCACTGGATGGATGGCGAAGCGAACCTGCGCCATTTCGACGCCGTGCTCGAGGGCGTGACGGGCCGCGATCTGATTCTGCTGCCCGAGATGTTCACCACCGGCTTCGCCATGGAGGCGGCGCAGCGTTCGCTGCCGCAGACGCAGGTGGTGGCATGGCTGCGCAAACACGCCGAGGCGAGCAATGCGCTGGTGGGCGGCAGCGCAGCGATACAGACAGAAAAAGGCGCGGTGAATCGCTTTCTGCTGGTGGAGCCAGACGGCACGCTGCACCAGTATGACAAGCGCCATCTGTTCCGCATGGCGGACGAGCATCACCACTATCTGCCGGGCGAGACGCGCGAGGTGCTGGCGTGGCGCGGCTGGCGCATTCTGCCGCAGATCTGTTACGACCTGCGCTTTCCGGTCTTCTCCCGCAACCGCGACGACTACGACCTGGCGCTCTATGTGGCGAACTGGCCGGCGCCGCGCGCCCTGCACTGGCAGGCGCTGCTGCTGGCGCGCGCCATAGAGAATCAGGCCTACATCGCGGGCTGCAACCGCGTCGGCAGCGACGGCAACCAGCATCAGTACAGCGGCGACAGCAGGATTATTTCGCCGCAGGGCGAGATCCTCAGCGCGGCGGAGCCATTCGCGCAGGCGCGGCTTGACGCTACGCTGTCGCGGGAAGCGCTGCATGCTTATCGCGAGCGCTTTCCGGCGTGGCGCGACGCCGATGGCTTTACGCTGGATCAGTAGATAGTGACAACACTGTTTACATAACGACCACAAGACCTTACCTTAAGCAAGGTTAATTGCCCGCTCATCATGACTGATCGTTAGCAGTCATGATGAGCGGCGGTTAATTCCCGCTAACGCTTAAGGAACAAGCATTATGACCATTCATGGAAAATTTCTTATCGGAGATGCCGATTTCGCTCCTCTGTTTATGTATGGCGTCGGTACATTCATGGCTTACTCAGGCAAAGACCAGTATCGTAACCGTGCTGGCTGCATTGGTGTACCCAGTTTGGGTCCAATCCCTGATGGCCGCTATCATATTGTTAAGCGACCAGGTGGTGGATGGAAAGGCGTGCTGAGAACGGATCTGCATAATTTCTATTCCTGGCCTACTCCAACACCTGTTATTAAATATGAGTGGTTCGCACTGTACCGCGACGACGGAAAAATTGACGATTACACATGGATCAATGGCGTTCAAAGAGGAAATTTCAGACTGCATCCGCCCGGCCCGGCAGGCGTCTCACTCGGTTGCATCACCCTACAACATCGATCCGACTTTTTATCAATCCGTCAGGCGCTGCTGGCAACCCAGCAAAAAGAACTGGCCAATGGTCTGATGTCATATGGCATGATTGAGGTGATCCTGAATGGAAGCACGACGTGTACCACCGGGCGTTAAACTCATTTCGTGGGTGGGTTTGTATATTTTAATCTTTATTTTTTCCATCCCATCAGTTCCCATGTCGAAAAGCACATATAACTTTTGGAATAATACAGCGGCTTTTTTTGGGGAATATGATGTAGAAGGGTTTATAGGGATAGCACTTATTTTTAGCAGTTTCCTTATCACCGCAATAAGTCACCCAATAATAATAATGGTAATAGAAAGAAAGGTTCTTAACAAACACTAATAAAAGCCGGGCATTGCCCGGCATTGTCTTATGCCCTTTCTTCCCAGCTATCGATAAAAAGGATATTGCCATCACAGTACTTCCA
This sequence comes from Pantoea septica, assembly GCF_002095575.1. Lineage (GTDB taxonomy): Bacteria > Pseudomonadota > Gammaproteobacteria > Enterobacterales > Enterobacteriaceae > Pantoea > Pantoea septica. The sequence continues at coordinate 268 of NZ_MLJJ01000025.1, read as the reverse complement.
GGTAATCCTTTTGTACAGTAACGAGAAAGATTCCATATGATTAATCTGTGACAGACCAGTCATTTTTGCGTTAGGCATACCAGGACTAACTGACACTACTGTTACGCCTTCGAGAAGCATATTAAAATATTCTTCTTCATGACCAGCATAATTTATACGATACCATTTAAATTCTGCACTTTTAGGCGTCTCGGAATGGGCATAGTAAAATTCCTTTTTATTTGAGGAATTAACATACTATAACTGCAAAAATAAAAAGACCGCACCA
>NZ_MLJJ01000024.1 GCF_002095575.1 Pantoea septica | reverse complement strand
TGCTCCCGGCATTTTTGTCCGGGTTCGGGCACCACAAATTTAAGAACCCAGCCTATGGCTGGGTTTTTGCTTTTGTGCGTCTGTTTTCCTTTATTGCTCAGCGCTTACCTGGCAAGATACCCGCTCGCATTACGCCGCTCAGGAGATCGCCATGCCTTCCCTACACGACCCTCAGGCGCTTCAGCTCGCCGAAGCGCTACGCCGTTCGGTCAGCACCTTTGTCCGCCAGGTTCGCGTTGCCACCGCAACCGCACGAACATCGCAGCTGGAGACGCTGGAGCTGCTGGAAACTCACGGTGCGGTCACCATTGCCGAACTGGCGCGGCTACGCGGCGTCAAACATCAGAGTATGCGCCTGGTGATTCAGGAGCTGGAAAGCCAGGGATATATCACCCGCCAGGCCAACGCGCAGGATGCACGCGCGCAGCTTATCGCGCTGACTGAAACGGCCCGCGCCATGCTAGGCGACGCGCGCGAACAGCGCGCCTGCTGGATCGCCGATTTGTTAACGGAAAAGCTGGATGCGTCGTCGCGCAGCGATCTGATAAAAGGCATCGCTGCGCTGAACAAGCTGGTGGATTAGGATCAGGCGCGCTGACTCGCCTCACGCAGCTGCGCTACGACCGCCGCCAGGCTATTCATTCCCCAGTGCGCGAGATATTGCCCCTCGACGATCTGCACTATATCCATGACCTGAATCCTGACCGGCAGCCCGGTCGCCGCCACGCCCATCAGCGCGCCGGTATGCACGCCGGTGATGATTTTTCGCGTGGCGACCCTGTCCCCCTCCGCCACCTGCTCCTCTATTTCAACCTGCAGTGAAGAGAACGCCGGACGCAGCAGAGCGTCAAAGGTGTGCCACAGGCTCTCGCGATCGCGCGGTGCGCCCGGCGGCGCAGAATGGTTGATAAAGTCCAGCGCCACCAGCGCCTCGAACGCGGCGCGATCGCCCGCCACGATCACCTGCTGATTAAAACGCCGCACCACCGCTTTGTTACTTTCCCCCATCTTCACGCCCTCGCGATATATACAGTTTAACTGTATATATCACAGTGACGTGCGCAGCGCGAGGGTTAATCGGCGCGCATCCAGTCGCAAAGATTGCCCAGCATCTGCATACAGCGCTCAAGCTGCTCGATGGCGACAAACTCGTCCGCCTTATGCCCCTGCTCCATACTCCCCGGCCCGCACACCAGCGTCGCTATGCCGATCTCGTCGAACAGCCCGCCTTCCGTGCCAAACGCGACGGTAGAAAATGTTTCGCTGCTGCTCCACTGCGCCAGCCAGCGGGCGAAATCGCCCTGCGGATCGGTCAACAGGCCGGGATAGGCACCCAGCGGCTGAAGCGCGATCTCGCTCTCTGGCGCCCTTTCCCGCATTGCAGGCAGTAACTGGTCGCGTGCGAAGGCCGCGATATTCTCCAGCACGCCATCGACATCAGCCGCCGGCAGCGTACGCAGCTCAAAATCGAACTGGCAATCCTGGGGCACGATATTGAGCGTCGCGCCGCCCTGAATTGTGCCGACCTGCAGCGTGCTGAACGGCGGATCGAAGCGCGCGTCCTGCGTCTGCCGCAGCGACTCGCCGACGCGGACGATATGTCCAATCAGCTGCGCCGCCTGTTCGATAGCGTTGACACCCTGCGGCGCATAGGCGGAATGGCAGGCGCGGCCGCGCACCTGACAGCGCATTGCCACTTTGCCCTTATGGCCGTAAACCGGCTGCATGGCCGTGGGTTCGCCGATAATGCAGAGCGCGGGCTTTTCCGACGATGCGCTGAGATGCGCCACCAGCGAGCGCACGCCCAGGCAACCGACCTCTTCGTCGTAAGAGAAAGCCAGATGCAGCGGCATCCGCAGCGGCTGCGCTAAAAAGCGATCCAGCGACGCCAGCACGCAGGCGATAAACCCTTTCATGTCGGCGCTGCCGCGGCCATAGCAGCGTCCGTCGCGCTCGGTCAGCGTAAAAGGCGGCACTGTCCAGCGCTGTCCGTCGACCGGCACCACGTCGGTATGGCCCGACAGCATCACGCCGCCGTCTCCCGCCGGTCCCAACCGCGCGTAGAGGTTGGCTTTCGCGCCGCTCTCGTCATAAAACAGCTCGGCCGCAACGCCGCGCTGTGCAAGGGTGTCGCGAATAAAACTAATCAGCGCCAGGTTCGATTCGCGGCTGGTGGTATCGAAAGCGAGCAGCGCCGCCAGCGCGTCGCGCAGCGCATTATTCATCGCCCGGTACGCCGTAGCTCGGCGCGTCGCGCGGATCGAGCGCGCGCGTCACGTAGGCTTCCATCTGCGGTTCGTAGGCGAGCCACAGGCGCGACAGCTCGGCGACCGGATCGTCTTCGACCCAGTCGACGCGCAGATCCACCAGCGGCCAGGTATAGTCATCCACGACTTTCACGGCGGCGGAATGCACCGGTCCCGCCTCGCCGCCGCGCGCGATGCCCGCCTGAAGCGCCGCGATCAGTCGGCTGGCCAGCTCGCCAGAAGAGGCTTCAAACGTCGCGACCATCGCGTCGATCACCGCGCCGTCCGACAGCATGTTGCCCGCCGCCACGCAGTTTTCGCCCTGCGCTACTTTCCAGACGCCCAGAGTTTCGCTGCCGCTGAAGTGCGCTACCTTCCCCATCGAATCAATTACCGTCACCTGGCGATAGTCGCTGAAGCGATCCTCCGCCAGCGCCAGCTTCAGCGCCTGCTGCGCCGACGCGCCCGCTTCCAGCTGCGCCAGGATCTGCTGACCGAGCGCGGGCAGAGTAATATTCTGGCTGGAGACCGCGCCCGTGCCCGCCTGTAGCCAGGGGCAGCGTGCGCCGACCGCGATGCTGGAGGAGCTGATGGCGACGCCGAGCTGCCCGCTCTCCGGACAGCGCGCGCTAATCGAGAGCGTCATAGCGCCTCCTTGCCGTGCCAGTCATCGGGGATCACGGCGATAACGTCGATTTCCATCAGCCACTGCGGCTGCGCCAGCGCCGACACCACCAGCCCGGTCGAGATGGGAAAAACGCCCTTCAGCCATTTGCCCACTTCCAGATAGACCGGCTCGCGGTAGCGCGGATCGGTGATATAGGTGGTGGTTTTCACGATATGCGACAGGTCGCTACCCGCCTCTTCCAGCAGCTGCTTCACGTTCTTCATCGCCTGCTCCGCCTGCAGGCCCGGCTCGCCCAGTCCCACCAGCCTGCCGTCGAAGTCGGTGCCGACCTGGCCGCGTACGTAAACGGTGTTGCCTGCGCGCACTGCCTGGCAGAGATCGTTGTCGAGCGCCTGATTGGGATAAGTCTCTTTGGTGTTGAACATGCGAATACGGGTATGGGTTGGCATCATTGCTCTCCTGCTGGGTTAAAAGGTCGACGCGGTCTGGTAGTGCTGATACTGGCGCTGAATCGCGATCTGGTCGGCGATATATTTCGCGTCGTGCCATACGCCCCAGATAAAGGTAGAGCCGCGACGGGAGAGCCAGGGCAGACCGAGAAAATAGACGCCCGGCTCGCCGGAAACGCCGCGGTGGTGCCGCGGTTTGCCTTTCTCATCAAAGGCGTCAACCTTCAGCCAGCTGTAATCCGCCACGTAGCCGGTCGCCCAGATAATGCTGCTAATGTCTGCGCTGGCGAGATTCAGCTCGCTGAGCGGATGTGTGACGCAGTCGGGATCGGGCAGAAAGCGCCGCGCCTCCGGCTCTTCTGGCAGGTTGAGGCCGTTACGGGCGATCCAGGCGTCCGCCGCATCGAGCAGCGCCAGATAGCTGGCGTCACCGCGCGCGATGTTCTGCGCAAGGTCGGGCTGAAACCGCACCGTTTCGCCATCGAACGTCTCGGTCATGCCGACCAGATTGACGCCCTGGTTCGCCAGCGCGCGGAAATCCACGGTATGGCCGCCGCGGGCCCCGCTCACCGCGATGGTGACGTGCTCTTTGCCCGGCTGGCTTGCCGCCGCGTCCCACATGCCGAGCACGCCCAGCCACCAGCAGAAGTCGCGATTGCGATAGGCGCGCGGCGGACGGTCGTGCGGGCCGACCGAGAGATAGACCCTTTTTCCGGCGCGCTGCAGCTCATCAGCAATCTGCACGCCGGAGGATCCGGCGCCGATCACCAGCACGCCGCCTTCCGGCAGCTGCTGCGGGTTGCGATAGTCGGCGGAGTGGATCTGCGTGAGGCGCTCGCTGCGCGGTGCGATCGCCGGGATCACCGGCTTCTGGAAGGGGCCGGTGGCCGCCACGATGCGCTGCGCCTCGATCACTCCGTCCGAGGTGTGCACGGTGAATCCTGCGCGCCCGCTGTTGCGCTCCACACACAGCACCTCCACGCCGGTGCGGATCGGCGCATGAAACTTTTCCGCGTAGGCGACGAAGTAGTCCGCTACCTTCTCTTTGGCGACGAAGCTGTCGGGCGGGCACTCCGGAAACGCCATGCCGGGAAAGCGATCGTGCCAGGCGGGGCCGTTCGCCACCAGCGAATCCCAGCGCCCGCTGCGCCAGGCTTCGGCGATGCGGTTTTTTTCCAGGACCAGGTGCGGAACGTCGAGCCGGCTCAGGTGTTCGCTCATCGCGACGCCCGCCTGCCCGGCACCAATCACCAGGGTATCTATTTCTGTTTTCATCTCTGTCATTTCCGCGTCCTTCAACCAGCCATCGGCCGATATATTCACCATGAGGAAGGTTTCCAAGACTATTTGAGCCAACAGAGCGGGTAAAATATTATAAAGCTAACGCCTGCATAGGAATTTATTAGGCTGCGAGACAGGCGCGCCTGAGATGCGTTATTAAAGCGACGTCGCAGGGAAAAGTTCGGCGCGACGACAATACTCCATAAACAATTGCGCCGGCCTTGTTGGCTCATTATTTTGCAGATAAGCCATAATCAGCATCGAATCCGCCATTTCATCTTCAATCTCAAGATGAATTAATTGCTGCCCGTCGTAAGTAATATCGGAGCAGGGACGCGTCACCAGCACGGAAAAGCCTAACCCCTGACCCACCATACAACGCACCATTTCGATTGAGGGCGAACTGTAGGCGACCTCGGGATGGTAGCCCTTCTCTTTAAAGATGCGGATAAAGTAGTTTTTGCTTGGGATCGCATCCAGCAGGATCATCGGCTCGCGACTCAACTGCTGTAGCGTCACCGTTGCCTGACGCGCCAGAGGATGCGCGGCGGGCAGCAGCGCATAGGGCCGGTGCGGCGCGTTCAGCGGCTCTTTTTTAATTGAGTGGTCGAGGTCGAGATCGTAGAGAAACGCCAGGTCAAACCGTCCGCGATGCAGTCCGTGCATCAGCTCATGCTGCTCGCCGTCATAGAGTTCGATGGTGATATCGGGATAGATTTTTTTAAACCCGGCGATAAGTTTCGGCAGATAGAGCGGCGCGGCAGACTCAAAGCAGCCGACGGCGATGGTGCCGGAAACCAGCTGATGCTCGGCGCGCGAGTTCTGCTCAAACTCATAGGAGAGCCGCAGCAGATCGCGCGCCTTCTCGTAAAAGCGGCGGCCGCCCGGCGTCAGGGAAACCCCCTGCGCGTGATGGCGGATGAACAGCTGCTGGTCAAAGGTATCTTCCAGATTTTTGATGGCGATGGAGATAGAGGGCTGCGCGATATGCAGCTGGCGTGACGCTTCGGCGATGCTCTCTGTTTCGACCACCGTGACGAAGTACTTAAGCTGTTTCAGCGTGAATCGCATCATAAAAACCTTACTTATCTCTTTAGCACGCTCGACTGACGCGCTTTTTCACAGGTCTTCTTTCGCTGCAAGGGCCATGCCACTCCTGTGCCCTGTTAACGCGCAGCCTGCCACCAGGCGGCGCGGGTCGCTAAATTGGCTTTGTTGCTGATAGATCAACGGCTGAATAAATTTAATTTATCAGCGAAAAGGTTTTATTTTTTGCGCTGCATCATTTTGGCACAGGAGCGCTCTTTTACAGAGCAAACGATCGACGGGATAAATGGCGCCAACATTAAACAGCCGCTCTTTTTAAATTAATCAGCGCCGCGCACCATTCGCCCGATTTTTTGGCTGGATAGTTTTTTTAAAGTCTGAAGGCAACATTTTACTAATTGCCTCAAATTAGCCGCTGCCGCCATAGTGTGAATAAATCGACAGCGGCGAATTCCTCTTTTTGAAATTCGCGTTTATTTAAGCGAGTGAAATGCCTCATGACTTTTAACTGGAACTATATGTTCAGCCTGTTCAGCGACGCCGAGTTCTGGCTGGCGACCTGGACCGTCATCAAACTGAGCTTGCTCACCTGGGGCATCAGTATCGTAGTGGGGTTTGTACTCGCGCTGGCGAAACAGTCGAACCGCCTGCTGTTCAATCTGCCGGCGCGCGGCTATATCTGGCTGTTCCGTAGCCTGCCGCTGCTGGTGCTGTTGATTTTCGTCTATAACCTGCCGCAGGCCGCGCCGGGAACCTCCGCGCTGCTGAGCGATCCCTTCTGGGCCGGCCTCATCGCCATGGTGCTCAGCGAAAGCGCCTATATCGCCGAAATTCACCGCGGCGGGCTGCTCTCGATCCCAAAAGGCCAGAGCGAAGCCGCCCGCGCGCTGGGCCTGCGCTTCGCCGGCATTCAGTGGCGCATCATTATTCCGCAGGCGGTGCGCGTCGCCCTGCCTGCGCTGGCGAACGAATATATTGCCATCGTTAAGCTCAGCTCGCTGGTGTCGGTGATCTCTCTTACCGAGATCCTGATGGTCGGCCAGCGCCTCTATTCGCAGAACTTTTTGGTGATGGAAACCATGGCGGCGGTCGCCTGTTACTACGTACTGATCGTGACGGTGTTCGACTTCCTGCTCAAACAGCTGGAGCGCCACCTCGACGTTACCCAACGCCGTCCGGCAGGCAAGGTGGATGACCAGCTGTTCGCGCTGGCGCAGCGCGCCGCCACGCCGACCGCGCGTCCGGCGGCGCAGGCCAGCGGTCCGGCGCTGCAGGCGTCGCGGTTGCACAAAGCTTATAACAACGTGGAAGTGCTGGGCGCGGTCAGCCTGCAAATCCAGCCTGGCGAGGTGGTGTCGGTGATTGGCCCCTCCGGCTCCGGCAAAACCACGCTGATCCGTCTGCTCAACGGGCTGGAGCAGATCGACAACGGTGAAATCCGCATCAACGGCCAGCCTTTTATCCACCTTAGTCAGCAGGGCGAACAGAAGCCGCGCTTCATCGAGCACGCCGAACACCGCCTCAACATCGGCATGGTCTTCCAGAGCTTCAACCTGTTTCCTCATCTCAGCGTGCTGGACAACCTGATGCTGGCGCCGCGCTACCACCGGCTGGCCACGCGCGACGCCCTGAAGCAGCAGGCCTGCGAGCTGCTGCACAAGGTCGGGATGCTGGAGCACGCCTGGAAATATCCGCATCAGCTCTCCGGCGGCCAGCAGCAGCGCGTCGCCATCGCCCGCGCTCTGATGATGCGTCCGCAGATCATGCTGTTTGACGAGCCGACTTCGGCGCTCGATCCGGAAAAGGTCAACGAAGTGCTGCAGGTGATCGAAACCCTGGCGCATGAGGGCATCACCATGGTGATCGTCACTCATGAAATGAACTTCGCCTTTAAGGTCTCCGACCGCATCGTATTTATGGAGAAAGGCCGCGTGGTCTGCGACGACGCGCCGCAGGCCATGCGCAGCGGGCAGCATCCGCGCGTCGAAGCCTTCTTAAAAGATGTTTCTCTGGCTTAACCCCTATAACCAGCACGAGGGAAAATCATGATCGAACAGTGGCAGATAGACCAGTATCACCAGCAGGGTTTTCTGGTAGTGGAAAACGTATTAAGCGCCGAGGAGATCGCTGCGCTGCAGCACGATTTCGACGGCTGGGTGGAAGAGAGCCGCAGCCAGCAGGCGGCGTACGGCGACACGCTGGATGGCCGTGCACGCTTCGATCTGGAAGGCGATCACCGCGCCGACCATCCGTCGCTGCGCCGGGTCAGCTCGCCGACCGAAATCTCCGCCGCCTATCGCCGCGCCGCGCTGCAGTCGCGCATGGCGCAGATTGCCGGTCAGCTCACCGGCGGCCAGGGCGCGCGCTTCCACCACAGCAAGATCAACTCCAAGCTGCCGCACACCGCCACTAAAGTAGAGTGGCATCAGGATTTTCTCTTCACGCCGCACAGCAACGACGACATCGTCACCGCGCTGCTGATGGTCAGCGAAGTGACGCCGGAAAACGGCCCGCTGAACGTGGTGCCGGGCAGCCATAAAGGCCCGCTCTACTCCCACTGGCAAAACGGCCGCTTTACCGGCGCGGTGGATAAAACGGTGGTCGAGGCGCAGTGCGGCCAGCCTGCCGCCTGTTTCGGCCCGCCAGGCTCGGTCTGCTTTATGCACACGCGCCTGCTGCACGCCTCCAGCCCGAACGAAACCGAGCTGCCGCGCACGCTGTTTATCGCCGTCTATGCGGCGGAAGACGCCCTGCCCTTCGGCGAGAACCCGCTGCCGAGCCTGGACGCCGGCGCGCTGGTGGCTGGCGAAGAGAGCGGCACCATCCGCAGCACCGCCAACCAGTTCCGTCTGCCGCAGAAGCCGAGCGGCGCATCTTTTTTTGTTCAGCAGGCCGGAAACGATCTTGCCCGCGCGTAATCGCCACCACGGAGGCTCTATGAAATCTGTTGCCCTGACTTTTTTGGCCGTCAGCGTCGCGCTGGGGTCGTTTAGCGCCTCGGCGTTCCAGCAGCCGGGAAAAATCATCGCCGGCTCCGACATGACCTTTTTTCCCTATGAATATATTGAGAACAACAAACCGACCGGCTTCGATATCGAGTTTCTCGACGGGCTGGCGAAGGTGATGGGCCGCCAGGCGGTTAATCTCGACACCCGCTTTCCCAACCTGATCACCGGCCTGCAGGGCAACCGTTTCGATATCACCAACTCTTCGATGTACATCACCGCGGAACGGCTGAAGGTGATCGATATGATCCCCTATCTCAAAAGCGGCGAGGCGATCCTGTCGCTGAAAGGCGCCGCTTTTCAGCCGAAAACGCCGGAAGAATTTTGCGGCCATAAAATCGGCTCTATGGGCGCCACCTCCTGGCTACAGCAGCTACATAAACTCTCTGCCGACTATTGCGTGAAAAACGGCAAGCCGCCGATCGCCATCAGCGAGTACACCACCGATCCGCAAACCACCCAGGCGATGCTGTCGCACGCGGTTGAGGCGCAGATTACCGATGCCGCCGTGGCGCGCGGCGTGGTGCAGAAGCTGGGGGAGCGCGTGCAGATCTCCTCGGAAACGCTGATCTATCCGGTGCTGAACGGCTTCGGCGTGAAAAAAGGCAATGATGAGGTGAAGCAGGCGCTGATCGACGGGCTGGAGAAATACAGCAAGACGCCGGAATACGCCGCGCTGTTGAAGAAGTATAACTTCGAGGCACCCAGCGCAGAGGATATCAAGACGCTGATGCCGCAGCCGTGATCCCGTTGCGGGCGTCAGATATCCGTCGCCCGCGCTCCTTTTTCTATCCTCTGTCAGGAGAGATTTATGGCGCTCTCGTTTGAAGAACAGACCCGCATCGATCTGGCCGCCACCTTTCGCATTATTGCTCATCTGGGCATGCACGAAGCGGTAGCGAACCACTTTAGCGCGGCCGTCTCCCCGGATGGCCGGCAGTTTCTGCTGAATCCGAAGTGGAAACACTTTTCCCGCATTCGCGCCAGCGATCTGCTGCTGCTCGATGCGGACGATGCCGCCTGTGCGCAGCGCGACGACGTGGACGCCACCGCATGGTCGATACACGGCCAGATCCACCAGCGCCTGCCGGAGGTGCGCGTGGTGCTGCATCTGCACCCGATCTACGCCACGAGCGTCGCCTGTCTGGCCGAGCCGCATATACCGCCGGTCGATCAGAACACCGCGCGCTACTTTAACCGCGTGGCGATCGATACCCTTTACGGCGGCATGGCAGACACGGTAGAGGAAGGCGCGCGGCTGGCGAGCCTGCTGGCGGGCAAAAGCCGCCTGCTGATGGGCAATCACGGCGTCATGGTCACCGGGACGGATATCGGCGAAGCCTTCGACGATATCTGGACGCTGGAGCGCGCCTGCCAGATCCTGGTGACCGCCTGGTCCACCGGCCAGCCGCTGAAAATTCTCAGCGATGCGGTAGCGGAGAAGACGGCGCGCGCCTGGGAAGGCATCCCCGATTTCTCGCGCCAGCATTTCGAAGAGATGAAGGCGCTGATGATCGCCGCCGATCCGTCGCTGCTCGATTAGCCTCGCAGGGGGCCGTTAACACTCGACCCAGACCGCGCCCGCCTCCGCCGACCTGACGCACTGTTCCACCCAGCGTACGCCCGCCAGCCCGGCATGGACGTCGGGATACCAGAAGCGTTGCAGGAAGGCGGCGTCGCCGCGATCGCTTGCGGCAAACGCCTGCGCGAAGCGGCGATAGAGATTTGACCAGGCGTCGAACAGCCCTTCGGTATGGCCGCCGCCGATGCGATCCTCTTCCAGCGCGCGCGGCGCCAGGTAAGGCATGCCGCGCTCAAGAATGCGCACTGGCTCGCCCTGCACTTCGTAGCGCAGCTGGTTGGGCTGTTCGTCCCACCACTCCAGGCTCGCCTTCGCGCCGACGATACGAATCTTCTGGCCGTGCATCGACCCGCAGTTCACCGCCGAGGCCCAGAGCGTGCCGACCGCGCCGTTGTCATATTCCATCATCACAAACGCGTTATCCTCCAGCGGGGCGCGCGTGGCGACAAAGCTCTGGCGGGCGCAGAGCAGCCGTTTGACCTTTAGCTGCGGCGCCATGGTCTCGGCCAGGAACAGCGGATGGGTCGCCAGATCGCCCAGCACATAGCTGGGGCCGACGAAGCGGGGATCGACGCGCCAGCGCGTGCTGGGATTTTGCAGCTCCAACGCCTCATGGTGAAAGCCGTGGGCGAACTGCATGTTGACGATGCGAATCTCGCCCAGCATCCCCTGCGCAATCATCTCCCGCGCCTGCTGGATCAGCTGATGCCCGGCATAGCCGTAGGTCACGCCGATCAGCTTGTTTTTCTCCGCGCATAGCCGCTCCAGCTCGTCCGCCTCCTGGGTGGTAAAGCAGAGCGGCTTTTCGCAGACCACGTGCAGCCCGGCGTTGAGCGCCGCGCGACAGATGGCGAAGTGGGTATTATTGGGCGTGGCGACAGAAACCGCTTCGATACCGTCCTGCCGCGCCGCTTCGGCGGCAAACAGCGTCTCGTAGTCGGGATAGCAGCGTTCGGGCGCGACGCCCAGCGAGGTGCCGAAGGCGCGGCCGCGCTCGGCATCAATATCAAACGCGCCCGCCAGCAGTTGAAAGTTGTTGTCGCGCAGCGCCGCCGAGCGGTGAATATAGCCGATCTGGCTGGTGCCGCCGCCGCCGACCATGCCCCAGCGCAGGGCGCGATCTACCGCTTTTGTACCGTTAATCATCGTCTTCTCCTTAAAAACCTACGGATTTGAGGTAGTTCAGGCTGGCGCTGACGTCGCGCAGGCTGGTGTCGGCCTGGCGCGGATCGCGCTCCTGTTCCAGCGTGATCCAGCCCTGGTAGCCCTGTTCGGCCAGAAAGGCGCGCACCGCCGGATAGTCGATTGCGCCCTGCCCGATGGGGCACATCACCCCTTCGGCGCAGGCGCTAAAGAAGTCGAGGCCGCGCGCCAGCACATCGCGCCAGACCGCATCGTTGACGTCTTTGAAGTGGAGATAGTCGATGCGGCGCCAGTAGTGCCGCAGCGCGGCGATGGGATCCATGCCCGCATAGTAAAGATGCCCCGTATCGAGGCAGAGCCCGGCGACCTCATGCGGAATATCCTGCGCCAGCCGCGCCAGTTCGTCGGCGAACTCGATGCAGCCGCCCGCGTGCGGATGGATCACCGGCCGTACGCCGTAGTCGCGCCAGGCGATCTCGCTGAGTTGTGTGATATGGCGCATCAGGCGCTGCCAGTCAGCCGCCCCGAGGCGCGGCGCACGTTCAGGCTGACCGGCCAGCCGGGCGCGCTCGGGGTTGCCGAAGTCGATGATCACCAGATAGGGCGCGGGCGCGTTGTCGCCATGGGTTTTTTCAGCTGTGGGAATGCGGGACAGGGTACGGCACAGCTTATGCGTCAGGTCGACCATCGACGGGAAATGGGCCTCGCTGACCAGATCGTCGAATAGCGTGGCGGCGACGATCGACAGGCCGTGCTGGTTCAGCGCGCGGCTGAGTTCGTCAGGGTCAGTGGGCAGATAGCGCCACGGGCCTAGCTCGATGCTGCGATAGCCCGCCTGCGCTGCTTCGCGCAGCACCGTCGGCCACGGCGGCAGAAAGGGGTTGTCGGGATTATCGACGCCCCAGCTACAGGGCGCATTGGCGATATGGATGGTCACGATAGCTCTCCGGGCATGCCTGTTTGCCGCGAGTATCGAACATATTTTCCATATCAAACAACTGTGGAAGTTTTATTCTTTGATAGCGATCATAGTTATTCTTATCATAAAAATGATAGAAAATTATCATTTAAATCAGTAATTAACTGATTTACATGTTTTCTCTGGTAATCATCTCGAAAGGCAGAATCACCTGCTCATATCGCGCGTCGCGCTCGCTCTGGCGATCGGTGCAAAGCCGCACCACGGCGGCGGCCATGGTCTCGATGTTATGACGCAGCATCAGGGTGATGCTCCCGTCGATAAGGGCCAGTTCGCCCTCCTGCACCGGCCCGTGACACACCAGCATGACCCTGCGCTGCGCCTGTTCGCGCAGCGCGCGCACCACGCCTTCAATACCGCCGCACGGCGCATAGATCAGCTGCAAATCGGGATGCCCCTCCAGCAGCGCCTGCGCGGCGCGATAGCCGCCTTCGACGCTTTCCCGGGTGTTAAGCGGCTCGAGCACGCGCTGCGTCGCCCCATATTCCCGCATACCGGAGCGAAAGCTGATTTCGCAGCTCTCCTGACAGGTAAAGCGATGGTCGCCGAGCAGCACGCCGACGCTGCCGGGCCGACGCAGCAGATGCTGCGCCATCCAGGCGGCGGTGCGCCCCGCCTTCTGATTATCCACCCCGATATAGCCCGCCTGACCGCAGGGCGAAAAGTCGGAGAAAAGCGCGTAGACCCGCACGCCCTGACGCGATACCGCCTGAATGGCATGGCGGATCAGCGGATGATCGAGCGCCACCACGCCAATCACATCGACGCGCATTGCCAGCGCGCGCAGCGATTGCGCCGCCTGCTCAACCTCGTCGATGCCGTGGGTGACGAAAAGCGGCTCGACGCCGGCGGGATGGTGCGGTATGGCCTGCTCGCGCAGCGCCTCGCTTAGCTGTCGGTAGAGCGAATAGTCGGTGGAAAGCAGCAGAAATCCCATGCGCAGCGTCGCCGTCGGCGGCGCACCGGGATGCAGCAGCCGGGATTGCGCATGGCGATAGCCTAACCGGCTGGCCGCCGCCAGCACCTTTTGTTCGGTTGCGCCGCGCACCGGGGCGCGCTGATTCAGCACGCGATCCACCGTCGCCACGCCGACCCCCGCTTCGCGCGCGATAGCGCTCATGGTGACTTTCGTCATTCTCTGTTGCCTCCTGTGGCGGTAACGCCTTTGTCCGGCCGCGAGCGACCTCGCGCTTTCGCTATCCTAACCGCTCAAGGGCGCCGGCCCGACCTTTTGATAAAACAGAGCGAGCATAAATTTGATCCTCTTCGCATAACGAAATATTTATTTCCAAATCATTTTCATTCGGAAAAAACATTTGCTAGAAATTTTCCTCATTCCGCCAGCGGGAAGGCTGATGGAATTCCATCAGCAAAAGGTTAGAGAGGGCAGCCTCAGGCTTTCTATAGTGAAAGCCTGACGGAGGCAGCGGCACGCCGCTGCTGGCCATTAACAGACTAATAAGTATGGAGTTGTTATGTTTCCCTCTACCCTACCTGCTCCGCGCCTGCCCGATGCGCATCAGATCCCTGCGCTGCGCTGGGGCATCATTGGCCCTGGCTGGATCGCCGATCGCTTCGCCAGCGCCTTGTGTCATCACACCCATCAGCGGCTGATTGCGGTTTCATCGCGTAGCGTTGACAAGGCGCAGGCGTTCGCTGACAAATGGTCGATTCCCCATGCGTGCGGCGGCATTGATGCCCTGCTGGCACGCGATGACGTCGACGCGATCTATATCGCTACGCCGCATAACCACCATTTCCCTGACGGCCTGCGCGCGCTGCAGGCGGGGAAACATGTGCTCATCGAAAAGCCGCTGGCGCTCAATGCGCATCAGGGCGAAGCGCTGCAGCAGGCGGCGCGGCGCGCGCAGCGGCTCTGTATGGAGGCGATGTGGTGCGACTTTGCGCCGAAATATGACGTTGTCCGCCAGCTGCTGGCAGATGGCGCGCTGGGTGACGTTCACAGCCTGATCGCCGATCACGGCGAATTTTTTACGCCGGATCACCGCATTTTTAACCCCGATCTCGCCGGCGGGCCGATGCTCGATCTCGGCAGCTATCTGGTCGCTTTCAGCATTCTGGTGGGCGGCGCGCCTGAAGGTATCGTCGCGCAGGGCGAACCTGCGCCGGGCGGCGTCAACGGCCAGACCTCGATGATCTTTACCCACGCGCGTGGCATGCAGTCGGTGCTGCACACCACGCTGTTCAGCAACACGCCGGGCACCGCGGCGATCGCGGGACGCGACGCCACGCTCTACCTGGACGGTCAGTTCTATGCGCCGGGCAACTTTCGCCTGGTCTCAAGCGATAAGCGTCGAACGCTGCGCTGGGAAGAGCCGGCGAATCGCTATCAGCAGCTCAGCCATGAGATTGACCACTTCGCCTGGTGCGTCGGTCAGAGCCTGACGGACTCGCCGGTGCGCTCGCTGGCGACCTCGCTGCTGACGCTGCGCGCGATGGATGAGACGCGTCGGCAGATCGGCGTGGTATTTAACGAAGAACGCTAACTAAAGCCAGGAGTCGTAAAGATGAAAATCGCTTTTGACGTGGATGTAATCAGAGATATGGGTATTACCCGCATGGTGCATCAGGTGGCCGAATGGGGATACAACTATATCGAGCAGTCGCCACATCCGCAGATTAACCCTTTCTATAAGCACCCGAAGGCCAGCCGCGAGATTATGCGCGAATATAAAAACGCGCTGAATGCCACCGGCGTAGAGATCTCGTCGTTTATCGTCGTCTATCGCTGGTCCGGTCCGGACGAGCTGCGTCGTCAGGCGGCGGTGAAAAACTGGAAGCGCATGGTTGAGATTGCCGTGGAGATGGGCGTGCAGGTGATCAATACCGAGCTCTCCGGCAACCCCAACGAGCCGGAGATATGCGAAGAGATGTTCTACCGCTCGATGGAAGAGCTGCTGCCCCTGTTCGAGCGCGAAAATATCCGCGTCGAAATTCAGTCGCATCCGTGGGATTTTTGCGAGAACAGCAACGAAACCGCCGATATGGTGAAGTCGTTCCGCAGCGACAACGTGAAATATGTTTACAGCGTGCCGCACACCTTTTTCTACGACAACGGCAAGGGCGACGTCCGGCCGATGCTGGAGTACGCCGGCGAAGATCTCTCCCATGTGCTGATTGCCGATACCATGAACCACACCAAGCACTGCCGCTATATCGTTAACCCGCCGGGCGTGGACGCCACTATCCATCAGCATGTCGGCGTCGGCGAAGGCGAGGTCGATTTCGACACGCTGTTCCAGACGCTGCGCGAGATGGACTTCGCCAACCGCACTTATAAAGTGGGCGGCGAATCCATTATCGCGTCCGCCCTGTTCGGCTATCCGGAGAAGATGAAGACGCAGGCGGTCGAGACGCGCGAGCTGATCGAACGCGAACTGCTGAGCCGATAGAAGGCTATGCCAGTCGCTCGACCTGCACGAAGCGCCCGGTGCTCAGCGACTCGCACGCCGCTTCGGCAATCGCCTGCGCCTGCAAACCATCCATCAGGCCAGGCAGCTCCGCCACCGTTTCGCCGCCAAGATGACGCAGAAAGGCGTCCAGCTGAGCGTAGTAAGTGTCGCGCACGCGGCTGAACCAGTCCGGGAACAGGCCGGGCTGAGTGATGCCGCTTTGCTGATAGAGCGTTGCGCCGCGCATCGCCTGCGGCTCCGACGCCAGCATGCCTCGCGATCCTACCACGCTGATGCGCTCGTCATAGCCGTATGCGGTACGTCGGGTGTTATCGAGCTGCGCCAGCGCGCCGCGCGCCAGCCGCATAATCAGCACCGAGGTGTCGACATCGCCGAAGTCGCGCAGCGCAGGCTGCGCCAGCGCCGCACCCAGCGCGCCTACCGTTTCAACCTCGTCACCGGTCAGAAAACGCAGCAGATCGAAAAAATGAATGGCCTGATCGCGCATCTGTCCGCCTGACGCGCGCAGATAGTCGAGGGGCGGCATCTCAGAGGCGCGACACACCATCTGGATCACCTCCGGCGCGCCGATGACGCCCTGCTGAAGCTGCTGCTTCAGTTGCTGGTGGCTGCGGTCGAAGCGGCGGTTAAAGCCGACGGTGACCGGCACCCTCAGCGGCGCAAGACTCTCCACCACGGCACGCGCCTTCGCCAGCGACAGATCGATGGGCTTTTCGCAGTAGACCGCCTTGCCGGCGTTTGCCGCCTGCGCCAGAAAATCGGCGTGCGTCGGCGTCGAGCTGGCGATCAGCACCATATCGATATCGTCGCGGTCAAGCGCCTCGCTGAAGCGGCCTGCGCGCGCGTCATACCGCTGCGCCAGCGCCTCGGCGCGCGCCGCGTCGAGGTCGCACACCAGCGCCAGATGCGCGCCTGGATGCGCCGCCAGATTCGCGGCGTGCACCTGGCCGATAAAACCGCTGCCGATCAGGGCAATGCGTTGAGTTACAGGGGACATTTGCGATCTCCTCTTCACAGTTCGGGATAGCTGACCTTGTCAAAATAGCCCGTTCTGTCAGGCTGGCTGAACGCAGAAATTGATGGAATTCACTCAGCATGAAGCGAATGACGCTCACTAAGCTGGCGCGCGCCGCCGGCGTCGGCGCGGCGACCGTAGACCGGGTGCTTAACGATCGCGGCGGCGTGTCGCCAGCGATGACCAGAAAGGTGCTGGAGGCGGCGCGCGCGGCGGGGCTTAACCGCATTTTGCCGGAAGAGCATCGCCAGCCGTGGCAAATCGAAGTGATCCTCAGCAGCACCGACGCCTTTTTCTTTCAGCAGCTGGCGCAGGATTTTCAGCAGCTGGCCGACGCGCTCGGCTATCGCCGCCTGCGCCTGCAGCGCACCTTTGTCGCCGAGAACGCGCCGGAGAAACTGGCGGCGCATATTCTCGCCAGCAGCCGCAGAATGGACGGGCTGATGCTCTTTGCGCATGAACATCCCGCGATTTATCAGGCGCTGAGCGACTGCAAAGCGCGCGGCGTGCCGGTGATCACCCTGGTTTCCGATCTGCCCGACGCCGATCGTCTGCTGCACGTGGGCATCAATCAGCTGCAGGCCGGACGCACCGCCGGGCTGATGATGGGCAGCATGCTGGCGCGCGCGGGCGAGGTGCTGACGATTAGCGGCCGCGTTGACTACCGCGCGCACCGTCAGCGCATCGAGGGATTCCGCGACGTGCTGCAGCAGCGCTTTCCTCATCTGGCGCTGCGCGAAGCGCTGGCCGGCCTGGAAGATCGCACGCGCATCAGCAAGCTGCTGGAGAAGGCGCTGGTCGCCTCTCCGGCGATTGTCGGCGTTTACAATACAGGCCTCGGCAACAGCGAGATTTCGCAGGCGCTGGCGCGTCATCGCCGCGAGCGCGACGTGGTTTACATTACGCATGAGCTCTACGCCACCACGCGTCGGCTGCTGCAGCAGCGCATTCTCACCTTAACGCTCGATCAGAATACCCTGCGTCACGCCCAGCTGGCGCTGAACCTGCTTTTGCAAAAGCTGGAAAAAGGCGACGATTTTTCCACTTATGAGGATGGCCGCGTCGACTTTATGCTCTACACCCAGGAGAACGTCGATTAGCGAACGCCAGCAGGGTTAAACCGCAATTATTCGCCCTGCTACACTCAGAGACGTCTGACACATTCTCACCAACAAGGCGAACCCACACTATGTCGGAAAACAGTTATCAGCCCGCAACAGTCTGGAAATGGGATCCGGAAGCCAAAGGCAACGGCGCAAAAACCAACCGTCCCATCGCAGGCGCAACCCATGAAAAAGCGCTGCCGGTCGGCAAGCATCCGCTGCAGCTCTATTCGCTCGGCACGCCAAACGGCCAGAAAGTGACGATCCTGCTGGAGGAGCTGCTGGCGGTCGGCGTCAAAGAGGCGGAGTATGACGCCTGGCTGATCCGCATCGGCGACGGCGATCAGTTCGGCAGCGGCTTTGTTGATATCAACCCCAACTCCAAGATCCCGGCGCTCAGCGACCATTCGGTGAACCCGCCGCTGCGCGTGTTCGAATCCGGCAGTATTCTGCTCTATCTGGCGGACAAGTTCGGCCACTTCCTGCCGGACGATCCGGCGGGCCGTACCGAAGCCCTGAACTGGCTCTTCTGGCTGCAGGGCGCCGCGCCCTTCGTCGGCGGCGGTTTCGGCCACTTCTACCACTACGCGCCGGAGAAAATCGAATACGCCATTAACCGCTATACGCTGGAGACCAAGCGCCTGCTCGACGTGCTCGATCGCCGCCTGGCGGAGAGCCGCTTCCTTGGCGGCGAAGCCTATACCATCGCCGATATCGCCACCTGGCCCTGGTTCGGCGGCCTGGTGCTGAGCAACCAGTATGGCGCGACCGAGTTCCTCGACGCGAAGTCCTACAAAAACGTGGCGCGCTGGGCGCAGGAGATTGCGGAGCGTCCGGCGGTGATCCGCGGGCGCAAAGTGAACCGCGTGATGGGCGATCCGGCCGATCAGCTGCACGAGCGCCACGACGCATCCGATTTTGACACCAACACCGAAGATAAACGCCAGGCGTAAAGGAGCCAACAATGAGCGCATATGTCATCTTTATTCGCGACAAAATTACCAACCCTGAAGAGTTCGCTATTTATGGCGAGAAGGCGGGCAAAGCGCGCGGCGACCACCCGATAACGCCGCTGGCGTTTTATGGTGCGCTGGAAACGCTGGAAGGGCCGGAAGCGGACGGCGTCGTAGTGCTGGAATTCCCGACGGTAGAAGCGGCGCACGGCTGGTATGACAGCCCGGAATATCAGGAAGCGAAGCAGCATCGCCTGAAAGGCGCGGAGTACCGCGTGGTGCTGGTGCAGGGCGTCGAGCAGTAACCAAAGGGACGCCGTTCGGCGTCCCTCTCTTTTTAATTCAGCTGAATGCGCGCCACGCTGTCTGGCCCCTTGCTGCTGTGATCTTTATTGAAGCCCTGTTTGATGGTGACATAGAGCGTCTGACCATCCGGCGTGACCAGCAGGCTGTTGGGATGCCCCTCGAACGACCAGCTGTTTTTCACCGCGTAGGTGGTGGCGTCAAGCTGTAGCACCTTCTGCGATTCACGCTGGCTGATATAGATCTCGTTGCGCTTCGCGTTGAATTTAATGCCCAGCGCGTCGCCGTCGATGCGTTTAATCACCTTGCCGGTGCGCTCATCGAACACCAGGGTGGTTTTCGCTTTCGAGTTGTCGGTAACGAACAGACGGCCGGTTGCCGGATCTTCCGCCATGTTCAGCAGCAGATACGCTTTGCCGTCGCCGGCGGTCAGGCGCTTCTCGATCTTATGGCTACGCGGGTTGATCACCAGAATCTCACCGCCGCCGTTCGCAGCATAGATGCGATCGGTGACCGGCGAGTAGATAATGCCGGTGACCCATTTGCCCGCGTTTTTGATGCGCGTTTTCAGCTTCATCGTCTGCGCATCTACCACCCAGATTACGCCCGGATCGCCTACGCCGCCGATATAGAGCTGGTCGTTATGCAGGAAAATCTCGCGCGCGCCGAACGGGAAGCCCTTCTCGTTGCGCTCGCTGAACAGGGTACGCGCCAGCACTTTACCTTTCGCCGGATCGATCTTCGAGATGCCGCCGTCCAGCGTATTGGTCACGTAGAGCAGGCTGCCGTCTTCGTTCATGGTCATGCCGAAGTTTTTCAGATCGGTGTAGCCTTTGCCGGTGGTCTCCAGCGTGGCGGGATCGAGGCGATAGATCACCCCGCCGCTGACATCCTTAAAGGCGTCGGCGCTGGCGACGTAAAGCGCGTTGGCACCCGGTACGTAAGCCATCTCATACAGGCCGAAGCCGAGTTCGCGCTGTTTCACCGCAGAGGCGGCGGGCTTTGCGGCAGCGGCCGGCGCCTCGGCTTTTTTCGCTGGCGCCTGACAGGCCGTCAGGCCGAAAGCGGCGGCGACCGCCAGAGCAAGCGCAGCGTTGCGCGGACTGAACAGAGATTTCATGCATGACTCCCTTGGGAAATGATGCGCCTGCGCTCGGCTCAGCCGCCGCGGTTAGCGCTCAAAAAGAATGAGAATCATACTCATTAACAATCAAGGTGTAAATGCTGCCCGCTGCGGTGGCGCCTTTTACGTCTCCCTCTTTAAGCGCGCCTGTAAAAAATCGACGAAGGCGGTAATGCGCGCGGGAAGCTGCCGCTGCGCCTGCCATACCGCGAAAATATCGCCGTCGGGCGCCTGCCATTCGGGGAGCACGTGCAGCAGATCGCCGCGCTCGACAGCGTGCCGCGCATCCCACCACGAGCGCAGCAGGATGCCATGGCCGTCCAGCGCCATGCGCATCGCCACTTCGCCGTCGTTGGTGAGCAGGCTGCCGCGCACCTTCTGGCTGACGCTCTCGCAGCCCTTCACAAAGCGCCACAGGGTGAAATCCCCTTCATGCTGGCGCAGCAGAATACAGTTGTGCTGCGCCAGCGCGTGAATATCGGCCGGCAGGCCGCAGCGCTCAGCGTAGGCGGGCGAACAGCAAAGAATGCGCGGATTGGCGCGCAGCCGACGCGCCACCAGCCGCGAATCGGGCGGCTCCCCGACGCGCACGTCAATATCGACGTTAGCGTCGAGAAAATTGAGCGGCTGGCTGCTGAGCTGCAGCGACAGCGCCAGTTCCGGATGCAGCGCCGCAAACGCCGACACGCAGGGCGCGACGTGGCGGCGGCCAAAGCCGAACGACGCATTGATATTCAGCGTGCCGCGCAGCACCTCGGTCTGGCCGCTCACCGCCTCCTCCAGCGCCGCCAGCTGATCGAGCAGCGGACGCGCGCCGTCCAGATAGCGCCGCCCCTCCGCCGTCAGCTCCAGACGCCGCGTGGTGCGCTTCAGCAGCTGGACGCCAAGCCGCCGCTCAAGCTGGCTGAGACGCTTGCTGACCGCCGCCAGCGACAGGCCGAGATCGCGCGCCGCCGCCGTCAGGCTGCCAAGGGTGGCGATACGCACAAAGAAGGCGAGATCGTCGGTGGAGGTGCGGGATTCTCTACTTTGATTCAACATTGGCTTGCGTTTCAGGCTAATTATTTCCCGGTGATGCAAAGTTATACTGCGCAGACAATTCGAACATCAACCCTGTGAGGTGCCCTGTGTCTGAAAAAATCCATCGAATTGCCGTCATCCCCGGCGACGGTATCGGTAAAGAAGTGATGCCTGAAGGCATTCGCGTAATGAACGCGGCGGCGGAGAAGTTCGGCATCGCGCTGCGCTGGGAGTGGTTCGACTTCGCCAGCGCGGAGTACTGGCAGCAGCACGGCAAGATGCTGCCCGACGACTGGTTCGCGCAGCTAAAAACCTTTGATGCGATCTATTTCGGGGCGGTGGGCTGGCCGGAGATCGTGCCGGATCACGTCTCGCTATGGGGATCCCTGCTGCAGTTCCGCCGCGAGTTCGATCAGTACGTCAACCTGCGGCCGGTGCGTTTAATGCCCGGCGTTAAAGCGCCGCTGGCGAACCGCAAACCGGGCGACATCGACTTTTACGTCGTGCGTGAAAATACCGAAGGAGAATACTCCAGCGTTGGCGGCACCATGTTCCCCGGCACCGAGCGCGAAGTGGTGATCCAAGAGACCGTGATGACGCGCATCGGCGTCGACCGCATCCTGAAGTTCGCCTACGAGCTGGCCAACAGCCGCCCGAAAAAACACCTTACCTCCGCCACCAAATCCAACGGCATCGCCATCACCATGCCCTACTGGGACCAGCGCGTCGAGGCGATGGGCGAGCACTACCCGCAGGTCAGCGTCGACAAGTATCATATCGACATTCTCACCGCCAACTTCGTGCTGCACCCCGACTGGTTCGACGTGGTGGTCGCCAGCAATCTGTTTGGCGACATTCTTTCCGATCTCGGCCCGGCCTGCACCGGCACCATCGGCATCGCGCCCTCGGCCAACATCAATCCCGACCGCACCTTCCCCAGCCTGTTTGAGCCAGTGCATGGATCCGCGCCCGACATCGCCGGCAAAGGCGTGGCGAACCCCATCGGCCAGATCTGGTGCGGCGCGATGATGCTGGAGCATCTGGGCTATAAAGCCGCGGGCGACGCGGTGCTCGACGCCATCGAACGCACGCTGGCGCAGGGCGAATGCCTGACGCGCGATCTCGGCGGCGAAGCCAGCACCGAAGCGCTCGGCGCCGCGATTGCCGCGGCGCTCAGCGCCTGGTCGATCACGAAAAGTTCCGGGTTCCAGCCTGGCGGCAGCGGTTCCGGCCGCTCAACCGTCAGGTGATGCCAGCGCAGATTCTCGACGCCGCGCGCAAACAGCGCGGGCAGGCCGCCGGGATAGCGCTCTACGCCGAACGCCTCCCCGGTCGCAGGATCGAGCTTCCAGGCATTATCCAGCCCCATGCCGGTCGGCGCGTCGGGATTGCACGGCGGCCGAATATCAAACTGTCCCTGCGCGCTATCGCGGCTGACCACCTGGCGCAGCTGCACATCGGCGAGCAGCACGTCGCGAATATCGCCAGGCCGGACGGCATGCAGGTTGATCGCCCCTTCCGCTATACCGCTTGCCTGCGTGAACTGCAGCTGCTCGACTTGCCCCGGCCGCACCGCCGGATCGCGCGGACGCACCGACACAAACAGCGGATCGGCCTTGCCCCAGTGGCACGGCGGCGCATAGTGGCAGACAAAGGTCAGATGGCTGAAGAGCAGCCGCCGCATCGCGCCGCCGTCGCGCGACAAAATGCCGATGCCGCGGTTGGAGTCAAACAGGGTGCAGTTAGTGACGGTAACGTCCTCGATATCGTCGAAGGTTTCGGTGCCGATCTTAAAGGCGCAGCTGTCAGAGCGCAGCTGGCAATTGCTGACAGTGATCTGACGCGCGGGGCGGCGTAACGCATCGGGCTTCAGTGTCGTTTTGATGCAGATGGCGTCATCCGCCGCGCTGAGGTAGCTGTTGCTGACGAAGACCGCCTCGCAGCTATCGATATCGAGCGCGTCGGTGTTCGGCATCGTCATCGCGTTATCGATGGTGAGGCGATCGATATGCACATGGCGGCAGCTCACCAGATGCACCGTCCACATCGGCGCCTGTACGATGGTGACCCCCTCCAGCGTCACCTGCTCGCACGCTTCGAACACGATGAGACGCGGCCGATCGGGACGCGGCAGCCGGTAGCCCTGCGCGTCACGCTCGACGGCAAACCAGGTTTCGCCGTCGCCGTCGATGCAGCCCTTGCCGCTGATGGTCAGATTGCGCTGCCCGAGCGCGTAGAGCAGCACGTTATGCGACTTCTCGGCGCTGCTCAGCGTCTGAAATCGCTGATAATCGGCCTGGCGCTGGCTGGCGAGCAGCACCGCGCCCGCTTCAAGGTGCAGCTCAAAATGGGAAGGCAAATTCAGGCAGCCGCTGCGGTAACGCCCGGCGGGCAGCGTCAGGCCGCCGCCGCCCGCGGCGGCGATCTGGTCGATAGCGCGCTGCAACACCGCCGTGTCCAGGGTTTCACCGTCGGCGGCGGGATGAAAATCAGCAAGGGAAAGGTGCATGGTGCGGCTCCTGATAAGAGAGAAACCGCTATTTCAGCGCGTACGGCGCGGGGAAACCTTTATCTGACCGCCACCTCGCCGCTTTGTGAAGCGCCTCGCAAAATTAGCCGAGGCGGGCCAGCGCCAGCGCGCCGCTGAGCGCATCACCCTGCGGCGCCGTCAGCACGCTCCGCAGCGACTCCGGCAGATAAGGCTCGATGGGCTGCGCCAGGCCGCCCATCAGCGCCAGCTTGCCACTCTGACGCGCCAGCAGCGGCTGCGCCATCAGGGCGATCTCCTCTGCGCTCTGCCGCACCAGCGTCAGGCCGTGCGCGTCGCCCTGCTGCGCGGCGGCAAACACCTCCGGCGCCACGCTGCCCCAGTCGGCGGTGGTCGCCCGCTGCGACCAGAGCAGCAGCGTTTCAGCATCCTGCGCGAAACGGGCCATCAGCCGCTGCGTCAGCGGCGAGGCGGACACAACCGCTTCATGCGCCAGCAGCGCCAGCCGCAGCGCACGCTGCCCCAGCACGGCGCCGGAACCGAGATCGGAAAGCGCGAAGCCCCATCCGCCGAGCAGCGTAAAGCTGTCGCCGTCCCAGCTGGCGCCCTGGCTGCCCGTACCAACGATAAATACCGCGCCTGGCGCGCCGCCGTGCGCGCCGATGCAGGCGATCTCCACGTCGGTGACGACGCGCAGCGCGGCACAGCGCGGCCGCCAGTCGGCGAGACGCCGCTGGACCGAAGGCACATTCGCTCCCGCCAGGCCGGCGACGATGCGCATCTGTGCGGCGGGCAGCTGCGCCTGGTCGGCAACCTGCGCGATCAGCGCGTCAAGCGTGCCGATCGCGGCGTCCCAGGCGGAGAAGACGTTGGCCGGGCCGCCTTCGGCCTGCGCCAGCACCTTGCCCTGCGCATCGATAAGTCGAGCGCGACAGCGGGTGCCGCCGCCGTCAATGCCAAGAAAGTAGAGAGAATTCATGCTTAATTCCGCGTCGCTTCATGTTGGGGATCATTTTCCAGTTTCTGCCGCTTACGTAAATGCGGAAATAGCGCCATCCATACTCCCACCACCACCAGCCTGCCGATACCGCCAATCGCCGCGGCGGGCACCGCGCCGAACCAGGCAGCCAGCAGCCCCGACTCGAACTCTCCGAGCTGGTTCGAAGTATTGATAAAAATGGCATTAACCGCGTTGACGCGGCCGCGCATATCGTCTGGCGTATCGAGCTGCACCAGCGCGCCGCGGATCACCATGCTTACCATATCGAATCCGCCGAGCGCGGCCAGCGCCAGCAGGGAGAGCCAGAGCTGAGTAGAGAGCGCAAACGCCAGCGTCGCGATGCCGAATCCCGCCACCGAGCCGAACATGATCATGCCGACATGCTTTTCCAGCTTGTTGCGGCTGAGCCACAGCCCCACCAGCAGCGCGCCTACCGACGGCGCGCCGCGCAGCAGGCCGAGCCCCCAGGGACCGGTATGAAGAATATCCTGGGCGAAAATCGGCAGCAGCGCCGTCGCACCGCCGAGCAGCACGGCGAAAAGATCGAGCGAGATAACGCCGAGCACATCTTTGCGATCGCGGATAAAACGCACGCCGGCGAAAAGATTCGGCAGATTCATCGGCAGACGCGGCTGCGGCGGGCGCTCATAGCGCAAGCGGGCCACCAGGAAAAGCGACAGCAGATAAAAGGCGGCAGAGACGCCATAGACTACGTCCGGACCGGCGACATAAAGCAGACCGCCCAGCGTAGGGCCGACGATAACCGCCGCCTGGCTGCCGACCGAGGTCGAGGCCATGGCGCGCGCAAGAATGGCAGGCGGCACCAGCGAAGGCAGCATCGAGGTAATGGCGGGCCACTCCAGCGCTTTCGCCACGGAAATCAGAAACACCAGTCCCCAGATTTCCATTTTGCCAGCCCAGTTGAACAGGGTTAAAAACAGCAGCGCCACTAGCGCGGCGCACTCGATCAGCTGGCCCAGCAGCACGATGCGGCGACGGTCGAGCTGATCGGCCAGATGGCCAGCGGGCAGCGCTAACAGTACTGACGGCAAAAACTGCATCAGGCCGATGATGCCCAGCGCCATCGCGCTGTTGGTAAGGGCGTAAATCTGCCAGCTGATGGCAACGGAGAACATCTGAAAACCAAACGATGAGCAGGTGCGCGCCAGCCAGAACGCGACAAACGCCCGATGCTTTAACAGCGATTCATCCGCTGTCTGTTCCATAGAATCCATAATTTATCCCGTTAATTAATCTGCCGGTTCACGTCATGGCGCGAACCTCTCTTTTTTAATCTGCGCAGGCGAACGCGCAGCACAGCGTGCTTCATTTCGCCCGGGCTGGCAATGTCGGGATGTGCTTTAGCGCGTCGCTAAAATGCGGCGCGCGGCGGCAGCTTTATTATTGACTATTATCAGACTATTTATTTCCAGAAAGGCAAAATTAGGGCCATTTAATTATTAAAGTATACTTTATAATGCACTTTAATAGCCGCGCAGCAAGGCGCATAAAAAGGGTGACGACTTTAATATTTCCGTTTTATATTGAGTCCAGCAGTAACCTGAGCGTTACCTTGAGAAACACTTATAATTTTGTCCGACTTTTTCTTTTAACCAGAGATGCATGGAAAATAGCTTGTACAATTCATATGTTACTGAAAATATTCTCAGCCCCGCAGGCACATTGCTGGGTTTTTGTTATTCAAAACCTTACTTACTGGATGATGCAGAGGAAACCAATAATAATGACGATATAGTTGCATGGAAAAATCATTGTGCAAATGAAGCGGCATTAATGATTATTCCCGTTACCGTGAAGCAGCTTAAACAAATCATTGCCGCGCCAGATCAATATCTTTGCTGGCAGCATTCACGCGTTCGCCTGGCGATTAACTATGACGCGCTGAAAGAGTGCCGCCTCGCTTTACCTGCAATAACAAATATTTTTAAGTTCTGGATGCTCGATTTCGCTCCACCCGGCGCGGACTGGCGGCTGATTGATTCTTTCCCTTTTTCCGGCATCGTGTTAAGCGAAGATTTCTTTAACGACAATTATCAAAAATTTACCTTCCCTTTCTTATTATCCTCATTTGCTGAAAGGGAAATTAAGGTTATTGTTCGCAGCGCCCAGCCGGCGCCGCCCGCCGAGGTAATGCAGACGCTCAATATATCGGGCTGGCAGCAGCAGCGATGCGCAGGCAGCCTTATCAGCTGAAGCGCCGAGGAAAAACCCAAACGCTGGCGTTGTGAGCGCAGCCTGAGCGCCATAACGCAGCGTAAACCTCATAAAATGTCGTACTAATTGCGCGCTTAAGCGCAAAGCGCCAAAAAAATCAAACCTCTTAACGTTTTTACTATAAAATTTAACTCAAACGGATTGCGATGCTCACGGGAAGAGCAACATTGAACACCTGCTTTCTTACGTACTTTATATAACGTGAAAACAGCCTAATGCGTTGTTTTCTGTGTTTTTATGGCAAAAAAACGAGGTCGACATTATGGGGAAAAGTTCCTCATCTTTTTGCGTAATTCGTTTCCTGACGGTGCTGTTCGCATTCCTGACGGGCGCGTTTATGCTGATTGGCGGTGGTTGGTTAGCCGCTATCGGAGGTTCCTGGTATTACGTTATCGGCGGTGTGGTTATGCTTATCACCGCCTGGCTGCTGTCACGTCGCAAAAGCACCGCGCTGGTTCTCTATGCGCTGCTGCTGATCGGCACCCTGATCTGGGGCGTATGGGAAGTCGGCACCGACTTCTGGGCCCTGGCGCCGCGCACCGACGTGCTGGTGATTTTCGGCGTCTGGCTGATCCTGCCTTTTGTTTACCGTAGCGTAAACGCCGGCAGCAAAGCCGCGCTGGGCAGCATGGCCGTCGCGCTGATCGCCAGCGCCCTGGTGCTGGCCTATGCGGTATTCAACGATCCGCAGACGGTGAACGGCAAGCTGCCGGAAACCGCGCAGAACGCCGCGCCGGCACAGCCGCTGAGCAATATCGACGACGCTGACTGGCCCGCCTATGCGCGCGATCAGCAGGGAACCCGTTTCTCGCCGCTGAAGCAGATCAACGAAGAGAACGTGAAAAACCTGCAGGTTGCCTGGCAGTTCCAGACCGGCGATCTCAAGACCGCGAACGATCCGGGCGAAATTACCGACGAAGTGACGCCGATTAAGGTCCGCGACACGGTTTACCTCTGTTCGCCGCACCAGATTCTTTTCGCGCTCGACGCGGCCACCGGCAAGCAGAAGTGGAAATTCGATCCGGGCATGAAGCCGAATCCGACCTTCCAGCATGTTACCTGCCGTGGCGTCTCATACCACGAAGTGCCTGCAGCGGCCGACGCGGCTAACAGCCAGCCCGCGCTCTGCTCGCGCCGTATTTACCTGCCGGTAAACGACGGTCGTCTGTTCGCGCTGGACGCGGAAACCGGCGCGCGCTGCCCTGCCTTCGGCAACAACGGCGAGCTGGATCTGCAGCACAAGCAGCCGGTTACCACGCCGGGCCAGTATGAGCCGACGTCGCCGCCGGTTATTACCGATACCACCATCGTTATGGCGGGCGCGGTAACCGATAACTACTCGACGCGCGAGCCGTCTGGCGTGATTCGCGGCTTCGACGTTAACACCGGCAAACTGCTGTGGGTCTTCGATCCGGGCGCGAAAGATCCTAACGCGATTCCGGCTGACGAACACACCTTCACCATGAACTCGCCTAACTCCTGGGCGCCGGCGGTTTACGATCCGAAACTGGACACCGTTTACCTGCCGATGGGCGTTTCTACCCCGGATATCTGGGGCGGCAACCGCACGCCGGAGCAGGAGCGCTACGCAAGCAGCGTGCTGGCGCTGAACGCCACCACCGGTAAGCTGGTGTGGTCTTATCAGACCGTGCATCACGACCTGTGGGACATGGATCTGCCGTCGCAGCCGACGCTGGCCGACATCACCGATAAAGACGGCAATACCGTTCCGGTGATCTACGCCCCGGCGAAAACCGGCAACATCTTTGTGCTGGATCGTCGTACCGGCAAGCCGGTCGTGCCTGCGCCGGAGACCCCGGTTCCGCAGGGTGCCGCGAAAGGCGATCACGTTTCGCCGACGCAGCCTTACTCTGAGCTGACCTACCGTCCGAAGCAAAATCTTACGGACAAGGATATGTGGGGCGCGACCCTGTATGACCAGCTGGTGTGCCGCGTAATCTTCAAGCGTCTGCGCTACGAAGGACCGTTCACGCCGCCGTCCGAACAGGGCACGCTGGTGTTCCCGGGCAACCTGGGCATGTTCGAATGGGGCGGCATCGCGGTCGATCCGCATCGTCAGATCGCTATCGCCAACCCGATGGCCCTGCCGTTCGTCTCTAAACTGGTGCCGCGCGGCCCGGGCAATCCGATCGAGCCGCCTGAAGGCGCGAGCGGCGGTTCGGGCACCGAAACCGGCATCCAGCCGCAGTACGGCGTGCCGTACGGCGTTGAGCTGAACCCGTTCCTGTCGCCGTTCGGCCTGCCGTGTAAGCAGCCGGCCTGGGGCTACGTTTCTGCCGTCGACCTGAAAACCAACGAAGTCGTCTGGAAGAAACGTATCGGCACCACGCGCGACAGCGCGCCGGTTCCGCTGCCGTTCAAGATGGGTATGCCGATGCTGGGCGGCCCAATCGCGACGGCGGGCAAGGTGTTCTTTATCGGCGCGACCGCAGACAACTATCTGCGCGCGTTCAGCACCGAAACCGGCGAGCAGCTGTGGCAGGCGCGCCTGCCGGCTGGCGGCCAGGCGACGCCGATGACCTATGAAGCGAATGGCAAGCAGTACATTGTCATCGCAGCCGGCGGTCACGGCTCCTTCGGCACCAAGCTGGGCGACTATGTGATTGCCTACGCGCTGCCAGACGAGAAATAAACCTCTCCGAGGCAAGTAAAAAGCGGACTTCGGTCCGCTTTTTTATTGGCCATGCGCCAGCGTGGCGGAGCGAGTCTGACTCGTTTTCCTACCGCCGCGCTTTGCGGCTGTTACGCCAGTTCACTGCCCCGCACAGCAACATTACCCCTGCCGTCAGCAAAAACACCGGCCGCATGCCGAACGCGCCGCCGATAAAGCCGCCAAACAGCGGGCCGGTCACCTGGCCGATATACTGTGCGGAAGTCGAGTAGCCAAGCATGCGCCCGACCTGCCCTTCCGGCACGCTATGCCGAATAATCGCCGTAATACAGGGCAAGAGTCCGCCGAGCGCCATGCCCATCAGAAAGCGCAGCGCCACCAGCTGCCATGCGGCGGTAATAAACGCCTGCGGGATCAGCAGCGCCGCGCAAATCAACAGACCGCCGCTCAGCACGCGCCAGTGGCCGATGCGGTCGGCCAGCCTGCCCAGCCGCGGCGCGGAAAGAATGCTGCCCAGCGCGGCAGCGGCCATCACCAGCCCGGCGGTAACGGTAATGGCGCGATCCCCCGCCACGAACTGCCCGATATAAAGCGTGATAATCGGCTCAATCGACATGTTGGCGAAAATCAGCAGCATGCCTGACAGCCACATCAGCTTCACCGCGCCGTGATTGACGGCGCCGGACGCTTCGCCAGCGGCGCGCGTTGCCGCAGGCGGGCGCGGCTGCTCTTTGAGCAGGAAAGCGGTTGCCAGAAAGGCGAGAAAAATAGCGCCGCCGGTCAGCCAGAAGGTGTGGCGGATGCCGATCAGCGGCGGCAGCACGCCGCCCAGCAGCGGACCAACCACGTTTCCCGCCATGATGCCGGAAGAGAGCATACCGAGCGCCCAGCCGGTGTGCGCCTTCGGCGTCTGTGCCGCCACCAGAATGGTCGAGCCGGAGGCGTAGCCGCCGAGCAGCCCCGCCAACAGCCGCAGCGCCACCAGCTGCCAGGGCGCGGTGGCCATGCCGATCAGCGCCATCGCCACCGCCATGCCGAGGCTGGCGCGGATCAGCATCAGCTTGCGGCCATAGCGATCCGCCAGCCTGCCCCAGAGCGGCGCGGTCAGCGCGGCGCTGAAGAAGGTCGCTCCGTAGGCCAGCCCGGACCAGCGCGCAATCGCCGCCGGCTCCGTCACGCCAAGCTGTCGCACATAGAGCGGCAGAAAGGGCAGCAGCAGCGTCATCGCCACGATAGTGCTGAACGAGCCCAGCACGCATACCCATAAGTTACGTTTCCAGATTTGCGCGTCTGGCGCGGCGATCGCTTCCATCAAGCCCTCCTTTTGTCTGGCTTTCAGGCTAGCGTCGTTGACGCTGCAACAACAGTACCGGCGCGATAATTACTCGGCGCCGCCCGTTGTTGCCAGACGGCAACAATCAGCTGCTCAACGCGGCAACCAGCGCGTCGCACAACAGGCTGACCGGCGCGGCAGGCTGCGCCTCTTTCAGCAGCAGATAGCTTTGCAGGCGATCCATCTGCCACTCCGCCAGCAGCTGGGTAATCTCGCCGCGCGCCAGCGCCGCCTGCGCCATATAGGACGGCAGATAAGCGATGCCGCTGCCCGCCTGGGCGGCGTTGAGCAGCGCCATGCTGTTATTCGCGCGAAAGCGGCTGCGCACGTCCACCACCAGCCGCTGCTTATCGCGGCGAAAAGGCAGCGCGGCGGTGTGCGCCGGCCCGTGAAACATCAGCAGATCGTGGCGCGGCAGCATATCGGGATGGGTCACCGGCGGGCGCTGCGCCAGGTAGTCCGGCGCGGCGTAGAGCCCCCACTCGATATCGCCTAACAGCCGGACGTGCGCGCCCTGCGGCGCGCGAGCGCGGATCGCGACGGCGATGTCGACCTGATCTTCCACTGCCTCGCTGCCGCGATCGGTCAGGTCGAGATCGACGTTGATATGAATATGGCGACGCAAAAAGAGGTTGAGCGCGGGCGAGACGCACTGGCAGCCGTAGGTAACCGGCGCCTGCAGCCGCACGTTGCCCGCGACGTTCTGATGCAGCTGCTGCACGAAAGCGTCGGCGCGATGCATCTCCGCCAGCATGCGGGTGCAGAAAGGATAGTAGGCCTGCCCCAGCTCGGTCAGCGCCATATTGCGCGTGGTGCGGTGCAACAGCTTAAAGCCGAGCCGGACCTCAAGCCGGGCGATCTCCCGGCTGACGTGGGATTTCGACAGGCCGAGCGCGCGCGCGGCCTCGCTGAAGCTTCTGCACTCCACCACGCGGGCGAACATCATCATCGCCGTTAAGTTTTCGCTGTTATCCATAATTGTCTGGTCCGCCGCAAAAAAGCAGACTAAACAATTTCGCTACCGGTTACATCTGTTTGCTGGCGTCAGCTCGCCATCGCCAGCGGAAAAAGCAGCCTGTCCGGCTCGACCCGGCGCTGACGGCGCAGCTGCCCCGGCGTGACGCGGAAATAGTTTTTAAAGGTGCGCGTATAGGCCTGCTGGGTGTCGAAACCGTAGTTCATCGCCACCTGCAGAATCGCCTCGTTGCTGTTCAGCAGCAGCAGCGCAGACTCCGTCAGGCGGCGCTGACGAATATATTCCGCCAGCGAAAAGCCGGTATGCTGGCGAAACAGACGCTGCAGGTGCCAGCGGGAATAGCCCGAGCGACGCGACACCTCATCCAGATGAAGGTCCTGGCCTAAGTTGCTTTCAATCCACTGCAGCAGACTACGGATAAATTCGCGCTGATTCATGAGTTCCTCCCGATACGGCATGATGTTCAGTGAACCCACTTTAGCGCGGAAAATTTATCCCTTAATTAGCGGAAAATTAGCGCAGAATTAGCATCGTATCTGGCAGGCATCGCCGTGCAGCAACTTTAATTCTGTGCTAATAATCCCGGCGTAAACTGCGGCCAATCACTGACGAGGCGACTTTCCATGCGCGTACTTTTGGTTGAAGATGATGAAATGATCGGCGCCAATCTGCAGCAGGCGCTGGAAGCCGCAGGCTGGTCAGTTGACTGGGCGCGCGACGGCGTCTTCGCCCATCACGCCTGGAATGAAGGCGACTATACCTGCGTGCTGCTCGACCTCGGCCTGCCGCGCGACGACGGGCTGCAGGTGCTGAAGCGCGCGCGCGGACGCGGCGACACCACGCCGGTACTGATTTTAACGGCGCGCGACACGGTAGCGCAGCGTGTTCAGGGGCTCGACAGCGGCGCCGACGACTATCTTCTGAAACCTTTCGACCTGCAGGAGGTGCTGGCGCGCATGCGTGCAATAACCCGACGTCGCCACGGCGCGGCGGACTCGCTGCTCGGCAGCGGCGACGTTCAGCTGGACATGATGACGCGCGAAGTGCTCTATAAGGGCCAGCGGGAGCAGCTTACTGCGCGCGAGTATGCGCTGCTTTACGCCCTGCTCGAGCGTCCCGGTGCCATTCTGTCGCGCGAACAGCTGGAGAACCGCATCTACGGCTGGGGCGAAGAGGTCACCAGCAACGCGGTGGACGTGCTGATCCACGGCATGCGCCGCAAGCTCGACAATGACGCCATTCGCAACGTGCGCGGACTCGGCTGGCGCGTGCCCGCGTTATGAAACCTTTCACTTTTATGCGCTCCCTGCGCAATAAACTACTCAGCACGCTGCTGATTATCCATCTGCTGATGATCGGCGGCGTCACCTGGTATTTCTTCAGCTGCTACGGCGACATGATCGGCACCATGAAGGATGACCAGCTGTCGAAAATCGCCGACGCCTGGGCGACCAACAAAGAGATCCCGGCGCTGATGCCGCTGATGCTGCATGCCGACAAGGTGAAAAGCGCCTACGTCGTGCAGCTCTGGGACGGCGACGGCAAGCTGCGCGCCAGCTCCTGGCCGGAGCTGCATGCCCCGCTGCAGGCGCAAAAAGGGTGGCACGATATCGACGTCGGCGACTGCGACGAATGCGCCTGGCGTATCTATACCCGGCCCGGCGAGCCGGGCAGCGAGATTAAAACTATTCAGGTGATGCACAACCTGAGCTATATGCGCTCGGTGATGGTACAGCGCGCGCTGGCGGCGATTATCCCCATGATTCTGATGATGCCGCTCTCGCTGCTGGTGATCTGGCTGGTGGTACGCAAAATCACCCGCGATCTGCGCGTCGCCTCGCGCGAGATCGCCGCGCAGGAGACGCTGCATCCCCATCTGGTATCGCCTGAAGGGCTGCCGGACGAGATCCTGCCGCTGGTAGAGGCCTATAACTCGCTGCTCAATAAGCTGCGCGCCGCATGGTCGTCGCAGCGTCAGTTCCTGGAGGACGCGGCGCACGAGCTGCGCACGCCGGTGACGGCGGTGACGCTGCAGCTGGAGAACCTGCGCCAGCATATTCAGCCGGGCGAAGCGAGCCGCCAGTTCGATCAGCTGGAAGCGGGCGTGACGCGCACGCGCCATCTGGTGACGCAGCTGCTCAATGTTTCGCGTCAGGAAGATAAAACCGTGGTCGCCTCGGTAGAAAATATCGAGCTGGAGGATCTGCTGAAAGAGAGCATCGAGCAGCTGATGGTGGTGGCCGACAAGCGCGGCATCGATATCGGCTTTAACGGCTCGACGCACTATCATTTGCAGGCGAGCCGTTCCGAGCTGCGCAGCCTGTTCGATAATCTGATCGGCAACGCCATGTTGCATACCCCGGAAGGCAGCCTGGTGGACGTCTTGCTGCATCGCGTCGGCGATCGCACGGTGGTCGATATCGTCGATAACGGTCCCGGCATGCCGGAGGCGTTTATCGATCGCGCCTTTGACCGCTTTACCCGTTCGCCGACCGTGAAGGCGCAGGGCAGCGGTTTAGGGTTGTCGATCGTGCGCAGCGTGGCGCAAAAGCACCATATCCAGGTTTCCCTCTCCAACTGCCTCAATCCGCAGGGCGCCATCTGCGGTTTACAGGTTCGCGTCACCCTGCCCTGATTTTCACGTTCGCGCGCGATGCCGACAACGTAAACGGTTGCGGCGTTCCGTTCGCCGCCGCTTATTTTCGTGACGCACTTCACATTTTCACGTAAATGCAATGCAACACATTTTGACAAACGTGAGCAAAATCTATTTTCTATCGCCCTGTAACGGTCAGGCTACGCAGGTCAAAAACCGGCTGTAAAAAACGGTTACATCTTCGCCGCCCCACTCTGGGATCGATTTCACTCTGACTGCGTCTCTGCGCGGTCAAAAGCATGTGGTTAATGATAATGAAATTTAAAACCTTGATAGCAGGCGCCTTGCTGGCAACGTCCCTGAGCAGCGGCGCGCAGGCCGCCGAAAGCGATCCGCAATACCTTTCCGACTGGTGGCACCAGAGCGTCAACGTGGTGGGCAGCTATCACACCCGCTTCGGACCGCAGTTCAATAACGACGTCTATCTGGAATATGAAGCCTTCGCGAAAAAAGACTGGTTCGATTTTTACGGCTACCTCGATCTGACCAACTTCTTCGGCATGGGCAACAGCAACGCCAACGGCATTTTCGACCATGGTTCGCCGATGTTCATGGAAATCGAGCCGCGTTTCTCTATCGATAAGCTGACCGGCACCAGCCTGGCCTTCGGCCCGTTCAAAGAGTGGTACTTCGCCAACAACTATATCTACGATATGGGCCGCAACAGCGATAACCGTCAGAACACCTGGTATATGGGTCTCGGCACCGACATTGATACGCACAGCGACGTCGGCCTGTCGCTTAACGTCTACGCCAAATATCAGTGGGAAAACTACGGCGCGGCGAACGAGAACAGCTGGGATGGCTATCGCTTCAAGGTGAAATATATGGTGCCGATTACCACGCTGTGGGGCGGCAACCTGAGCTATATCGGCTTTACCAACTTCGACTGGGGTTCCGATCTGCGCGACAAATCGGACGCGTCGCGCACCAGCAACTCCATCGCTTCAAGTCATATTCTGTCGCTGGGCTACGACCACTGGCATATTTCCGCCGTGGCGCGTTACTTCCATAACGGCGGTCAGTGGGCCGACGGTCAGGAGCTGAACTTCGGCCGCGGACCATTTGAAGTGAAATCGACCGGCTGGGGTTACTACCTGGTGGCGGGTTATAACTTCTGATAAAAGCGGGCTAAGCGTACCGGTCTTACAGAGCGGTGAGTCTGAGCCGAAGAGCAAAGCGTCCCGCAACACGGACAAAAACGCCGGGAGCGTTTTTGAACAACGCAGCGCGTTGGCCCGTTTGCGGGCGCACCTCAAGGACGAGGTGCGTATCCGCGCGGGCCGCGCAAGCAAGGATGCCTTGAGCGACTTTGCGATCGGATCAGGCTCACAGCAGCTGAACCAGACTTATTCCTGCGGCTTCTCTACGTTGATGCGCCACGGAATGCCGAACTTATCGATAAACATCGCGAAGCCGTTCGACCAGAAGGTCTCCTGCCACGGCGTCGTTACCTTGCCGCCCGCCGACAGTTTCTCGAACCACTCTTTACCCTGTTCGACATCGGTGGTCGACAGGCTGACCGCATAACCGGCATGCTCCGATGCCGGCGGCTTCTCGGTATTGCCGTCGCTCAGCATCAGTTCCCCTTCGCCGATACGCAGCTGGGCATGCATAATCTTTTCCGGCGGCAGCGGCGGCGCAGACTGATCGCCTACCTGCTCGCCCTGATCCGGCATATCACCGAACGTCATTTTATAGAGCAACTCTCCCTCGGTAGCCTGCAGGTAAAAGTCGATAGCCTCTTCACAACGGCCATAGAGAAACAGATAAGGACTGACTTGCATCTTCACCTCTATATTGTCGGTTGGATTTCTTACAGTACCCTAACAGTGTAGACGATCGAGTTTACCCCTTGTTTTTACTGGCAATGACGGCGAAATAGCTGCGCCATGTAAGCGCTCATCGGCGTCAGCGCCGTCTCCTTTCGCTGGATCAAATAAAAGGTCGCTTTCGGTAATGGATCGTCCAGATCCAGCGCCACCAGCTGCTGTCCAAGCACCGCATCGTTGATGACATCGACCGACAGGATACTGACAAAGTCGCTCTGCGCCACCAGACTGGTGCAGGCCATAAAGGTCTCGCAGGAAACCACGATTTTGGGCGCCATGCCGCGCTCGGCAAAGAGATCGTGCAGCAGGCGATAGTAGCTGCCCTTCGGCGTCGGCATCGTCCAGTCGCACTGCTGCAGCGCCTCAAGCGACCGCGCCTTTTCCATCGGGTGCCCCTTGCGCACCACCACTTTGTAGTCGCGCTGCATCATTTTCTCAAAACTCAGCTCCTGATCGAGATGGCTCTGGTCGTAGGTATTGATGGTGAAATCGAGTTCGCCCTGACGCAGCTCCGGGATCATCGACACCAGCTGGCCTTCGACAATACGCACCTTGACCAGCGGATATTCCCGATGAAACTGAGTGATCACCTGCGGCATGATGGTGCGCGCCACGCTGCCGCCCACGCCGATATTCACCTGTCCGCCTGCCAGTCCAAGCCGCTGCTGAATATCCTCCTGCGCCACACGTAATTCTTCTAAAACCAGACTGGCATGGCGAAAAAAGTTATCACCCACGTCGGTCAGCACCACACCTTGCTGGCGGCGAACAAACAGTTTTGCGCCTAAAACCTGCTCCAGTTCCTGAATCGCTTTGGTCAGCGCCGGCTGAGAAAGCCCGGAAAGACGGCTCGCGGCGCGAATGCTGCCCTGACGCGCAACCTCAACGAAGGCGCGTAGCTGATGCAGTTTTAACTGTGACGGCATGATAACCACTGTTTATCAGGAGAAAGATATTCGCATCTTATGCGGCCTGCACGGCTTGTGTAAATTCGGGGTCGTGCATAAAAAACCATCAATAAGGATCTCCTATGACAACCCTCTCTGAGCAGGTTCAGGCGCTGGCGCCGCAGATGCAAAGCTGGCGGCGCGATCTCCATCAGTTTGCCGAATCCGGCTGGCTGGAATTTCGTACCGCGACGCGGGTGGCCGACGCGCTGCATAAACTGGGTTATCAACTGCGGCTGGGTCGCGAGGTGATTAACGCCGAAGCGCGCATGGGACTTCCCAGCGCTGAGGTCCTGAAACAGCAGGAGGCGCGTGCGCTGCAGCAGGGCGCGCTGCCGCAGTGGCTGCCCTACTTCTCCGGCGGCTTTTGCGGCGTCGTCGCCACGCTGGAGACGGGGCGTCCCGGCCCGGTAATGGGATTCCGCGTCGATATGGACGCGCTCGAACTTAACGAGAGCCAGGCGTCCGATCACCTGCCGCAGCGAGAAGGTTTCGCGTCCTGCAATCCCGGCATGATGCACGCCTGCGGCCATGACGGCCATACCACTATCGGGCTGGCGCTCGCCAGCGTGCTGATGGCGATGAAGGCGCAGCTGAACGGCACTATCAAGCTGATTTTCCAGCCTGCCGAGGAGGGGGTGCGCGGCGCGAAGGCGATGGTGGAGGCAGGCGTGGTAGACGATGTCGATCTCTTTACCGCTATTCATCTCGGCACCGGCGTGCCCGCTGGCGAGCTGGTGTGCGGCAGCGACAGCTTCCTCGCCACCACCAAGCTGGACGTGCATTTCACCGGCGTCGGCGCGCATGCGGGCGGCAGGCCTGAAGAGGGGCGCAACGCGCTGCTGGCAGCGGCGCAGGCCACGCTGGGACTGCACGGGCTGCCGCAGCACAGCGGCGGCGTCGCGCGCGTCAACGTCGGCGTGCTGCAGGCGGGCACCGGCCGCAACGTCGTGGCCGACACCGCGCTGATGAAGGTCGAGACGCGCGGCGTCAGCAACCAGGTTAACGACGACATTTACCAGCAGGCGCTGCGCGTGATCGCTGGCGCAGCGGCGATGTATGGCGTGGAATATGAGATCAGGCTAATGGGCGCGGCGCGCAGCTGCACGCCGACCCAGCCTTGGGTCGATTTCCTCCACCAGCAGGCGGAGGCGCTCGGCATCTTCGACTCGGTGGTGGATCGCAAGGCGCAGGCTGCCGGATCGGAAGATGCCACCTACATGATGGAGCGCGTTAAACAGCGCGGCGGCCAGGCGACCTACGCCATCTTCGGCTGCGATCTGGCGGCGGGCCACCATAACGCCCGCTTCGACTTTGACGAAAGCGTGATGGGCAAAGCGGTGCAGATGCTGGCGACGCTGGCGCTCAATCAGGCGCAGTTCGGAGGCGGCCGATGAACGCTGACTTCCTGGCCGACTATATCGACGCCCATCAGGCGCGCTTTACCGCCCTTAGCGACGCTATTTGGGACACGCCGGAAACCCGCTTCGCCGAAACTCGCTCCAGCGCGCTGCTGGCCGACGCGCTGGAGCAGGAAGGCTTCGCCGTGACGCGCGGCGTCGGCAATATCGAGACCGCCTTTGTCGCCAGCACGGGCGAAGGGCGGCCGGTGATCGCCATTCTCGGCGAGTTCGACGCGCTGGCCGGACTCAGCCAGCGGGCGGGCTGCGCGCGGCCGGAGCCGCTGGAAGAGAACGGCAACGGCCACGGCTGCGGCCATAACCTGCTCGGCACCGCCGGACTGGCGGCGGCGTTCGCGCTGAAAGCGTGGATGGCGCAGCACGGCGGGCGCGGCACGGTGCGTTTCTACGGCTGTCCCGGCGAAGAGGGCGGATCCGGCAAAACCTTTATGGTGCGCGAGGGGCTGTTCGACGATGTCGACGCCGCCGTCACCTGGCATCCCGAAGGTTTCAGCGGCCTGTTCAACCTCAGCACGCTCGCCAATATCCAGGCGGCATTCCACTTTAAAGGGGTGGCGGCGCACGCCGCGACCTCGCCCCATCTCGGGCGCAGCGCGCTCGATGCGGTGACGCTGATGAACACCGGCGCCAACTTTTTGCGCGAGCATATCGTGCAGGAGGCGAGGCTGCACTATGCGGTGACCAACAGCGGCGGCGTCTCGCCCAACGTGGTGCAGGCCGACGCCGAAGTGCTCTACCTGATCCGCGCGCCCGAGCTGCCGCAGGCGCAGGCGATCTACCAGCGCGTGATCAATATCGCTCAAGGCGCGGCGCTGATGACCGACACGCAGGTTACGGTGCGCTTCGACAAGGCGTGTTCCAACTACGTGCCGAACCGCGCGCTGGAAGCGGTGATGGAGCGTTATTTGCATCACTTCGGTTTGCCGCATTACAGCGAGGAAGAGCGCGCTTTCGCTGCCGACATCCGCGCCACGCTGAGCGAGGAGGATCTGCGCACCGCGCGGCTCAATGCGGCACGCACCGGCGGCGAGGCGGGCGCGGCGTGGATTGAGGCGCACGGCGACAAGCTGCTGATGGATGAGGTGGCGCCCTGCGCGGCGACGCGCGAGCTGCTTTACGGCTCCACCGACGTCGGCGACGTCAGCTGGATCACGCCCGTCGCGCAGTGCTTCGCGCCCTGCTTTGCCTTCGGCACGCCGCTGCACACCTGGCAGCTGGTGGCGCAGGGCCGCACCACTATCGCGCACAAGGGCATGCTGCTGGCGGCCAAAGTGATGGCCGCCACCGTGCTGGACCTGCTGACCGACGAGCAGGCGCTGGCGTGCTGCCGCGCTGAGTTCGATCGCGCGCGCCGCGCGCAGCCCTATACATGTCCGATTCCCGAAGGCGTCGCGCCTTCAAAACTGGCCAACTGAGCCGCGGCCGCGCCTCAGGCGCGGACCGATAACACAATAAAAAACGCAAACACGACCATACAAGACGAGGAATATCATGACCGTAATGTCGGAGAGTCGCAGCCCTGGGAAAGTGTTCGGCTGGATCGAGCGGGTCGGCAACAAAGTCCCCAATCCTTTCCTGCTGTTTGTTTATCTGATTGTGGTGCTGATGGTGGCGACCGCCATTATCAGCAGTCTCGATCTGGCGGTGAAAAACCCCGTCAGCGGCGAGATGGTGCGCGTCAACAACCTGCTGAGCGTCGCGGGCCTGCAGTGGATCCTGCCCAACATCATCAAAAACTTCAGCGGCTTTACGCCGCTCGGCTCGATTCTGGCGCTGGTGCTCGGCGCCGGCCTGGCGGAAAAAGTGGGCCTGTTGCAGTCGCTGATGGTGAAGATGGCGTCGCGCGTCAGCCGCCGCTACGCCAGCTATATGGTGCTGTTTATCGCCTTTTTCAGCCATATCTCTTCCGATGCCGCGCTGGTGGTGATGCCGCCGCTCGGCGCGCTGATCTTCCTCGCCGTGGGACGCCATCCGGTGGCGGGCCTGCTGGCGGCGATCGCCGGCGTCGCCTCCGGCTTTACCGCTAACCTGCTGATCGTCACCACCGACGTGCTGCTCTCCGGCATCAGCACCGAAGCGGCGAAGGCGGTCAGCGACACGGTGCACGTCAGCGTGATCGATAACTGGTTCTTTATGGCCACCTCGGTGATCGTGCTGACCGTAGCCGGCGCCATTCTCACCGACAAGTTTATCGAGCCGCGCCTGCCGCAGTGGAAAGAGGGCGGCAGCGAGCGGCTGGCGGCCCTGACGCCGCTGGAGAATCGCGGCCTGCGCGCGGCGGGCATTGCGGCGCTGCTGTTTATCGGCGTGATGGCGCTGCTGGTGGTGCCGGAGCATGCGCCGCTGCGCGATCCGAAAACCGGCGGCATCGTGCCCTCGCCTTTTATCAAGGGCATCGTGCCGATCATCATCCTGTTTTTCTTTGTGGTGGCGATCGTTTATGGCGCGGTCACGAAGCAAATTCGCCGCCCGGACGATATTCCGCAGCTGCTGGTCGAGCCGATGAAGAGCATGGCGGGCTTTATCGTGATGGTGTTTCCGCTGTCGCAGTTCGTCGCCTTCTTCAACTGGAGCAACATGGGCAAGTTTATGGCCATCGGGCTGACCGACGTGCTGGAGAGCGCAGGCATCAGCGGCGCGCCAGCCTTTCTCGGCCTGATGTTCCTGTCGGCGTTTCTCTGTATGTTCATCGCCAGCGGCTCGGCGATCTGGTCGATTCTCGCCCCGGTGTTCGTGCCGATGTTTATGCTGCTCGGCTTTCATCCCGCCTTCGCGCAGATGATCTTTCGCATCGCCGACTCGGCAGTGCTGCCGCTGGCGCCGATGTCTCCCTTTCTGCCGCTGTTCCTCTCTTTCCTGCAGCGCTACCAGAAAGATGCCCAGCTCGGCACCTATTACGTGCTGATTTTCCCCTATCCGGTGGTTTTCTTCATCACCTGGATCGCGCTGCTGCTCGCC
The DNA here is from genome assembly GCF_002095575.1 of Pantoea septica. Taxonomy (GTDB): domain Bacteria; phylum Pseudomonadota; class Gammaproteobacteria; order Enterobacterales; family Enterobacteriaceae; genus Pantoea; species Pantoea septica. Next base: position 28,554 of record NZ_MLJJ01000024.1, on the reverse strand, counting down.
TGGTATGCGCTGGGACTGCCTATCGGGCCGGGCGTCTGGCCGCAGATGCCGTAGCGGCCTCGCCAGGGACGGCGAAACGTGCAACGTACGTTGCTAAAAACTCACCAACAACCCTCTCGGCAAGGATTGCCGAATTGATTATTCTGCACTCTCTTCGCTTGCTAACGATCATTATTTTTACAATAGCGCCACGCCGTTAGCGAGACAGGCAAACACCGTCACACCGAGGTTCATAAAATAATGACAACCACCTGCACTTCAGGGATGGCGCCGGGGTTCGCTGCGCCGACGCCCGACAACAGCTTAGCGGCACGCATCGACGCGCTGCCCTCGTCGCGCGGCCTGTGGCGTTTTATTACGCTGCTCGCGCTCGGCGGTTTCTTTGAACTCTACGATCTGTTTGAGACCGGGTATATCAGCTCCGGGCTGCTGGCCGCCGGCGTCTTCCACACCGGCAGCGCGGGCGTTTTCGGCATCGCCGATCAGGCTGCCTTCGCCTCCGCCACCTTTCTCGGCCTGTTTGTCGGCGCCAGCCTGCTCGCGCCCTGGGCCGATCGTTTCGGCCGACGCCTGACCTTTATGTGCGCGCTGGCGTGGTATGGCGTTTTCTCGCTGCTGATGGCCTTTCAGCAGAGCGCGGAGATGATCATTCTGTTTCGCTTTCTGGTGGGCATCGGCCTCGGCATCGAACTGGTCACTATCGACACCTACCTCTCGGAGTGGGTGCCGACGCATCTGCGCAGCCGCGCCTTCGCCTTTTCATTTTTCGTGCAGTTTCTCTCCGTGCCGACGGTGGCGCTGATGTCCTGGTGGCTGGTGCCGCAGACGCTGTTAAGCCTTGAAGGCTGGCGCTGGGTGGTGATCGCGGGCGCCCTCTGTTCGCTGATCATCTGGTTTATTCGTAAGGATCTGCCGGAGTCGGCGCGCTGGCTGGCGCAGCAGGGACGTCATCAGGCGGCGCATCAGGTGCTGAGCGCGATGGAGAAACGCTGCGGCGTCGCGCCCGGCGCAGACTTCCCGCCGGATGACGCGGCGGCGCAGCTGCCGAAGCGCGGCCGGTTCAGGGAGATCTGGTCGCCGGCCTACCGCAAGCGCACCCTGATGCTGGTGGTGATGAACTTCTTTCAGGCGATCGGCTTTTTCGGCTTCGGCAACTGGCTGCCCGCGCTGCTGTCGGGCAACGGCACGACCGTCACCCACAGCCTGCTCTACGCCTTTTTTATCACCCTCGCCTACCCGCTCGGCTCGCTGATTTGCAGCCGCTACGCCGATAAGTTTGAGAACAAATGGCAGATCGTTTTCTCCTGCCTGATGACGGTGGTGTTCGGCACGCTGTTCGCCTTTCAGACCAACCCTGTGCTGCTGATACTCTGCGGCTTTCTGATCACTTACTCCAACGCCTGGCTGACCTTTAGCTATCACGCCTACCAGACGGAGATTTTCCCCACCCATATTCGCGCCCGCGCGGTCGGCTTTTGCTACTCCTTCAGCCGCCTTTCGACGGTATTCAGCAGTATTTTGATCGGCCTGATTTTGCAGTATGCGGGTAGCCAGGGCGTCATCGCCTTTATCGTGGCGAGCATGCTGATAGTGATGCTGTCAGTGGGGATTTACGGACCAAAGACGCGCGGCATCGATCTGGAGAATATTTAAGAGAGAGGCGAAAGCAGCAGGAAAGGAGGCCCGGCGTTAGCCGGGCCTTTTTAGAGGATTACTGGTTTTCGAGCTGATGGATATCCGCGCTGCCCTGATAAGGCTGGATAGTCTTATCTTCGCGCAGCTTCGCCACATCCTTCTCCGTGACGTCAGGCTTGCCGCCGTTGCCCCAGCTGGCGCGGATAAAGTTCACCACGTCCGCCACCTGCCGATCGCTCAGACGCCAGCCGAATGCCGGCATCGTAATGGTGGTCGGCGCGCCTTTCACGCCCGGCAAGGTGCCGCCCGCCAGCACGATATGGATCAGCGAGGTCGGATCCTCGGCCATCACCACCGGGTTGCCGCGCAGCGTCGGGAAAAAGCGCTGGTAGCCGCTGCCGTCAGTTTTATGACAGGCCGCGCAGCTATCGACATAGACCGATGCGCCGGTCGCGCTGTCGTCGCCTTTCCAGAGCGCTTTCGCCGTGGCGTCATCGACGCTAAACGCCGCCTGGCTCGGGTCTTTCGCGCCGAGCGACTTCAGATAGTGGGCGATCGCCGCGATATCCTCATCGCTGAGATGCTGCAGGCTGTGCTCCACCACCTCGGTCATGCCGCCGAACGCAGCGGTATGATCGTTGCGGCCGTAGCGCAGGAACTGGCGCAGATCCTCTTCGCTCCAGCGCCCCAGTCCGTCGCGGTTATCGCCGCGCAGGTTGCTGGCGGTCCAGCCGTCAATCGGCGCGCTGCTGCCCGCCAGATAGTCACTGCCTTCGCCGTTGTTCAGCGCTTTCTCCTGCATGGTGATGCTGCGCGGCGTATGGCAGGCGCCGCAGTGGCCGAGGCCTTCCACCAGATAGCGGCCGCGCGCCAGCTCAGGATCTTCCTGCGCCATCGGCTGGAACGCTTTCACGTCCGGCGCGAACATCGAGCGCCAGATCGCCAGCGGCCAGCGCATCGACAGCGGCCAGGGGATATCGCTTTTGTGGTTAGCCTGCTCAACCGGCGCGACGCCGTGCATAAAGTATGCGTAGAGCGCCTGCATATCTTCGTCGCTCACCACCGCGTAGGAAGGGTAAGGCATCGCCGGATAGAGGGTATCGCCGTTCTTCGCCACGCCGTGCCGCACCGCCTTCTGGAAGTCGTCGTAGCTGTAGTCGCCGATGCCGGTCGCTTTGTCCGGCGTAATATTGGTGGAGTAGATGGTGCCGATCGGCGTCGCCATCGGCAGGCCGCCGGCGAAGGGTTTGCCATCTTTGCTGGTATGACAGGCGACGCAGTCGCCCGCGCGCGCCAGATACTCGCCGCGTTTTACCCGATCGCCGCCGTTATCGTCCGCCAGCGCGGCAAAGGTCATCGTGCCCAGAATCAGGGCCAGTAAGCCGTTTTTCATCGCCATTTCCTTATGCCTGCACCAGTGGACCCGGGTTTTTTCAGATACTGTTCGCGGATCGCTTTCGCCGACCAGTAGGTCAGCGCCGCCACCATGCCCGTCGGGTTGTAGCCCAGGCCCTGAGGGAAAGCGGAGGCGCCCGGCACAAAGACGTTCGGCACGTCCCAGCTCTGCAGATAGCGGTTCACCGCGCTGGTGGCGGGATGATCGCCCATAATGGCGCCGCCGCTGATGTGCGTGGTCTGATAGACCGTGGTGTCGAAATGGCTGCCCGGCTTTTTCGCGCCGCCGATAATCATCTTCGGACTCATCGCTTCGGCGATCTTATGCATCTTGCCGACCATAAACTGCGCCATCTTGATGTCGTTATCCTGCCAGTCAAAGGTCATGCGCAGCAGCGGCTGGCCATGGGCGTCTTTGTAGTTGGGATCGAGGTCGAGATAGTTCGCGCGGTAGGACTGATGCGCGCCGTGGGCGTCCATAGAGATGTGGTGCGTGTAGGTATCCGCCACCGCCGCCTTCCATTTGCTGCCCCAGTTCGGCGTGCCGGTCGGCGTCGGCAGACCGGAGATCGGCTTGGTGCCCGCCTGGTTGACCCAGAATGGCGAACCGCCGACGAAGCCGTGCGGCCCGTGGTCGAAGTTGTCGGCGTTGAAGTCGTCGACCCCGACGCCCGCACCGCCCGCGCCGATAAACGGGTTAGTGGTGGTGTTTTTGTCGAACAGCGCCTTCAGGGTCGAGATATTCTGATAGGCGAAGTTGCGGCCCACGGTGCCTTCGTTAGTGATCGGGTTATAGGGCTTGCCGATGCCGGAAAGCAGCATCAGATGCACGTTGTGGAACTGGAAAGCCGACAGGATCACCAGATCCGCCGGCTGCACCACTTCACGCCCCTGCGCATCGACGTAGGTGACGCCGGTGGCGCGCTTTTTGTCGTCGGTCAGGTTCACGCGCAGCACCCAGGAGTTGTTGCGCAGCTCGAACTTCGGCTCCTGACGCAGCGCGGGCAGGATGTTCACGTTCGGCGACGCTTTCGAGTACATGTAGCAGGCGTAGCCGCTGCAGTAGCCGCAGAAGTTGCACGGCCCCATCTGCGCGCCGTAGGGGTTGGTGTAGGGGCCGGAAGTGTTGGCCGACGGCAGATCGTAGGGGTGATAGCCTACTGATTTCGCCGCCTCGGCAAAGAGCTGCGCCGACCAGGTGCGCTTTTGCGCCGGCAGCGGGAATTTGTCTGAGCGATCCGGCGCGAACGGGTTGCCGCCGCTCTCTTTGCCGACCACCTGCCCTTTAATGCTCCACGGCGTGCCGGAGGTGCCGAAGACCTTTTCCGCCTTGTCGAAGAACGGCTCCAGTTCGTCATAGGTGACGCCGAAATCCTGAATCGTCATCCCTTCCGGAATAAAGTTTTTGCCGTAGCGCTCTTCATAGTGGCTGCGCTGGCGCAGCTCGGTCGGATCGACGCGGAAGTGTACGCCGGACCAGTGCAGCCCTGCGCCGCCGGTGCCGGTGCCCGGCAGAAACGCCGCCAGCTGGCGATAGGGAACCGCTGTCTGCGAGGCGTCGTGACGGATAGTGACGGTGCTTTTCGACAGATCCTGGAAGAGCTTTTTGCGGATGTTATAGGTCAGCTCGTCGATCGACTGCGGATAGGATCCGTCTGGATAGGTGTCGCGATGCGGGCCGCGCTCCAGCGCTACCACGTTAAGACCGGCTTCGGTCAGCTCTTTCGCCATAATCGCGCCGGCCCAGCCGAAACCGACGATTACCGCGTCTGCTTTTTTCATCTCGTTTGCCATGATTACGCGCGCTCCCCGCGAATAGATACCGACGGGAACGGATAGCGTTCGCCGCGTTCAACCCAGTCCATAAAGTCGGCGCGCGCGCCTGGGAAGCCGATCAGCTTCCAGCCCACCATATTCTGGTTGCCGCCGTGGATCGGGTCGCTGAAGAAGCCTTCGCGGGTGTTCTGGATCAGAAAGGCGAAGAAGGTTTTCGCCGGCAGCTGACGGAAATCGGCCTGGCCGCTCTCCATCGCCTGCAGCAGCGCATCCTGCTGCTCGCCGCTGAGATCGGCGAACACCTTGCCGTGCTGGCGCTTGCTGTAGTCGTCGGCGTCCGCCAGCCCCAGACGGTAGATCTGCTGCGGCACCAGCGGCAGCTGATAGCCCAGCTCTTTCGGCTGGTCCGGATTGAACGGTCCCTGCATATACCAGTTGGCGCCGGTGGCGTAAGGGGTATTCATCTGGCGGTCGATAAATTCCGGCACGCCCGCTTCAAGCGCGCCTGGGCCGCGCTCGTCATTAGGGATCAGGCGGGCGACGGCAGCCTTGATAAAGGCGAACTCTTCAGCGGTAAACCAGCTGGGCTGGTAGTCGCGCGCCGGCTGCGCCGCAGCGGGATCGGCAGCCTGCACCGCAGGCGCCATGCTGAAGCCGCCGACGACGGCGCTGCCCGCCGCCATAGCTGGCGCCAGCGCAATGGTCTTTAACAGAAAATCCCTGCGCGTCTGCCCACGTTTTTGTTCTGACATGACATTGCCTCAGTACCGCTTATAATGCGGCATGAAAGTTAAACAGTTGCGTTGTAATGGTTTTTTTATGCGGATTAAGGGTTACAGCAGTACTGTTACCGGTAACAGCGGGCGCTAGTGTAACACTGTTGTGGTGAAACATTTAGTTCGCCGAAACAAATTCGCACAAATTCATTAACATCTCGTCGCAATGCTTTACCTGGCACGGACGATAACTGTCACCACCAGAAACAACACTCAACAGACAGATAACGCTAAAAGACGTTATAAAAGGGTGCACATAACAGCGGAGAGCCTATGTTTAAGTCCTATTTCCCCCGGCCAGCGCTGTTTTTCAGCTCGGCGGCGATCTGGAGTCTGATCGCGATTTTTGCCTGGTTCGGCTTTGCCGATGACCTGCCGTCCCGCTGGCCAGCGCTGCATGCTGCGATGCAGCAGCCGCTGCCGACCACCGCCGCGCGCTTTATCGCTCCCAGCCAGCTCTGGTTTTACGGCTATTACTGGATAGTGGTGGCGATATTCGCCCTGGCCTGGCGCATTATCGATAACCATCCGTGGCAGCGGTGGTCGGTATGGGGATCGGCGCTGATTATCTTCGTCACCTGGTTCGGCGTGCAGGTCGGCGTCGGCGTCAACGCCTGGTACGGCCCGTTCTACGATCTGATCCAGCAGGCGCTGACCAAAGCGGGTTCGGTACCCATTAGCCGTTTTTACAGCGGCATAGGTGATTTTCTTGGCATCGCCCTGATTTCGGTCGTCGTTGGCGTCACGAATTCCTTTTTCATTAGTCATTGGGTGTTCCGCTGGCGCACCGCGATGAACAACTATTACATGCACAACTGGCAGCGCCTGCGTAAGGTCGAAGGCGCGGCGCAGCGTGTGCAGGAAGACACCATGCGCTTCGCCAGCACGCTGGAGGACTGGGGCGTGAGTTTCCTTCAGGCGCTAATGACGTTAGTGGCCTTTTTGCCGGTACTGATCAGTTTGTCGCACCACGTCAAGGATGTGCCGCTGCTCGGCAATATCCCCTATGCGCTGGTGATTATCGCGCTGCTCTGGTCGCTGTTCGGTACGGCGCTGCTGGCGCTGGTGGGCATCAAGCTGCCGGGGCTGGAGTTCCGCAACCAGCAGGTCGAGGCGGCCTATCGTAAAGAGCTGGTCTACGGCGAGGATAATCCCGATCGCGCGACGCCGCCGACGGTCCAGGCGCTGTTCAGCCGCGTGCGCTTTAACTACTTCCGCCTCTACTTTCACTATCTCTACTTTAATATCACCCGCATTCTCTATCTGCAGGTTGATAATGTTTTCGGTCTCTTCGTGCTGTTCCCGTCAATCGTGGCGGGCACGATTACCTTCGGTTTGTTAAACCGCATTACTAATGCGTTCGACCAGGTGCGCTCATCGTTCCAGTATCTGATCACCTCCTGGTCAACGCTGGTGGAGCTGATGTCGATCTACAAACGTCTGCGCAGTTTCGAGCAGATCCTGCAGGATGTTCCACATCAGGAGATGCTGCGCGAAGCGGCAGAAAACGAGTAAAGCAGCATATGTAGCCCAGGCGCAGCGCGAAAAGGCGCTGCGCCTGCTGCGCCCGGAGCGGCCAGTCAGCTGCGCCTTTATCCTCTTCCCCTTTGCGCGTTTCACATGCTGGCCGCCAGCAACACAGCGCCCGCCTCCCTCAACACTCTTTAGCACTGTTAAAATAATCACACTTATTATTGCCTTCAAGAGGCGGTTTAACCGTTTTCCCCGCGATTTCAGCTTGTGAAATTTGTCACATTATTAGCTTTAAAAAGCTGATAATGTGATTTTAATAACATTAAAACAGCATGAATTCACCTGGGAGCACACAATGGACATCGCGGTTATCGGGTCAAACATGGTTGACCTTATTACCTATACCAGCCAGTTGCCTAAAGCGGGCGAAACGCTGGAAGCGCCGGATTTTGCCATTGGCTGCGGCGGCAAAGGCGCGAATCAGGCGGTTGCGGCCGCGAAGATGGGCGGACGCGTGATGATGGTTAGCAAGGTCGGCGACGACCTCTTCGCGCCGGAAACCGTCGCCAACCTGCAGCGTCAGGGCGTGGATACGCGCTTCGTCACCACCGCGCCGGGAACCTCGAGCGGCGTGGCGCCGATCTTCGTCGACGAGCAGTCGCAGAACCGCATCCTGATCATCAAAGGGGCCAACCAGCAGCTTGGCGCGGCCGATATCGACGCCGCCGCCGAGGCGCTGAAAGCGTGCCAGCTGATTATCCTGCAGCTGGAGATCCCGCTGGAAACCGTCTACTACGCCATCGATTTCGCCCGTCAGCACGGCATCAAAGTGATCCTCAATCCGGCGCCGGCGGTTGGAAATCTCGATATCGCTTACGCCTGCAAGTGCGACTTCTTTATGCCCAACGAAACCGAGCTGGAGATCCTGACCGGCATGCCGGTCGCCACCGATGAAGAGGTCAAACTGGCTGGCCAGACGCTGCTCAAGCGGGGGCTGAAGAACCTGATCATCACCATGGGGGCGCGCGGCTCGCTGTGGATGAGCGGCGACAGCCTGCACCAGGTGGCGCCGACGGCGGTGAAAGCGGTCGATACCAGCGGCGCGGGCGATGCGTTTATCGGCTGTTTCGCCCAGGCGCTGGTGCAAAGCGGCGATATCGCGGCGGCGATGGCGCAGGCGTCCGCCTACGCCGCCTGCAGCGTGACCGGCCGCGGCACGCAGCGCTCCTATCCCGACGCGGAAACCTTCCAGCGTTTTCTTAACGTTAACTGAGGTCGAGCCATGCAGCAGAACATTGTCCAGCAACCCGACGGCTACTTAAATAAAACGCCGCTGTTCCAGTTCATTTTGCTCTCGTGCCTCTTCCCGCTGTGGGGCTGCGCCGCGAGCCTGAACGATATCCTGATCACCCAGTTCAAAAGCGTTTTTGCGCTCAGCGACTTCGCCAGCGCGCTGGTGCAGAGCGCCTTTTACGGCGGCTACTTTCTCATTGCCATTCCGGCTTCGCTGGTGATCCGCAGAGCGAGCTATAAGCTGGCGATCCTGATGGGGCTGGCGCTCTATATCGGCGGTTGCGTGCTGTTCTATCCTGCCTCGCATATGGCCACCTACACCATGTTCCTCGCGGCCATTTTCGCTATCGCCATCGGCCTGAGCTTTCTGGAAACCGCCGCCAATACCTATAGCTCGATGATTGGCCACCGCGATCGCGCCACGCTGCGCCTCAATGTCAGCCAGACCTTCTACCCGGTCGGCGCGCTGATGGGCATCGTGCTGGGCAAATATCTGGTGTTCCAGGAGGGCGACAGCCTGCAGAGCCAGCTGGCCGGGATGAATGCCGAACAGGCGCACGCTTTCCGCCTCAGCATGCTGGAGCATACGCTGGAGCCCTATAAATATCTGGTGATGGTGCTGGTAGTGGTGATGCTGCTGTTTATGTTTACGCGCTATCCGCGCTGCAAACCGGCGTCGACCGAGAAATCCCTGCCGTCGCTCGGCGAAACGCTGCGCTACCTGGCCGGCAACCGCCACTTTAAGCGCGGCATCGTGGCGCAGTTCCTCTATGTCGGCATGCAGGTGGCGGTGTGGTCGTTTACGATTCGTCTGGCGCTCACGCTTGGGGCCGCGAACGAGCGTCACGCCTCTAACTTTATGATCTACAGCTTTATCTGTTTCTTTATCGGCAAGTTCGTCGCCAATTTCCTGATGACGCGCTTCCGCGCCGAGAAGGTGTTGATCGCCTATTCGGCGCTCGGCGTGCTGACCCTGGCGTGGGTGATGTTCGTGCCGAACTTCACCGCGGTCTATGCGGCGGTGTTTGTCAGCGTGCTGTTCGGGCCCTGCTGGGCGACGATTTATGCCGGCACCCTGGCGACCGTCGAGAACAAGTACACCGAAGTGGCGGGCGCGTTTATCGTGATGTCGATTGTCGGCGCCGCCTTTATCCCGGCAATCCAGGGGTTCGCTTCCGATCGTCTGGGCTCGATGCAGCTGGCGTTTGGCGTCTCCCTGCTCTGCTTTGCCTGGGTGGGTTTCTATTTTTGGGGCGAGCTGCGTCATAAAAAGCAGGCGCTGCAAACCGGCCGTTTAGTCGAGGAGATGCCATGAAAACCCGTCTGCCGCTCTGTCGGGAACAGTTTCACGCCACGCCGACCACGCTGCTGCAAAACGCCGAGTTCCACGTCGAGCTTTTCCGCTATCCGGCCGGGATAGAGGCGGTGCGTATCAGCAACCAGCGCGGCACGGTGACGGTGCTGCCCTTTTACGGCCAGATGATTTGGGACGCCTGTTTCGACGGCCGCACGCTGACCATGGGCCACAGCTTTAAGCAGCCGCTGCCGGGCAGTTCGATTATCGACACCTACGGCTGCTTTGCCTTTCACTCTGGGCTGCTGGCGAACGGCTGTCCGGCCGAAGACGATGATCACCCTCTGCATGGCGAAATGGCCTGCGCGCGCATGGACAGCGCGTGGCTGGTGCTGGAGGCGGATCGCCTGTCGCTTGAGGGCGAGACCGAGTATGTGAAAGGCTTCGGCCATCACTATCTGGCCGCGCCGGCGGTACGGGTCGAGGCTGGCCAGCCGCGGCTGCATATCGAGATGAACGTGACCAATCTGGCGGGCGCGCCGATGCCGCTGCAGTATATGTGTCATCTGAACAGCGCATGGATTGATGAGGGCGAGTTTAAGCAGTCGATCCCGCAGCAGGCTTTCCAGCTGCGTACCTCAGTGCCGGCGCACGTGAAGCCGACGCCGCCGTGGCAGACCTACACCGCCGCTCTGGCGCGCGATCCGCAGGCGTTTCAGCGGCTGGATCGGCCGGAGATGTGCGATCCGGAGATCGTTTTCTTCGCCGACGATCTGCCGCAATATGGCGACGAGATGCAGTTCGAGCTGCATTCGCCGCAGGGTTTCGCGCTGATGACGCGCTTCAGCAGCCGGCAATTTCCGCACGCTACGCGCTGGATGCTGCACAACCGCGATCAGCAGGTGGCGGCTTATATTCTGCCGGCCACCTGTCGGCCGGAAGGCTTCAACGCCGCGCAGCGCGCCGGCACGCTGCTCTCGCTGGCGCCGGGCGAACAGCGCCATTTCAGCGTTGAGACGGGAATATTGTGACGCCGTACGCGCTGGCGACCCGCCAGGGTCGCCAGACGGTCGAACGGCTGCGCGAAGCTTAACCCGCTAGCGCGGCGAAAACCTTTTCCACGGCCCAGGCGCCGGGATCTTTCACGCCATCCAGCGTCTGCTGATTCAGGTAGGATGAGCGCCCCGCTCTGGCGCTCTGCATCTGCGCGGTGGAATCGGCGCCCCTGGCCGCCGCCTCTGCCGCCTCTGCCAGCGATCTGCCCGCCGACAGCGCCTCCAGCGCCGGCTCCAGCGCATCGACCAGCGTGCGGTGGCCAATCTGCGCGCCGCCGTAGTGCTTCATCTGCTCCAGTCCCTGCGTTAGTGCCTCTGGCAGCGTACCGCCCTGCGCCAGCCGCTGGCCCGCCGCGGTAAAGAGGATCGACATCAGCACGCCGCTCGAACCGCCCATCACCGTCGCCAGCTGCTCGCCCACCAGCGCAAACAGCGACGGCAGATCCGCCAGCGGCAGCTGCTGCGCTTCCAGCACGCGCTTTACCTTACGTGCGCCAGCGGCGAAGGTCGAGCCGGTATCGCCGTCGCCGACTTTCGCGTCCAGCGCGTTCAGCTCGGCTTCGATATCGATCAGCGTCTGCGCCACGCGCCCAACCACCTGCGCCGTCCGCTCGTCCTGAGAAGGCGTAAACTCCAGTTTGCTCACCACATGCTGGCTGCTCAGCGTCGTGACCGGCTCCACCGCATGCACAGGCGCCCAGCCCAGCACTTCTACCGGCGCTTTCAGCGCTTCGAGAAACGCCGCCTCCACCTGCAGCACCGTCAGCGAGAAGCCTTTCATATCGAGCGCGCTCACCAGCGTCGCCGGGCCGATCAGATGGCTGATCTGCGCCGCCAGCGGGCTTTTCAGCACGTCGCGCGTCACCAGCGCCAGCTCCAGCATTGAGAAGCCGCCGAGATTGTTCACCAGCAGCACCGCGCGGGTGCCGGAAGAGAGACTATTGGCCAGCTTCTCAGTCATGATGCTCACCAGCTGCTGGCTGTTCTGCGTGTCCAGCGTGATGACGCCCGGCTCGCCGTGAATGCCCATGCCCAGCTCGCTCTCGCCTTCTTTCACGCGGTTGTCGCGCTTTTCGCCGGGAATATGGCAGGTTGAAAAGGCGACGCCGATGCTCGCCGTGCCCTTAATGGCGCGCTGCGCCAGGGTTTTCACCTGCGCCAGCGACTGCCCCTGCTCTGCGGCGTAGCCAGCGATTTTATGGATCAGAGCGGTGCCGGCGATGCCGCGCGGCTGGGGGTTGTCCGGCAGGGCGATATCATCCTGCACCATCACCATTTCGACCTTGTAGCCCAGCGCGCGCGCCTTCTCCGCCGCCAGTCCGAAATTGAGCCGGTCGCCGGTGTAGTTTTTCACGATCAGCAGGCAGCCTGCGTCGCCGGTCACGTTAATAATGGCGCTCAGCACCGCGTCCACGCTGGGCGATGCGAAAATATCGCCGCAGACTGCGGCGGTCAGCATCCCCTTGCCGACGAAGCCGGCATGCGCCGGCTCATGCCCGGAGCCGCCGCCCGAAATCAGCGCCACCTTGCTTTTGTCCCAGTCGTTGCGCACGACCACCCGAATGTCGTCGCCTAAGTCGAGGCGGCTAAGGTTATGCCACGGCGTGCTTAGCAGCACGCCCTCGATCGCTTCGTTGACCAGATTATTTTTTTCATTCATCAGGAACTGGCTCATCGCATCCTCTCCAATGGTGTTGATGCCGCCAGACAGCGGCACGCTTTAAAGGTAGCCGAAGAAATGCAAAGGGCGGCCGGTGGCCGCCCCTTAGGATGTGAGTGGAATCAAAGCGCGATGCGCATCACGCTGTCGGGGTTTTTCGGCGGCGCTTTACGCGATCCCGGCTGTTTGACGCTGACGTAGAGCGCCTTGCCGTCGGCGGAGAGCGCGAGGCTGTTAGGCAGGCCGGCCGTTTTCACCGTGCGTTTCACTTTATAGCTGCTGGCGTCGATGATGCTCACCTCGCCCGCTTTGCGGTGAGTGACGTAGAGTTCATCGCGCTGCGGATTGAAAAGCACCGCCAGCGACTCTGGCGCGGCGATCGTCTGGATCACCTTGCCATCGCGCAGATCGACCACCAGCAGCTGCGGCTGTTTCGAATCGCTGAGGAAAGCGCGCTGGCCCTGAGTGTCGAGCGCGATATTCAGGAAGAAATGCGCGTTGTCGTCACCGATTTTCTGGCGCTTCTCAACGGCGTTGGTGCGGGTGTTGATGGTGATGATTTCGCCGTCGGCGTTAGTGACGTAGAGTTTTTGCCTCTCGCTGTCGACCGCCAGGCCGGTAGCCATTTTGCCGGTATTCGGCACCACGCTGATAAGCTGCAGGGTTTTGCCGTCCACCACCCAGACCACGCTCTGCGGCCCCAGCCCGGTGACGTAAACGCGGTTGGTTTTCACATCAACGGCGATTTCTCGCGGCTGCAGCGGGCGCACGCTTTCGCCGCGCTTGCGGCCGTCCAGCACCAGCGTATTGAGAACGTTGCCGCTGACGGCGTCGATGGCGGTTAGCGCGCCGTTCAGGGTGTTGCCGATATAGAGCACGTTGGTTTGCGGGTTAATCGCCGCGCCGAAGCTTTTCAGCTCGGTGGGGATCGTTTGTTTTACGGCCAGGCTGTGCGCATCAAGACGGAATACCGCGCCGCCCGGCGCATCGCTGCCCTGCGACGCGGCGAGGAACAGCGTATCGTCGCTGGGGCTAAAGGCGAGCTCATAGGCGCCCTTGCTGACCGGCTGGGTAAGTTGGTCCGCATGCGCCAGCATGCCGGAGGCGGAAAAGAGTGCGGTGGCGAGCAGCGTCATGCGCAGCGCAGAGGATAAGGATTTCATGATCTCTCCATAGCAAAAATTCACCGCCGTCAGGCAGTGCTGGAAAGCTCACATTGCAAACCGAACAAAAAAGTGAAAGGGCCTTAAGGCCAGCAGAGACAATTTTTTTAGCAAATCATAAGGATTTATCGCCGAAAGGAAAGCAGTTTCACCCGCTTAAACGCCGCCAGGACGCCCGGAGGCGTCCTGTCAGCAACAGCCGGTCGGACTTATTTCAGCAGTTCAGCCGTCATGTGCACGCCGTTGTTGGTGTAGGCTTCGGTCACTTTGTACGAGGCGCCCGCTTCTTTCGCCTGCGCCGCGATTTTTGCTTCCGCGCCGTCAAGGGTAGCGTCGGTAGCGGTCACGCTCTGCGCGAAGCTGGTCAGCGGAAGAAAGGAGAGAGCGATAACAGCAGCAAAAGTTTTGATAGTTTTCATGGTCAATTCCTCGGTAGATGTTTAATCAGATAAGGCGTGTCGCCTTGTTGGTGTGAATAATAGACCGGGGAAGAGGCTGCTGATAGCGGAGATAATTGCGCTTCTTTATCAAATTTACTGACAATCAAATCGCACATTGGGTATAGCGGCGCCGCAAAAGGTTAACTCGCTGGCAGAAAAGAAAAGGGCAGCATATTACGCTGCCCTCTGGCCTGTTAGCCGTGATGTCGCACGCGAGTGAAGATGGTGAGCGAGGCGAGCAGCATCAGCACGCCGCTGGCGAGAAAGACGCCGCCTGCGCCCTGCAGGTCGAACATCCAGCCGCCCGCCGCCGCGCCGGCAGTAATCGCCAGCTGGATGGTGGCCACCAGCAGGCCGCCGCCCGATTCGGCGTCGTCCGGCACCGCGCGCGAGATCCAGGTGGACCAGCCGGTCGGCATCGAACCAAACGCCAGGCCCCACAGCGCCACGCCCGCGCCGACCAGCCACGAGACGTCGACAAAACTCACCAGCAGCAGCGCGGTGGCGCTCATCACCAGCGCCATCGCGCTCAGCGTCAGCGATACGCTGCGCGTCACCAGATAGCCCGCCAGCGAGGTGCCGAAAAAGTTAGCCACGCCAAACGCCAGCAGCACCAGAGACAGCTGGTTGAGATTAAGCTGCGCGCTGCTCTCCAGGAACGGACGCAGGTAGGTAAAGAAGGCGAAGTGGCCGGTAAACATCATAATCACCGCCAGCATGCCCCAGCGCATCAGCCCGCTGCGCAGCAGATCAAGCACGCCGCCGCTGCGCGCTTTATTCTCCGGCGGCATCGCCGGCAGGGTAAAGCTCTGCCAGATCAGCGCCAGCCCGCCCAGCCCGGCGGTCAGCATAAAAATATTGCGCCAGCCGATCAGGCCGCCGAGATAGCTGCCGAGCGGCGCGGCGATAATGGTCGCCAGCGAAATGCCGCTGAAGACGATCGACAGCGCGCGCGGCACCTGATCGCTGGGCACCAGGCGCATGGTGATCGCGGTCGAGAGCGTCCAGAAGCCGCCAATCGCCATGCCGAGCAGCACGCGCGCCAGCAGGATCAGCGTCAGGTTGCTCGCCAGCGCCACCAGCAGCGCCGAGGCGACCAGCAGCAGCGTAAAGGCCAGCATCACCACGCGGCGATCGAGCCGCCGCGTGACGCTGCCCACCACGAGGCTGGTCAGCAGCGCCACCAGCGCGGTCACCGTTACCGTCTGTCCCGCCTGACCTTCCGACACCTGCAGCGAGGCGGCGATCGGCGTCAGCAGACTGACCGGCAGAAATTCGGCGGTAATGAGGCCGAACACCCCAAACGCCATGGCAAAGACCGCGCCCCAGGCTGGATGCGCGGGTACGGAAACCTCATCAGCCACTTCTGTATTCAGACTCATGCAGCTTCTCCATAAAAAATTTATTAAGGCTGGAGCATAGAGGGAGCAGGCAAGACGATCTATGATGGCAACACCTTCATTATTGATAATTCGTCTGGAATGCAATGAGCCACTATGAAGATCTGACCAGCGAACTGCTGATGGGCATGCGGCTGCACGGCGTGACCTATCAGCGCATTCAGCTCGCCGCCCCCTTCGGGCTGCGCTATGAGCATGCGCCGGGCCGGGCGCAGTTTCACTTCGTCGGGCGCGGCCCGCTGCTGGTGCGCGGCGCCTCGGGCGCGATGTTCACCCTCAATACCGGCGACGCGCTGCTGATCCCGCATGGCAAACCCCACAGCCTGCTCTCCTCGCCCGACGCCGACTGCGAGAATATCGCCGCCTTCAGCAGCAAGCCGATCTGCGACAGCGTCTGCGCCATCGGCGCGCCCGCCAACGCCTGCGACGACGAGGAGAGCGTGATCCTGTTCAGCGCCTGCATGAAGTTCGAGCTGGGCGGCATGCAGCCGCTGATCAACACCATGCCGGATATCATGCTGGTGAGCACCCTGCTGTCGCAGTATCCGGAGATCCAGCCGATTCTCGACGCCATGGAGCGCGAGTCGCGCACGCGCCACGCCGGCTTCGCCGGTATCCTGTCGCGGCTGGCGGACGTGGTGGCGGCGCTGATCGTGCGCGGCTGGGTAGAGAACGGCTGCGGCCAGGGCAGCGGGCTGGTGCAGGCGATGCGCGATCCGCGCCTGAGCAAGGCGATCGCCGCGATGCACCGCGAACCGGGAGAGAACTGGACGGTAGAACGGCTGGCGCGCGTAGCGGGCTGCTCGCGTTCGGTGTTCGCCGAGCGCTTTCAGAACGCCACCACCATGACGCCGCTGCGCTATCTCACCGAGCTGCGCATGCGGCTGGCGGTGCAGCGCATCGTTAATAACGGCGAAGCGGTGGAAGTGGTGGCGTTTCAACTCGGCTACGGCTCGCTTGCCGCTTTTAGCCGCGCCTTTAAGCGTATCGTCGGTCAGCCGCCCGGCGCGCTGCGCGCCGGGCGGGAAGAGGCGCGCGCCTCTTAGCGGAAGACGCTGATCGCTTCCACCAGCCGGTTAGCCTGATGCGTCATGCGGCCGGACGCCTCGGCGCTCTCCTGCACGCGCGCCGCGTTGCGGTGGGTGATGTCGTCGAGATCCTCGACCGCCGTAGAGACTTCGCTCAGCGCGGTGGACTGCTCGGCGGTAGCGGCGCTGATCTGCGCGATCAGCGACGAAACGTTCTGCACCTGCGCGACGATGTCCTGCATGGTGCGCCCCGCCGCGTCGGCGTGTCGGCTGCCGAGCTGAACGCGGCTGGCGCTGGTCTCCACCAGGCTTTTGATCTCGCTGGCGGCCTTCGCGCTGCGCTGCGCCAGGTTGCGGACCTCTCCCGCCACCACCGCGAAGCCCTTGCCCTGCTCGCCCGCGCGCGCCGCTTCCACCGCCGCGTTGAGCGCCAGGATATTGGTCTGGAAGGCGATGCCGTCGATCACGCTGGTGATGTTGGCGATGCGCTGCGAGCTTTCGGCGATTTCCGCCATCATGCCCACCATCTCCTGCATCACGTCCCCGCCCTTGCTCGCCGCCTGGCTGGTGCGCGCCGAGAGCGTATTGACCTCACCCGCCGTTTCAGTGTTGCTTTTTACCGTGGCGGTCATCTCATTCATGGTGGCGGCAGTCTGCTGCACGTTAGCCGCCGCCTGTTCGGTGCGCCGGCTCAGCTCGCTGTTGCTGCTGGCGATGGCGTCGCTGGCGCTCAGGACGTTGATCGCCTGCCCGCTGACGTCATCCACCAGCCAGCGGAACATCAGGCCGAGCTGGCCGATAGCGCGCTGCGTCATCCCCACCTCATCGACGCGATCGATTTGCTCCACCTTATGACTGGCGCCGGTGGCCACGCTAAGCGCCTGCTGGCACATGCGTTCGATGGGGCGCGAGATTTGCCGTTCCATCCACAGGCTGGTCAGCAGCAGCAGGAGCGTCATGCCGCCGGAAAAGCAGCCCAGCGAGGCGGGCGTCATGCCGAGCAGCGCGGCGCTAAGCGCCGCCAGCGGCAGCAGCGTCATCAGCGGCAGGCGAATGCGCCAGCGCAGCGGCAGCGTTTTCAGCAGTGACCCGACGCGACGCCAGCCGGCGCGCACGATCAGCCCTTTATGGAAGCGGCGCCCTTTTGCCCGCCCTTCGCGAAAATCGCGATAGAGCGCTTCAGTGGCGCGAATTTCCGCTTCGCCGGGTTTGGTGCGCACCGACATAAATCCCTGCACCTTGCCGTCGCGCACCACCGGCACCGCATTGGCGCGCACCCAGTAGTGATCGCCATTTTTACGGCGGTTTTTTACCAGCGCCGACCAGGGTTCGCCCTGCTTCAGCGTCGCCCACATGTCGGCAAACGCCTCGGGCGGCATGTCGGGATGGCGCACCATGTTGTGCGGCTGACCGTTGACCTCTTCCGGCGTAAAGCCGCTGACCTCGATAAAGGCGTCGTTGGCATAGGTGATGTAGCTATTGATATCGGTGGTCGACATTAACGTCGCGTCATCGTCAAACACGAATTCGCGCTGAGTGACTGGCTGATTATTACGCATAAAGGGTCCTTGAAAGGGCTGCTGAATGTAGGGCGATCATCAGTTATGTTTTTTTTTCTTTTCGGCAGCAAAAGACCCTGGCTTTAGAGGAGGTAATAAATTTTCCCCGCTAAAAAAGCAGCTGGCGAGCAATTGACCCGCCATCCGCTTATCTGTAAATCGTTAGCCCTTTTTAATGATTGCGTTTATCAGTCCTGTAGCGCACGGCGGATAAAGCCCTGATGCCTTTTGAGCCGCGCGCGGGCTTCTTCGGCGTCGATGTCGGCCAGCAGCATCAGAATGGCGGTTTTGCAGTGTCCGTCGCAGGCCGTCAGCGCGCGGCGCGCGCCCGCTTCGTCGCAGTCGGTGGCCTGCATGACGATGTTGATCTGGCGCTGCACCAGTTTCTGGTTGGTGGCTTCGACGTCGACCATCAGGTTGCCGTAGACTTTACCGCTGCGGATCATCGCGCCGGTGGTGAGCATGTTGAGCACCAGCTTCTGGGCGGTGCCCGCTTTCATGCGCGAGGATCCGGTAACCACTTCCGGGCCGACCACCGGCGTGAGCGCGATTTCCGCTGCCTGCGCCATGGCGCTGTTCGGGTTACAGGTGAGCGCCGCCGTAGTGGCGCCCAGCGTGCGGGCGTATTCCAGCGCCCCCAGCACGTAGGGCGTACGGCCGCTGGCGGCGATGCCCACCAGCACATCTTTCTTGCTGAACTGAATGTCGCGCAGATCCTGCGCGCCCTGCTCGCGGTCGTCCTCCGCGTTTTCTACTGCCTGCAGTATCGCATTGTGGCCGCCCGCGATGAGCCCTACCACCTGACCGCGCGGCGTGCCGAAGGTCGGCGGGCATTCGCTGGCGTCGAGGATGCCGAGTCGCCCGGAGGTGCCCGCGCCGCTGTAGATCAGTCGGCCGCCCTGCGCGAAGGCGGCGACGATGGCGTCAACCGTTTGGGCGATCTGCGGCACGATCGCTTCAACCGCCAGCGCCACTTTTTTATCTTCGTTGTTAATGACGCGCAGCATGGCGTCGGTGGCGAGCTCGTCGATGTTCTGGCTGGCCGGGTTGCGGCCTTCGGTGATGAGCTGGCTGAGGTCGATTGTCATGGGACGTGCTCCGGGCATGATTTATCCAGGCCCGGTTTTAACATATTTACGGGATAAAAAAAGGGTTCAGACGTTGTCTGAACCCTGTTGCATGGCATGGTGTCGCCTGGAACGCCGGAGCCTGCGCGGATAAGACGGCCCGATCGCAAAGACGCAAAAAGCGCCATCCCTGGCAGCTCGGCCCGCAACATCCTTGTTGCGGGACGCTTTGCTCTTCGGGCCGTCTTATCCGCTTGTTAGCAAGGGGAATCGCCTGTAAGAAGCGTTAGCTCGCCGTTTGTGCGCGCAGCTTCAACTCATAGGCTTTCGCCTGCTCGGCGTCGAACTGGTTTTCCCAGCGAGCGATAACCAGCACCGCCAGCGCGTTGCCGATGACGTTAAGCGCGGTGCGCGCCATATCCATGATGCGGTCGACGCCCGCGATAAAGGCCAGGCCTTCCAGCGGGATGCCGACGCTGCCCAGCGTCGCCAGCAGCACCACGAACGACACGCCCGGCACGCCCGCGATGCCTTTCGAGGTCACCATCAGCGTCAGCACCAGGATAATCTCGTCGGTCAGCGACAGGTCGATGCCGTAAAGCTGCGCGATAAAGATGGCGGCGATGCTCTGGTAGAGCGTCGAGCCGTCCAGGTTAAAGGAGTAGCCGGTCGGCACCACGAAGCTGGTGATCGCCTTGGGCGCGCCGTAGGCCTCCATCTTCTGCATAATGCGCGGCAGCACGGTTTCCGAGCTGGAGGTCGAGTAAGAGAGGATCAGCTCATCTTTCAGGATGCGCATCAGGGTGGTGATACGCAGCTTGCAGAAGCGCGCCACGCCGCCAAGGATAACGAACGCGAAGAAGAGAATCGCGGCGTAAACCAGCAGCACCAGCTTCGCCAGCGGCCACAGCGAGGCGAAGCCGAAGTTGGCGATGGTCACGGCGATCAGCGCGAAGACGCCTACTGGCGCGTAACGCATAATCATGTGCGTCACTTTAAACATGGTTTCCGACACGCTGCGGAAGAGGTTAACCAGCGGATCGCGCTGCTCCGACGGCAGCGCCGACAGGCCCATGCCGAACAGCACCGAGAAGAAGATGATCGGCAGCATGTCGCCCTTCACCAGCGAAGCGAAGATGTTCTGCGGGATCAGCGACAAAATGGTGGTGACCAGACTGTGAGGCCCGTTCTGCACCGCTTCGGTCGTGGCTTCATACTTAGAGATGTCCACCGTTGCCAGCGTTGACATATCAATGCCGGTGCCGGGTTGAAACACGTTAGCCAGCGTAATGCCGACCACAATGGCAAGGGTGGTGATCACTTCGAAATAGACGATGGTTTTGACGCCGATTCGTCCCAGTTTCTTCGCATCGCCCACGCCGGCGATGCCGACAATCAGCGATGAAATCACGATAGGCACAACGATCATCTTGATCAGATGAATAAAGATATCGCCCGCCGGGCTGAGAATGTTGGTGATTAACCATTCACGATCGTCTGGCTGATTATGCAGCACTGAACCGACAACGATGCCGAGCACCAGCGCAATCAGAATCTGCCAGGCCAGGCTTATTTTAAAACCTTTCATAACGCGTTATTTCCTCAGTCAAAACCCCTATTGCTACGCTGCGAAGGTGCAGAGAAGGATACACACAGGGAAGTGAGCAAAAGCCCGGTAAATTAGAGGGTTATTGAGGACAGCGTCCTCGACGAAAATGCGATAATTCTCGTACTTTTTTCAGACGCCGTCTGGTTGAGTCCTGCTGAGCAGGGGCGAGATAAGTATCATTTTCACTGTGGTAAATGCAACCCCTGGCGTGTTCGATTAAAGATTAACCACTCTTCTAGCATAAAATGCTGTTTAGTTATAAAAACCCTAACCTGCTGTTCTAAAAAGTAATAGTTGTTAAATTATGCGCATAGCTATGCAGCGCTGCGCAAAAAGGCGGCGGATTCGTTTGCTGTATTTTTCGCCAGCCGCAGGAGCGGACTGCGCCGCATGTTCGAGGGATTTGCAAGAGATAACACGCTGGCAGGCGCTCTCGTGATCTAAGGCGCAAAAAAGAAACAAAGCACTGGCTCAGGCTTCACTTAACCTTTGATTGACATATTATTAACATCTTCAAGGAGATCCGCCATGAGCCAACAACATAAACACCCGATACCTGCCGCCATTGCCGCGAATGCCCTGATCACTGCCGAGCAGTATCAGACGATGTATCAGCAGTCCGTCAGCGATCCGGATGCGTTCTGGGGCGAACAGGGGAAAATCCTCGACTGGATCAAGCCCTACAGCAAAGTGAAAAACAGCTCTTTCGCGCCGGGCAATATTTCTATTCGCTGGTACGAGGACGGCACGCTCAATCTGGCGGCCAACTGCCTCGATCGCCATCTGGAACAGCGCGGCGACCATCCCGCCATTATCTGGGAAGGCGACGACGCCAGCGAAAGCAAGACGCTGACTTTTCGCCAGCTGCATAACCAGGTGTGCCGCTTCGCCAATGTGCTGCTGTCGCTGGGGGTGAAAAAAGGCGACGTGGTGGCGATCTATATGCCGATGGTGCCCGAAGCGGCGGTGGCGATGCTGGCCTGCGCGCGCATCGGTGCGGTGCATTCAGTGATTTTCGGCGGCTTTTCGCCGGAAGCGGTCGCGGGCCGCGTGGTGGACTCCAGCGCGAAACTGGTGATCACCGCGGATGAAGGCGTGCGCGCCGGACGCCCTATCCCGCTGAAGAAAAACGTCGACGACGCGCTGAAAAATCCCACCGTCAACAGCGTGAAAAATGTGGTGGTGCTGAAGCGCACCGGCGGAGCGATTGACTGGCAAGATGGCCGCGATCTCTGGTGGTCCGAGTTAATGGATAAAGCGAGCGAGCAGCAC
Organism: Pantoea septica; assembly: GCF_002095575.1. Taxonomy (GTDB): domain Bacteria; phylum Pseudomonadota; class Gammaproteobacteria; order Enterobacterales; family Enterobacteriaceae; genus Pantoea; species Pantoea septica. The sequence goes on along the minus strand of NZ_MLJJ01000024.1, from coordinate 6,659 downwards.
GCGCCCGCCGAGATGCAGGCGGAAGATCCGCTTTTTATCCTTTATACCTCTGGCTCTACCGGCAAGCCTAAAGGGGTGCTGCACACCACCGGCGGCTACCTGGTTTATGCGGCGACCACCTTCAAATATGTTTTCGATTATCACCCGGAAGATATCTACTGGTGTACCGCCGACGTCGGCTGGGTCACCGGTCACAGCTATCTGCTCTACGGGCCGCTGGCGTGCGGCGCCACCACCCTGATGTTCGAGGGCGTGCCGAACTGGCCGAAACCGAGCCGCATGGCGGAAGTGGTAGACAAACACAACGTTACCCTGCTCTATACCGCGCCGACGGCGATCCGCGCCCTGATGGCGGAAGGCGACAAGGCGATTGAGGGCACCAGCCGCCAGAGCCTGCGCATTATGGGCTCGGTGGGCGAACCCATTAATCCGGAAGCCTGGGAATGGTACTACAACAAAATTGGCGACGGCCGCTGTCCGATTGTGGATACCTGGTGGCAGACCGAAACCGGCGGCTTTATGATCGCGCCGCTGCCGGGCGCCATCGAGCTGAAAGCGGGCTCCGCGACCAAACCTTTCTTCGGCGTGCAGCCTGCGCTGGTGGATAACGAAGGCAATCCGCAGGAGGGCGCGGCGGAAGGCAATCTGGTGATCACCGACTCCTGGCCGGGCCAGGCGCGTACGTTGTTCGGCGATCATGACCGCTTCGAGCAGACCTACTTCTCTACTTTCAAGAATTGCTATTTCAGCGGCGACGGCGCGCGCCGCGACGAAGATGGCTACTACTGGATTACCGGCCGCGTCGACGACGTGCTCAACGTCTCGGGCCACCGTCTCGGTACGGCCGAGATCGAGTCTGCGCTGGTGTCGCATCCCAAGATCGCAGAAGCGGCGGTGGTGGGCATTCCGCACAGTATTAAAGGCCAGGCGATCTACGCCTATATCACGCTGAACCATGGCGAAGAGCCGTCGCCGGAGCTTTATACCGAGGTGCGCAGCTGGGTGCGGAAAGAGATTGGCGCCATCGCCACGCCTGATATCCTGCACTGGACCGACTCGCTGCCGAAAACCCGTTCCGGCAAGATTATGCGCCGCATCCTGCGCAAGATCGCCGCGGGCGACACCAGCAATCTGGGCGACACCTCAACGCTGGCCGATCCGGGCGTCGTGGATAAACTGCTGGAGGAGAAGCAGGCGATCCGTATGCCGTAAACCGTCTTACCGGCGGGAGGTCTCTTCTTCCCGCCGCCCTTTCCTTACGCAGTGTGTTTCTGAAGTCACATAACAATATCTGACCAGGCCTTTCTCGCGCAGCAGCGTGAGGCTGCCGCCTGCATAACCTCTGGAGAAACTGTGATGAACGACGCCCTTTCCACTCAGGAGGCGCTCAATCAACGAATTGAGCGTCATCCGCGCTTTCAGGAGCTGGTGCATAAGCGCCAGCGGTTCGCCCTGGTGCTATCGCTGATTATGCTGGTGCTCTACGTCGGCTTTATCCTGCTGATCGCCTTCGCGCCCGGCTGGCTCGGCACGCCGCTGCATGACGGCACCAGCGTGACGCGCGGCATTCCCATCGGCGTGGGCCTGATTGTGATTTCTTTTGTGCTGACCGGCGTTTACGTCTGGCGCGCCAACGGCGAGTTCGATCGCCTGACGAAGCAGATTCTCAGCGAGGTAAAACCATGAAGCGTCTTTCTCTCTGGCTGCTGGCGCTGCTGCCCGCCTCCGCGCTGGCGGACGCCCTGACCGGCGCGGTGCAGCAGCAGGCCACCAACTATCAGGCGATCGGCATGTTTGTGGTGTTCGTCGCCGCCACGCTGGGCATTACGTACTGGGCGTCGAAGCGCACCCGCTCGCGCAACGACTACTATACCGCCGGCGGCAATATTACCGGCTTCCAGAACGGCCTGGCGATGGCGGGCGACTTTATGTCCGCCGCCTCCTTTCTCGGCATCTCCGCGCTGGTTTACACCTCCGGCTACGACGGGCTGATCTACTCGCTCGGCTTCCTGGTGGGCTGGCCGATGATCCTGTTTTTAATTGCCGAGCGCCTGCGCAATCTGGGCCGCTACACCTTCGCCGACGTCGCCTCCTATCGCCTGCAGCAGAAGCCGATTCGCACCCTCTCCGCCTGCGGCTCGCTGGTGGTGGTGGCGCTCTACCTGATTGCGCAGATGGTGGGCGCAGGCAAGCTAATCCAGCTGCTGTTCGGCCTCGACTATCATATCGCCGTGGTGCTGGTGGGCATCCTGATGGTGCTTTACGTGCTGTTCGGCGGCATGCTGGCGACCACCTGGGTGCAGATTATCAAAGCGGTGCTGCTGCTGTTCGGCGCCTCTTTTATGGCGATCATGGTGATGAAGGCGACCGGCTTCAGCTTCAATAACCTCTTTACTCAGGCAATGGCGGTGCACCCGAAAGGCGCGGCCATCATGCAGCCGGGCGGGCTGGTGAAGGATCCTATTTCCGCGCTCTCGCTCGGGCTGGGGCTGATGTTCGGCACCGCCGGATTGCCGCATATTCTGATGCGTTTCTTTACCGTGGCGGACGCGCGCGAGGCGCGTAAAAGCGTCTTCTGGGCCACCGGCTTTATGGGCTACTTCTACTTCCTGACCTTTATTATCGGCTTCGGGGCGATTCTGCTGGTCGGGGCGAACCCCGCCTTTAAAGACGCCAGCGGCGCGCTGATCGGCGGCACCAATATGGCGGCGGTGCATCTGGCGAACGCGGTGGGCGGCAGCACCTTCCTCGGCTTTATCTCCGCCGTGGCCTTCGCCACCATTCTGGCGGTGGTCGCCGGGCTGACGCTGGCGGGCGCGTCGGCGGTATCGCACGACCTTTACGCCAGCGTTATCCGCAAAGGTCAGGCGACCGAGCGCGAAGAGCTGCGCGTGTCGAAGATTACCGTACTGGTATTGGGCGTGGTGGCGATTGCGCTGGGCATTCTGTTTGAGAAGCAGAACATCGCCTTTATGGTCGGCCTCGCCTTCTCTATCGCCGCCAGCTGTAACTTCCCCATCATTCTGCTGTCGATGTACTGGTCGAAGCTGACCACGCGCGGCGCGATGACTGGCGGCTGGCTTGGGCTGATCACGGCGGTGGTGCTGATGATCCTCGGCCCGACGGTATGGGTGCAGGTGCTGGGTCACGCATCCCCGATTTATCCCTATGAGTATCCGGCGCTCTTCTCAATGATCGTCGCCTTTGTCGGCACCTGGCTCTTCTCCGTTACTGACCATTCGCCGCAGGGGGCGCAGGAGCGCGGTCGCTTCCGGGCGCAGTTTATCCGCTCGCAGACCGGCGTCGGCATCTCGCAGGGCAAGTCGCACTGATCTCACGGCGCGGCAAAATAAAAAAGGCGGCTGATAAGCCGCCTTTTTTTATCCGATCGAATCAGAAACGCAGCGAAGCGCCGACGTACGGGCCGTCGACCAGCACGTTGTCTTTACGACCGCCTTTGTTGTTCAGCTCGATATACTGATAGCCCACGCGCAGGTTCAGCAGCGAAATCGGGGTGAAGCTCAGGCCGCCAGCGGCTTCCTGATAGCTGTCGAGATGGTCGGTCAGACCTTCTGGCGCATAGTAGTATTCGCCGTAGAGGCCCCACATGCTGTTGAAGCTGTACTGCGCGCCGCCGCCCAGCGCCACGGCGAAGCCATCTTTACCATCTTCCGGATGGGTGAAAATGGTCTTGGCGGTCGGCGCCAGACGCAGTCCGCCGATATCGACGTTGTAACCCAGTCCCAGGCCGTAGGTGCTGCCGTCGTGATCGCTACGCAGCCAGTTGCCTTTAAGGAACAGGCCAGGCGAGGTGGTGCCCAGACCGACGTTCAGATTAGTGTTGTGCTCGCCGACATCCACGCTGCCTTCGATAGCCTGCGCCGCGCCGCTCAGCAGTACCAGACCCAGTGCGCTCCCGGTAACAAGTTGCTTAAACATGATTCCACTCCATGAAAGGACAATAATTTCGGCGCAAAGGTTAACAGCCTGAAATCCCCTGACAACTCTATTTGGCAACCTTTACGTAAACAGACATGTCGATCGGCAAATTTTTTGTCAGGCTGCCCACATCAGGTGGCCGATAAGCGGCGCCAGCACCACCGTCACGATGCCGGAAAGCATCATCACCAGGCTGGCAACCACGCCCTCCTGTTCGCCAAGCTGCCAGGCGCGCGCCGTGCCTGCCCCGTGCGACGCCGCGCCGAAGCCCGCCCCTTTCGCCACGCCCTGACGGATAGCGATGCGCAGAAACAGCACGTCGCCGATCGCCACGCCGAACACGCCGGTGATAACCACAAACAGCGCGACCAGATCGGGCTGGCCGCCGATGGGCTTCGCCGCCGCCAGCGCGAAAGGCGTGGTGATGGAGCGCACAGCCAGGCTGCGCTGGATCGACTCAGGCAGCGTCAGCAGCCGCGCCAGCCACACCGAACTGCAAACCGCCACCAGCGTGGCGGTCAGCACCCCGGCGCTCAGCGAGAGCCAGTGACGGCGAATAATCGTCATGTTTTCATACACCGGCACGGCGAAGGCCAGCGTCGCCGGGCCGAGCAGCCAGAGCAGCCAGTGGCTTTCAGCAATATAGTCCTGCCAGGAGACGTGCGTAATCAGCAGCAGCGCAACCAGCAGCGCGGGCGTCGCCACCAGCGGCATCAGCAGCAGCGTGCGCCAGCGGCGATAGAGACGCTTGTTGAGAAAGTAGATCAGCAGCGTGACCGCCAGACAGAGCAGGCTCAGGATAAAATCACGCATCACGCTGTTCCCTGCGCGCCGCGCGCGCCACTTCATACCGGTAGAGGCGATCGACCACCAGCGCGGTGGAGGCGAGCACCAGTACGGTGCTTAGCGCAATCACCACGCAGATGCGCCAGCCGTCGACGCGCAGCAGGTCGCCGTAGTTCACCACCGCCACCACCGCCGGAATAAAGAACAGCAGCATTTCGGCCAGCAGCCAGCGCGAGCCCGCCCTGACCCAGCGCAGCGGCAGCACGCGCGTGACGATCAGGACCAGCAGCAGCAGCATGCCGACGATATTGGCGGGCAGCGGCAGATGCAGCCAGCTCACCAGACGATCGCAGGCGATAAACATGCCGATGTACAGCAGCAGCTGCAGCGGCAACCAGAGTCGTTGCAGCCTGCCCACGCGCTGCGGGCTGAGCGCTAACGCCATTTTCTTTTCTCCCTTCATCAGATTCGGTGCTTAGTATAAATCCGCGACAGAAGGTGAAAAAAATGAATTAAAATTATTCCAATCATGCCAAAAAGGAATAGTTATGGACGTCCGCGCTTTACGCTACTTCACCGAGGTGGTGCGCCAGCAGAGTTTTACCCGCGCCGCGCAAAAGCTCTATGTGACTCAGCCCACCATCAGCAAAATGCTGCGCCAGCTGGAAGAGGAGCTGGGCTGCACGCTGCTGCTGCGCGACGGCCGAAAGCTTCATCTGACCGACAGCGGCCAGGCGGTTTACCAGCGCGGGTTGGCGATTTTGCAGGAGTTCCACCAGCTCGAGGCGGAAATCGGCGATATTAACCAGCTGAAAACCGGCGAGCTGCGCCTCGGCATTCCGCCGATGGTCGGCATGCAGATCGCCGGCTCGATCTCGGCGTTTCGCCGCCGCTATCCCGGCGTCACCCTGAATATCTCCGAATTTGGCGGCCTCACGGTGCAGCAGGCGGTGCTGGCGGGCAGCCTGGATATCGCGCTTACCGCCCTGCCGGTCGATCCCGATTTGCCGCTGAACACGCTGCCTCTGATGCACCATCCGCTTTGCGTGCTGGTGCCGCGCCAGCCCGTCTGGCTTAACCGCAGCCATATCGCGCTGACGGAGATGGCGGCGCATCCGCTGCTGATTTTCAACGAGGAGTTCTCGCTGAACCGCCAGCTGATGAAGGCGTTTCAGCGTCTTGGCGTCACGCCGCATATCGCGGTACGCAGCGGACAGTGGGATTTTCTGGCGGCGATGGTGCAGGCGGAGATGGGACTGGCGATCCTGCCGGAGCCGATCTGTCAGCGGCTGGATAAGCAGTCGCTGCTGTGGCTGCCGCTGGAGTCGGAGCTGATGTGGAGCCTGGGATTGATCTGGCGGGAGGGAAGCTATCTGTCGCGCAGCGCGCAGGCGTGGATCGCCTGCTGCCGCGAACACTGGCCGGATGAAGCGCCGCGCCTGTCGGTATAGGCGCGGCGCGCGGCTTACTCTTCTTTCTCGATCAGCAGCGCTTCCAGCAGGTCGAGATCGCGCAGCAGCCGCTGCATGCTCTCATCGGAGATCTGCTGAGTTGCGCGCAGGTGATAGACCTCGGCACGCTCGGCGCGCAGCGCGGTCAGGCGGAAGCGACGCTCCAGATTCTCGGCGAACAGCGCCTGCTCCAGATCGCTTTTGCCGTCGGCGCGACGACGCAGGTTGCCGATAACGCGCAGGCTGACCTCTTTGAGCAGCTCAGGATCGATATTCTCCTCGCTGCTGTTCTCCAGCCGCTCTTCCATTTTATGCAGGCTTTCGATCGCCACGCTCGCCATCACCGCACGGGCGCTTTGCAGCTCGCGGCGGTGGCCGGCTTTATCGATGCCGTCCACGCCGCGCAGCAGCAGCGGCAGCAGCACCACGCCCACCAGCAGCGAAAACAGGATCACGCCGGTCGCGATAAATACCAGCTCATAG
>NZ_MLJJ01000023.1 GCF_002095575.1 Pantoea septica | reverse complement strand
GGAAACTTAAAGGCTACCGCCCAGCGCGGCGCACGCGCCACGAAGCCGAGCCGCTCCTGCAGCGCCTGCGAGTCAACTTTGATGACTACGCCGTCGATATCGAATCCCAGCTCAGGACGCGTATCCTCTACCCGACGGTAGAACGCCAGCGCTTCTTCCGCGCTGTGCACCAGCTGAACGCGATCGCTGACCGGCAGTCCCCAGGCTTTAAACTGCTGTAACCGCGCATAGTGGCTGCCCGGCAGCTCGCCGCCTTCCAGCAGCCCGAAGCCGTAACAGAAAAAGGTGAGCGGACGCTTCGCGGTGATGCGCGGATCGAGCTGGCGCAGCGAGCCCGCGGCGGCGTTGCGCGGGTTAGCGAAGATTTTACCGTCGGTGCGGCGCGCTTCGGCATTCAGCTTCTCGAAGCCGCGCTGCGTCATAAAGACTTCGCCGCGCACTTCCAGCCGCGCGGGAAAATCGTCGCCCTTCAGGCGCAGCGGGATTGCGCCGATGGTGCGGACGTTGGCGGTGATGTTCTCGCCCGTGGTGCCGTCGCCGCGCGTGGCAGCGCGCGTCAGCAGACCGTTCTCGTAAAGCAGGCTCACCGCCAGTCCATCCAGCTTCAGTTCGCAGCAGTAGGCGATATCGTCGCTGTTTTTCAGGCGATCCTGCACGCGCTTGTTGAAGGCGAGAAAGCCAGCTTCGTCGAAGGTATTGTCCAGCGACAGCATCGGCACCTCATGGCGCACCTGCTCGAATACCGTTAGCGGCGCGGCACCCACGCGCTGGGTCGGCGAGTCGGGCGTAATGAGTTCGGGATGCTGCTCTTCCAGCGCGCGCAGTTCGCGCATCAGGCGGTCATATTCGGCGTCCGGTATTTCGGGCGCGTCCATGACATGGTAGAGGTACTCGTGATGGCGCAGCGTGGTGCGCAGTTCGGTGATCTGGTCCTGAACGGATTTCATATTGCCCCATCAGATAAAAAACCCCCGACAGGCGGGGGTTTGGTGAAACAGAATTAACGGTCTGCCCTATTCTCTGGATTCAATGACTTCGCGTATGCGGTTCTTGTAAGTTTCCAGCTTCTGCGGCGTCATCATGCGACGCTCGTCGTCCAGCACCACGCCGCCGACGTCATCGGCGATACGCTGCGCAGACTGCAGCATCAGCTTAAAGTTTTGGTTCGCGTCGCCGTAGGAGGGCACCATCATAAAGATCGAGATGCCGGGCGTAGAGAAGTCAGACATCTCATCTGGATTGAACGAGCCGGGCTTCACCATGTTCGCCAGACTGAACAGCACGGGACCGCTGCCCGCCGGGCTGAGATGGCGATGGAAAATATTCATTTCGCCGAACTGGAAGCCCGCTTGCAGAATGCCCTGCAGCAGCGCTTCGCCATTCAGCGTGCCGCCGGTATGCGCGGCGACGTGCAGCACCAGCACCGTCTCTTTCGGCTTGCCTGGCGCTTTCGGCGCCTCCTGGCGAACCGGTTCAACCGGCTGCGGTTCATGCTGTTCCGGCTGGTGGCGAACAGGCTGCTGCGGCTCCGGCTCCGCCTCGTACAGCGGCTCGGGCTGCGCGGCGTCCAGCGGATCTAAATCGAGCAGCGGATCGGCCTGTATCGGCTGAGCCGGCGCGAAACGCGGCGCAGGTTCCTGCGGCGTCTGAACAGGCTGAGGCTGCGGACGCGGCTGCTGTGGACGCGGCTGTTGCGGCGCCAGCAGCGGATCCTCTTCCTGCTGAGGCTGCGGACGCGCGGCGGGCTGACGCGGCTTCTCCGGCGCGGCGGCGAAAACCGGCGCGTCATCCTGCTGCTCGTCGCGGAAATGATCGATGCGCGGCTCCTGATGCGGCCGCTCATGGCGCACGCGAACTTCGCCGACGCTCTCTTCGTCCTCGGTCAGGCTATCTTCATCGTCGCGCTGGTCGCGCTGTTTCAGCCGTTTGTGCGGGCGATCGCGAAACACTGACGAACGCTCTTTACGGCTGGTCCACAGCCCGTGAAGAAGGAGCGCTATAATGGCGATCGCGCCAACAACGATTAATATCAGACGCAAATCCTGCATCATTGTATTCTCTGTTGTTCCAATACCTTGCCACCGCGGCAAACTTTATCCTCTAACTGTATTTGCCCAGCTAAACAAGTGCAAGCTCGTGCAGTATTTTCTGACAAATAAGATAGTCACCCCACGTTTTTTTGCTGTTTTTTCACACAATCGCCTCATGGTCAGGAGAAAAAGCCAGGTTATCATGGTCTCGCCTGATTATTTCCTGGAGAGTTGCCTGTATGGCCCACGAGAACACTGTCTCAAGTTTCAACGGCGTGCACTATTTTAGCGAAGGCTGGAGACTGGTTCGTCTGCCAGGCATTCGGCGTTTCGTCATTATTCCACTGCTGGTCAATATTCTGCTGCTGGGCGGCGCGTTTGTCTGGCTCTTCTACCAGCTGGGCAGCTGGATCCCGCAGCTGATGGCGCACATTCCCGGCTGGCTGCAGTGGCTAAGCTATCTGCTCTGGCCGCTGTCGGTCATTTCGATCGTGCTGGTGTTCAGCTACTTCTTTTCTACTATTGCCAACTGGATCGCAGCGCCGTTTTGCGGCCTGCTGGCGGAGCAGCTGGAAGGCCGCCTGACGGGCAAACCGCTGCCGGACAGCGGCTGGATGGCGATGCTGAAGGATGTGCCGCGCATTATGAAGCGCGAACTGCAAAAGCTCGGCTACTATCTGCCGCGCGCGCTCGGCCTGCTGCTGCTCTACTTTATTCCCGGCTTTGGCCAGACGGTGGCGCCGGTGCTGTGGTTTCTGTTCAGCGCCTGGATGCTTTCGGTGCAGTATTGCGACTATCCGTTCGATAACCATAAAGTGAGCTTTCAGCAGATGCGCAGCGCTCTGCGCCGCCATAAAAGCGCCAATATGCAGTTCGGCGCGCTGGTCAGCCTGTTCACCATGATTCCGATTCTCAACCTGGCGATTATGCCGGTTGCGGTATGCGGCGCGACGGCGATGTGGGTCGATCGCTACCGTGCGCAATTAGGCCGCGCTGAGCTACGCTAGTACTCATCAGAGCGCCTTATGCATTTTTTAACAGGGCTTATTGCGTGGGGACATATAGATATGCGTTTTCTTTCCTTCCGCGCGTAGACAGAAAGGGTATGCTCAGTGGGTTCCCAATAATTCATACAGTTAAGGACAGGCTATGAGTAAGATCTATGAAGATAACTCGTTGACAATTGGTCATACGCCACTGGTTCGACTGAACCGCATCGGTAACGGCCGCATTCTGGCGAAGGTAGAATCCCGTAACCCGAGCTTCAGCGTAAAATGCCGTATCGGTGCCAATATGATTTGGGACGCAGAGAAACGCGGTATTCTGAAACCTGGCGTCGAACTGGTTGAACCGACCAGCGGCAATACCGGCATCGCGCTGGCCTACGTCGCCGCCGCGCGCGGCTACAAGCTGACGCTGACCATGCCGGAAACGATGTCCGTCGAACGTCGCAAGCTGCTGAAAGCGCTGGGCGCCAACCTGGTGCTGACCGAAGGGCCGAAAGGCATGAAAGGCGCTATCGCCAAAGCGGAAGAGATCGTCGCCAGCGATCCGGACAAATATGTGTTGTTGCAGCAGTTCAGCAACCCGGCAAACCCGGAAATTCACGAGAAGACCACCGGCCCTGAAATCTGGGAAGATACCGATGGCGCGGTAGACGTGTTTATCGCGGGCGTCGGCACCGGCGGCACCCTGACCGGCGTCTCTCGCTATATCAAGAATACCAAAGGCAAGAAAGAGCTGATTACCGTGGCGGTGGAGCCAACCGACTCGCCGGTTATCGCTCAGGCGATTGCGGGCGAAGAGATCAAGCCTGGCCCGCATAAGATTCAGGGCATCGGCGCCGGCTTTATTCCCGGCAACCTCGATCTCGATCTGGTGGACCGCGTCGTGGCGATCACCAATGAAGAGGCGATCAGCACGGCGCGTCAGCTGATGGAAGAGGAAGGCATTCTCGCTGGCATCTCTTCCGGCGCGGCGGTCGCAGCGGCGCTGAAGCTGCAGGAAGACGAAGCCTTCGCCAACAAGAATATCGTGGTCATTCTCCCCTCTTCCGGCGAGCGCTATTTGAGTACCGCGCTGTTTGCCGATCTTTTCACCGAGAAAGAGCTGCAGCAGTAACGGCAGATTCCGAAAACGCCGAAAAAAGCACCCAAATGGGTGCTTTTTTGTGGCGCAGATCGCACTTTCACCACCGCCCAGATTGATTTCAGTGACTCAGCTCTGGTATTTAAGCTGCCAATTATTTCGGTGCCTGAAATTAATCAGCCTTTGAAGTGGATCAAGCTGAATCGATTTACGCATTTGGCGAAACGGCGAATCACGGCATAATTAGCAGCTGAAGCGCTCGACAGGGATTTTGACCCTTCAACTGGAATGACTTACTCATTCAAGCGCATTTAATGGTCAGCGTAACGCTATACCCGCGCACCTACACAGGCTAAAGTTACGGCTCCAGGCTAGACTTTAAGTCCATAACACCAAACCTGATAACGTTGGGGAAACAAAATGTTCCAGCAAGAAGTTACTATCACCGCGCCTAATGGTCTTCACACCCGCCCTGCCGCGCAGTTTGTTAAAGAAGCGAAAGCGTTCCAGTCAGAAATCACCGTTACCTCTAACGGCAAATCCGCCAGCGCCAAGAGCCTGTTCAAACTGCAGACGCTGGGCCTGACCCAGGGCACGGTTGTGACGCTCTCCGCAGAAGGCGAAGATGAGCAGCAGGCCGTGGAGCATCTGGTTAAACTGATGGCTGAACTGGAGTAATCCAGTCAGCTTTTGCTTTACACCGACTCCTTTGCCCCATTGAGTGCAAACATCTTGATCGCGGACAACTTGTCCGCGTTATCACATCCGTAGAGTACAGCTCCCGCGACAATGGCAACGCATTGGGTCTAAGAGCCATCGTGATTAAAAGGTAGGGTTATGATTTCAGGCATTTTAGCATCACCAGGTATCGCTTTCGGCAAAGCTCTGCTGTTGATTGAGGATGAGATCGTCATCAACCGCAAGAAGATTTCTGATGACCAGGTTGACCAGGAAGTAAAACGCTTCCTCGACGGCCGCGCTCAGGCTGCGCAGCAGCTGGAAGCGATCAGAGTGAAAGCGGGTGAAACGTTTGGTGAAGAGAAAGCAGCCATCTTCGAAGGCCACATCATGTTGCTGGAAGACGAAGAGCTGGAGCAGGAAATCATCGACCTGATCAAGAAAGATCACGCTTCGGCCGACGCTGCCGCCTACTCCGTGATCGACGGTCAGGCGAAAGCGCTCGAAGAGCTGGACGACGAATACCTCAAAGAACGCGCCGCTGACGTTCGCGATATCGGCAAACGTCTGCTGCAAAACATTCTCGGTCTGCATATCGTCGACCTGAGCGCTATCCAGGACGAATCCATCCTGGTAGCCAAAGATTTAACGCCGTCGGAAACCGCACAGCTGAACCTGAAAAAGGTGCTGGGCTTTATCACCGACCTCGGCGGCCGCACGTCTCATACCTCGATTATGGCTCGCTCGCTGGAGCTGCCGGCAATCGTCGGCACCGGCAACGTCACTGCCACGATCAAAAACGGCGATTTTCTGATTCTGGACGGCGTGAACAATAAAGTTTACGTCAATCCGTCAGAGAGCGAGCTGGAAGAGCTGAAAGCGGTTCAGACCCAGTATCTGAGCGAAAAACATGAGCTGGCCAAGCTGAAAGATCTGCCGGCGATCACGCTGGACGGTCACCAGGTTGAAGTGTGCGCCAACATCGGCACCGTGCGCGACGTCGCTGGCGCAGAGCGCAACGGCGCAGAAGGCGTCGGCCTCTACCGCACCGAATTCCTGTTTATGGATCGCGACTCGCTGCCCACTGAAGAAGAGCAGTTCCAGGCCTATAAAGCGGTGGCTGAAGCTGTCGGTTCGCAGGCGGTGATTGTGCGCACCATGGATATCGGCGGCGACAAAGATCTGCCTTACATGAACCTGCCGAAAGAAGAGAACCCGTTCCTCGGCTGGCGCGCCATTCGTATCGCCATGGATCGCAAAGAGATCCTTCATGCCCAGCTGCGCGCTATTTTACGCGCCTCTGCCTTCGGCAAGCTGCGCATTATGTTCCCGATGATCATCTCTGTTGAAGAGGTGCGCATCCTGAAAGCCGAACTGGAAACCCTTAAGGCGCAGCTGCGCGAAGAAGGCAAAGCGTTCGATGAAAGCATCGAAGTCGGCATTATGGTGGAAACCCCGGCGTCGGCGGTGATTGCGCGTCATCTGGCGAAAGAAGTCGACTTCTTCAGTATTGGGACAAACGACCTGACGCAGTATACTCTGGCGGTCGATCGTGGTAATGATTTGATTTCGCATCTGTATAACCCGATGACGCCGTCGGTGCTGAATTTAATCAAGCAGGTGATCGACGCTTCTCACGCCGAAGGCAAGTGGACCGGCATGTGCGGTGAGCTGGCAGGTGATGAACGTGCTACACTACTGTTACTGGGTATGGGGCTGGACGAATTCAGCATGAGCGCCATTTCAATCCCAGGCATTAAGAAAATCATTCGCAATACTAATTTCGAAGATGCGAAGGCTCTGGCGGAGCAGGCTCTGGCTCAACCTACAGCAGAAGATCTGATGAACCTGGTCAACAAGTTCATCAAAGAGAAAACACTCTGCTGATCCACGAGACGCTGGCCCAACAATACTGTTTAGGAGAAGAATATGGGTTTTCTTGACAAGCTTTTTGGCAATAAATCAGAAAGCACATCTGGGACGATTGATATTGTTGCGCCTCTGTCAGGCGAAATCGTAAACATTGAAGACGTACCGGATGTGGTGTTTGCCGAGAAGATCGTTGGCGACGGTATCGCCATCAAACCAACCGGCAACAAAATGGTTGCGCCGGTCGATGGCACTATCGGTAAGATTTTCGAAACCAACCACGCGTTTTCAATCGAGTCTGACAACGGCATCGAGTTGTTTGTGCACTTCGGTATCGACACCGTCGAGCTGAAAGGCGAAGGCTTTAAGCGCATCGCGGAAGAAGGCCAGAAGGTCAAGAAAGGCGATGTGGTGATCGAGTTTGATCTGCCGCTGCTGGAAGAGAAAGCTAAATCTACGCTGACGCCTGTCGTCATCTCCAATATGGATGAGATCAAGGAGCTGGTTAAGCTCTCTGGTCAGGTTACCGTTGGCGAAACACCGGTGATCCGCATTAAAAAGTAACGGACGCAGCTAAGAAAAACGGCACCCGCGGGTGCCGTTTTTTTTTGTTCTCAGCCGCAGAGAGTCAGACCTTATCCTGCGCCTGCCAGCGCGGCAGACGAATCGTCAGCTCCAGCCCGCCTTCAGGGCGATTCACCGCCTGCACCTCGCCGTGATGCGCCAGCACCACCTTACGCACGATAGCCAGCCCCAGCCCGTAGCCTTTGCCCAGCAGCGGCGAATTGACCCGCACAAAAGGATCGAAGATGCTGGAGAGCTTTTCATCGTCCACGCCTGGTCCCTGATCGCGTACGCGAATCGCCAGCCATTCCTGCTCCGCCTTCAGCCTGACCTGAATATGCTGACCGGGCAGCGAGAAACGCAGCGCGTTGCGCAGCACGTTCTCGATACCTCGGCGAATCAGCTCGGCGTTGCCGCGCACGGTGTAATCGGCGTTTTCATCAACCAGGAAGTCAACCTGCACGCCGGGGATTTGCGCCTCGTAGCGCACATCGGTGACTACCGCGTGCACCAGGCCGGTCAGATCGAAATATTGTTCGTCAGGCATGCTCTCATGCTCGGCGCGCGACAGCGTCAACAGCTCGCCAATCATCTTATCCAGCCGCCGCGCCTCTTCGTCGATGCGATCCAGAGAGGCGTTAACGCTGGCTGGCGTCTGACGCGCTAAGCCCGTGGCGAGTTGCAGACGCGCCAGCGGCGAACGCAGCTCGTGCGAAATATCATGCAGCAGCTCCTCGCGCGCGCGCACCAGAGTATCGAGCCGCTCCACCATGGCGTCGAACGCCTCCGCCACGTTAGAGAGCTCATCGTGGCGTTTGCGCATCATGGGGTAGAGCCGCACGCTGAGATCGCCGTTCGACACGCGTGAAAAGCCCTCGCGCAGCTGGCGCATCGGCCGCGTCAGGTTCCACGCCAGCAGCAGGCTAAATAACAGCCCGACCGAGCCGGCGAAAAGAAACATCGGCTCGGGGATATTGAGAATGCGGCGCGGCCCGTCCATGCCCATCGAGCTGTCTTCGCGCAGGCCTTTGACGTTATAGCGCAGCTCATACTCTTTGCCGTCCGCCCCTTTTACCCAGCGCACGATCACGTCGGGGAACTTGCCCTGAAACGGCGGATTGAAGGTTTCCGGCAGCGGTTCGGAATGAACGGGTCGGGCATGCTGGATGACGGAAAAGAACTGACGATCGTTAGGCTCCCAGTCCGCCATCATATCGTTCAGCGAGCCGAGCCCGCCGCGCTCCAGCACTGAAACCGCAGAGGCCATCTGCAAGTTGACGATGCGGCGCGTGGCGATAATTTCCGGCGGCTCGTGGCGATTGCCGGCAATGCTGAAGCCGAGCCAGAGCAGCTGGCTGATAATAACGAATACGATCCAGAAGCCGATTAAAATCTTCCAGAACATGCGCCCGCGGTAGTTTTGCTTCATCGAATGCGGTAGCCGATGCTGCGCACCGTTTCGATATTGACGCTGTCGGCGGTGAGCGCCGCCAGCTTCTGACGGATATTGCTGATATGCACGTCAACGCTGCGATCGTAGGCTTCGCGCGGGCGGCCCAGCCCTTTTTCCGACAGCTCATCTTTCGATACCACGCGGTCCGGCGAGCGCATCAGCAGATCCAGCAGATTGAATTCCGAAGCGGTGAGATCGAAGGCTTTGCCCTGCCACTCGGTCATGCGCGTGGCGGGATTGAGCGTCAGTTCGCCCCAGCGCAGCAGCTCTTTTTTATCCGGCAGCGGCGCCTGCTCTTCGAAGCGGCGCAGCACGGCGCGCAGCCGCGCCACCAGTTCGCGCGGGTAGCAGGGCTTCGGCATATAGTCGTCCGCGCCCATCTCCAGCCCGATCACGCGATCGATGTTGTCCCCTTTGGCGGTCAGCATGATCACCGGCAGGCGGCTGTTCTGCCGTACCTGACGCAGCACGTCGATGCCGCTCATATCGGGCAGCATAATATCGAGGATCATCGCGGTGTAGTGGCCGGAAAGCGCGCCTTCGATACCGGCGCTGCCGGTTAATACCAGCTGAGTTTCAAAGCCTTCGGCAATAAGGTACTGGCTGAGCATGGTGCCCAGCTCCACATCGTCGTCAACTAACAAAATTTTCATAGGGGTCTCTCGCCTGAATTGCCGCTATTTTGTCCTGAGCGGGCGCCGGACGCAGCAGATTTTACGCGTTCCTTACAGATCCGACGTCAGACGATGCTCAGGATGACTATAGACAAAAACGGCCCGGCTGCACCAGGCAGGCGCAACCGGGCCGTTTCGCAGAGAGGCTAGCGGTATACGCCGGTCGAGAGATAGCGGTCGCCGCGATCGCAGACGATAGCGACGATAACGCTGCCGGGCCGCGCCTGAGCGATGCGCAATGCGCCTGCCACCGCGCCGCCGGAGCTGACGCCGCAGAAGATGCCTTCGCGGCGCGCCAGCGAGCGCATCGTCTCTTCCGCCTCGGCCTGTCCCATATCCATCACCTCGTCCACCAGCTCGGGCCGATAGATGCCCGGCAGATAAGCCTGCGGCCAGCGACGAATGCCGGGTATGGCGCTGCCCTCTTCCGGCTGCAGGCCGATAATGGCCACGCTATCGCTTTGCTCTTTCAGGTAGCGCCCGACGCCGGTAATGGTGCCGGTGGTGCCCATGCTGGAGACGAAATGGGTCAGGCGTCCGGCGCTCTGCTGCCAGATCTCCGGACCGGTGGTCTGGTAGTGGCCAAGCGGATTATCGGGATTATTGAACTGATCGAGCACATGCCCTTCCCCGCGCGCCATCATCGCCAGCGCCATATCGCGCGCGCCTTCCATGCCCTGCTCGCGGCTCACCAGCACCAGCTCGGCGCCGTAGGCGCGCATCGCGTCCTGTCGCTCCTGGCTCATATTTTCAGGCATCAGCAAGCGCAGCGCGTAGCCCTTCATGGCGGCGATCATCGCCAGCGCGATGCCGGTATTGCCGCTGGTCGCCTCAATCAGGCGGTCGCCGGGCGCGATCTCGCCGCGCAGCTCTGCCTGGTGGATCATCGACCAGGCGGCGCGATCCTTGACGGAGCCGGCAGGGTTGTTGCCTTCCAGCTTGAGCCAGATTTCGCTGCCGTTGGCAGGCGTCAGGCGCTGGAGTTTGATCAGCGGCGTATTGCCGATGGTGTTTTGCAGAGTGGTCAAGTTGCGTTTCCCGGCGAAGCTAAGCGAACAAAAAAAGGGCGGGATCGCTCCCGCCCGCTGTCGCGTGAGAAAATATCAGGCGCTTTCGGCAAAGGCAACAGCGCGCAGCGGCGTCGCGCCCTGATAGAGGCGCGCCTGCTGCAGGCCGACGAACAGGCGTTCGCCGCGCACCGGCGCGCTTCGTTCGCCGTCGTACACCAGCGAAAAAGGTTCGCTCTGCCAGCCGGTCGGCTGAACCACCAGCTGCCAGAAGTGGCCGCGCGGGCTCACCTCGAGGATCTGCACCGGCAGCGGCGTCTCCAGGCTGCTCTGACGGGAAACGTCAATCTCCCACGGCCGCAGGAAGAGCTCGACCGCGCCCTGATG
The DNA here is from genome assembly GCF_002095575.1 of Pantoea septica. GTDB lineage: Bacteria > Pseudomonadota > Gammaproteobacteria > Enterobacterales > Enterobacteriaceae > Pantoea > Pantoea septica. The sequence goes on along the minus strand of NZ_MLJJ01000023.1, from coordinate 60,812 downwards.
CGCCGGGGTGTAGCCCAGCGGCCAGTGGTGCGCGCCGACGTGGAACTGCGAGCCGTGGACCTCGCCGTCGAAGCGGTTCACTTCGCCGAGGAACTCCAGCACGAAGCGCGTGGCGGGATCGCGCCACACCTCATCCGGCGTGCCTACCTGCTCGATATTTCCCTGGCTCATCACCACCACGCGATCGGCCACTTCCATCGCCTCTTCCTGATCGTGAGTCACGAAGACGCTGGTGAATTTCAGCTCTTCATGCAGCTGACGCAGCCAGCGACGCAGCTCTTTACGCACCTGCGCGTCCAGCGCGCCGAAAGGTTCGTCGAGCAGCAGGATCTGCGGTTCGACCGCCAGCGCGCGCGCCAGCGCCACGCGCTGCTTCTGGCCGCCCGACAGCTGCGCCGGGAAGCGGTTCGCCAGATGCGCCAGCTGCACCATCTCCAGCAAACGCGTCACGCGCTGCTTAATTTCCGCCGAGGACGGACGCTCGCGGCGCGGCAGCACCGTCAGGCCGAACGCGATATTGTCGAACACCGTCATATGACGGAACAGCGCATAGTGCTGAAATACGAAGCCGACCTGGCGGTCGCGGGCGTGCAGCGCGCTGACATCTTTATTATGAAAGCGAATCTGCCCGCTGTTCTGGTGCTCCAGCCCGGCGATAATACGCAGCAGCGTGGTTTTCCCGGAGCCGGACGGGCCCAGCAGCGCCACCATCTGGCCAGAAGGAATATCCAGAGAGATATCGTTCAACACCGGAGTGCGGCCGAAAGATTTGTTGATCTGGTTAATCTCAATGCTCATGATTTTCCTCCTGTTGCAGGCGATGCTGCTGTTGCTCTAAACGCCACTGCAACATGCTTTTCAGAAACAGCGTCACAATTGCCATCAGCGTCAGCAGCGCGGCAGCGGTAAACGCGCCCACCACGTTGTAATCCTGATGCAGTAATTCAATTTGCAGCGGCAGCGTGTAGGTTTCGCCGCGAATCGATCCCGATACCACCGAGACCGCGCCGAACTCGCCCAGGGTGCGGGCGTTGGTCAGTACCACGCCATAGAGCATCGCCCAGCGGATGTTCGGTAGCGTTACGCGGCGGAACATCTGCCAGCCAGAGGCGCCAAGCAGGACCGCCGCCTCATCTTCGTGGCTGCCCTGGCTCAGCATCACCGGCACCAGTTCGCGCACCACGAAGGGACAGGTCACGAAGACGGTGGCCAGCACCATGCCAGGCCAGGCGAACATCACCTGAATGTTATGCGCGTCCAGCCAGCTGCCTGCGGTGCCGTTGACGCCCCAGAACAGCAGATACATCAGGCCAGCCACCACCGGCGACACGGCGAACGGAATGTCGAACAGCGTCAGCAGCAGCTGGCGGCCGGGAAAGTTAAAGCGCGTCACCAGCCAGGCGAGCAGCGTGCCGAACACCAGATTAACCGGCACGGTAATCAGCGCGACCAGCACCGTTAGCCAGATGGCGTGCAGCATGTCGCTGTCGCCGAGATTCTGAAAGGCGACGCCCAGCCCCATCTTCAGCGCTTCGTAGAAGATAGAGATCATCGGCACCACCAGCAGCAGCAGCGACACCAGCACGCCGATGCCGATCAGCAGCCATTTGCCCCAGTTGACCGGCTGGCGCTCGGTAGCATTGATGTGGGAAATATCCGCCATTAGTGACCTCCCAGTCGGCGGCCGAAGCGGCTCTGCAGGGTGTTAATCGCAAACAGCAGCACCAGCGACGCGGCCAGGATCACCGAGGCGATAGCGCTGGCGGCCGGGTAGTCGAACTCCTGCAAACGCACGAAAATCATCAGTGAGGTGACCTCGGTTTTCCAGGCGATATTGCCGGCGATAAAGATCACCGCGCCGAACTCGCCGATGCTGCGGGTAAAGGAGAGCGCGGTGCCCGCCAGCAGCGCAGGCGCGACTTCCGGCAGCACCACGCGGCGAAAGCTCTGCCAGGGCGTCGCGCCCAGCGTCTGCGCCGCCTCTTCATACTCGGGCCCCAGCTCTTCCAGTACCGGCTGTACGGTACGCACCACGAAGGGAATACTGGTAAAAGCCATGGCGACGGCGATGCCGAGCCAGGTATAGGAAACTTTTACGCCGAAGGCGTTGTAGATCCACTCGCCGTACCAGCCGTTCATCGAGAAGAGACCGGCCAGCGTCAGGCCCGCCACCGCGGTTGGCAGCGCGAACGGCAGATCCACCAGGCCGTCCAGCAGCGTGCGGCCGGGAAAGCGATAGCGCGTCAGGATCCACGCCATAATCATGCCGAACACCGCATTAAACAGCGAAGCGACGGCCGCCGACAGCAGCGTCACTTTATAGGCCGCCACCATTTGCGGATTGCTGATCACCTGCCAGTACTGCGCCAGCGTCATCTGCGACAGCTGCATCAGCAGCGCGCTGATCGGCAGCAGCAGAATCAGACAGGTAAACAGCAGGCTGGTGCCCAGACTCAGGCCGAAGCCAGGCAGAACGCGTTTCTGACCTAAGGCAAACATTATCCACGCCCCGCTGATAACAGTTGATCCAGCTCACCGCCGCTGGCGAAGTGGGTTTTCATCGCTTTATCCCAGCCGCCGAACTGATCTTCCACGCGGAACAGCTGCGTCTGCGGGAAGCGATCTTTATGCTCGCTCATCAGCTGCGGGTTGTTCACGCGGTAATAGAAATCGGTAACGATTTGCTGCGCCTGCGGCGTATAGAGATAGTTGAGGTAGGCTTTCGCCGCGTCCGCGGTGTGACTGTGCTCGACGTTTTTATCCACCCAGGCGACCGGGAACTCGGCGAGAATATCCGTTTTCGGCACCACGACTTCATACTCGTCTTTGCCGTACTGATTACGGATATTGTTCACTTCCGATTCAAAGCTGATCAGCACGTCGCCCAGGCCGCGCTCGGCGAAGGTGGTGGTTGCGCCGCGCCCGCCGGTATCGAACACCTCGACGTTCTTAAGGAACTGCGTCATAAAGGCGCGGGTTTTCGTTTCGTCTCCGCCGTTAGCTTTGCTGGTGGCGCCCCAGGCAGCCAGCCAGGTGTAGCGCCCGTTGCCGGAGGTTTTCGGATTGGGAAAGACCAGCTTCACGCCGTCGCGGCCAAGGTCGGCCCAGTCGTGAATCTGTTTTGGATTGCCCTTGCGCACCAGAAACGCCATGGTGGAGTAAAACGGCGAGCTGTTGTTCGGCAGACGGCTTTGCCAGTCGGCCGCGACCAGGTTGCCTTTATCGTGCAGCACCTGCACGTCGGTGACCTGGTTATAGGTGACCACATCGGCGCGCAGCCCCTGCAGGATCGCCAGCGCTTGCTTAGACGAACCGGCGTGCGACATCTTGATGGTGAGTTTGTCATCGGGATGGCTGGCATCCCACTGTTTTTCGAACGGCGCATTCAGGGCGACAAACAGCTCGCGCGCGACGTCGTACGAGCTGTTGAGCAGTTCGGTGGCACTGGCCGCGCCCGCCAGGCTAAGCGACAAGGCGATACCGCCGACGATATTTTTCATCGTTCTTTTGGTCATGGGGCACCCTGAGAAAACAAGAGATCCGGCTTATGCCAGCCGTTCGCCCAGTGTATTTATAACCCCATGAAAAGCTGTAGCGGTTTTATATATCGTTTGATGATTTCAAAGTCGAAAATGGCATAAGCGGGCGGAAGAGTTTATGCGTCAGGCGGGAATGGCGCTGACGCTAAAGGCTTTAACGCTGCCAGATGATTTTGCTTAGCTTCCAGCTTTTCAATACGTCATCCGACGGCATCAGACCGTCCGGGCCGTGCCAGTCGCCGCTGTAAACATAGGAGATATGCTGGCTGCCCGGCGCGCGGCATTCGACGTCGTGACTGCCCGCGCCACCCGCCAGCCTGCAGTTATTAAAGGCTTTGCTAAATCTGTCGCTAAAGGCGTCGCCGATTTTCGCACCGTCCTGCGCGGCGACGTCGCTGTCCATCACCTCAATACGCTCTACGCTGCTGGAGCCGCTGATCTGCAACTTCACTTTGCCGTCGTCCAGCGCCTGCCAGAAAGCGATAACGTCGCCGTTTTCGCTGCGCATGCCCTGCCGCAGCTTATAGTTGTCTTTCAGGCCGTCGCTGATGGCGCCTTCGCTCATTGCGGTGGCGCCGCCGACGCCGCCGACGCCCTGTTCGGTGACCGTCAGCGATGAACCAAACCAGTTCCACGGCAGCGCCGACGACCAGTGGTAGCTCAGCGGGTTATACCAGCTTACGTCGGACGCAGAGGCGGAACCGGAACCCGAACTGGCGCAGCCGCTTAGCAGCGCGGCGGCAACCAGCAGCGAAATGGGTAAAGCTTTCATGAAAACTCCTGTTAACACTGTGCCAAACGGCAGAACTCATTGGAGTCGCCAGCGGCAAAAAAGTTTATTCCGCCAGCTGATGTTCCGGCAGAAAGCAGTCGCGCAGCCTGACGTTAGCCAGCAGCCACAGCAGCGCCAGACCGTCGAACAGCGTCAGCAGCAGCGGCCAGGGCGACGCAAGCAGATCGCCAGACGCGAACGTAGCGCCCTGCCATGCCAGATTGACCGCCAGCGACAGCGCCAGCACCCAGCGCCACGCCTGCCACAGCCGCGGCCAGCGCGCGCGATAGCCGGTCAGCAGCAGGCCGATCAGCGCGGGGGCGCCGAGCGCCAGCCCGAGCCAGAACGCCTGCCGATCGGGATAGAACAGCCCCAGCAGATCGCTGCCCTGCTGGCGCGACGCGCCCGCCATCATCAGCAGGATCCAGGTGCGCGCCAGCAGCAGCAGCAGCAGCCAAAAAAGAAACGGCAGCCGTAGCTGCCCTTTCGCATCATATTCATCCGGCAGATATTTCACCGCATCAATACTCCCGATCTTCAATCAGCCGCTTGCCGAGCAGTACCGAATCCACCGGTTCGTACTCCAGCTTCTCGTAGAACGCCACCACCTGATCGTTCTCTTCGCGCACCATCAGGTTGATCTTGGGACAGCCGCGCGCGATCAGCTTCTTCTCCAGCCGGTTCATCAGCGCGTTGGCGAAGCCGCGGCCCTGGTAGTCGGGATGCACCGCCAGATAGTAGGCGGAGCCGCGATGGCCGTCGTAGCCGCCCATCAGCGTGCCAACCACCTCGCCGCCGACTTCCGCAACCAGAAAGAGGTCCGCGTCATGGTTCATCTTGCGTTCGATATCCAGCTCCGGATCGTTCCATGGACGTAACAAATCGCAACGCTCCCAGAGCGTGATCACCTCTTCAAAATCTTCCTGGCGGAAGGCGCGGATTTCCATCTTCTTTACCTTGCAAATAAGCACAATTCGCTGATTATCACGCATTCGCCGCCGCGTGCAAGCCCGGTTAGCGCAGCCTGGAACAAAAACCGGCATTTTTTCTGTTAGCAACCTGACATACAAAGTAAAGCGCTGAAAGGGTTCCGCCCTCGCGGCGGACAAACTGTTACGATATAACACTGTGCACACTATCCGCTAATGGACCAGCCCATGCCCACACTATCCCTGCTCAAGCGCCTTACCAACCGTCGCCAGCTGCTGCTCTCCGGCCTGGCGCTGGCCGTGCTCTCCCCACGCGCGATCCAGGCGAAAGAGGAGAATGCGCCGCTGCGCGCAAGCCCGCGTCACGCGCAGCCTGCGCCGCCGCAGAAAAACGGCAAGCGCATCGTGATGATCGATCCCGGCCACGGCGGCATCGACTCTGGCGCCGTCGGCAGCGAAGGGTCGGAAGAGAAACATATTGTGCTGGCGATTGCGAACCAGGTGCGCGCGCTGCTGCAGGCCCATCCGCGCATCGAAGTACGGCTGACGCGCGACAGCGACCACTTTATTCCGCTCTACCAGCGGGTCGAGATCGCCCACCAGCACGGCGCGAACCTGTTTATGTCGATTCACGCCGACGGCTTTACCAGCCCGGAAGCCAGCGGCGCCTCGGTGTTCGCCCTCTCGAATCGCGGCGCCAGCAGCGCCATGGCGCGCTATCTCTCCGATAAAGAGAATGCGGCGGATAAAGTGGGCGGCGCCAAAGTCGAGGAGCAGGATCACTACCTTAATCAGATTCTGTTCGACCTGGTGCAGACCGACACCATCCGCAACAGCCTGACGCTGGGCAAACACGTGCTGGATCAGATCCGCCCGGTGCACCGGCTGCACAGCGAACACACCGAACAGGCGGCGTTCGCCGTGCTCAAATCGCCATCGATTCCGTCAGTGCTGGTAGAGACCTCGTTTATTACCAATCCGCGCGAAGAGCAACTGCTCGGCACCGACGCTTTTCGCCGTAAAATCGCCACGGCGATCGCCGACGGCATTACGCGCTACTTTGATGAGTACGATCGCCGCAATGGTCAGGTATAATCGCGCCACTTTTTTGCAACGAGTTCGAAGCCATGCCCGATATTTCCCGCGTTAAAGCCTTTCTGCTGAACCTGCAGGAGACGATCTGTAATCAACTGGCGGCAGCTGACGGCGGCGCGCAGTTTATGGAAGACAGCTGGCAGCGTCCGGGCGGCGGCGGCGGACGCAGCCGCGTGCTGCGCAACGGCGCGGTGTTTGAGCAGGCAGGCGTTAACTTTTCCCACGTGCACGGCGATCAAATGCCCGCGTCGGCGACGGCGCACCGTCCCGAGCTGGCGGGCCGCAGCTTCGAAGCGATGGGCGTATCGCTGGTGATCCATCCGCACAGTCCCTATGTGCCGACCAGTCACGCCAACGTGCGCTTTTTTATCGCCGAAAAGCCGGGCGCCGATCCGGTGTGGTGGTTCGGCGGCGGTTTCGACCTGACGCCCTACTACGGCTTCGAGGAGGATGCGGTGCACTGGCATCAGACCGCCTTCGACCTCTGCCAGCCGTTCGGCGACGAGGTCTATCCGCGCTACAAAAAATGGTGCGACGACTACTTCTACCTGAAACACCGCGACGAGCAGCGCGGCATCGGCGGCCTCTTCTTCGACGATCTCAACGCGCCGGACTTCGACACCAGCTTCGCCTTTATGCAGGCGGTGGGCAACGGTTTCCTCGACGGCTATCTGCCGATCGTCGAGCGCCGCAAAGCGCAGCCCTGGGGCGAGCGCGAGCGTCAGTTTCAGCTCTATCGCCGCGGACGCTACGTCGAGTTCAATCTGGTGTGGGATCGCGGCACCCTGTTCGGCCTGCAGACCGGCGGCCGCACCGAATCCATCCTGATGTCGATGCCGCCGCTGGTACGCTGGGAGTATGACTACCAGCCCGCGCCCGACTCGCCGGAAGCCGCGCTGACGCGCGACTTTTTACCGGTGCGCGACTGGCTATAACGGCGCGGTTTGCGCCTCGACCACCGCCAGCGCCACCATATTCACAATGCGCCTGACCGAGGCGATGCGCGTCAGCACATGCACCGGCTTGCTGATGCCCATCAGCACCGGGCCAACGGTAACGCCTTCCGAACTGGAGACGCGCAGTAGGTTGTAACTAATGCGCGCCGCTTCCACATTGGGCATGATCAGCAGGTTAGCCGCCCCTTTCAGCGGGCTGTCAGGCATCAGCTCGCGGCGTACGCTCTCCACCAGCGCCGCGTCGCCGTGCATCTCGCCATCCACTTCCAGCTCGGGCGCCCGGCGCTGAATAATCGCCAGCGCCTCGCGCATCTTGCGCGCCCCCGGCGCGTTCGAGGTGCCGAAGCTGGAGTGCGACAGCAGCGCGACGCGCGGCTCAATGCCGAAGCGCCGCACCGTTTCCGCCGCCAGCAGCGTCAGATCGGCCAGCTGTTCCGGCGTGGGATCGTCGTTGACGTAGGTGTCGGTAATAAAGGTATTGCCGCTGGGCAGCAGCAGCGCGTTCATCGCGCCCGCGACCTTCACGTCGTCGCGCAGGCCAAACACCTTCTCCACCACGTCATAATGCTCATGGTAGTCGCCGATGGTGCCGCAGATCAGCGCATCCGCCTCGCCGCGATGCACCATAATGGCACCGATCAGCGTCGGATTGCCGATCACCGCGCGCTGCGCCTGCTCGGGCGTCACGCCGCGCCGCTTCATCATCTGGTAATATTCGTTCCAGTACGCCTTGAAGCGCGGATCCGATTCGTTGTTGACCACGTCGAAATCTTTGCCCGCCTCGATCTTCAGCCCCTGCTTCTGCAAACGCATCGCGATGACATTGGGACGCCCTATCAGGATCGGCCGCGCCAGACCGAGCGTCACCAGCTCCTGCGTGGCGTGCAGCACCCGCGCCTCCTCGCCTTCCGCCAGCACCACGCGCTTTGGCGCCTTGCGCGCCTGGGAGAAGATCGGCTTCATAAACAGGTTGGTTTTATAGACGAACTCGGCCAGCTTCTCGCGGTAGGCGTCGAAATCCTCAACGGGCCGGGTCGCCACGCCCGACTCCATCGCGGCGCGCGCCACCGCCGGCGCGATCTGCACGATCAAGCGCGGGTCGAAAGGTTTAGGTATCAGATAGTCTGGTCCGAAGCTGAGATCCTGGTCATCGTAGGCGGAGGCGACTACATCGCTCTGCTCCGCCTGCGCCAGCGCGGCAATGGCGTGCACCGCCGCCAGCTTCATCTCTTCGTTGATAGTGGTCGCCCCGACGTCGAGCGCGCCGCGAAAAATGAACGGGAAGCAGAGCACGTTATTAACCTGATTAGGAAAGTCTGAGCGACCGGTGCAGATGATGGCGTCGGGGCGCACCGCCTTCGCCAGCGGCGGCATAATTTCCGGCTCAGGGTTGGCCAGCGCCAGGATCAGCGGATCGCGCGCCATCTTTTGCACCATCTCCGGCGTCAGCACGCGCGGCCCCGAGCAGCCGAGAAAGATATCGGCGTTTTCAATCACCTCTTCCAGCCTGCGCGCCCCCTTATCTTCGATGGCGTAGGCAGACTTGGTGGGCGTCATATCCGCTTCGCGATCGCGGTAGATCACCCCTTTCGAATCGCACACCACGATGTTGCGCTTCTGCATGCCGAGCGCCACCAGCAGGTTCAGGCAGGCGATAGCCGAGGCGCCCGCGCCAGAAACCACCAGCCGCACTTCGCCAATCGCTTTCTCGACAATGCGCAGCCCGTTGAGCACTGCGGCGGTGCAAATAATCGCCGTGCCGTGCTGGTCGTCATGAAAAACCGGAATCTTCATGCGCTGGCGCAGCTGCTGCTCGATATAGAAGCACTCCGGCGCCTTGATATCCTCCAGGTTGATGCCGCCGAAGGTAGGCTCCAGCGCAGCGATAACGTCGATCAGCCGGTCGGGATCCTGCTCGTCTATCTCGATATCAAAAACGTCGATGCCGGCGAACTTCTTGAACAGCACCCCTTTGCCCTCCATCACCGGCTTGCCCGCCAGCGCGCCGATATTGCCGAGCCCCAGCACCGCGGTGCCGTTGGAGATTACCGCCACCAGATTGCCGCGCGCGGTGTATTTATGCGCTGCCAGCGGGTCCTGCGCAATTTCCAGACAGGGCGCCGCAACGCCGGGGGAGTAAGCCAGCGCCAGATCGCGCTGGGTGGCGAGAGGTTTGGTGGGGGAAACCTGGATTTTGCCCGGGGTGGGAAACTGATGAAAATCCAGCGCGCTCTGCTTGAGTTGGTCGTCCATTGTCGGTTCCTTTTTCAGCTTCGGTGCGCTGGCAGTATAAAAGGCTGACGACAGGGAAAACCTCGGAGCGATCGCGATCGGGGCGTTCGGTGCCGCTGGCGACACCGTTTTGCACGCTACTGCGTCATACTGAGGATGGTCCGGATGTTCTGCGCAGAGGTGGCGACGATATCGATAGCGCCGGTGCGCAGCGCGCCGAGCAGCGCCATCGCTTTGGTGTTTTCCGCAGCGATGGCGATAACGCAGGGAATTTTACGCAGCTCGTCGATGCTCAGACCGATGACGCGATCGTTCATCACCGTGTCCACGTGTTGGCCCTGAGCGTTGAAAAAGTCGTAGCCCGCCACGTCGCCGGTGACGCCCTGATTGACGCTGGCATCGATAATTTCATGCGGCGTAAACCAGCCGAGTTTGACCATATAGCTGTTTTCATTCATATCGCCGATGCCCACCAGAGCGATATCCGCTTTGCGCGCGCGATCCAGCGTCTCTTTAATGGTGCCGTTCTGCATAAACGCCTCTTTCAGCGCACGGTTTTCCACATAGGCGGGCGCATAGAGCGTTTCGCTAAAGCCGCCGAACTTTTTCGCCAGCCGGCGGCTGATATGATCGGCGTTGATGGCGTCGCCCGGGCGATGGGTGCCGCCAATACCGCAGATAAAGTGACAGTTGCGCAGCGGCACCGCGCCGGGATGATCGGCCACCGCCGCGACGTTACGCCCCTGTCCTACCGCCACCACGGTGTTCTCTTTGAGATTTTTGCGCCAGATGCGCCGAGACCAGCGCCGCCACCTGACGACGCTGCTCGTCGCCATCCTGCTGGTCAAGCGCGATCAGCGCGCGCTGCAGCTGCGGAAAGCGATCCAGCAGCTGCTGCTCCAGTCGGGTACTGAATACCGGATGGTAGCGAACATTGATCTCGACAATGCCCTCTTCTTTCGCCCGTTTCAGCAGTCGTCCGACTTTGATGCGCGAGATGCCGAACTTGCGCGCGATCTCTTCCTGTGTGATCTCATCCTGATAGTAAGCGACGGCGATTTCCGTCAGCAGTTCCGTGTCCGGAGCGAGGGTATGTTTTTCCATCGTGACCTGATTGAGCGTTGCCGTTAACTGCCAGGATTTATAACACTGATGCGGCTCACTTAGCCAGGCAAGCGCCCGTGAGCCGCTTTCATCATCACATATCAGCGGCGGATGGCGTCAATTTTCAGCATGCGCGCAATCACGATATCCAGCTCTTTTTGATCGAAGATCTGCTTCCAGTCCGGCTTGACGATCTTCTCGCGGCCATACTCCATGGCGATCATGCAAGCGTCCGAGAAAGGGTTGGTGGCGCGGAAGGCGACCGCCAGCGCGATCTGGATATGGCCGTAAAGCATCGCCTTCGCCGCCTCTTCCGGCACGCCGCTGTGTTTTACCGTCTCATCCAGCGCCTCTTTCATAAAGGCGCCGACCATGCAGGCGACGGTTTCCACCAGCGTCGGCTCCAGATAGGCGAGCTGCGTCACCGTCACCCAGTGCACCTGATCCACCGGGCCATACATCACGTTGATCACCTTCGCCAGCTCCGCCCTCTGCGCGTCGCTGCCGTTCTCCCACGCCGCCGCGATATGCTGGATCGCCGCCACGCCGCCAAAGGCATCCTCATGCTCCTCTTTGGTGTAGCGCTGCAGGAATACCGACGGATGGCAGGGGTGCGCCACCGCATACTCGATATCGTCACGCTGGGCGATAAGATTGGCGTAGGCCGCCGCCGGATCGAGCGTCAGCAGCACCGCATCGCGCTTCATTTGCGGCACCACCGTTTCCGAGACCTTGCCCAGTACGATATCGGGCACCGCCAGAATGACCACGTCGCTCAGCGGCACCACCGAGGCGGCGTCGGAAATTTCGCGACCCTGAGCGCCGATCTGCGCCTGCGCCTGCGGCGAGTTTTCGCAGTAGAAGACCTGATAGTCGCTGCGCTGCAGGTTGGCGGAGATGCGCATGCCCATTTTGCCGCCTGCGCCAATAACAGTAATGGTTTTCAGTTGATTGCTCATGGTGTTACTCCTGATCTTGTTTACGACGTAAGAATTCGACGCAGCGCTGCGTCCACTGCGCTTCCAGCTGGCAGGTGCGCTCTGCGCTCTCCTGCCACGGCAGCCAGTGCTCGATAATCTGGTTAATGCCTTTTTCGGCTGGCCGCACGCTGGCGATCAGCGCGTCGTAATCCAGCAGCCCTTCGCCGAGCGGCACGCCCGCCAGGGTAAAGCCGACCCAGCCGTCGCGGCGCGAAAAGGCGAAATCTTTGATGTGCAGGTTGCCGACGCGCGCGACGGTGTTGGCGATGACCTGCTGCGGCAGCTCCAGTCCCGCCACGCAGTTGGCCGGATCGAGACAGACCGCCAGCCATGGCGAAGGGAAAAGGTCGATAAGTGCCATCAGATCGGCGCTGGAGATTTGCTCATAGATTTCCAGGCAGAGTTTGACCTGCTGACGTTCGAAAGCGGGCAGCACATCGGCGATAAGCTGCTGCGCCTCGGCAGGCGACGGACGATGGCTGGCGGTAAAGCACATTGAGCGGATGACTTTCGCTTCCAGCAGCGCCGCCATATGCAGATAGCGCTGCAGATGGGCGGTGGCGAGGCCGCGCGTGCCCAGCTCCAGCGTGATGCCGAGGGCGTCGGCCTGCTGCTTCAGGGCGCCCAATTGCGCGTCGCTCCAGCTTTCAATCGCCGGGTAGTCGCAAATCTGAAACACCGGCACGTCGAGGTCGGCGGTCTGCTGCAGCATTTGCGCCAGCGTCAGCGGCTGCGGGGCGCGTTCCGACAGGCGCCAGAAAAAGGCGTAGGTGCTTAATCCAATCCGGCTCATACGCTCTCCCTCGCCAGCAGCGCGTCGGCTTCGTCAACTATCTGCGCCAGCGCGGCGGGATCGTGGGCGAAGCGGCCGAGAAACAAGCCGTCGACGCTCTCTTCCAGCCGACTCAGCAGGCCAGGGCCGGCGCTGCCGCCGTAGATCACCTGCAGCGTGATGCCTGGCGGCAGCGGCTGCTGGCGCAAGGCGCGGCACACCGCGCGAATATGGCCTTCCGGCGCGGGCTGCGGCGCGCCGATCGCCCACTGCGGCTCGTAGGCCAGCAGCAGGCTGCCGTGCAGCGACTGCGCCTCGGCCAGCGCGCGCCTAAGCTGTATGGCGCACGCCTCTGCCGCCGCGTCGGGCGTATCCTGCTGCGCCTCGCCGATGCACAGCACAGGCGTCAGATGGGACTGCAACGCCAGCGCGACTTTTGCAGAGATCTGCGCATCGTTTTCCGCAAAGTGACGGCGGCGTTCCGCATGGCCTATCTCCGCCAGCGTTCCGCCCAGCTCCTGCACCATGCTGGCGCTCACCTCGCCGGTCCAGGCGCCGCTGGCGGCGGGCGCGATATTTTGCGCGCCGACGCGCACCGGCGTATCGGCAAACAGCGCTTTTACCGCCGGTAGCGCCGGAAAAGCGGGCAGCACAAACAGGCCGACGCGTCCGTCGCGCACCGCAGGATGCTGGCGCGCAATCTGCGCGACCGCGCGGCACCATGCCAGCGTCTGCGCGTAGCTGAAATACATTTTCAGGCTGGTTCCCAGCCAGATAGCGGGCTGCGTCATACTGAGGCTCCCTGCGGCTGGAGTGCGCGTAGACGCTCTGCCACCGTGGCGACAATCAGCGCCAGCGACACCGCGCCGGCGTCCGGCGTGCCCAGGCTTTTCTCCGCCAGCGGACGGGCGCGGCCCATCTTCGGCAGCAGCTGTGCGGTGGCCTGCGCAGCGGCCTGCGCCGTTTCGGCCGCCAGCTGCCAGGCGTCAGGCAGCGCCTCCCCTCGCGCGACCGCCGCGCTCAGGCTGTCGCTGAACGGCACCAGCACATCCACCATGGTTTTGTCACCGGGTTGGGCTTTGCCGAAGTGCATAATGCCCTCTTTAGCCTGCTTCACCCCTTCAGCGACACGCTGCGCGTCGGGCTTGCTTTCGTCGCCGAGCGCGGTACCGATGGCGGTCAGCGCCACGCCCCACAGCGCGCCCGAAGTGCCGCCCGCCTTATCCGCCCAGGCGTCGGCGGCCTGGCACAGCAGCGTGCCCGCGCCCGCGCCCTGCGCCGCAACGTCACGCGCCTGCGCCAGCGCGCCCAGTACGCCGCGCTCCATGCCGATGCCGTGGTCACCGTCGCCGGCAACGGCGTCGATGCGCCCCAGCTGTTCAGCATTGCGTTGTATCACGACGGCGATGGCGTCGAGTATCGCCAGCACGCGCTGCGCGCTCTGCTGCGACGCGACGCTGGCGGCGGGAATTGCGTTCTGCGTCGCCTGCTGGCACTCGCTGGCCTCCAGCGGTTCGGCGACGATCACGCTGCCTTTGCGAAAAGCCGGCGCGTTGGCCGGGGCGCGCCAGCACTGTTCCAACGCCTCATCCAGCCACATCAGCGTCAGCGATGCGCCTGCCATATTAAAGCTGGTGACGAATTCGCCCACTTCAGGCTCGACAATCTCCAGCTGCTGTTCGCGCAGCAGCTGCGCAACGCGGCGATAGACCACGAACAGCTCTTCATATTTCACCGATCCCAGGCCGTTGAGGACCGCCGCCACGCGCGTGCCTGGCTGCAGTTTGACGCCCGCCGGCAGCTCGCTCAGCAGGTTGTCGACGAAGATTTCCGCCAGCACGTCGGCGCGCGGCACGTCGCTTTCGCTGATGCCTGGCTCGCCGTGAATACCCATGCCGAGCGCCATGCGCCCGGCGTCGATGCTGAACAGCGGCTGCGTCGCCCCAGGCAAGGTACAGCCGGAGAACGCGACGCCAAAAGAACGCGTGCGCTGGTTGGCATGACGCGCCAGCGCGGCCACCTGCGCCAGGCTGTGGCCCGCTTCGGCGGCGGCGCTGGCGACTTTGAATACGGTTAAATCTCCTGCGACGCCGCGGCGCTTTTCAATCTCTTCCAGACTGGCGCTGGAGATATCATCGGTGACCGTCACCACCTCGCAGGCGATGCCTTCGGCCCTCAGGCGCTCGCACGCCTGACCGAAATGCAGCACGTCGCCGGCGTAGTTGCCAAAGGTGAGCAGCACGCCGCCGCCGTTGTGCGCCGCGCGCGCCACGTTAACTATTTGCTGCGCCGACGGCGAAGCGAACAGATTGCCCATGGCGGCGCCGTGCGCCATGCCCTGGCCTACCAGTCCGGCGAAGGCGGGATAGTGGCCAGAGCCGCCGCCCACCACCACCGCCACCGTGCCGGGCTGGCTGCGCGTGCTGCGCACCACGCCGCCAGGCACCTGGCGGACTTTATCCGCGTTGGCCGCGACAAAACCTTCGATCAGCTCCGCCGCAAAGGCAGAGGGCTGGTTATAGAGATACGTCATGATTAATGCTCCTGAGCAAGTGAGGAGGCCAGCGGTTCAGCGCGGCGGCGGTTCAGCAGCAGCATCAGCAGGGCTGACAGCAGCATAAAGCCGCCCACCACCATCATCGGCAGCGTGTAACTTTGCGTGGCGTCGTGCAGCGCGCCGGTGATGTAGCCTGCCGAGAAGCCCGCCACGTTGCCGAGCGTATTGATCAGGGCGATGGCGGCGGCGGCAGAGGCGCCGGACAGAAACTGCGTCGGCAGGGTCCAGAAGTTGGGCAGCGCGGCAAAGATAGAGCTGGCGGTAACGGCGATAACCAACATGGTGCTGAGCGGCGAGTTCATATAGAGCGCCAGCGGCACGCTGATGCCGCCCGCTAGCGCAGGCAGAGCGATATGCCAGGTTTTACAGCCGCGGCGCGAGGCGTCGCGCGACCAGAAAAACATCACCACGGCTGCCACCAGATAGGGCGCGCCGGTGATCAGCCCTTTTTGCATCACGTTAAAGGTGGTGCCGAACTGCTGCTGAAAACCACCGATGATGGTCGGCAGGAAAAAGGCGAGCGCGTAAAGGCCATAGATGAAGCCGAAGTAGATCAGGCAGAGCAGCCAGACGCGGCCGTTGCTCAGCACGGTGCGCACGCCAGGATGCGCGTTTTGCTTGGCGGCGTGCTCGCTCTCCAGCTCGCGCGTCAGCCACTGTTTCTCTTCGCCAGTAAGCCAGCGCGCGTCGCGCGGCGCATCCACCAGCCAAAATAACGTCACGACGCCGATCAGGATGGCGGGAATCGATACGCCGATAAACATCAGACGCCAGCCCTCCATGCCAAACAGGCCGTGCTGCTCGATCATGCCTGCCGCCAGCGGTGCGCCGAAGACCACAGTCAGCGGCTGCGCCAGGTAGAACAGCGAAAGGATTTTGCTGCGATGGCGTGCTGGCACCCACAGGCTGAGATAGAGAATCGCGCCGGGAAAGAAGCCCGCCTCCGCAATGCCAAGCAGCAGGCGCAGCGTATAGAGACCCTCGACGCTGCTTACCCAGGCGAACAGCAGCGACACCACGCCCCAGCTCACCATAATGCGCGCCAGCCATTTACGCGCGCCGAAGCGGTGCAGCGCAAGATTGCTCGGCACCTCCAGCAGAATATAGCCAATAAAAAAGATGCCCGAGGCGAGCCCAAATTGCGCGGCGCTCAGCCCCAGATCCTGCGTCATGCCGTTCGGCCCGGCGAAGGAAATGGCGGTACGGTCAAGAAAGTTGATGAAGAACATCAGCGCCACGAACGGCACCAGTCGCCATGAGATTTTGCGAATGGTGGACTGTTCGATCTGCGCCTGCGTCTGTTGCGTCATATTGCGCCTCCACAGCGCGACGAGGCGCGCTGGTTTCCTGGTAAGCGCGCCGCAGGGCGCGCAGTCGGGTCGGTAAGTGTCATGGCGGTCACCTCGAAGGATCTTATTGTTGCCGCCCACATGAACAAATGAACACTAAACGATTAAATGAACATCCCTCAAGCGCAGTTTGCAAAAATGTGATCGCTCTCAAACGAAACGTTTTTCCACAACAATTAAGAAAAATGCCCGTCCGGGTGCCGGTTTGCAGCGATTAATATCGCGCCACCTTTGCCTGCCTCGCCAAAAACAAATGAAACATACTTGAACATATGAACAAAAGTATGGCAGGCTGAAATCGAGCATGACTTTCCGCCCGGCTTGCGGGCCCTGTTAAATACCTGGAGAAAACCGGATGAGCACCATTGCGATTGGCGCCGATGACGCGGCGCTGGAACTGAAAAACCTGATTAAACGTCACCTTGAATCGCTGCACTACGAAGTGGTGGATTACAGCAACGATGCGCGCCACGACCTGCCGATCTATCCCGACATCGCCTGGAGCCTGGCGAACGCCATCAGCGACGGCAAGTTCGCCCGCGGCATTCTGGTATGCGGCACCGGTATTGGTATGGCGATCGTCGCTAACAAGGTGCCGGGCATTCGTGCGGCGCAGTGCCACGACACCTACTCCGCCGAACGCGCGCGCAAAAGCAACAATGCGCAGGTGATGACGCTGGGCGCGCGCGTCGTCGGGCCTGAACTGGCGAAATCGATCGTCAACGCCTGGCTGGCGTCGGAGTTTGAAGGCGGCGGATCGACGGAAAAAGTGGAAAAGATTGGCTTCTACGAGCAGACGGCGCAAAACGCCTGCCGCTAAAACACCTGACAGGGCGGAAAATGCGGTTCATCCGGCAGAACCTGTCAGTTCTGCTAACCTTTGTGATGCGCGATTTTCGCCCCCCGGCTCGCTGACAGGATGTTGCAGCACGCTCTCCCTGTTTGACGTCACGCGCTTTTCGCCGTGCGGGGCCCCGATGAGTTCAACCCATCGCAATAATCAGAAAAAGAGTATTTTCATCATCGAACGCCTGATGCACTGTGTTGCAGGGTGAAATCATTCGCAATAAAGAATTGCTCATCAAGGAGTTAAAAGATGAACCAGCTAGAGGCATTAAAACAGTTTACTACCGTCGTGGCGGACAGCGGCGATATCGAATCCATTCGCAACTACCATCCTGAAGACGCGACCACCAACCCTTCTCTGATCCTGAAAGCTGCCGGTCTCGAAGGCTACAAGCACCTGATCGACGATGCTATCGACTATGCGAAAAAGCAGGGCGGCAGCAAAGAGACGCAGATTATCAACGCCAGCGATAAAGTCGCCATTAACCTCGGTATGGAAATCCTGAAAAGCGTACCGGGCCGTGTTTCGACCGAAGTAGATGCGCGCCTCTCTTTCGATCGTGGCATGTGCGTGACCAAAGCGGAAAAACTGGTTCGCCTGTATGAAGAGCACGGCATCGACCGCTCGCGCATTCTGATCAAGCTGGCGTCCACCTGGGAAGGCATCAAAGCGGCCGAGGAGCTGGAGAAAAACGGCATCCACTGCAACCTGACGCTGCTCTTCTCCTTCGCCCAGGCGCGCGCCTGCGCCGAAGCGGGCGTCTTCCTGATTTCGCCGTTCGTCGGCCGTATCTATGACTGGTACAACAGCCGCAAGCCGCTCGACCCGTATGTGGTCGACGAAGATCCGGGCGTGAAATCGGTACGTCGCATCTACGACTACTACAAAAAGCACCGCTACAGCACCATCATCATGGGCGCGAGCTTCCGTAAAGTAGAGCAGATTATTGCGCTGGCGGGCTGCGACCGCCTGACTATCTCTCCGAACCTGCTGGAAGAGCTGCAGAACAGCGACGCGCCGGTTGAGCGCAAGCTGGAGCCGTCGACCGAAGGTTTCCACCAGCCTGCGTCGCTCTCTGAAGCGGAGTTCCGCTGGGAGCACAACCAGGATCCGATGGCGGTAGAAAAACTTTCCGACGGCATCCGTCAGTTTGCCGTCGATCAGCAGAAACTCGAAGACGTGCTGGCCGCGCGCCTGTAGTTTCTGCCTGTTAATTTTGTCGGGCGGGTTTCCCGCCCGCACTTCTGCTCAACGAAGGGAGAACCCTATGTCATCACGCAGAGAGCTGGCGAACGCGATTCGTGCGTTAAGTATGGATGCGGTACAAAAAGCGAACTCAGGTCACCCGGGCATGCCGATGGGCATGGCGGACATCGCCGAAGTGCTGTGGCGCGACTACCTGAAACATAACCCGACTAACCCCGCATGGGCCGACCGCGACCGTTTTATTCTTTCCAACGGCCACGGCTCGATGCTGCTCTATAGCCTGCTGCACCTCACCGGCTACGATCTGCCGATGGAAGAGCTGAAGAACTTCCGTCAGCTGCACTCTAAAACGCCGGGCCACCCGGAAATCGGCTACACGCCGGGCGTAGAAACCACCACCGGTCCGCTGGGCCAGGGGCTGGCCAACGCCGTAGGCCTGGCGATCGCCGAACGCACGCTGGGCGCGCAGTTCAACCGTCCGGGTCACGATATCGTCGACCACTTTACCTATGTGTTTATGGGCGACGGCTGCCTGATGGAGGGGATCTCCCATGAAGTTTGCTCGCTGGCGGGCACGCTCGGCCTCGGCAAGCTGATCGGTTTCTATGACCACAACGGCATCTCTATCGACGGCGAAACAGAAGGCTGGTTTACCGACGACACCCATAAGCGTTTCGAAGCCTACAACTGGCACGTCGTCGGCGAGATCGACGGCCACGACGCCGAGGCGGTGAGCCGCGCGATTAAAGAGGCGCAGAGCGTCACCGACAAGCCGTCGCTGATTATCTGCCGCACCGTTATCGGTTTCGGTTCGCCGAACAAAGCCGGTAAAGAGGAGTCGCACGGCGCGGCGCTGGGCGACGCGGAAGTGGCGCTGGCGCGTAAAGAGCTGGGCTGGACCTCGCCGCCGTTTGAAATCCCGCAGGAGATCTATCAGCAGTGGGACGCCAAAGAGGCGGGCGCCGAGCGCGAGCGCGCCTGGAACGACAAGCTGGCCGCCTATAAGCAGGCGCATCCGGAGCTGGCTGAGGAGTACCAGCGCCGCATGAACGGCGAAATGCCGTCGACGTGGGAGAGCGAGACCCATAAGTTCATTACCGACCTGCAGGCCAATCCGCAGAAGATCGCCAGCCGCAAAGCGTCGCAAAATACGCTGGAGCATCTCGGCTCGCTGCTGCCGGAACTGCTGGGCGGATCGGCGGACCTCGCGCCGAGCAACCTTACCATCTGGTCAGGTTCGAAGCCGATTAAAGAAGATCCGGCGGGCAACTATATTCACTACGGCGTGCGCGAGTTCGGCATGACCGCTATCGCCAACGGTATCGCCCATCACGGCGGCTTCGTGCCCTACACCGCCACCTTCCTGATGTTCGTGGAGTATGCGCGCAACGCCGCGCGTATGGCGGCGCTGATGAAAGCGCGGCAGATTATGGTCTATACCCATGACTCCATCGGCCTCGGCGAAGACGGCCCGACGCACCAGCCGGTCGAACAGCTCGCCAGCCTGCGCCTGACGCCGAACTTCAGCACCTGGCGGCCCTGCGACCAGGTTGAGACGGCGGTGGCGTGGAAAGCCGCGATTGAGCGCCATCAAGGTCCGACCGCGCTGATCCTGTCGCGCCAGAACCTGCTGCAGCCGGAACGTAGTCCGGAGCAGGTCGAGAATATCGCGCGCGGCGGCTACGTGCTGAAGGACAGCGACGGCACGCCGGATATCATTCTGATTGCCACCGGTTCCGAAGTGGAGATCACGCTGGGCGCGGCGGAGAAGCTGACCGCCGACGGCCACAAAGTGCGCGTGGTGTCGCTGCCGAGCACCGACGTGTTCGACAAGCAGGATATCGCCTGGCGCGAATCGGTGCTGCCGTCGACGGTGCGCGCGCGCGTCGCGGTTGAGGCGGGCATCGCCGACTACTGGTACAAATATGTCGGCATCGACGGCAAAATCGTCGGCATGACCACCTTCGGCGAATCCGCGCCGGCAGGCAAGCTCTTCCCTGCTTTCGGCTTCACGGTGGAAAACATCGTGGCGCAGGCGGAGTCGTTACTCAAGCCAGCGTAATGCTTCAGGCCCTTCCTCTTCTGCGGGAAGGGCCGCTCTGTCTCACAGCCTGAAACAGAAAAAAATCCCCCTCGCCCCCTTCACCGCTTGCGTAAACCCATTACTATAGGATCTTTCCCTTATTCCTCTCGCTGGATGCTTTTCCGTTGAAAAAACGTACGCCCTATTTACTCGCCTTAATGGTTTCGCTGATGCCATTCGCAGGCAAGGCGCAGATCGCGCCCGATCCGCTGCTCTCGTCCCAGATCGTCGATCGCTACGCTGAACACATTTTTTACGGCAGCGGCGCCACCGGCATGGCGCTGGTCGCTATCGACGGCAACCAGCGCGTTTTCGCCAGCTTTGGCGAAACGCGTCCCGGTAATAACGTGCGGCCGCAGAAAGATTCCCTGATCCGCATCGCCTCGCTCAGCAAGCTGCTGACCAGCGAAGTGATGGTGAAGATGGCGGAACGCGGGCAAATTCGCCTTGACGATCCGCTGAGCAAATATGCACCGGCGGGCGCGCGCGTGCCGAGCTACGCCGGGCAGCCTATCCGCCTGATCAATCTTTCGACCCACACCAGCGGCCTGCCGCGCGAGCAGCCTGGCGGCAAGCCGCATCGTCCGGTGTTTGTCTGGCCGACGCGCAGCGATCGCTGGCAGTGGCTGGCCGGCGCGAAGCTGAAAGCCGCGCCTGGCACCGACGCGTCCTATTCGAATCTGGGCTATGACCTGCTGGGCGATGCGCTGGCGCGCGCCGCCGGCATGCCCTATCCGGCGCTGCTTCAGCAGCTGATTACCCGCCCGCTTGGCATGAAAGACACCACCTTTACGCCTTCGCCTGAGCAGTGCGATCGCCTGATGGTGGCGGAGAAAGGCGCCAGCCCCTGCAATAATACGCTCGCCGCTATCGGCAGCGGCGGCGTCTACTCGACGCCGGATGATATGGGCCGCTGGATGCAGCAGTTCCTCGATTCGGCCGTCAGCCCGCGTTCGCCGCAGGTGGACCGTATGCAGACGCTGATCTATCGCCGCGATCAGCTGGCGAAGGTAGAAGGCATGGACGTGCCGGGCAGAGCCGACGCGATTGGCATGGGCTGGGTCTATATGGGGCCGAAAAACGGTCGCCCCGGCATTATTCAGAAAACCGGCGGCGGCGGCGGATTCATCACCTACATGGCGATGGTGCCGCAGCATAACGTCGGGGTATTTGTGGTGATCACCCGCTCGCCGCTGACGCGCTTTACCGCCATGAGCGACGGCGTTAACGATATGCTGGCGGAGCTGGTCGGCAACCAAAACGGATCGCCGATGATGGTGCAGGCGATTCGCTAAGGCGCGGGCGGCGGCTGGGAGACCCACAGGGTCGGCCAGTCGTCGCTGCTGTGCCAGGCGTCGCAGGTAGACTCTTCGGCATATTCCGCCAGCGTGAAGTCGGTGCCGTTAAAGCGCCAGCGCGTGGCGGCGCCGCAGTCGCCCAGCCCCCGTCCCTTGCTGAAGGTGTAAAGCTGGCCGGTGCTGGCGTCATAGTCGGCGTTGATCAGCTCCAGCTGACGCTCGCCGCGCGGCGGCGTAAACGGCAGCGTCAGGCTGATGCCGCGTGCGACATAGGGCGCGGCGCGTGTTACTTCGAAGGCCAGATCGATCACGTTATAAGCTCCCATCTCGCAGCTCACCATCAGCAGCGCTTTGCTGTCGGTCAGCGGCGCGACGTTGACCTCGCGCCGCATTGGGTCGAGCGAGCAGGCGTCGCTGTTGAGCCGCCAGGTGCCGTAATCGAGCAGTCCGCTGGTCTCCTCGCGCGTCAGCGCGGCAGGCGGCGCGCCCATGTCGGGCAGCTGCGGCAACGCCGGCTGGGGCGGCACGTCCCACAGCGCGCGCGAACCGCGTTTTATCCACGCGCTCATGCCGTTGACCCTCCCCTGCACGTCATCCACTAGCAGCAGCGCCGCTTTCAGACCGTGCAGCGAAATAGTCGCCTGAGCGTTATAGGTAAGCTGGATCGCGTCCGCGTCGAGGATTTGCGCGAGAAATTCGTCAATGGCGATAGCGTTGCTGGTGGCGAGGTGGTGCGGCTCAACCGTCCAGTGTTTGAAGTCGGGACGCAGACGGCGCTGATCGAGCAGCAAATTATCCTGTAGCGGCCCGCCGGGAAGCTCGCCGCTGTAGGCGCTGCCATAGTCGATACGCAGCAGCGGGCGATCGTTGACGCCGGCATGGCGCGCGATCGTCATCACCAGTCCTTTGTCGCCAGGTATATTGCGCGCCACGCAGAACGCGGCGTTATTGCAGGTCACCTGCCAGTCGGAAAACGACTTCTGCAGTGGATCGGCTTTAACGCAGGCAATGAAAAAGAATGGCAATACCAGCAGTGACTTCGTCCAGGTCGGCATCAGGAAAAACGGTCCCCAAAATCTCAGAGTGGAGATGATAGCGCAACGACCGGACATCAGGTGGACCTAAACTGTGACCACGTCCGGAAAGCGCACTTAACTGCTGAAAAAGCATACGATAATGCGATACGGCGCCACAGAAATCACCTTTTTCATCATCGGGAGCGCACAGGTTTATCTCAATCGGATTTATCGGACTATGCGCGGCGACGCGTCGCCCCGCCCCGCGCGTCATCCCCTTCGTCAGGCCTTCAGCCAGCCCGCAAGCTGAGCATGCTGCAGCAGCATAATGGTTTTGCCATCGCGGATGCGGCCATCTTTCACCATCGCCAGCGCTTCCGGGAACGGGAGCTCCAGCACGTCGATATCCTCATCCTCTACGCCGCCGCCGGCGTTATCACGCAGCGACTCGTTATATTCAGCGGCGAAAAAGTGAATCAGCTCGGTGACGCCGCCTGGCGACATATAGGCTTCATAGAGTTTTTCTACCTCGCCCACCGCATAGCCCGTCTCTTCGATCGCCTCTTTGCGAATGCAGACTTCCGGGGTGTCATTATCCAGCAGCCCGGCGCAGGCCTCGATCAGCATGCCGCTGGCGTTGCCGTTGACGAACGTGGCGATACGAAACTGGCGGGTCAGCACGACGCTGTTTTTCTCGCGGTTATAGAGCAGGATAGTGGCGCCGTTGCCGCGGTCATACACTTCGCGCTTGTGGCGCACCACCTCGCCGCTTTTGGTGGCGAGTTCGTAGGTGAAGTTGCGCAGGATAAAATAGTTTTCGGAGAGAAGTTTGTCTTTGATGATATTGATCTTGAACGACATGATGGCTCCACTGCCGATTTAGGGGAGCCTGCCATCATAGGGGGAAGCGCGCGGGAAAACTATAAGCGGCGGGAATAAAAAAAGCCTGCCGTTAGCGGGCAGGCTTTTCAGTATGGACGCTTACGCTTAGCGCGCGGCGTCATCCGCCAGCGCGTGCGGCTTCTCGTCGTTCAGGTGATCGTGCTCGGTCTGCGCGACGGCGGCCACGCGCTTGCGCACGCCGAACCAGCCCAGCACCAGAATCACCGCCAGAATCGGGATAGCGGCGATGGTATAGGTACCGTTCGGGTAATCGAACGCCATCAGCACCAGCACGCTCAGCAAGAACAGCAGCGTCAGCCAGGAGGTGACCGGCGCGCCCGGCAGCTTAAAGCTGACGTCGTCCGCTTTGCCTTCCTTGATCGCTTTGCGCAGACGCATCTGGCAGATCACGATAAAGCCCCATGAGGCGATAATGCCCAGCGACGCGACGTTCAGCACGATCTCGAAGACCTGCGAAGGCACGTAGTAGTTGAGTACCACGCCAATGACATAGACCGCGATGGTGACCAGAATACCGGCGTAAGGCACCTGCTGGCCGTTCATTTTCGCCATAAACTTCGGCGCCGAACCGCCCATCGCCATCGAACGCAGAATACGGCCGGTAGAGTAGAGGCCGGAGTTCAGACTGGAGAGCGCCGCGCTCAGCACCACGATGTTCATGATGCTGCCGACGTAAGGCACGCCCAGCTTTGAGAAGAAGGTCACGAACGGGCTCTGGCCCGCCTGATAGGCGTTCCACGGCAGCAGCAGCACCAGCAGCACCACCGAACCGACGTAAAACAGGCCGATACGCCAGATCACGCTGTTGATCGCTTTCGGCAGCATGGTGGCGGGATCTTTACATTCGCCTGCGGCGGTGCCTACCAGTTCGATAGAAGCGAAAGCGAACACCACGCCCTGCACCAGCACCAGCGCCGCCAGCAGACCGTGCGGGAACAGGCCGCCGTTATCGGTGACTAAATGGAAGCCGGTGGCGTTGCCGTCCAGCGGTTTGCCGGTGCCAAGAAACACCACGCCCACCACCAGGAAGATGACGATCGCCAGCACTTTCACCAGCGCGAACCAGAACTCCATCTCGGCGAACCACTTCACGCCGATCATGTTCATGGTGCCGACAATGGCCAGCGCGCCGAGCGCGAAGACCCACTGCGGCACATCGCCGAACGCACCCCAGTAGTGCATATAAAGCGCGACGGCGGTGATATCGACGATGCCGGTCATCGCCCAGTTAACGAAGTACATCCAGCCCGCGACGTAGGCGGCTTTTTCCCCGAGGAATTCGCGCGCGTAAGAAACGAAGCTGCCGCTGGAGGGACGGTGCAGCACCAGTTCGCCCAGCGCCCGCAGAATAAAGAACGAGAAGATGCCGCACACCAGATAGATTAACGCCAGCGCCGGTCCCGCCGCCTGCAGCCGTCCGCCTGCGCCGAGGAATAAGCCGGTGCCGATGGCGCCGCCGATGGCAATCATCTGAACGTGACGATTGCCCATCGCCTTGTGGTAGCCGGTGTCATGTGAGTTCAGCCAGCGTCTTTTCGCAGCACGCATTTCGGCTGCGGTTTTTTTAGTAGATTTCATAGCCTTCCTGTTTGTCCTGACCATCAATCACGGCGATCACAAACGATTGCGTACGCCATGCGAAATGGGGTAATCACCCGGTTATCTGCCTGTGAGTTATTAGTAAAAAGGCAGGGGAAATTACGGCGATGAATCCTACCCGTTCTGCGTGAACGAAGCAAAAGATACCGGCGAAGCGCACAAAGTGTTTTGTAAGAATCGGGTTTGTTGCACAAAAAAACCGGCCATTGGCAGGCCGGTAAGTGCTACAGGGATGGAAGGGTATGGCTGAGGGCTAGCGATAAATCTCTGCGGTGCCGCGCCACAGGCTGGAGTCGCCCGGGTTTTCGACGCCGATAACGCGATAGTGGCTTGCGCCCATCTCTTCTGCTTTTTGCGACAGCTGGCGCGTGGCGTCATCCAGCGAGCCGCGCGCGTTCGAAACGGAAACGCTGCCGATGCTTTGCAGACCCTGTGCCTGATCCTGATCTACCGGCGTGGCCGCCAGCGCAGTGAACGAAGCGGTTGCCAACAGGGCGCCGGCCAGAATCAAAATACCTTTTTTCATAGCATGCTCCTTCGAGGGGGTTGCAGGTGAGTTATTTAATTCTGCTAAGAATTATTAGCGCCGTAATGAAAGCCTACATCTGGCCGATGTAAACCTGTCTGCTTTTTAAACGCCACGCGGTACGATCTCCTGGGTTATGTCAGCAGAGTTTATTTTTTGTGCAGAATGTAACCCGACGTGTCGATAATTTGTCTGGCCCTGGCAGCCTGAAGCCCTCTCCTTTATAATGCCCGCACCAAAAACAGGGATATTGCCGTGATTGTTAAACGTTCCGTAACCCGCAGTATCGCCCAGGCGCTGAGCGCCATCGTGCTGCTGGCGCTGCTGACGACCGGGCTGGCGCTGATGACGCTCTCCAGCAGCCTGCGCGACGCCGAGGCGATCAACCTGGCAGGTTCGCTGCGCATGCAGAGTTACCGGCTGGCCTGGGACAGCGCCAGCGCGCCGCAGCAGCTTCGTCAGCATCTGCTGGAATATGAAGAGACGCTCAATAAACCTGCGCTGCGCGACCTCGATCGTCCTTGGGTGCCGCAGGAGGTAGTCAACCGCTATCGCCATCTGCGTACCGCCTGGCCCGCGCTGCAACAGCAGCTGCAGCGCGGCGAGGCAGCGCTCTATCAGCAGCAGGTGGCGAACTACGTCCGCGAGATCGATCGCTTTGTCATGGGGCTACAGCGCTACAGCGAAAGAAAAATGGAGCTGGTGGCGGCCAGCAGCCTGCTGGGCGTGGTGTTGATTGTGGCGCTGGCGCTGGGCACGATTCGCTTCAGCCGTCGCCAGGTGGTGCGTCCGCTCAATGCGCTGGTCACCGCCAGCCGCTACGTTGAAAGCGGCAACTTCGCCTTTCCGCCGCTGGTGGTGGAGCAGAATAATGAACTGCGGGTGCTGGCGCAGACCTTTAGCGCCATGGCGGCGCGTCTGCATTCGCACCATCAGGCGCTGGCCAGCGCGGTAGAAGAGAAGACGCGCGATTTACAGGAAGCGAACCGCACGCTGTCGCTGCTGTATGAAAGCTCGCAGATGCTGACCGCCCGTCCGCTCAATGCGGCGCTGTTTGAAAGCGTGATGGCGCAGGTGCGCGAGCGCGAAAACCTGCGCGCGCTGGTGCTGGAGAGCGAGCATGGCCGCTTCAGCGTTGGGGAAAGCGACGTGGCGCTAAGCTGGCATGGCGTCACGCTGCAGCAGGACGACGAACAGGCCGGCGCGCTGCGCTGGCAAAGCGATCAGCCGCGGCCGCGTCAGGCGCTCATGCAGAGCCTGGGCAATATGCTGTCGCGCGCCGTCTGGATCTGGCAGACGCAAAAGCAGGTTCAGCAGATGCTGTTGATCGAAGAGCGCGCCACTATCGCCCGTGAGCTGCACGATTCGCTGGCGCAGGCGCTCTCTTTTATGCGTATTCAGTTTACGCTGCTGCGCCGTACGCTCGGCGCCTCCAGCGCGGAGGCGCAAAGCATTATCGCCGACGTCGACCGCACGCTTTCCGACGCTTACCGCCAGCTGCGCGAACTGCTGGCGACCTTCCGCCTGACCATTGAGCAGGCCGATCTGGTGGCGGCGATGCAGGCGATGATTGCTTCGTTGCAGGAGCAGGTTACGGCTAAAATTAGCTTTAGCTTCCAGCCCGGGCTGGAAACGCTGGACGCGCAGCAGCAGGTTCATCTGCTGCAGATTGCCCGCGAGGCGGTGTTGAACGCCATTCGCCACGCCGACGCCGCAAACATCAGCGTACGCTATGAGCGCAATGCGGAAGGTGAGCATTTACTTACGGTGACGGACGACGGCGTCGGCATCGCCAGCACCGAGGAGCCGCAGGGCCACTACGGCCTCACCACCATGTCGGAGCGCGCCGCGCGGCTGGCGGGCGAGCTGAAGATTCAGGCGCAGGCGCGCGGCACGCAGGTCGCGCTGCGTTTTCCGCCGCGGCCCGACACGCCGCTGACGTAATACCATCGCGTTGACGCGCAACGCCCTTTTTTCACTTTTTCAGACGCGCTTTTTGCGTTTTCGCCGGGAGTCAATATGCAACAACCTACGCTGACGGTCATGATTGTGGACGACCATCCGCTAATGCGCCGCGGTATTCGCCAACTGCTGGCGCTGGAGCCTCGGCTGGAAGTCATTGCCGAAGCGAACAACGGCACCGAAGCGCTGGCCGAGGCCCGCCGCCTGGCGCCAGATATCATTCTGCTCGATCTCAATATGAAAGGCATGTCGGGACTTGATACGTTGAAGGCGCTGCGCCATGAAGGGATCAGTTCGCGCATTTTGATCTTTACCGTGTCGGATGCGCGCAGCGATATCGACGCGATGGTCGATGCCGGCGCGGACGGCTATCTGCTCAAAGACAGCGATCCGGAACTGCTGCCCGGTCAGATCCTGCAGGCGGCAAGCGGCGAAAAAATATTCAGCGACGCGGTGCGCGATTATCTCGCTACGCGCCAGCACAGCGCCAGTCCGTTTCGCCAGCTCACCGAACGCGAACGGGACGTGCTGCAGGAGGTAGCGCGCGGCCTGTCGAATAAAGAGATCGCCGCCGCGCTGCACATTTCAGAAGAGACGGTAAAAGTGCATATCCGCAATCTGCTGAAAAAACTCGACGTGCGCTCGCGCGTCGCCGCAACCATCATGTGGCTGGAAAACCGCCATAGCTGACCTGACGGGGGTTTTACACTTTCTCCACAATTTCTCCACGATTTCCTAATTTGCAGCACGTAGAGTAAGTTTCAGCGAAAAAGTGACTTTTCCCTGCCCGCACGACCCGCGCAAAGCGCGGGCCGCATTCAGATAATAAAAGCGAAACGCTGCTGAGGAGTGTCGATTCGATGTCGAATTTTTTCATCGACCGCCCCGTTTTTGCCTGGGTGCTGGCGATTTTAATCAGCCTGTGCGGCACGCTGGCGATTATTTCCCTGCCCATTGAGCAATATCCCGACCTGGCGCCGCCGAACGTGCGCATTACCGCCAACTATCCGGGCGCCTCGGCCGAAACCCTGGAAAATACCGTCACTCAGGTTATCGAGCAGAACATGACCGGTATCGACAATCTGATGTATATGTCGTCCAACAGCAGCAATACCGGCCAGGCGCAGATCACCCTCACCTTCTCGGCCGGCACCAACCCCGACGAAGCGCGCCAGCAGGTGCAGAACCAGCTGCAGTCGGCGCTGCGCAAGCTGCCGCAGGCGGTGCAGTCGCAGGGCGTGACGGTCAATAAAACCGGCGACAGCAATATCCTGATGATCGCTTTCGTCTCCACCGACGGCAGTATGGATAAACAGGATATTGCAGACTATGTCGCCAGTAATATTCAGGATCCCCTGAGCCGCATCGACGGCGTCGGCCAGGTCGACGCCTATGGCTCGCAGTATGCGATGCGTATCTGGCTCGATCCCGCCAGGCTTATCGCCTACTCGCTTACCACTGACGACGTGGTCAGCGCCATTGAGGCGCAAAACGCGCAGGTCGCCGTCGGTCAGGTCGGCGGCCTGCCCGCGGTGGACAAGCAGGCGCTGAACGCAACGGTCAACGCGCAGTCGCTGCTGCAGACGCCGGAACAGTTCAAGGCCATTACCCTGAAGACCAATCCCGACGGCTCGGTGGTGACGCTGAGCGACGTGGCGCAGGTGGCGCTGGGCGCGGAGAAATATGATTATCTGAGCCGCTATAACGGCCAGCCAGCGTCGGGCCTGGGCATCAAGCTCGCCTCCGGCGCCAACGAGATGAACACCGATAAGCTGGTGCGTCAGCGCGTGGAAGAGCTGTCGCACTTTTTCCCGCACGGGCTGGAAGCCAAAATTGCCTATGAAACCACGCCCTTCGTCAAAGCCTCGATTACCGACGTGGTGAAAACGCTGCTGGAAGCGATCGTGCTGGTGTTCGGCGTGATGTATCTGTTTATGCAGAATTTTCGCGCCACCCTGATCCCGACTATCGCCGTGCCGGTGGTGCTGCTCGGCACCTTTTCCGTGCTCTACGCCTGCGGTTTCAGCATCAATACCCTTACCATGTTCGCCATGGTGCTTGCTATCGGCCTGCTGGTGGACGACGCCATCGTCGTGGTGGAGAACGTCGAGCGGATTATGAGCGAAGAAGGCCTCTCGCCGCGCGCGGCGACGCGTAAGTCGATGGGGCAAATTCAGGGCGCGCTGGTGGGGATCGCGCTGGTGCTGTCGGCGGTTTTCGTGCCGATGGCCTTTTTCGGCGGCACGGTCGGCGCGATCTACCGTCAGTTCTCCATTACCATCGTATCGGCGATGGTGCTGTCGGTGCTGGTGGCGATGATCCTGACGCCCGCCCTGTGCGCCACGCTGCTGAAGCCGCTGGCGCAGGGAGAACATCACGGCCGCCGCGGCTTTTTCGGCTGGTTCAACCGCCACTTCAACCGCAACGCCGACCGCTACGAGCGCGGCGTCGCGCGCATTTTGCGCAAAGGCGGCCGCTGGCTGCTGCTCTACCTCGCGATTATCGGCCTGATGGCGTTTCTGTTTATCCGTCTGCCCACCTCGTTTCTGCCGCTTGAAGATCGCGGCGTCTTTCTGACGCAGGTGCAGCTGCCGCCGGGCGCGACGCTGCAGCAAACCTCCGACGTGGTGGCGAAGGTTGAGCGCTACTATATGACCCAGGAGAAAGAGAACGTGCTGTCGGTGTTCTCCACTATCGGATCGGGACCGGGCGGCAACGGTCAGAACGTGGCGCGCCTGTTCGTACGGCTGAAAGACTGGGAGGCGCGCCCCGGCGCGGATCGCACCTCTTTCGCCATTATCGAACGCGCCACCAAAGCGTTCCGCGACATCAAAGAGGGACGCGTTATTGCCAGCAGCCCGCCAGCGATTACCGGCATGGGCAGCTCCTCTGGTTTTGATCTGGAGCTGCAGGATCACGCCGGTATCGGCCACGCCTCGCTGATGGCGATGCGCGATAAGCTGCTGGAGATGGCGGAGGCGGATCCGGCGCTGTCGCGCGTGCGCCACAACGGCCTGGACGACAGCCCGCAGCTGCAGATCGATGTCGATCAGCGCAAAGCGCAGGCGCTGGGCGTCTCGATCGACACGATCAACGATACCCTCACTACCGCGTGGGGATCGACCTACGTTAACGACTTCCTCGACCGCGGACGCGTGAAAAAAGTTTACGTGCAGGCCGCGCCGGCCTTCCGCATGCTGCCGGACGACATCAATAAGTGGTACGTGCGCAACAGTAGCGGCGGCATGGTGCCCTTCTCTGCCTTCGCCACCAGCCGCTGGGAGACCGGCTCGCCGCGCCTGGAGCGCTATAACGGCTACTCGTCGATCGAGATCGTCGGCGAGGCGGCGCAGGGCGTCAGCAGCGGCGCGGCGATGGACGCCATGGAGCGCCTGGTCGCGCAGCTGCCGCTCGGCGTTGGCTTCCAGTGGACCGGCGCCTCTTATCAGGAGCGGCTGTCCGGCTCGCAGGCGCCGGCGCTCTACGCCATTTCGCTGCTGGTGGTGTTTCTCTGCCTGGCGGCGCTCTATGAGAGCTGGTCGATTCCCTTCTCGGTGATGCTGGTGGTGCCGCTCGGCGTAGTTGGCGCGCTGGTCGCTACCTGGCTGCGCGGGCTGGAGAACGACGTCTACTTCCAGGTGGGGCTGCTGACGGTGGTAGGCCTGTCGGCGAAGAACGCCATACTGATTGTGGAGTTTGCCAACGAGATCAACAGCAAAGGCGGCGAACTGGTCGGGGCCACGCTCTCCGCGTCGCGTCAGCGTCTGCGCCCGATCCTGATGACCTCGCTGGCCTTTATCTTCGGCGTGCTGCCGATGGCCATCAGCGCCGGCGCCGGTTCCGGCAGCCAGCACGCGGTCGGCACCGGCGTAATGGGCGGCATGATCTCCGCCACGCTGCTGGCGATCTTTTTTGTGCCGCTGTTCTTCGTGCTGGTGCGCCGACGCTTCCCGTTAAAGGCGAAGCCGCATGACTGAGTGAAAAAAGTAAAGGCAGCCACCGAAGTGGCTGCCTTATTGCTATGTGTGGTCGGAATCAGAGCAAGGGGGATATTTCCTGCCTTTTCCGCCGCGCGTTACTTGTTGCGTAACATCGCCGCGATGAATTCTTTCCAGTTCCCCATTTCAGCGTCAATCATATAAACCCTCTCTTATTGTGCTGACGATTTTACGCATAAATTTTCGCCATGTGAATACGGTTACACCACTTTTCACTATCGGCAGAATCGATTAATTACTGTAGTTTTTTGTTCTGCTAGCTGACGCACATTTCAGCAACTTACTATAAACGTGAAAGAAAGAGGGAAAACATTCGGACCAGCTGGTCTGGATACGCACTAAGATAATTCTTAACAGCCTCATGATAAACATCGTGACAATCACCTCTAAAATGAAAGCGGTTACTAAGACAAATCCTAATGATTTTATTCCGGTTATTTCCCTGCTTTTCTCTTCCCACCGCTTAGCACCCCGGCTCTCTGTGTTAAACTGACCGCCTCATTTTCAGACGAGGAATCCTGATGACAGCGCAGTGGGTGATGTACGGCATAAAAAATTGCGACACCATAAAAAAAGCGCGCCGCTATTTAGAAGCCGCCGACATCAACGTTGAATTCCATGACTACCGCGCCAGCGGGCTGAGCGATGCGCTGCTGTCGCAGCTTATCGATCGGTCCGGCTATCAGACGCTGCTTAACACCCGCGGTACCACCTGGCGCAAACTGACGGACGCCGAACGCGACGCCGTTATCGATGCTGAGAGCGCGAAAGCGCTGATGCTGGCGCACCCCGCCGTCATCAAGCGGCCCGTACTGCGCGCGCCGGACGGCGCGCAGCTTGTCGGCTTCAGCGAAGCCGCTTACCAGGCGTTTATCCAGGAGAAATCATAATATGTTCTGTCCTGTCATCGAACTGGCGCAGCAGCTTATCCGCCGCCCTTCGCTCAGCCCGGATGACGCGGGCTGTCAGGCGCTGCTGATTGCGCGTCTGGAGGCGATCGGCTTTCAGGTCGAGCCGATGCTTATCGACGATACGCTCAACTTCTGGGCCACGCGTGGTCAGGGCGAAACCCTGGCGTTTGCGGGCCATACCGACGTGGTGCCGCCCGGCGACGCCAGCCGCTGGATCAATCCCCCTTTTGAGCCCACGATCCGCGACGGCATGCTGTTTGGCCGCGGCGCGGCGGACATGAAAGGTTCGCTGGCGGCGATGGTGGTTGCGGCGGAGCGCTTCGTCGCCGCGCACCCCAACCATAAAGGCCGCCTGGCGTTTTTGATCACCTCAGACGAAGAGGCGAGCGCCAAAAACGGTACGGTAAAAGTGGTCGAGCGTCTGATGGCGCGCAATGAGCGCGTGGATTACTGCCTGGTGGGCGAGCCGTCCAGTACCGAAGTGGTGGGCGACGTGGTGAAAAACGGTCGTCGCGGCTCGATGACCGCGAACCTGACCATCCACGGCGTGCAGGGACATGTCGCCTATCCGCATCTGGCAGATAATCCGGTACATCGCGCGATGCCGGCGCTCAACGCGCTGGTCGCCACCGAGTGGGACAGCGGCAACGCCTTTTTCCCGCCGACCAGCATGCAGATCGCTAACGTGCAGGCGGGCACCGGCAGCAACAACGTCATCCCCGGCGAATTTTTCGTGCAGTTTAATTTCCGCTTCAGCACCGAGCTCACCGATCAAATGATTAAAGAGCGCGTGACGGCGCTGCTCGACAGCTATCAGCTGCGCTATACGCTGGAATGGAACGTTTCTGGCCAACCCTTCCTGACCTCGCGCGGCAAGCTGGTCGACGCCGTTATCAGGGCGGTATCGCACTATAATGAAATTAAGCCGCAGCTATTGACCACCGGCGGCACCTCAGACGGGCGCTTTATCGCGCGGATGGGCGCGCAGGTGGTAGAGCTCGGCCCGGTGAATGCCACCATTCACAAAATCAATGAGTGCGTGAAGGCAGCCGATCTGCAGACGCTGAGCCGCATGTATCAGCGCATTATGGAACAGCTGGTCGCCTGATCGCGATCGAGAGGAGCAGGCAAATGGAATTTATTAAAGATTACTGGTGGATCCTTGTGATCCTGTTGCTGGTCGGCGTGTTGATGAACGTTTACAAAGATCTGAAGCGCATCGATCATAAAAAATATATGGCGAACAAGCCCGACCTGCCGCCGCATCGCGACTTTAACGATAAATGGGACGATGAAGACGACTGGCCGAAGAAGAAGTAACAGGCCTTTTTGGTCGCGCCATCGTCCTGAGACGCCCTCGCCTGCGCGAGGGCGTTTTTACATCATCATAATGACGTCATCGTCGCCGGGTTTCGCGCCGCTTAGCGCCTCATCGAAATAGCGCTTTGGCACGGTATAGTGCAGATGCTTCAGCGCCAGCGCCATGCTGCGGTCGTCGACCGCGTGCGGCAGATCTTCAACAATATCGAGCGTCACGTCACCGCCCAGCGCGGTCAGCCGCTGCGCCGCCTGTTCGGCGTGCTGCATCGGTATCTGTTCGTCATACTCGCCGTGGATCAGATGGATAGTGGTGCGCGTCGAGGCGTGCTCCGGCAGCGTCGCATAGCGGCCGCTGAACGCCACCACCCGGCCCGCCAGATCCGGCTGCGCCTTCACGCCCTCCAGCACCATGGTGCTGCCCTGCGAAAAGCCCACCAGCGCGGTCGCGTCGGCGCGCACGCCGCTTTGCTCTTGCCAGTGCCGCACCGAGTCGACGAACTGCGGCAGCACGGCGTTAACCCGCTGCTGCTCGCTCTGATCGTGCTGCGCGGTTTCGCTGAACCAGTAGTGGCCCGGGGACGGCGCGCCTACCGCCACCACCTGCGCCTGCGGGAACTCGCGCGCAAACCAGCTGCCCAGCTGCGCCATAGAATGGGGATTGTCGCCGACGCCGTGATAGAGCAGGAACAGCTGTTGCGCTTCCGCGCTCGGCTGCTGAACAATTACATATTGCAGTGTCATAATGACCTCCTCTCATCACTATACGCCGCCCTGCGCAGAGCGCTATTGGGAATATTTGAACAAGTCTGTGGATTTATTCTACTTGCCGACGCAGCCGATCGGCGCGCGCGGCGTCCAGCGCGGTCAGAGCGGCAGCGGCCTCAAGCCGTAGCCGGGCGATCAGCGCCTTGCGCCCGCTCAGCCCCGCCTGCTGCGCGAGCGCGACCGGGTCCGCCTGGGGTTGCAGCGCCGCCTGCAACAGCGGCGGCACAGCGGCGCAGGCCGCGAGCCGAAATAAAACCGGCAGGCTCGCCTCCAGCGGCCGCTGCGCCCAGGCGAACCCCGCCGCCAGCCAGGCATCTTCATCAGTAAACGTCAGCGGCGCCTCCGGCAGCGCGATCGACTCGGCAATCTGCTGGCGCAGCTGCGGCCAGTCGCGTGCCAGCCGCGTCGCGGCGCGCTGCTGTAACGCCTTGCCTGCGGGCGTCAGCGCCAGAATCGCCATCGCCGCATAGCAGCCGCTGCTCGCTTCGCGCTGAGTGCCGATGCGCGCCAGGCTAAAGCCGCAGGCGCGCCAGAAGGCCCATAGCGCCTCTGTGTAGCCGAAGCTGACCGAGAGAAAATCCACATCCTGCTGACGCTGGACGGCAGCGACCAACGCCTGGCCAACACCCTGCCTGCGCTGTTCCGCCGCCACCGCGATACGGCTGATACGTCTGGAGCGCAGCGTCGCCGCCTCGACGAATCCGGCGTGCGCCGCCAGCGACTGCGCCACCAGGTTGCCGCGCGGACGTCGCCTGCCCGCCCAGACCGCCTGCGCCAGTTCGGGCGTTAAGCCGCCCTCCTCGACCAGCCAGAGCGCGCCCTGCAGCGCAGGCGCGTCGCCGCTCAGCCACAGGGTCATGCCAGGCGCGTCCATTAAGCGTCGCAGATCGAGCGGCGAGGTGCGGTAGTGAGCGCTGGCAAGCAGGCGCCAGGCAGCCGCCGGCTGCGCGGGATCGCGCCGCCAGGCGTCGTCAGGCATACGACGCGGCGCGCCGGCCGAGGAGCGCGGCGCAGGCGCGGCGTCCTCAAACAGCAGCGCCTGATTAAGCCAGGCCTCCAGCGGGTCGTGCCGCGACCAGCGCAGCGGCTCATCCAGCGTGAAGTAGCGCACCTGTTCCAGCCCGGCGCAGAACTTCAGGATAAAGCCGCGGCCGGTGCCTTCGTAGCCCTGCACCGTGGTTGTCAGCAGCACGCGCGGAAAGCGCGCCACCAGCTGCGTCAGTATCGGCGTGGGGATCGCTGCGGCCTCATCGACGATTAGCCAGTCGACGGCGGGCAGATCTGGCTGGGCGAGAATGGCGTCGGGCGCCATAAAGTAGAAGTGGTCCTGCGCGAAGCGCGTCAGCACGTCGGTGGCGGCCTTCGCCGGGGCGGTGATCAGCGCGCGCGGGATCTGCCGCGCCAGCATGCCTGCCAGCGCCGATTTGCCGCGCCCCCGCGGCGCGGTGAGCACCGCGACGCCTGACGTCATCGTCAGCAGCTGATGGACAATCGCCTGCTGCTGCTCCGGCGCGCGACACTGCCAGCGCGGCAGCGGCGCCAGCGGCGAGATACGCGGCGGCGCGTCCTGACGCAGCAGCGCCACGGCGGGATCGGCTAGCAAACTCGCCTGCAAATGGCGCACAAAGTGCGGCGTCGGGAGCGGTTCAGCCACGTCGGCCCAGCGCAGGCTGTCCTCGTCGGGCTGTTGCGCCCAGCGCGGCCACGGCGGCGTCAGCAGCAGCAGCCAGCTTCCGGCGCGCAGCGTACCCGCCAGCGCGGCGAACGCCTCGGCGTGGAAACCGCGGCGCGCGTCAAAAATAGCATGGGTGAATTCGCGGCCCAGCAGCGTGCGCAGCGCCGACGGCGCGCAGTGCGGCAGCCCCTCGATCGGCGCGTCGCCTACGACCAGCCAGTCGCCCGGCAAGGCGGCGCGCCACTCGGCGGCGCGCGCCATAGACCAGGCTGCGTCGCCGCTGATGGCGCAAAGCCGCCTGATGCCTGCCTGCTGCATCTGGCGGCTGAGCTGATCGGGCGACATCAGTTAGCAGCGAAAGTGTTGCACTGTCCCGGATCGCCGCTGTCGAATCCGCGTTTAAACCAGGTGTAGCGCTGCTCCGAGGTGCCGTGGGTAAAGCTGTCGGGCACCACGCGTCCCTGACTGCGCTGCTGCAGACGGTCATCGCCGATCGCCTGCGCCGCATCCAGCGCCTGCTGCAGGTCGCCGGCTTCCAGCCAGTTATCTTTGCTGACGTAGTGGCCCCAGACGCCGGCGAAGCAGTCCGCCTGCAGTTCCATTTTCACCGACAGATGGTTGATTTGCGTCTGGCTTGCGCCCTGCTGCATTTCGCGCACTTTCGGTTCAATGCCGAGCAGATTCTGCACGTGGTGTCCCACCTCATGCGCCACCACGTAACCCTGCGCGAACTCACCGCCCGCGCCAAGCTTGTTTTTCATCTCATCGTAGAAGGAGAGATCGATATAGACGCGCCGATCCGCCGGGCAGTAGAAAGGGCCCATCGCCGTCTGGCCGGTGCCGCAGCGGGTCTGGGTCGCGCCGCGGTACATCACCAGCGTCGGCGCGGTGTATTCTTTGCCCATCTGCTGGAACAGTTTGCTCCAGGTATCTTCCGTGGAGGCCAGGATAACGCGGGTGAATTTCGCCGCTTCGTCGTCATTGGCGCTGACGCGCTGCTGCTGGCTGGTGGGGGCGACGTCACCGCCGGTCAGCAGCCCCGTCAGGTCGTAACCGTAATAGCCGGCCACCGCGACCACGACTAACAGAATAATGCCGCCCTTTCCGCGTGGAATACGAATCTGACGTCCGCCGCCACCGTAAGCTGGGCTTTGATCTCGACGGTCTTCTACATTGTCGCTCTCGCGACGTCCTTGCCAGCGCATAACCTGCTCCTGATTGAGATAGTTTCCCGTGATTTTAGTTGCGCGAGGAGACAACTACCAGCCTTGCGGCCAAATGAAAAAAGGAGAGCCGCGGCTCTCCTTTCTCTGTCTGGCAAGCGATTAGCCTAGTCGAGCTTAACGCCCAGACGCTGCGCCACCTCTTCATAGGCCTCGATCAAACCGCCCAGGCTCTGGCGAAAACGATCTTTGTCCATTTTATCCATCGTCTGCTTGTCCCACAGGCGCGCGCCGTCTGGCGAAAATTCGTCGCCCAGCACCACTTCGCCTTTAAACAGGCCGAACTCCAGTTTGAAATCGACCAGGATCAGGCCCGCGTCGTCAAACAGTTTGCTCAGCACTTCGTTGGCTTTAAAGGTCAGCTCCTGCATACGCGCGAGGTTCGCTTTGCTTACCCAGCCGAAGGTTTCGCAGTAGGATTCATTAACCATCGGGTCGTGCTTCGCGTCGTCTTTAAGGAACAGATCGAACAGCGGCGGATTGAGGATCATGCCCTCTTCCACGCCGAGACGTTTTACCAGCGAGCCGGCCGCGCGGTTGCGCACCACGCACTCTACCGGCACCATCTCCAGCTTTTTCACCAGCGCTTCGTTGTCGGAGAGCAGCGCTTCCATCTGGGTCGGAATGCCCGCTTCCTGCAGTTTGGTCATGATAAAATGGTTGAACTTGTTATTTACCATTCCTTTGCGATCGAACTGCTCGATTCGGGCTCCGTCGCCTGCTGACGTATCGTTGCGGAACTCGAGTACCAGCAGATCCGGATTGTCGGTGCTGTATACGGTTTTCGCTTTACCGCGATACAACTCAGCTCGCTTTTGCATCTTGTTAACTCCAGACTTGAAAATTTCGGGTGTTCTGCGACGGCGGGCCGCTGGGGGATTGCCGCGACGCAATCGTTTACTTCGCCGCGCGCTATTATGCCAGAGACGAAAAAAAAAGGCCGGAGAATCTCCGGCCCTGAGGCGATTTATTTGTTGAGAGCCGCCTGGAACACGGCTACCAGAGCATCGTTCTGCGACTGGGTGAGCACATGCCCCTTCGGATCGATAAACTGCAGGCTGCTGCGGTTATCGAGATCGCCGACCTGCACTTTATAGTCGCCGTTCGGCAGTTCCGGATCTTTCGCGCCGACCTCATCCCACGCGCCGCTGCCCGGCGACTTGTAGGTGACGTTCATGCTGCCCTGCGGGCGATTGCTGTCGGTCACTTCCATGCCGACGCGCTGCATCGCCTGCGGCAGACGCTGCCAGGCGACGCTGAACGGCGTGCGCAGCACCAGCATCGGCAGGCCGGTATCGTCCGCGCCGCTCTGAACGTCAATGCTGCCGCTGACGCGACCGGCCGCCGCATTTTCGCTGGCGACGTCGATTTTATCCAGGCCTGCGCTGATGGCGTTGAGCATCTGCGCGGTGTAGCGCTGGATCTGCACCGGCGCGGTGACCGCTTTATCCTGCTGCTGCAGCTCAAGCAGACGCACCGTCAGCATTTGCTGGTAGCTCTGCGACTGCACGCTGATCTCATAGCGGCCGCGGTACTGATTATCTTCGTCGGCGCGGTTCCACTGCACCCAGTCGGTGGTCAGCTGCTGACGCGCATCGTTGCGC
Organism: Pantoea septica; assembly: GCF_002095575.1. Classification (GTDB taxonomy): domain Bacteria; phylum Pseudomonadota; class Gammaproteobacteria; order Enterobacterales; family Enterobacteriaceae; genus Pantoea; species Pantoea septica. The sequence goes on along the minus strand of NZ_MLJJ01000023.1, from coordinate 21,591 downwards.
TGCGCAATAGGGAAATTGTTCGACTCAACGACTTTGGTCACCTGCGACCAGACCGCGCCGCGGCTGTTTTCCAGCATCAGCACGCCGGTGTTGCCGGTGAACTGCGCGCGCGCGCCGTTAACCAGCGCCAGCGGCTGAGCCGGCGGACGAATGTCGAGCTGCTTGCCGACGTTGCCGCTGGCAGCGGTGTGCGGCACGTCGTAATCGCCGTGCGCCACCGGCAGGATCATACCGGCGGGCGCCTGCAGATCGTGCAGTTCGCTGGCCTGTAAATAGGACTCGTCACCGCTTACCTGACGTTTATAACGCTGATCGCTAGAGCACGCCGTTAACAGCATCGCAGTAGACAGCGCGACAACGGTCGCAACCGTTGAGCGCTTTACAGAATGATTCATTGAAACTCCCTAACTTATCGCAAACCCGCTTTAATCAGCGCCTGCTCGACTTTTGGTATGGCCGCTGAACTCAGCGGCGTCATCGGCAGACGCAGCGTGTCACTGGCGATTAATCCTAACTGTTTCGCCGCCCATTTCACTGGGATCGGATTGGGTTCGCAGAAAAGCGTCTGGTGCAGATGCATCAGACGCTGATTCAGGCGACGCGCCTCGACGAAGTTGCCCTGTTGCGCCAGCGCGCACAGCTCAGCCATTTCACGTGCCGCGATGTTGGCCGTGACCGAGATAACGCCCTTGCCGCCCAGCTGCATCAGGTCCAGCGCGCTGGCGTCGTCGCCACTGACGATTATAAAGGCCTCATCGACCAGTGCTTGGATCTGGCTAACGCGCGATAAGTTCCCGGTCGCCTCTTTGATTCCGATAATATTTTTGATTTCAGCAAGGCGCGCGACGGTTTCCGGCAGCATGTCGCAGCCGGTGCGTGAGGGGACGTTGTATAACATTTGCGGCAGCGCCGTGCTTTCCGCGATCGCTTTAAAGTGCTGGAACAGCCCTTCCTGCGTCGGACGGTTATAGTAAGGCGTCACGGTCAGGCAGCCAACTACGCCGCTGTTTTCGAAGCGTTTGGTGAGAGAGATGCCTTCTGCGGTGGCGTTGGCGCCGGTGCCGGCGATCACCGGAATACGGCCATCGGCCAGATCGAGCGTCAGCATCACTACGTCGCCATGCTCTTCATGGCTCAGGGTCGCGGATTCGCCGGTGGTGCCGACGGAGACGATCGCTGCGGTGCCGCTGGCGACGTGATAATCAATTAGTTTTTTCAGACTCGCACGGCAGACATTACCTTTGTCATCCATTGGCGTAACGAGTGCAACAATACTTCCCGTGAACATTGGCGATCCCCTCGACAAACAAGTGCTTCATGGTACGTTTTACTTCTGTTGAAAAGCAAGCAGGCCACGCCCCTCCTGCGCTTGTCAGCAGTTTTTTTTATGTTTACCTTATAGTTATTAGCGAATGAACAGGAAATCCCACATTGCCGCAGTCTCAGCCCCACCATTTGGTGATCACCGCACTGGGTGTTGACCGTCCGGGTATCGTCAATACCATTACCCGTCACGTCAGCAGCTGCGGATGCAATATCGAAGACAGCCGTCTCGCCATGCTCGGGGATGAGTTCACCTTTATTATGCTGCTATCCGGCAGCTGGAACGCCATCGCGCTGATTGAATCGACGCTGCCGCTGAAAGGCGCGGAGCTGGAACTGCTGATCGTCATGAAGCGCACCAGCGCCAGGATGCGTCCGCCGATGCCGGCGACGGTGTGGGTACAGGTTGAGGTGCCGGACTCGCCCCACCTGATCGAGCGCTTTACCGATCTGTTCGACAAACATGCGATGAACATCGCTGAACTGGGTTCGCGCATTAAGCCGGGTCATGCAGATCAGACGCCGACGCTCTATATTCAAATTACCGCGCACAGCCCGGCGGGCGTCGGCGACTCTCAGTTTGAGCAGGCGTTTTACGCCCTGTGCCGCGAACTCAACGCCGACGGCACGCTGCGTTTCTACAGCCTGGCCGACGACGATGCGGCGACGCTGCAGGGCTCACGCTAAGCTGTAAACAAACCGGGGCTATTCCTCCACATCACTGTTGTCTGGCTATGTGGCGCAATATCCCCTGATGGCGGCTTCTCGCCTGACGCGGTTCGTCAGACGTCAGGTCGCCCACAGCATAAAGAAAAAATGGAGAGTAGTGATGAATCCACTGAAAGCCGGTGATACCGCACCGAAATTTAGCTTGCCCGACCAGGATGGCGAACAGGTAAATTTAACCGACTTCCAGGGACAGCGCGTTCTGGTCTATTTCTACCCGAAAGCGATGACGCCGGGATGCACCGTGCAGGCCTGCGGCCTGCGCGACAATATGGATGAGCTGAAGAAAGCGGGCGTGGAAGTGCTCGGCATCAGCACCGACAAACCTGAAAAGCTGTCGCGCTTCGCCGAAAAAGAGCTGCTGAACTTTACGCTGCTCTCTGACGAAGATCATCAGGTCTGCTCCGCCTTCGGCGTCTGGGGCGAAAAGACCTTTATGGGCAAAACCTATGACGGCATCCACCGTATCAGCTTCCTGGTGGGCGTCGATGGCACTATCGAAAAAGTGTTCGACGACTTCAAAACCTCTAACCATCACGACATCGTGATGGATTATCTGAAGTCGGCGTAACGCGGCGCGGATGCGGCCCTGCGCCGCATCCCGCCCTCTTCTCTTTACGGCGTCAGGCTCTGCGACGCCTCCGCCACCCGCACGCAGTTGCGCCCGTCATGCTTGGCCTGATAGAGCGCGGCGTCAGCCTGTTTCAAACTCTGCTCCAGCGGCATCGCCTCATCCTGCCAGGCCGCGACGCCGACGGAAAGGGTAATGGCGCCGACGTCGGCTATGGACGCGGCGGCGATGCTGGCGCGTATGCGCTCGGCAAGGCGGCTCGCCTCGTCAATATCGGTCACTGGCAGCAGCATCAGAAACTCCTCTCCGCCGCTGCGGCACACCACGTCGCTCTGACGCGCGCTGGCGCTTAAGGTCTGCGCTACCTGCTTGATCACGCGATCGCCGACATCGTGTCCCCAGCTATCATTGACCCGCTTAAAGTGGTCGATATCGAGCGCCAGCACGGCGAACGGCTGACGCATCGTCTGATAGAAGTCGAGCACCGCGCTGAGGCCGCGCCGGTTGAGAAGCTGCGTCAGCGGATCGGTCTGCACCTCTGACTTCAGGCGGCCGATCTTGTCCTGCACCAGCCCGATGCCGGTCAGCAGCGCGCGCTTCACCTGCGCCGCCTCGAAGTACCAGGCATGGATCATGCCGAGCTCCAGCGAGACGCCGGGCGCATCCATCTGGCGCGCCTTACGCGCCAGCTGCCAGAGCGGCAGCGCGATCAGCCGCGCCAGCACGACCGCCACCAGCAACGTCAGCAGCGCGAAAGGCACCGAGTGCTTCAGCACCTGCATCAGCAGACCGGTGAGCGGCTCCAGCGTTACCGCGGTCGGCTTCAGCGCCACCACCGTCCAGCCGGTGGTCGGCACCACGGCATATCCGGCAAGGCGTGGCGGTTCCCCCGCCGACTGCAGCTGCAGCGAGCCGCTGCAGCTGCAGCGAGCCGTTGCTGTTTTCGTCGCGGCCGCTCAGCAGCGCGGGCAGGGTTTTGCCAATCAGCTGTCCGTTCTGGTGATAGAGCACCTGACTGGCGCTGTCGAGCACGTAGACGCTGGTGCCGTCGCGATAGTACTGCTCGCCGAGCAGCGTATTTAAGATGCTTTTCTTCTTCAGGTAGATGGTGCCGCCAACGTAGCCGAGATAGTGCCCCTCGCGGCTCCAGATCGGCCAGGAGACGAAAATAATCAGGTTGTTCGCCGCCGAAATGGTCGGCTTGCTGATGGCGGGTTGCCGCGCGCTTAGCGCTTCGCGCGACGCATCGCTGGTCAGGTGCATGCCCTGCAACATCAGGGACTCCGGCGAGATAGCTTTTACCACACCGCTGGCGTCGACGACCGCCACCGAGTTAAAGCTGCTGGTCTGCTCGCGCAGGCGATCGACCTCCTGACGCAGCAGCGCGGGATCGTCAAAGTTTTCGCCCAGCAGCCTGGCGCTGTAGTGCAGCTGCGACTGCGCCAGCTGGAAAAAGATTTCGGTGGTGGAGGCGAGCTTGGTGGCATAGGCGCGGTTCGCCTCCAGCGTGCTGTCGATCAGCGCCATACGCTGCACGCGCCAGGTGGCATAGAGCGTGTTGGTCAGCGTAACCACGATGCTGACGATAGCGAGCAACGCGATAAGCGTACGCAGATCGGTTCGGGGACGCAGGCGCATTAACATCGCGCGCCCGCCGCAAAAGATAAGTACATGCTGAAAGGCCTGAAAATGTCGTTATTGTTGGAGATTATCCGCCCTGGTGAGGCAATCGCCAAGTGTACACGCTGTCGCCCTTCTGAGCACCTTCCCACCGCGACATTCTCAGAAACCCTTTCTTTACGCCTGGCGCTAGTCGATCAATCCGTGCCGATCGTAGAAGGGCCAGGGGCCGGAATAATCGCCTATGGCGCACAGGTGCGTCACCATGCCCTGCTCCGGCTGCCAGCGGTGCAGCAAAAAACCCGGCGGCTCCAGCACGAAATGAGCCGGACCGTCGGGCTGCAGGTCAAAGGCCACCTGGTGAGAGAGGCCCGGCGCGCACACCGCCAGCGTACCGGCGAAGCGCGTTTGCAGGCTGCGATGCAGATGGCCGCACAGCACGCGCTCAACCTGCGGATGCCGGGCGATTACCGCCGCCAGCGCGTCGGGGTTGCGCAGCCGCTGGCGATCCATATGGTCGATGCCGCAGATAAAGGGGGGATGATGCAGCATCACCAGCGTCGGCGCGGCGGGCTCACGCGCCAGGTTTTGCTCCAGCCACGTCACCTGATGCTCATCGACATAGCCCCAGGGCTGCTGCGGCACGCTGGAGTCGAGCGCAAGCAGCTGCAGCGGCCCGACCTTTAGCTGCCAGTTCAGGGTGGCGCCATGCTGAAGGTAGGCGTGATCGGCAAACACCGCGCGCAGCGCCTGGCGATCGTCATGGTTGCCCGGCATCAGGCGGAACGGCAGCTGCAGAAGACGCAGCGCCAGCCGCAGCGTCTCATACTCCTCAACCGTGCCGAAATCGACCAGATCGCCAGTGATCACCACCATATCCGGCCGCGGCCGCAGGGCGTTAAGGGTGTCGATGGCGCGCAGCAGCGCGGCCCGGGTATCGACTTTTTTATAGGACAGGCGACCGTTCGCCTTGATATGCAGGTCGCTGATCTGCGCAATCAGCGTCGGGTTGTCGGACACAGAGCTCTCCTTAATAACCGGTAAAATCCAGCGCGGCGCGCGGCGCCAGCGTCCAGGTCACGCGCTGCCCGGCTTGCCAGGCCTCCCGCGCATGGCGCTCGACCTGAATCGGCGCGGCGAGACCGATATCGATTTGCAAACGCTGCACGGCGCCTAAAAAGGTGCTGCCGACGATATAGCCGTGACGCGCATAGCGGTTGTCCTCCGCCAGCAGAATATCTTCCGGCCGGCAGAACTGGCGCGGTTCGCCGTGGACGTCGGTCTCGACGCAGTTGATGGCGCCGACGAAATCGGCGACGAAGCGCGTCGCCGGACGCTGATAAATCGCCTGCGGCGTGTCGATCTGGGCGATGCGCCCCTGCTCCATCACCGCGATACGATCGCCGAGCGCCATCGCCTCCTGCTGATCGTGCGTCACGTAGACGGCGGTAATGGCGAGCTTTTTCAGCAGCGCGCCGATTTCGAGCCGCAGCCGCTCGCGCAGTTTGGCGTCGAGCGCCGCCAGCGGTTCGTCGAACAGCAGCACTTTCGGCCGAGCGGCCAGCGCGCGCGCCAGCGCCACGCGCTGCTTCTGCCCGCCGGAAAGCTTGTCGATGGCGCGATTCGCCAGCGCGCTGAGATCCACCAGCGCCAGCATCTCTTTGACGCGCGCTTCACGTTCGCCGCGCGCCACGCCCTGCACCTTCAGGCCATACTCGACGTTCTGCGCCACGTTCATATTGGGAAACAGCGCGTAGTTCTGGAACACCATGCCGACGTTGCGCTTCTCGATCGGCAGCGCGGTGACGTCGCGATCGTCAAACCAGACCTCGCCGCCCTCGTCGCTGCTTTCCAGCCCGCTGATGATGCGCAGCGTGGTGGTTTTGCCGCAGCCGGACGGCCCGAGCAGCACCAGGGTTTCGCCGGCGTGAACGGTGAGATCGAGCGGGTGCAGCGCGGTGTGTTGATGAAAGCGGCGCGCGCAGCGGCGCAGCGTGACGGTAACGGCATCGTTATTCATGCCAGCTCCTTAAGGGCGTTCCGCGTCGCCTGGCGCGTCAGCCAGTGATTGCAGGCGTTGAGCATCAGCAACAGCGGTAAAATCATGACGATAAAAATCAGCGTATAGGCCGATCCCACTTCCAGCCGCATCGAGGCGTAGCTGTCCGCCAGCCCGACCGGCAGGGTTTTGGTCAGCGGCGTATGCAGCATCCAGGTAATATTGAACTCGCCTACCGACAGCGTAATCACCATAAACGCCCCCGCCAGAATGCCGTTGCGGCAGTTCGGCACCACCACGGTGAAAAAGCGGCGCCAGAAACCGGCGCCGAGGCTGGCGGCCGCCTCTTCGAGGCGCGGCAGCTGAATCGCCTGCATCACCGCCAGTACCGGACGGATCATAAAGGGCAGCGTAAAGAGCACATGGCCGATCAGGATAAACAGCCAGCTGTCGCGCAGGCCGCTAAACCGGCCGTAAAGCAGAATAATGCCGAGCGCGGTGGCGAGGCCCGGCAGCGCCACCGGCAGCATCAGGCACTCCTCGATTCGGGCAGCCCAGCGCGGCGGCGCCTTCAGCAGCCCCCAGGCGGCGGGCAGCCCGATCGCGACGGTAATCGCCAGGCAGCAGACCGCAATAAGCAGCGACAGCCAGAAGGTGTCGGCGTAGAGCGCCCACACCTGACCGACCCACTTCAGCGTCAGGCCGCTGCGCAGGCCGATAAAGTAATTCTCCGTGACGCCCGCCAGCATCGACAGCACCACCGGCACGATCATAAACAGCGCCGTCAGCGCGGTAACGCCGACCTGCAGCCAGAACAGCGCGCGACGTTTCATGATGGTCGCTCTCCTCCAGCGTGCGTCAGCGCGCGCGCCAGCATCAGGCCGAGCCAGGCGACCGCGCCCATCGCCACCGACAGCGCCGCCGCGGTGGCGAAATTGGCATAGTTAGTGAACTCGCCGTAAATAGTCAGCGGCAGCACGCTAAGGCTGGTGCCGAGGGTAAAGGCGGTGCCGAAGGCGCCCATGCTGGTGGCGAAGCAGAGCGCGCCGCTGGAGAGCAGCGCCGGCTTGAGTCCCGGCACGATAACGTCCCAGATGATGCGCCACTGGCTGGCGCCCAGCGAGCGCGCCGCCTCCTCCAGCGAGCGATCCAGCTTTTCGCTGGCCGCCACCAGGGTGACGATGGCGCGCGGCAGGGAGAAGTAGAGATAGCCGATAAAGAGGCCGCTGAGCGAATAGGCGAGCGTCCAGCGCTCGTGGAACAGGCTCATGCTCAGCTGCGCCAGCACCCCCTGTCGCCCCGCCAGCATTACCACCAGAAACCCCACAACCACGCCGGGAAAGGCGAGCGGAAAGGTCAGCAGCGCCAGCAGCGTGCCGCGTCCGGCGAAGCGCTGACGCGCCAGGAAACAGCCGACCACGGTGGCGATCAGCAGCGTTACCAGCGTCACCGCCAGCGACAGCAGCAGGGTATTGAGCAGGCTTTGCAGATACTGCGGCTGGCTTACCACCGTCCAGTAGCCGCTCCTCTGTGTGGTGCGATCCGGCGAGAGGCCAGTCTGCAGCAGCCGCCCGAAAGGCAGCAGCCAGAAGGCGGCGAGAAATAGCAGCGCAGGCAGCAGCATCCAGGGCCAGCGTGCGCCCTGATGCGCCCGACGGCGCAGTGCGATCGGCGCGCGGCCGCGGGTTTCCAGCAGCGACATTAACGGATCTCGCTCAGGTAGCGGGCGGAAAAAGCCTTCTGCGCATCGGCCATCTGCTGGTAATCCACCGTCGTGGCGCGAGCATAATCGCTGTCAGGCAGGAACTTCGCCTTTGCCTCGGCGGACATCGCCGTCGGGCGCACCGGACGCAGATAAGCGTTGGCCCAGATAGCCTGACCTTTATCCGAGAGCACGTAATCGATCACTTTTTTGCCGTTGGCGGCGTGCGGCGCGTTCTTCACCAGACTAATGACGTACGGCACCGTGACCGTGCCCTCTTGCGGGATCACGAAAGCGACGTTGGCGTGGTCTTTGTACTTCGCGCGGTAGGCGTTGAAGTCGTAGTCGAGCAGAATGGGGATCTCGCCAGAAATCAGGCGCGCGTAGGCGGTCTGCTTCGGCACGATCGGCTGGTTGGCCTGCAGCTTTTTGAACCAGCTCAACGCCGGCGCGAAATTCTGCAGGGTGCCGCCTTTTGCCTGGTTAACCGCCACGGCGGCGACGTAGCCGACGAAGGCGCTGGAGGGATCGAGATAGCCCACCATGCCTTTATACTCCGGCTTCAGCAGGTCATCCCAGGATGTCGGCAGCGGCGCGCCGCCCAGCGCATCGACATTGACCATAAAGCCCATGGTGCCGGAGTGTAGCGCCACCCACTTGCCGTCAGGATCCTTCATGCCTGTTGGCACCTCATCCCAGTGCGCCGGTTTATAGTCGGCGACAACGCCGGCGCCCGCCGCCTGGATGCCGAAGCTGACGCCGTAATAGACCACGTCGGCAACCGGATTGCCCTGCTCGGCGACCATCTGCGCCAGCGCCTGGCCGGAATTTTTGTTGTCCTGCGGCACCTGGATGCCGGTGTCGCGCGCGATGGCTTTCAGCTGCGTTCCCCAGTCCGCCCACTCCGGCGGGCAGTTGTAGCAGATGGCGCTTTCCGCCGCGTAGGCGGCATGGCTCGCCATACCGCATGCAGCCAGCAGCGCCGCGGCGGTTAATTTCTTTATTCTGTTGTGCGATGACATGTGGATTCCCTGGTGTTGGCAAAGGTGGAGCGCGGCGCGGGCGCGATGCTTTCGCCCAACCGCAGGTGGTGCGCCAGCACGCGGGATCCACCGCTGGCGTGTTGTAAAAGCATATCGATGGCGCAGGCACCGAGCAGATCGCTGGGCTGCACCACCGAGGCGAGCGACGGCGTCAGATGCTCGCCGGTCTCAATACCGTCGAAGCCCATAATGGAAAGCTGCGTCGGCACCTGAACGCCCGCGCGTGCGGCAGCGCCCATCAGGCTGATGGCCAGCAGGTCGTTGCTGCAGATCACCGCGGTCAGCGGGTTCGCGCCCTGCAGGCGCGGCCGCAGCTGCTGAAAGTCGGAGCGCGTGTGGCTCGGCATCTCAATCAGCGGAAAGGGTTTCAGTCCGGCCTGCTGCATGGCATCGCAGTAGCCGAGGAAGCGTTGCTGAGCGCGATCGGACTGCCAGACCGGCCCGGTCACCATGCCGATATGGCAGTGGCCCAGCGCCAGCAGGTGTCCGGCGGCTTCGGCCATCGCGCGGCGGTTATCGACGCACACGCTCGGCCAGCTGGCGCTCTGCGGCACGTTGTGCGCCAGCACGAAGGGCATCTGCGCGGCGGCCAGCGTCGGCAGCACGGCGCTGCGGTCCGCGTCGGCTACCGTCAGCACCAGCCCGGCGACGCGCTGACGCAGCATATGCTCGACAATCGCCGCCTCGCGTTCGGCCTGATAGTCGCTGGTGGCCACCAGCAGCCCGAAACCGGCCAACCGCGCCTGGCGCTCCATCGCCTGTAGCTGCTGGGCGAACACCGGATTGAGCAGCGAAGGCAGCAGCACGCCGAGGGTGGTGGAGTTCTGGGTGCGCAGCTGACGCGCAATATGGTTCGGACGGAAGCCGAGCTGGTCTGACGCCGCTAGCACGCGCTGCAGCGTGCTCTTTTTCAGCAGATGCGGATCGGAGAAGGCGCGCGCCGCCGTGGCGCGCGAAACGCCCGCCAGTTTCGCTACGCTGACTAAATCCGTCATGTTTCTCCCCCTACAGACTAATGAGAACGATCTCACTGGCGCTCAAAGTAAAGGGGTTGTATGACAGAACAATCGCAGCGGAATGACGAACAGATGACAGCGGCGCGCGGCCGCTGTCGGGAGAGGGTTTACAGCATCAGGAAGGCGTAGCCTTCGTTTTGCAGCGTCGCCACCGTGGTGCCGCTGGAGATGGTGTGGGTCACGCGCTGATCGATCCAGTCGCGCTGCAGATTGTGGAAAGCCACCGACTGGTCGCAGATAGAGACCTGCACGCCCGCCTTTTTCAGCTCGTCGATCAGCTTCAGGTTAGGGTTATCCACGCCGTAGGCTTTATGGAACTGATCGTTATTCAGCGCCGCTGGCACCGCATCGCTATTGATCGACACCACGAATTTCAGCTGATCCAGCGGCACGCCTGCGGCGTAATAAAGGTTGGTCACGCGGGCGACGCGCTCCAGGCCGAGATTCGGCTGACGAATATCGCCTTCATTACGGTTAATCTGGAAAACGATTTTATTGCTCAGGCCCGGCACGGTGCCTGGTTTAAAAGCGGGCGTGTCGACATAGTGAATTTTGCCGAAGCCTTCAATCGCAGGCGTACTCCAGAAATCCGCTGGCTGTGTGGTGTTGCCGGCAAATTTGCCGCTCACCTTGTCATATAATTCCGGCAGCTGTAACACATTGCCGCCAATAAAACCGGCTATCGCTGCCACCACAATATAGGCCGCTGGACGCATCGTTATTCTCCTGCTTGTTATTTTTGAAGTGTGATTACATCTGTAGCCATGCGTAGCCCTGATTTTCCAGGGTTGAAACCGTGGTGGGGCTGGAGAGCGCATGGACGACCGATTTATCGATCCAGTCGTTGGGGTAATGGTGGAAAGCCACCGACTGATCGCAGACGGAGACCTTCACGCCCAGCTTATCGAGTTGGTTGATAAGTTTGAGGTTGGGATTGTCTACGCCGTAGAACTGTTTGAAGTGGGCGTTATCCAGCATCGCGGGCGTCGCGTCGCCCGTTACCGAGACCACGAATTTCAGGTCTGCGGCCGGCACGCCGGAGGCGACATAAAGATTGACCACGCGCGCCACGCGCTCCAGGCCGAGGTTGACGTCGGTCATCGCCCCGTCGCTGCGGGTAATCTGGAAAACGATCTTATTGCTCAGGCCCGCGACCGGTTTAAAGGCCGCGTCTGGTTCGTAATGGATCTTGCCGTAGCCGTCGACGGCCGGCGTGCTCCAGAAACCGTCTGGATCGCTGGGTTTGGCGGCAAAATGGTTAACAACTTTTTGATAGAGCGCGCCGCTCTGGGTAACGCCCGCGCCAACAGCACCGCCAATAATGGCGATGAGCGCGTAAGATACAGCTGAACGCATAAATTATCTCCGGACAACAGCGTAGCGCTGGTTCACATCCCGAATTGGGTGAGCTATCTATACCACAGCCCCGGCGCGGCAAAAGGGCGCGGCGCTGACCGCCCGTGGCGCGTTAATTGCAAAGGGAACTATTAACAAAGCTAAGTGATGAACGCTTTCGATGGCGCGGCGCATATTGGTCAGCTTTAAAGTGGATCGATATAGAAGAAGAGAGTGGCGTTAAATAAATTTTAATGGCCTGAATAACGTACCAGCTATTTATATTTCCCGGCGAAGCGATGCGGGTGTCACAATAAAAATTATTGATTTTCGCTTTCGCTCGTTCAGGCTGTTAAGGGCAGTTTTTTCAGAGTAAGCCTGGAAAAAAACATGCCACATTCAGTTTTTTTGAGTAAATTTACATATCTTTAATTAAAAAGCGTGTTAGCTACCTTAGCCTTAGACCACTTTAGCTATTCTGGCCGGTTCGCTTAAAAAAGCGGCGCCTGTTGCAGCGCTGCTGTAGCGCCGTTTCCTGTTGATGAAATAAATGCGCGTTTGGTTTTTCAACGAAAGCGCGCCCGCCCGCAACGTTCAATTTTTTGCTGCAAAAGCGCCGCCATCGCACAGGTTAATAGCAGATCAGACCGTTTCTTTCTTTTAAGGCTCTGGTTAAGATAGGCGCGACGCGTCTTTTACCCTGAAAAAGCACAATGTACTTTCCAGGCCTCAGAGTTTCTCTACAGGATCCAGGCATGTTGAACCGGTTAAAGAAAACGCTACTCGCCGCGCTGATTCCAACGCTGATGCTGATGCCGCACGCGTCCGCCTGGGCCGACGTCAGCGACTCGCTGCCCGATATGGGCACGACCGCAGGCTCGACGCTCTCTATCGGCCAGGAGATGCAGATGGGCGATTTTTACGTGCGTCAGCTGCGCGCCAGCGCGCCGCTGATCAACGACCCGCTGCTTAATGAGTACATCAACCAGCTCGGCCAGCGTCTGGTCGCTCATGCCGACTCGGTGAAGACGCCCTTCCACTTTTTCCTGATCCAGAACGACGAGCTCAACGCCTTCGCCTTTTTCGGCGGCAATGTGGTGCTGCACGCCTCGCTGTTCCGCTTTACCGAAAATGAGAGCCAGCTGGCGTCGGTGATGGCACATGAGATCTCGCACGTTACCCAGCGCCATCTGGCGCGCGCGATGGAAGATCAAAAGCGCAACGCGCCGTTGACCTGGGTCGGGGCGCTGGGATCGATTCTGCTGGCGATGGCCAGTCCTCAGGCGGGCATGGCGGCGCTGACCGGCACGCTGGCGGGCACCCAGCAGGGTATTATCAGCTTTACCCAGGGCAACGAGCAGGAGGCGGATCGTATCGGCATTCAGGTGCTGCAGCGCGCCGGATTCGATCCCGAGGCGATGCCCAATTTTTTACAGAAGCTGGCCGATCAGAGCCGCTTCTCGTCGAAGCCGCCGGAGATTCTCCTGACGCACCCCCTGCCAGATAGCCGCCTGGCGGACGCACGCAACCGCGCCAACCAGATGCGTCCAGTGGTGGTGCAGTCATCCCAGGATTATTACATGGCGAAAGTGCGCGCGCTTGGCATGTACGCCACCGGCCGCAACCAGCTGACCGACGAGCTGCTGGATAGCTACAGCCACGGCAACAGCCGCGAGCAGCAGGCGGCGCAGTATGGCAAAGCGGTGCAGTTTTTACAGGCGAAGAGTTTCGCCAACGCGAAAAAGATTATCGAGCCGCTGCTGGCGAAGCAGCCCGATAACGTCTGGTATCTCGACATCATGACCGATATCGATATCGGCCTGAATCAGCCGCAGCAGGCGATCGCCCGGCTGAATGCCGCAGGCGCGGCCAAAAACAGCCCGGTGGTGCAGCTAAACCTGGCGAACGCCTACGTCGAGACGAAACAGCCGGCTAACGCTAGCCGCATTCTGAACCGCTATACCTGGTCGCATCCGGACGATGTTAACGGCTGGGAGCTGCTGGCGCAGGCGTCGGCGCAGCAGGGACTGAATGATGAAGAGATGTCGGCGCGCGCCGAAACGCTGGCGCTTAACGGCCAGCTTGATCAGGCGATTACCACGCTAAGCAGCGCCAGTGCGCAGGTGCCGGTCGGCAGCCTGAAACAGGCGCGCTACGACGCGCGTATTGACCAGCTTCGTCAGCTGCAAACCCGCTTCAAGCAGTATCAAAAAGGATAATCCAGCATGGTCACCATTTATCATAATCCGCGCTGCAGCAAGAGCCGCGAAACCCTGGCGCTGCTGGAGGCGAACGGCGTGAAGCCAGAAATCGTCCGCTATCTTGAGACGCCGCCGGATCGCGAGACGCTGCAAATTCTGCTGCAAAAACTCGGCATGAGCAGCGTCCGGCAGCTGATGCGCACCAAAGAGGAGCTTTATAAAACGCTGCGGCTGGACGATGCCGACGAAGCGCAGCTGCTTGACGCGCTGACGGCGCATCCGGGGCTGCTGGAGCGGCCGGTAGTGATCAACGGCGATCGGGCGCGCATTGGCCGGCCGCCGGAAGCGGTGCTGGAAATCCTTTAAAGCCCGAGCGTCTCTTTTACGAAAGGAATAGTGAGCTTGCGCTGCGCGCTGATCGAAGCGTGATCGAGGCGATCCAGGGTTTCGAACAGCGTGCGCATTTCGCGATCGAGGCGTTTCAGCAGGAAACGGCCGACATCTTCCGGCAGTTCAAAGCCCCGCATACCGGCGCGCAGCTGCAGCGCCTGCAGCTTATCTTCGTCGCTCAACGGCTGCAGACGATAGATCTGCCCCCAGTCGAGACGCGACGCCAGATCGGGCAGGTTGAGGTTGAGCTGGCGCGGCGGCCGATCGCCGGTGATAAAGAGCCGGGTTTTGCCGGTTTCCAGGATGCGGTTATAGAGATCGAAGATCGCCATTTCCCACGCCTCTTCGCCGGCGATGCACTCGATATTATCGATGCAGACCAGCGCCAGATGCTCCATGCCGTCCAGCACGTCCGGCACAAACCAGGTGCGTTTATCCAGCGGCACATAGCCGACCGCTTCGCCGCGCGCCGACATCTCCGCGCACGCCGCGTGTAGCAGGTGGCTGCGGCCGCCGCCTTCGCGCGACCAGAAATAGAGATAGCTGCCGTGTTGCTGACTGAGGGCGCCTTTCAGCGCGGCAATAAGCGACGGATTTTCCCCCGGCCAAAAGCTGGCGAACGTCTCGTCGTCCGGTAAGTAAAGTGGCAGTGACAGTTGTGCCGGCGTGTTCAGAAGCACCTCAAAAGGAACAGGCAAAAAACGGGGCAAGTCTACCACAGTTTTTACCGGGTGAGGATAACGGGCGTCCCTGCCCGCGCGGGGTTTAGTGGCCGCCCTTCTCTTTAGCGTCCAGCACCAATTCTTCCGGGCGCAACAGCGAGATAACGCGAAAGATCAGCGCCAGCAGCACGCCGACCAGCGTCGCCAGCGCCATGCCTTTCAGCTCCGCGGCGCCAATGTGCACTTTCGCTCCGCTAACGCCGATGATGAGGATAACCGAGGTGAGGATCAGATTTTGCGCCTTGCTGTAATCCACTTTGGATTCGATCAGCACGCGGATACCTGATGCGCCGATGACGCCATAGAGCAGCAGCGACACGCCGCCCATTACCGGCACCGGGATCGCCTGAATCGCCGCCGCCAGCTTGCCGACGCACGACAGCAGGATCGCGATGATCGCCGCGCCGCCGATCACCCAGGTGCTGTAGACGCGGGTAATCGCCATGACGCCGATGTTTTCGCCGTAGGTGGTGTTCGGCGTCGAGCCGAAAAATCCGGAAATCACGGTGGAAAGGCCGTTAGCGAACATCGAGCGATGCAGGCCGGGATCGCGGATCAGATCTTTTTTCACGATATTGGCGGTCACCACCAAATGACCGACATGCTCGGCGATCACCACCAGCGCGGCGGGCAGAATGGTCAGCATCGCCGCCCACTCGAAGCGCGGCGTATAGAAAGTCGGCAGCGCGAACCAGGGCGCGTTGTAGACCGGCGTCCAGTCGACGATGCCCATCACGAACGAGAGCGCGTAGCCTGCCACCACGCCCACCAGAATAGGGATAATGGCGAGAAAGCCACGGAACAGCACCGAGCCGAACACCGTCACGCCCAGCGTCACCAGCGAGATGGTAATGGTGGCGCTGTCGGGACTCGCGCCTTCTGCCGGCAGCAGCCCCGCCATATTAGCCGCCACGCCCGCCAGCTCCAGACCGATTACCGCCACGATAGCGCCCATCGCCGCCGGCGGAAACATTACGTCGATCCAGCCGGTGCCGGCCTTTTTCACAATCAGCGCCACGATGCAGAACAGCACGCCGCACAGGATAAAGCCGCCCAGCGCCAGCTCATAGCCGAGCGGCAAGAGTAGCAGCACAGGCGAGATAAAGGCGAAGCTGGAGCCGAGATAGGCGGGAATTTTGCCTTTGCAGATAAAAAGGTAAAGCAGCGTGCCGACGCCGTTGAACAGCAGCACCGTCGCCGGGTTGATATGAAACAGGATCGGCACCAGCACCGTTGCGCCGAACATGGCGAACAGATGTTGCAGGCTGAGCGGTATGGTTTGCAGTAGCGGCGGGCGTTCGCTGACGCCAATGGCGCGACGAGTCATCATTTATCCCCTTCAACGTTTATTTATGCCAAAAAAAAGCCGACTCTCTGGTCGGCTGATTCAGTTACTTCGTTCCGAAAATCTTGTCGCCGGCATCGCCCAGCCCTGGAATGATATACCCTTTCTCATTCAGGCCGCGATCCACCGATGCGGTGTAGAGTTCAACGTCCGGATGCGCCTTCTCCAGCGCGGCGATGCCTTCCGGCGCGGCGACCAGAACCAGCACCTTGATGCTGCTGCAGCCCGCTTTTTTCAGCAGATCGATGGTGGCGATCATCGAACCGCCCGTGGCCAGCATCGGGTCGACCACCAGCGCCAGGCGCTCTTCGATATTGGAGACCAGCTTCTGGAAATAGGGCACCGGCTCCAGCGTCTCTTCGTCACGGTAGACCCCGACCACGCTGATGCGCGCGCTCGGCACATGCTCCAGCACCCCTTCCATCATCCCCAGACCGGCGCGCAGAATCGGCACGACGGTGATTTTTTTACCTTTGATTTGATCGATTTCCACCGGGCCGTTCCAGCCTTCGATGGTGACGCGCTCGGTTTCCAGGTCGGCGGTGGCTTCGTAGGTCAGCAGGCTGCCGACTTCCGATGCCAGCTCGCGGAAGCGCTTGGTACTGATATCGTGCTCACGCATCAAGCCCAGTTTATGTTTGACCAGCGGGTGTTTGACTTCCACGATCTTCATTGGTGTTCTCCCGGAATGAGTTGAGCTAAAAAAAAATCGCGGGATTATACCGCCTTTTCGCAAGCGCGCCATATGTCGTTGCGCAAAGAGGCTAAGTTTTGATCCGTCCTTCAAGGATTGATGAAAATCGTCCGGCGCGCAATTTGACCAGGCAATGGGGCTCGCAAACGTTTGCCTGCGCTGTTAGAATTGCCGCGCTTTTTGTTAACCACCAACCGCAATCGCGTGGGGATTCCGCAGTGACCGACAAGACCTCTCTCAGCTACAAAGACGCCGGCGTAGATATCGATGCTGGTAATGCTCTGGTTGATCGTATTAAAGGCGTAGTGAAAAAGACCCGTCGCCCGGAAGTGATGGGTGGGCTGGGCGGTTTCGGCGCCCTTTGCGCGCTGCCGCAGAAATATCGCGAGCCGGTGCTGGTCTCCGGAACCGACGGCGTCGGCACCAAGCTGCGTCTGGCGATGGATCTGAAGCGCCATGACGCTATCGGCATCGATCTGGTCGCCATGTGCGTGAACGACCTGGTGGTTCAGGGCGCGGAGCCGCTCTTTTTCCTCGACTATTACGCCACCGGCAAGCTGGACGTCGAGACCGCCTCTTCTGTTATCACCGGCATCGCCGAGGGCTGTCTGCAGTCTGGCTGCGCGCTGGTAGGCGGCGAAACCGCTGAAATGCCGGGCATGTACCACGGCGAAGATTACGACGTGGCCGGCTTTTGCGTCGGCGTGGTTGAGAAATCAGAAATTATCGACGGCTCAAAAGTGCAGGACGGCGACGTGCTGATCGCGCTGGGCTCCAGCGGCCCGCACTCTAACGGCTATTCGCTGGTGCGCAAAATCCTCGAAGTAAGCCAGACCGACCCGCTGACGAAACAGCTGGACGGCCGCCCGCTGGCGGATCATCTGCTGGAACCGACCCGCATCTACGTGAAAAATATCCTTAGCCTGATCGAGCAGGTGGACGTGCATGCGATTGCGCATCTGACCGGCGGCGGCTTCTGGGAAAATATTCCGCGCGTGCTGCCGGATCATACTCAGGCGGTGATCGACGAGAAGAGCTGGGAATGGCCCGCTGTCTTTGACTGGCTGCAGCAGGCAGGCAACGTCAGCCGCCACGAGATGTACCGCACCTTTAACTGCGGTGTCGGCATGGTGATCGCCCTGAGCGCCGCCGAAGCCGACAAGGCGGTAGAGCTGATGCGCGCCGCGGGCGAAAAAGCCTGGAAGATCGGCGTGATCAAGGCGTCAGATGCGGAAGAGCGCGTGGTTATCAACGCATGAAAAAGCTGGTTGTGCTGATCTCCGGCAACGGAAGCAATCTTCAGTCCATCCTCGACGCCTGCGCAAGCGGGCGGATTAACGGCAGCGTCGCTGCCGTTTTCAGTAATAAATCGACCGCCTGGGGACTGACGCGCGCGCGCGACGCGGGCGTGCCGGCCCATGCGCTGGCGGCGGGCGACTTCCCCGATCGCGAAGCCTTTGATCGTCAGCTGATGCGGGAGATCGACGCGTACGCGCCCGATCTGGTGGTGCTGGCGGGCTATATGCGCATCCTGAGCAGCGCCTTTGTCGCGCATTATCAGGATCGCCTGCTCAATATTCACCCTTCCCTGCTGCCGAAATACCCTGGCCTGCACACCCATCGTCAGGCGCTGGCGAACGGCGACGCCGAACATGGCACGTCGGTGCATTTCGTGACCGACGAACTGGACGGCGGCCCGGTGATACTGCAGGCTCGCGTGCCGATCTTTCCTGACGACAATGAAGACGAGGTGACCGCGCGCGTGCAGCATCAGGAGCATGCGATCTATCCGCTGGTGATTAGCTGGTTTGTCGAGGGCCGGTTAGCGATGCGCGAAGGCAAGGCCTGGCTGGATAATCAGCCGCTGCCGCCGCAGGGCTACGCGTACGACTAAGGCATAACGCTGTTTGATTCATCCGTGCTTACATAGATGGCATGGACCGATCGCAACGCCGCTCAAGGTATCCATACGCGCTCGGCCTACGCCGTCCCTGGCGCAGGACGCTTTGCTCTTCTGCCCATGCCCGCTACGTTTTGACTTTGTTAGCTGCCTGTGAGCACAAGTACCGCTACCTCAGCCGTAGCGCCCGGTAATATAATCCTCGGTGCGCCGGTTGCGCGGCGAGGTAAAGATGCGGTCCGTTTCATCGAATTCCACCACCGCGCCCTGATGCATAAAGGCGGTGTAGTCGGAGACGCGCGACGCCTGCTGCATATTGTGGGTGACCAACACCAGCGTAAAATGTTGCTTCAGCGTGGTCATCAGCTCTTCAATCACCAGCGTTGAGATAGGATCGAGCGCCGACGTCGGCTCGTCCAGCAGCAGGACTTCCGGTTCGATAGCGATGGCGCGCGCGATGACCAGCCGCTGCTGCTGGCCGCTGGAGAGCGTGAGCGCGTTCTGCCCCAGCTGATCTTTCACCTCGCCCCACAGCGCCGCGGCACGCAGCGCACGTTCGCACGCCTCGTTCAGGACTCGCCTGTCGCGCACGCCCTGCAGCCGCAGGCCGTACACCACATTTTCATAAATCGACTTGGGAAACGGATTGGGCCGCTGAAACACCATGCCGATCCGGCGGCGCAGCGCCGAGAGATCCTGCGCCGGCTGCATAATATCGTGGCTGCCCAGCAGAATGTCACCTTCGATACGGCAGCTGTCCACCACGTCGTTCATGCGATTAAAACAGTGCAGCAGCGTCGATTTGCCGCAGCCGGAAGGCCCAATCAGCGCGGTAATGCGCTTCTCGGGAATGCGCAGCGAAATATCATGCAGCGCCTGACGTTCGCCATACCATAACGAAAGGTGGTTTAGCGTCAGCGCCGTTTCGGTATCGGGCATCATAGTCATCATCTTTTATTGGGTCATCAGCCGGTAGCGTTCGCGCAGCCGATGGCGCAGCGCCATCGCCAGCAGATTGAGCGACAGAATAATCGTCACCAGCAGCAGCGCCGTGGCGTAGACCAGCGGGCGATCCGCCTCGACGTTGGGACTCTGAAAGGCGAGATCGTAAATCTGGAAGCCGAGGTGCATAAATTTGCGGTCAAGATGCAGCCAGGGAAAGACCGCGTCGACCGGCAGCTCCGGCACCATCTTCACGACGCCCACCAGCATGAGCGGCGCGGTCTCTCCCGCAGCGCGCGCTACCGCCAGAATCAGGCCGGTGAGCATCGCCGGCACCGCCATCGGCAGCACCACGTGCCATAGCGTCTCCGCCTGGGTGGCGCCCAGCGCCAGCGAGCCCTGACGCAGCGAGTCAGGGATGCGCGACAGCCCCTCTTCGGTGGCGACGATCACCACCGGCAGCGTCAGCAGCGCCAGCGTCAGCGATGCCCACAGCAGTCCCGGCGTGCCGAAAGTGGGATTGGGCAACGCGCGGGAAAAGAAGAGCTGATCGAGCGTGCCGCCTGCCAGCCAGACGAAAAAGCCCAGCCCGAACACGCCATACACGATCGACGGCACGCCCGCCAGGTTGACCACCGCAATGCGCACCAGCCGCGTCAGGGCGTTGCGCCCGGCATACTCATGCAGCCAGATGGCGGCGATAACGCCCAACGGCATCACTACCAGCGACATCAGCAGCACCATCAGCACGGTGCCGAAAATCGCCGGAAACGCGCCGCTGTCGCTCTCGCCGTTCGCAGGCGAATCGCTGACGAAATGCCAGATCTGACGCAGCACGTGGGTCAGCTTCTGCTGCGTGTTCATGGCGTTAGGACGCCAGGCTTCAACCACCTGCGCCAGCGGAATGGCGTGCTCGCGATGCTGCGCGTCGCGCAGGATCACCACGTCGCGCTGGCTCTCGCGCTGCAGATCGGCCAGCCGGCTGCTGAGCCGGGCGAAGCGGCGCTGCAACGCCGCCTGGTTCGCCTCGAACTCTGACAGCGCGCGCGTATCGAACTGCTGCTGCTGCCGCAGCCGATCGGCGCGCGCATCCAGCGCCGCCAGCTGATCGTTGAGCCGCGTCAGATCGACATGGCGAATGCGATGAATTTTATGCAGCAGCTCGCGCACCTGACCCAGCCGCTGATGCAGGAGCGCATCGGGATCGCGCGCCGTCAGCGCCTCGTTATCTTCGCGCAGGCCGGCGAACCAACCGTAGGCGTTGCCGCCGCTGCGCCGCTGCAGCACCATCACCTCTTTCGGCTGGCTGACCCTGAGCGCCTCGCGCGCATAGATCACGCGAAAATCGGGCGCATCCCAGTCGCGGTTGCCGGTTTTGATCAGGTAGCGGTGAACCTGACTGACCGGCGGCGACGCCTCCCCTTCCGCCGCGGGCGCGGGGAAGTGCGGCTGATGCTCGAGGGTTTCGCCCAGCAGCGCCGTGGTCTGCCCTTCCGGCTGCGTCAGCTGGTAGAGATCGACGCGCTGCGGCCAGAAGGCGCGCATTCCCTGCCACGCCAGCAGCGCAATCAGCAGGGTAAAGGCCAGCAGGCAGACGGCGACCGCGCCTGCGGTCAGCCAGCGCCAGCGATCGTTTTGTCGCATCGTCTTCATGCCTGGCCCTCATGCTGCCCGTATCGCTGGCGCAGGCGCTGGCGAATCAGCTCGGCCAGCGTGTTGATAATCAGGGTAAAGATCAGCAGCATCAGCGCGCTGAGAAAAAGTATTCGGTAGTGCGCGCTCCCTGCCGCAGCTTCCGGCATCTCGATAGCGATATTAGCGGAAAGCGCGCGCAGCCCGGAAAAGAGACCGCCCTGACTCTGCGGCGTGTTGCCGGTCGCCATCAGCACAATCATGGTTTCGCCGACCGCGCGGCCAAAGCCAATCATCAGCGCGGCGAAAATCCCCGCCGACGCCCCCGGCAGCACCACGCGCGTCAGGGTCTGCCACGGCGTGGCGCCCAGCGCCAGCGACCCCTGCCCCAGCGCCGCGGGCACGCTGAATAACGCATCCTCCGACAGGG
>NZ_MLJJ01000022.1 GCF_002095575.1 Pantoea septica | reverse complement strand
GATAATCCTACGCGTTTGGAAAGCTCTACGTTGGAAATACGACCATCTTTCTGAAGCTCATTCAGAATATTTCTGTCGATTCTGTCGAGATCTTTTCCGGGGCGTTTCTTATTGTCTACCATTATTATTGTCTCTCTTAATTCCTTCCCTTTACCTGCCACGCCCTGGAAACGTTCACTGTTCAAGGCATTAGTGAAGCGAAGAATCAGAGCCTGCGCGCTGTCGCGCATCCATCCGCATGACGCATGTTGTCTGTCCACATCATGCGTCATTACCCATGCCAGGCTGTCATTCATCCGGAAAAAAGGGCAAAACGAGGAACGAAACCCTGTTTTGACTCTCTCCTTCTTCTTCGCTTCTGCCATTGTTTTCGCAAAAGCGCAGGCGATTGTCAAAGTAAAAAGACCAAATTCAGGACAAGATGCCAGACAGACCGCTGGGTAACTGTTTTTAAATGAGAATTTTTGTACTTTTGCACCAGCAAAAACCGATTATTGCCCCCTTTTAGCGCAGTCGGCGTGCAGAACCCGCCGTTATCGTCTACGCCGTTTGCAGCTATCGGCAACAAAATTCTCCAGCCCTTTTTTTGCCACGGTAAATTCCCTACAATCCCAGGTCATGTTGTCAGCCGAATGAAACTGAGGATCATATGAGTACGGCCAAACACAGTAAATTGCTCATTCTGGGCTCCGGCCCGGCGGGTTATACCGCAGCGGTCTATGCTGCTCGCGCTAACCTGAATCCGGTGCTGATCACCGGCCTCGAAAAAGGCGGTCAGCTGACCACCACCACCGAGGTAGAGAACTGGCCCGGCGACCCGCACGATCTCACTGGTCCCTCGCTGATGGAGCGCATGCATGAGCATGCCGAGAAATTCAACACGGAAATCATTTTCGACCATATTCACACCGTCGATCTGCAGAACCGTCCGTTTCGTCTTATCGGCGACAGCGCCGAATATACCGCCGACGCGCTGATTATCGCGACCGGCGCTTCGGCGCGCTATCTGGGCCTGCCTTCCGAAGAGGCGTTTAAAGGCAAAGGCGTTTCCGCCTGCGCTACCTGCGACGGTTTCTTTTACCGCAACCAGAAAGTCGCGGTTATCGGCGGCGGCAATACCGCGGTGGAAGAGGCGCTCTATCTGGCGAACATCGCGGCGGAAGTGCACCTGATTCACCGTCGCGACAGCTTCCGCGCAGAGAAGATCCTGATCGATCGCCTGATGGAAAAAGTGCGCAGCGGCAATATCGTGCTGCACACCGATCGCACGCTGGAAGAGGTCGTCGGCGACCAGATGGGCGTGACCGGCCTGACGCTGCGCTCGACGCTGAACGAAGCGGAAACCGAGTCGCTGGACGTGGCAGGTCTGTTCGTCGCCATCGGCCATAGCCCGAATACGGCGATCTTCGAAGGTCAGCTGGCGCTGGAGAACGGCTATATCAAGGTGCAGTCCGGCCTGCACGGCAACGCCACCCAGACCAGCATCCCTGGCGTGTTCGCCGCAGGCGATGTGATGGACCATATCTATCGCCAGGCGATTACCTCTGCCGGCACCGGCTGTATGGCCGCGCTGGACGCCGAGCGTTATCTTGACGGTCTGGTTAAAAACGATCGGTAAGTTGTTAATTAGCTGATCTAACTTATTCGGGGCGACTGTTTTTCAGTCGCCTTTTTTTATGCCGTCGTGCTAGATTCAGGCGCCTGAAGAGCTACCTTCTTATCCTTTCCTGGATATCGACAACGCTACGGTCTCGCATGAACAAAACCCGGCAACAGGAACTGACCCGCTGGCTGCGCCAGCAACGCGCTTACGGCGGCCGCTGGCTGCGTTTGACCTCGCTGTTTGGGCTGGCGAGCGCGCTGGTGATTATTGCCCAGGCCTGGCTGCTCGCCTTTTTGCTGCAGGCGCTGATAGTCGAACAGCGGCCGCGCGCTGATCTGCTTCTCTCCTTCGCCCTTTTGCTGCTCTGCTTTGCGCTGCGCGCCGTGCTGAACTATGCACGCGAAGCCGCAGGCTTTCGCGCCGGGCAGGCGATTCGCCAGGCGCTGCGTCAGCAGGTGCTGGATCGCCTCTCCGCGCTCGGCCCGGCGTGGATCCGCGGCAAACCGGCGGGCAGCTGGGCGACGCTGCTGCTGGAGCAGATCGAGGAGATGCAGGACTATTACGCGCGCTATCTGCCGCAGATGACGCTGGCGGCGCTGATCCCCTTGTGCATTCTGCTGACCGTTTTCCCGCTCAACTGGGCGGCCGGTTTGATCCTGCTGGTCACCGCGCCGCTGATCCCGCTGTTTATGGCGCTGGTCGGCATGGGCGCGGCGGACGCCAACCGCCGCAACTTCACTGCGCTGGCGCGCCTCAGCGGCGATTTCCTCGACCGGCTGCGCGGGCGCGAAACCCTGCGCCTGTTTCATCGCGCCGAAGCGGAAACCGCCGCTATCGCCGCCTCCACCGCCGATTTTCGCCAGCGCACCATGGAAGTGCTGCGCCTCGCCTTTCTCTCCTCCGCCGTTCTGGAGTTTTTCGCGTCGCTGGCGATTGCGGTGGTCGCGGTTTACTTCGGCTTTTCCTATCTCGGCGAACTCCATTTCGGCACATGGGGAAGCGGCGTTACGCTGTTTGCCGGTTTCGTCGCTCTGATCCTCGCGCCGGAATTCTTCCAGCCGCTGCGCGATCTTGGCGCGTTTTACCATGCCAAAGCGCAGGCGGTCGGCGGCGCGGACGCTCTGGAGCGCTTTATGCGCGAGAGCCCGCAGCCTGCCGCCGCCGAGGGCGCGGCGACGCTCCCCGACGACGCGCCGCTCGCGGTTGTCGCTCAGGATTTGATTGCCCTGAGCCCAGAGGGCAAAACGCTGTGCGGCCCTCTCAGCTTTACGCTTGCGGGCGGCGAGCGCGTGGCGCTGGTCGGCCAGAGCGGCGCAGGAAAAACCGTGCTGATGAACGTGCTGCTCGGCTTCCTGCCCTATCAGGGATCGCTGCGCGTCAACGGCGTTGAGCTGCGCGAGATGAGCCGCGCCTACTGGCAGCGGCAGATCGCCTGGCTTGGGCAAAACCCGCAGCTGCCCGCCGGGACGCTGCAGGAGAATATCGTGATGGGGAGCGGGCGAGACGACGTCGATCTGGACGCTCTGCTCGCCGACTGCGGCGTTAGCGAATTTTTACCGCGGCTCTCCGCCGGCGTGCTGACGCCGATCGGCGACGACGGCGCGGGGCTTTCCGTCGGCCAGGCGCAGCGCATCGCGCTGGCGCGCGCGCTCTATAAGCCAGCGCGTCTGCTGCTGCTGGACGAGCCAGCCGCCAGCCTCGACAGCCACAGCGAACAGCACGTGATGCGGGCGCTCGACAAGGCGTCGCGCCGCCAGACTACTCTGATGATCACCCACCAGCTTGATGCGCTGCAGCAGTGGGACGCGGTCTGGGTCATGCTGGATGGCAGACTGGCGCAGCAGGGCCACTGGCACAATTTGATCGCCGAACCGGGCCCATTTCGCCAGATGGCCTTGCATCGTCAGAAGGAGATTTGTTGATGTCCGCCCTGCGTCCTTTCCTGCGCCTGTTTCTACGTCACCCCTGGCGGCTGTCGCTGGGCGTGCTGCTTGCCATCGTTACGCTGCTCGCCAGCATCGGTTTGCTGGCGCTTTCGGGCTGGTTTCTTGCCGCCTCTTCGCTAGCGGGCCTCGCCGGGCTCTACAGTTTTAACTACATGCTGCCCGCCGCAGGCGTTCGCGGCGCGGCGATCTCACGCACCGCCGCGCGCTATTTCGAGCGGCTGGTCAGCCATGACGCTACTTTCCGCGTGCTGCAACATCTGCGCGTCTTTACCTTCAGCCGACTTATCGCACTGGCGCCGGGCCAGCTGGCGGCGTTCCGCCAGGGCGATCTGCTCAACCGCTTCGTCGGCGACGTCGATACCCTCGACCATCTCTATCTGCGAATTATCGCGCCGCTGGCTGGCGCTTTCGTAGTGATTGCGGTGGTGACGCTGGGCATCAGCCTGCTGGACGTGCGGCTTGCGCTGACCCTCGGCGGCGTGATGCTGGCGACGCTGCTGCTGCTGCCGCCGCTGTTTTATCGGCTGGGCGCGCCAGCCGGGCGCGCTATTGCGCAGCAGCGCGCCCAGTGGCGTCTGCGGCTGATGCACTGGCTAAGCGGGCAGGCTGAACTGGCGATCTACGGCCTCTCCGGTCGCTGGCGCGAGCAGCTCGACCGCGACGAGGCGCGCTGGCAAAAAGCGCAGCAGCAACAGCAGCGCCTGCAGGCGCTGTCGCAAAGTCTGCTGCTGCTGATAAGCGGCGCGACCCTAACCCTACTGCTGTGGATGAGCGCCGATAGCCTGGCGCGCGACGCCTCGTCCGGCGCGCTTATCGCGCTGGTGGTCTTCTGCGCGCTGGCCGCCTTCGAAGCGCTGGGCCCGGTCGCCGCCGCCTTTCTGCCGCTGGCGCAGGTGATCGCCGCCGCGCAGCGCGTCACCGGCATTATCGGTCAGACGCCCGCGATTCGCTTTCCTGCCAGCGCGGACAGCGCAGCGGGTAGCCTCTCGGTGGCGATCGATCAGGTCACCTTTCGCTATCCGCATCGCCCCGAAGCGGTGCTGGAAGGATTTTCGCTGCAGGTGCGGGCGGGCGAACGCGTGGCGCTGCTCGGCCCTACCGGCTGCGGTAAATCCACCCTGCTGGCGCTGCTGACGCGCGCCTGGGACGTGGAGGCGGGATCAATTACGCTGCAGGAGGTTGCGCTGCGCAGCTGGGACGAAAAATCGCTGCGTCAGCGCATCAGCGTGGTGACGCAGCGCGTGCATCTCTTCAATCAGACGCTGCGCGAGAACCTGCGCGTGGCGCGTCCCGACGCCAGCGATGCGCAGCTCAGCGAGGCGCTGCGCCAGAGCGGGCTGACGCGGCTGCTGGAAAGCGAGGAAGGGCTTAATGCCTGGCTCGGCGAAGGCGGGCGTCCGCTGTCGGGCGGCGAACTGCGTCGCCTGGCGATAGCACGTGCGCTGCTGCACGACGGCGATCTCTGGCTGCTTGACGAACCCACCGAGGGGCTCGACGCCGCCACCGAACAGCAAATTTTAGCGCTGCTGCTGCAGGTCACCGCCGGCAAGACCCTGATGATGGTGACGCACCGCCTCAGCGGGCTGGAGAGGCTGGATCGCATCTGCGTGATGGAAAATGGCCAGATTGTCGAACAGGGCCCGCATCACGAATTAATCTCAAAAGAGGGGCGCTACTGGCATTTCCAGCAGCGCTTTGCGCTATAGTCTTAGCGAAAAAGCGACGAGTAACGATGCGATGAGACTGGTGCAACTGTCACGGGAATCCCTTCATTTTCCTCCGCCGGAGATGGCGCTGCGCGAGCCGAACGGCCTGCTGGCGATGGGCGGCGATCTCTCCCCTGCCCGCCTGCTCAGCGCCTATCAGCGCGGCATTTTCCCCTGGTTTTCGCCGGGCGATCCGATTTTGTGGTGGTCGCCCGATCCGCGCGCGGTACTCGTGCCGGAATCTTTTCATCTCAGCCGCAGCATGGCGCGGTTTCATCGCCGTTCGCCATACCGCGTTACCATGAATCACGCCTTTTTCGAGGTGGTGGAAGGCTGCGCTGCCGGTCGTCAGGAAGGCACCTGGATCACCTTCGAGGTAAAGCGCGCCTGGCAGCGCCTCTATGAACTGGGTCATGCGCACTCTGTCGAAGTCTGGCAGGATCAGCAGCTGGTCGGCGGCATGTACGGCCTCGCGCTTGGGCAGATCTTCTGCGGCGAGTCGATGTTCAGCCGCAGTGAGAACGCCTCGAAAACCGCACTCTGGGTATTTTGCCAGCATTTCATGAAACATCAGGGGAGGCTGGTGGATTGCCAGGTTTTGAATCCGCACACCGCCTCGCTGGGCGCACATGAGATCCCGCGCGTCGACTATTTGCAGTATGTTCAGACCCTTGCCTGGCAGCCCGTCAGCGCCGGCTGCTGGCGTACTCAGACCCTTTTTTAAGCCTGCGCAGATGTTTTGCACACAATCAGGCGCAAAAGTGGTATAATAGTCGCGTTTGGTATGTCGTCCGCGCTTCGCAACGGCGAGCCGGAATTGCCAGGCTGGGAATCACAACGCACTCCCGGAACTGTTTCAGATGAGCGCGTGTTACCGCCTACTGACGCAGATTCTTAGCCCGTTAATCCCCCGCAGACGTCACATAAACACCCGAATTTAACCGAGATGCTCGTGCCCTCGCGCGAAGCACGGCGAAGCGTTGGCCTTACCGCCAACGTTTCTTTACATAAATCGTGGAATTCGGCATTATCTTGCCGGTTCACTGAAAGCTAGTCCACCCAGAGGATTCGATGGCCAAAGAAGACAATATTGAAATGCAAGGTACCGTACTTGATACGTTACCTAACACCATGTTCCGTGTAGAACTCGAGAACGGTCACGTGGTTACCGCTCATATCTCCGGTAAAATGCGTAAAAACTATATCCGCATCCTGACGGGCGACAAAGTAACTGTTGAGCTGACCCCGTACGACCTGAGCAAAGGCCGCATTGTCTTCCGTAGTCGCTAAGCGGCTTCGTTTCGCTTTCGCCGCCTGAACGGCGGTGAAAAAAAAGGCCAGATTCGCATCTGGCCTTTTCTATTTCTATCGTACGGCGCTTAGTGAACCGTGCCTTCCGTTTTGCGTTTTTCTGCGCTGAGGAAGTGGTAGGTCAGCTGGTTCTTCTCTTTGTCGAGCGCCACCGAAACCGATCCGCCATCCACCAGCGAGCCGAACAGCAATTCGTTGGCCAGCGGTTTCTTGAGGTTTTCCTGCACCGTACGCGCCATCGGACGCGCGCCCATCGCCTTGTCGTAGCCTTTCTCCGCCAGCCAGTCGCGCGCTTCGTCGCTGACCTCCAGCGAGACGCCCTTAGCATCCAGCTGCGCCTGCAGTTCGACAATAAACTTGTCCACGACCTGATGGATCACCTCCGGTGACAGGTGACGGAACCAGATAATATTGTCGAGACGGTTGCGGAACTCCGGCGTAAAGATCTTTTTGATCTCTTCCATCGCGTCGGTGCTGTTGTCCTGATGGATCAGACCAATCGATTTCCGCTCGGTTTCACGTACGCCCGCGTTGGTGGTCATGACCAGCACCACGTTGCGGAAGTCCGCTTTACGGCCGTTGTTGTCCGTCAGCATGCCGTTGTCCATGACCTGCAGCAGCAGGTTGAAGACGTCCGGATGCGCTTTTTCGATTTCGTCGAGCAGCACCACCGCATGCGGATGTTTAATCACCGCATCAGTCAGCAGACCGCCCTGATCGAAGCCGACATAGCCCGGAGGCGCACCAATCAGGCGGCTCACCGTATGACGTTCCATATACTCGGACATATCGAAACGCAGCAGCTCGATGCCGAGCGCCTTCGCCAGCTGAACCGTGACCTCGGTTTTCCCTACCCCGGTCGGACCGGCGAACAGGAAAGAGCCAACAGGTTTGCGATCCTGGCCCAGTCCGGCGCGGCTCATTTTGATCGCTTCAGTCAGGGCCTCAATGGCGTTATCCTGGCCGAACACCAGCATTTTCAGGCGATCGCCGAGATTTTTCAGCGTGTCGCGGTCGGTTGCCGAAACGCTCTTCTCAGGAATACGCGCGATACGCGCCACCACGGTCTCAATATCAGAGACGTTGATGGTCTTCTTGCGCTTGCTGGCCGGCATCAGACGCGCCCTTGCGCCAGCTTCGTCGATCACGTCGATCGCTTTGTCCGGCAGATGACGATCGTTGATATATTTCACCGCCAGCTCAACCGCGGCGCGCACCGCTTTCGCGGTATAGCGCACGTCGTGGTGCGCTTCATATTTCGGCTTGAGACCGTTCAGAATCTGCACGGTTTCGTCCAGCGACGGCTCGGTGATATCGATCTTCTGGAAGCGACGCGCCAGCGCGCGATCTTTTTCGAAGATATTGCTGAACTCCTGATAGGTGGTTGATCCCATCACGCGGATTTTCCCGCTGGAGAGCAACGGCTTAATCAGGTTAGCCGCATCCACCTGCCCGCCGGAAGCCGCGCCTGCGCCGATGATAGTATGGATCTCATCGATAAACAGAATGCTGCTGTTATCCTGCTCCAGCTGTTTCAGCAAGGCTTTGAAGCGCTTCTCGAAGTCGCCGCGATACTTTGTGCCCGCCAGCAGCGAACCGATATCGAGCGAGTAGATAGTGCAGTCCTTCATCACTTCCGGCACGTCACCCTGCACGATGCGCCAGGCCAGGCCTTCCGCGATGGCGGTTTTCCCGACGCCCGACTCGCCCACCAGCAGCGGGTTGTTTTTACGGCGGCGGCACAGTACCTGAACGGTACGCTCCAGCTCTTTGTCGCGACCTATCAGCGGATCGATTCCGCCGACGCGAGCAAGCTGATTGAGATTGGTGGTGAAGTTTTCCATACGATCCTCCCCGCCTGCTTGCTCTTCGTTGACCGGATTCTCACTCTGCGGCGCCTGGCCGGGTTCGTCTTTACGCGTACCGTGAGAAATGAAGTTCACCACGTCAAGACGGCTGACTTCATGTTTGCGCAGCAGATAGGCCGCCTGCGACTCCTGCTCGCTGAAGATGGCGACCAGCACATTAGCGCCAGCGACTTCGCTGCGGCCCGATGACTGGACATGGAATACCGCGCGCTGCAGCACGCGCTGGAAGCTGAGCGTGGGTTGGGTATCGCGCTCCGCTTCACTGGCGGGCAGCACCGGTGTGGTTTGTTCAATGAAAGCTTCAAGTTCTTGCCGCAGCGCGACAATATCGACGGTACAGGCTTCCAGTGCCTCTCTGGCCGACGGGTTGCTGAGCAGAGCCAGCAACAAATGCTCGACGGTCATAAACTCATGACGGTGCTCACGCGCTCTGGCGAAAGCCATGTTTAAACTGAGTTCCAGTTCTTGATTGAGCATAGGCACCTCCCCCAATTATCGCTCTGACAACCTCACCTTCACTATATGAGGGCGAGTTCAGGCTTTTTCCAGCGTACACAGCAATGGATGCTGATTCTCCCGCGCGTACTTGTTCACCATCGCGACTTTGGTCTCCGCCACTTCGGCGGTAAAGACACCGCAGATCGCCTTTCCGTGGTAGTGAACTTTCAGCATCAGTTGCGTTGCACGTTCAACATCATAAGAAAAGAACTTTTGCAGAACGTCAATAACAAATTCCATAGGCGTATAATCGTCATTATTCAGGATGACTTTATACATAGAGGGCGGCTGCAATCCCTCTTTCGCTTTGTCTTCGGCCAGGTGTTCAAAGTTAAGCCAGTCGTTAGTGTTTGCCATAATGTTCCGTTGAAATCCTGCACATCGATACGGACGATTATCTGTCCATACGTAGAGTTTAACACGCCTGTCAAGCACGCCTCCGCCGCAGCGATTTTTTGCGAAAAAAGCTGCGCGCGACCTGTATCACAAAATTCGCAATAGCGTTAACTGTCTCAAATTTTGATGATTTTATCCCTGCGCTCTCCGGTGGTTTGCTTGACGCCAGGGGCCCTTTCTCTACATTCTACAGACACAAGCTGATTGAGTTTTAAACAAACTCGACCCCAGCTTTAATTTACTCACCTGATTATCAAAATGTCTTGCGAGGGAAGTAAAAGCATGGAGACGGGTACTGTTAAATGGTTCAATAACGCCAAGGGCTTCGGCTTTATCTGTCCGATCGGTGGCGGAGAAGATATCTTCGCGCACTACTCTACGATTCAGATGGATGGCTACAGAACATTAAAAGCCGGGCAACAAGTTCAGTTCGATGTTCATCAGGGCCCGAAAGGCAATCATGCCAGTCTGATCGTGCCAGTGGACGTTGTACAGCACGCCTGAACGGTTATCACCCCATTCTGAACGCTCCCCCAAAAAATGCCAGCCGTGTCGCTGGCATTTTATTTTATTGCGCACGTGCGGTTAATCCGCTTTGCCGCGCGCCAGCCACATTACGCGCGAAAACATCTGACGCATCAACGGCGGCATCGCCTGTTCTCCGCGCTCGGCGGCGGCGGTCGCGACGGCGATGGCCAGCTCCGGCTTGGAGGCGTGCTGGAGAGCTTTGGCAATAATACGCCTGGGGCTCATCGCCGCATTTAACGGGAGATGCGCCATCAGCAGATAAACCGCTTTAAAGCCTGCGCCGAACAGATAGTGCTCCATATCGAGCGCGGGCAGCTGCGTGAGATGGTGGTCGCTCTCCTCGTGCGGCGCCAGCTGACTGCGCGCCGTGGCGGCATATTTATTGCCGGCGTCGTCGCCGTCGGTCAGCACGTGCCAGGCGATACCCATACGCGCGGCGAACTTCAGCAGCGGCTTCAGACCCGCCTGCGCAAACTCGATAACCTTCACCCCTTCCGCCGCAAAATGGTAGCCGCACTGGCGCGCCAGCTCGTTGATGATCCACACCTCGGTTTCGCCCTCCACCAGCAGCCAGCAGCGGGCGAACAGCGCCGCCGGTCGGTTAACGCGAATATGAAAGCCGATACGGCGGCTCTCTTCGGCACTCAATCCCTGCGGGCCGATGCGCCAGGCGGCGACGCGCGTCGGTTCGCGCACCAGCCGACAGACATTCTCTACCGGCGTCAGCGACAGCAGCTCGCCCGAGTTGGTGGTGGCGATTTTCTGCAGCGGGATAAGTTCGAGAAGATTCCAGGTCACCGACAGCATAATCGGATGCAGCCGGGTTTCCGGATCTTCTATCAGCAGCAGCGGGCGCGCTTCCGGTGAGAGCCCCGCCGCGCCCCGCGCCTGTGCCAGCAGAACGAACATACGCAGCAGCACGATCTGCTGACTGCGCGAATCGGTTTCGCCGATCAGCTGGTTAAGGCGATCGAGCGCGCGCCAGCCGTGCGCGCCGTCGCGGGTTTGCGGGTCGCTGCGCCGCGCGCCGTCCGCGGCGGGCTGCTGCACCAGAAAATAGTGCTCCATCAGCTGCTGCATGGTGGCGACGCCCTGCCGCAGCGTTTCATCGCTGAGCTGATGGGGCTGCGACGCCAGCTGGCGCGTCAGGCCGCCGATATCTGCCGCCAGCGCGCTCATCTCAGCGCTTCGCGCCTGCTTGTCACCTGCGTCGTGCCGCGCGCGGCGGCTAAAGCGCGCATCGCGCAGGCGCAGCACCGGATGTAGCCGCGCCAGCTGGCTTATCGCCTCTTCGCTGCCCGCCGGCGGCAGCGCCTCGCCGTCAGCGCGCAGAAAGCGGCGCGAGGCGGTAACCTCGGTGTCGCGCAGCCGGGCGCGGGTGCTGAAGTAGAGCCAGCGTGCGCCCTGCGCGTCGCGCTGCCAGAATGGCGAAAACAGCGCCGCCTGCTCGCTGCCGTCGTCGCGAAAATGAAACACGATTTGCAGCCGCCGCATCGGCGTCTCGCGGTTGCCGGGCGTGAAGTGGAAATCGTTCCGGGTAAACTGATAAGAGGTCTCCTGCGGCGCAAGCAGCAGGCTCAGAGCGTCCAGCAAACTCGATTTGCCCCAGGTGTTTTCGCCGATCAGCAGGGTTGTCTGGGTGAGCGGCAGCGACAAATGATTAATGCCGCGAAAGCCGGTAATCTCGATATGTTCCAGAATCATCACGCTCTCTCCTCAGGTTCGGCCATGCCGCTGTAATACAAGAGTTTACTCTATCAGGCTTTTTCGCTAGCGTGTCCGCACTCTCTGCAAGGAAACGCATCCGTTATGTATTCTGGGCTTCTTATTATTCTGCTGCCGCTGGTGGCGGGCTGGCTGTTGCCGCTGCGTCAGCCCGCTTTTTTACGTCTGGTGAATCGTCTGCTGGGCTGGATGGTCTATATCATTCTCTTCTTTATGGGCATCAGCCTCGCCTTTCTCGATAATCTCAGCCGCAATCTGCTTAGCGTTTTTCATATCGCGCTGGTCAGCGCGCTGGCGATCCTGCTGTGCAATCTGCTGGCGCTGCGCCTGCTGGAAAAAAAGCGTCCCTGGCAGCACAAGCACAGGCAGGAAGCGCTGCCGTCGCGCCTGCGTATGGCGCTCGACTCGCTGACGCTGTGCGGCGTGGTGGTGGCGGGCTTTTTGACGGGACTGACGCAGCTCGCTTTTCTGCGTCACGCCTCCACCGCCAGCGAATATGCGCTGATTTTTCTGCTATTTCTCGTCGGGGTGCAGCTGCGCGGCAGCGGCATGACGCTGCGCCAGATTCTGCTGAATCGACGCGGCATGCTGGTGTCGGTGGTGGTGCTGCTGAGCGCCCTGCTGGGCGGCGCCATCGCCGCCGCGCTTCTGGGTCTGCCGCTGAAAGCCGGTCTGGCGCTGGCCAGCGGTTTCGGCTGGTATTCTCTTTCCGGCATTCTGATGACCGAAGCGTTCGGACCGGTGATCGGCAGCGCCGCCTTTTTCAACGACCTGGTGCGCGAACTGACCGCCATCATGCTGATTCCGGCGCTGATAGCCCGGCATCGCTCTAGCGCGCTCGGGCTGTGCGGCGCGACGGCGATGGATTTCACCCTGCCGGTGCTGCAGCGCGCGGGCGGCAATGAAATCGTGCCGGCCGCTATCGTGCACGGCTTTGTGATGAGTTTGCTGGCGCCGCTGCTCATCGCCTTTTTCTCCGCGTAACGCGCAGCGCACTTTTTCACGGCTGCGCGCGCCAAACCTCGTCTAGTCTTCTCTTTTTGTCCGCCATTGGGAAGATGGCTTACAGCCAAAGGAGAGTGAGATGAAACAGACCGTTGCGGCGCTGATCGCGAAAACGCTTGAAAACGCCGGCGTCAAACGTATCTGGGGGGTGACCGGAGACTCCCTGAACGGGCTGAGCGACAGCCTGAACCGCATGGGCACCATTGAGTGGATGCCGACGCGGCACGAAGAGGTCGCCGCCTTCGCCGCCGGAGCGGAAGCGCACGTCAGCGGCGAGCTGGCGGTCTGCGCCGGCTCCTGCGGACCGGGCAACCTGCATCTCATCAACGGCCTGTTCGACTGCCATCGCAACCGCGTGCCGGTGCTGGCGATTGCCGCCCATATTCCCTCCAGCGAGATCGGCAGCGGCTATTTTCAGGAGACGCATCCACAGGAGCTGTTCCGTGAGTGCAGCCACTACTGCGAACTGGTCTCCAGCCCCGAGCAGCTGCCGCAGGTGCTGGGCATCGCGATGCGCGAGGCGATCCTTAATCGCGGCGTGTCGGTCGTAGTGCTGCCGGGCGACGTGGCGCTGAAGCCCGCGCCGGAGAGCGCGTCGGCCGCCTGGTATCCCCCGCTGTTGCCGCAGGTTATGCCGCAGGAAAGCGAGCTGGCGCTGCTGGCGCAAACCCTGAACGAGGCCAGCAATATCACCCTGCTGTGCGGCAGCGGCTGTGCTGGCGCCCATGACGAAGTGGTGCGGCTGGCGGAGACGCTGAAGGCGCCTATCGTCCATGCGCTGCGCGGCAAAGAGCATCTTGAGTACGATAACCCTTATGACGTCGGCATGACCGGGCTGATCGGCTTCTCATCGGGCTATCACGCCATGATGAACGCCGATACGCTAGTGCTGCTCGGCACCAAATTCCCCTACCGCGCTTTCTATCCCGAACACGCGAAGATCATTCAGCTCGATATCAATCCCGGCAGCCTCGGCGCCCATTGCCATCTCGATCAGGCGTACGTCGGCGCGGTGAAGCCGACGCTGCAGGCGCTGCTGCCGCGGCTGGAGAAGAAAACCGACCGCCATCATCTCGACAGCGCGCTTGAACACTACGCCGACGCGCGCAAAGGGCTGGATGAGCTGGCTAACGCCAACGACAAGCAGGCCATCCATCCGCAGTACCTGGCGCAGCAGATCAGCCACTACGCCAGCGACGACGCGATTTTCACCTGCGACGTCGGCACGCCAACCGTCTGGGCGGCGCGCTATCTGAAGATGAACGGCCGTCGCCGCCTGCTCGGCTCTTTCAATCATGGTTCAATGGCGAACGCCATGCCGCAGGCGCTCGGCGCCCAGGCGCTGAACCGCGATCGTCAGGTGGTGGCGCTGTGCGGCGACGGCGGCTTCAGCATGCTGATGGGCGACTTTATTACCCTGGCGCAGCTCAAGCTGCCGGTAAAGCTGGTGATCTTCAATAACAGCGTGCTGGGCTTTGTCGCCATGGAGATGAAGGCGGGCGGCTACCTCACCGACGGCACCGAGCTGGATAATCCTGACTTCGCCGCCATCGCCGAGGCGTGCGGCATTAAAGGGCTGCGCGTGGAGAAGGCGTCCGAGCTTAACGGCGCGCTGGAGCAGGCGTTCGCGCATCCCGGTCCGGTGCTGGTGGACGTCATCACCGCCAAAGAGGAGCTGGCGATGCCGCCGCAGATCAAGATGGAGCAGGCGAAAGGTTTTAGCCTCTATATGCTGCGCGCAATTCTGAACGGTCGCGGCGACGAAGTGGTGGAGCTGGCGAAAACCAACTGGCTGCGGTAAAAGAGGGAGACGACGCTGGGCGCTGATGTTTCTTTCAGCGTGCTCAAAGCCTGAGAAGCGGGTGGCATGGGCAGAAGAGCAAAGCGTCCCGCGTCAGGGATGACGCGGGCCGAGCGCGCATGGATGCCTTGAGCGACTTTGCGATCGGCCCATGCCACCCGCTTCGGCACCTGTTGGCATTCTTAACGGGCGTTTACGCCCGCTTTTCTTTTCTCAGGAGAGCAACGTGATCGATTTACGCAGTGATACCGTAACCCGGCCGAGCGCCGCGATGTTGCAGGCGATGATGGCCGCCGAAACCGGCGACGACGTCTATCGCGACGATCCCACCGTCAATGCGCTGGAGGCGGAAGCCGCGCGGCTCAGCGGCAAAGCGGCCGCGCTATTCTTTCCGACCGGCACCCAGGCTAATCTGGTGGCGCTGCTGAGCCACTGCGAGCGCGGCGACGAATATATCGTCGGCCAGCAGGCGCATAACTATAAATATGAAGCGGGCGGCGCGGCGGTGCTGGGCAGCATTCAGCCGCAGCCGATCCTCGCTGCCGAAGACGGCACGCTGCCGCTGGACTTAGTGGCCGCCGCCATCAAACCGGACGATATTCACTTTGCGCGCACCCGCCTGCTTAGCCTGGAGAACACCCACCACGGCAAGGTGCTGCCGCTCGACTATCTCGCCCGCGCCTGGGACTTTAGCCGCGAGCGCAAGCTGGCGCTGCATATCGACGGCGCGCGCATCTTTAACGCGGTGGTGGCGCAAAACGTCACGCTGGAGGCGATCGCGCGCTACTGCGACACGTTGACTATCTGCCTGTCGAAAGGATTGGGCACGCCGGTGGGATCGCTGCTGTGCGGCGATGAGGCCTACATCGAGCGCGCGCGCCGCTGGCGCAAAATGGCGGGCGGCGGCATGCGCCAGGCGGGCATCCTGGCGGCGGCCGGCCTCTACGCGCTGCGGCACAATGTGGCGCGGCTGAAAGAGGATCACGACAACGCCGCCTGGCTCGGTCAGCAGCTGCAACAGGCGGGCGTCGAGGTGGTGGATCAGCAGACCAATATGCTGTTCGTGCGCGTGCCCGCCGAGCAGATCGAGCCGCTGAAAAACTGGTTCGCCGCGCGCGACGTGCTGTTAAGCGTCGGGCCGGTGACGCGCATCGTTACCCATCTGGACGTCGACCGCCATGCGCTGGAGCAGCTGCTGGCGCACTGGAAAGCCTTCCTGCAGCGCTAATCGCCATATCTCTCCAGCAGCGCCTCGGCAATCGCCAGCGTCTCCGCGTCCGGCAAGCCGCGATAGTCCGCCGGACGAAAATGCATCTGGAACGCCGCGATCAGCCGCTGCTGCTGACGCGGCGTAGCGGCGCCGCTCGCGTCGTAGCCGTAGCGCGACAGCGCCGCCAGCAGCGTCTCCATCGCCACCGGCGTCTGCGCCGCCCTGCCCGCTAAATAGTGCTGCACGCGCGACGCCTCCGGCCAGGCGCCGATCCCCTGCCGCGCCAGCTGATGCCAGGGAAACAGCGGTCCGGGATCCTGCTTGCGCTGCGGCGCGACATCGCTATGGCCGACGATATTCTGCGGCGCGATGGCGTAGCGCCGGGCGATATCCTTCAACAGCAGCGTCAGCGCCGCGATCTGCGCCTCGGTAAAGGGCTGCCAGTCGCGCCCGGTCAGGGTGCGCGTATAGCCGCGGTTCACCAGCTCGATGCCGATGGAGGTGTCGTTGAGGCGCGTCGCGTCGCGCCAGAAGCTTGGTCCGGCGTGCCATGCGAGCTGCGGCTCCGGCACCAGCTGCCAGATAATGTGCTTTCCTGCGCGCTGCGGCGGCTGGCGGGGAATCAGGTAGTGGGCGCTGACGTCGCGATCGGTCAGGGTCGCCAGCGAAGAGGGAAAATCCTCGGCGGTATAATGAATCACGATCGCTTTAATGCGCGGCCTGGCGCCGTAAGCCGGATGCTGCGTATCGACCCAGTAGCCCTGCCGCGATTCCAGTCCGCTCTGGCAGCCCACCAGCAGCAGCGCCAGCGCGGCCAGCAGCCGCCTCAACGGAGTTTCACCGCCGTGCCGCTTACGCTGACCATCAGCATGCTGCCGTCTTTGCCGACGGTTTCGTAATCGATATCGATGCCGACCACCGCACTGGCGCCTAACGCCTTCGCCTGCGCTTCCAGCTCCTCGAAGGCGATTTCGCGCGCCTTGCGCAGCTCTTTCTCATAGGCGCCGGAACGGCCGCCGACCACGTCGCGGATGCCGGCGAAAAAGTCGCGGAAGATGTTAGCGCCCAGGATCGCTTCGCCGGTGACGACGCCGCAGTAGTCGCTGATGCTGTGTCCTTCCAGCGTAGGCGTAGTGGAAAATTTCATCGCTCTCTCCTGATATGAAATAGGGAACAAGGCTCTTTCAACTAAAAAGCACGGCTATACTCTATGCTAAAAATAGCGCTTTGCCAGAGAACAATAAGGAAATCGAGATGAGAAACAAAGCCTTTGCGCTGCTGCTTCCGGCCGCACTGCTGCTCTCCGCCTGCACCACGGTGGAGCCGGTGATTAAGGACAACGGCCCTCGCACCGCGCCCTGCGTCGACGGCGGTCCAGACAGCGTCGCGCAGCAGTTTTACGATCTGCGCATTCAGCAGCCGACGCCAGGCCTGCCGGGCGGCGATCAGCTGGCGAAATATCGCCCCTACCTGAGCGACCGCCTCTATCAGGCGCTGCAGCAGGCGAACACCCAGGGCGGCAACGCCACGGCGCAGTGGCGCAGCAGCGATCTCTTCTCCAGCCTGGCGCAGGGGCCTACCGCCGCCAGCGTGGCGGACAGCTCTACCATTCCGAACCGCGACGCGCGCAATATCCCGCTGCGCGTCGAGCTGAGCCGCGACGGCAAAAGCTGGCAGGATGAGGTGCTGATGATCCGCGAAGGCACCTGCTGGGTGGTGGATGACGTGCGTTACGTCGCCGACTGGGCGCATCCGGGCGGCGGCACCCTGAGCCAGACGCTGGAGCAGGCGAAAAAATAAACGCTACCCGGCGCGCCGCTCTCTCGCGGCGCGTCTCTCTGGCGCGTGCGCCGCCTGCCGCTAAGTGGCGCGATATTGTGCTACGCTTTATCTGTTTCGCTGCAGTTTAATAAATTTTAACCCACTTCATTTGCATAACTATTCTGGTGCGGTTAAGATTCGCGGCACTAATGGCTATTCAAAATTTGCGCATGAGTATTCAACTAAACGGGATTAACTGCTTTTACGGCGCCCACCAGGCGCTGTTTGACATCAATCTGGATTGCCCGCAAGGCGAAACGCTGGTGCTGCTCGGCCCAAGCGGTGCGGGGAAAAGCTCACTCCTGCGCGTGCTTAATCTGCTGGAGCAGCCGCGCTCGGGCAGCCTGAAAATCGCCGGCAACCATTTCGACTTCAGCAAGACGCCGTCCGATGCCGCCATCCGCGAGCTGCGTCAGAATGTTGGCATGGTTTTCCAGCAATATAATCTCTGGCCGCATCTCACCGTGGTGCAGAACCTGATCGAAGCCCCGTGCCGCGTGCTGGGTCTCAGCAAAGCGGAGGCGCGCGCGCGCGCCGACAAGCTGCTGGAGCGCCTGCGCCTTACGCCCTATGCCGATCGTTTCCCGCTGCACCTTTCCGGCGGCCAGCAGCAGCGCGTCGCCATCGCGCGCGCCCTGATGATGGAGCCGCAGGTGCTGCTGTTCGACGAGCCGACCGCCGCGCTCGATCCGGAAATCACCGCGCAGATCGTCAGCATTATTCGCGAACTCGCCCAGACGCACATTACCCAGGTCATCGTGACGCACGAAGTGGAAGTCGCCCGTAAAACCGCCAGCCGCGTGGTGTATATGGAGAACGGCCATATCGTGGAACAGGGCGACGCCAGCCGATTTACACAGCCGCAAACCGAGGCGTTTGCACATTATCTTTCGCATTAAGTCAGGAAGCTCTCAATGAAAAAAATCGTACTTGCTGCACTGCTTGCTGGTCTGAGCCTGAGCGCGTCTGCGGCGCAGACTATCCGCTTCGCCACGGAGGCCTCCTATCCGCCGTTTGAGTTCGTCGACTCCAGCAACAAGATTCAGGGCTTCGACGTCGACCTGGCGAACGCGCTCTGCAAAGAGATGAACGCGACCTGCACCTTCACCAACCAGGCGTTCGACAGCCTGATCCCGAGCCTGAAGTTCCGCCGTTTCGACGCGGTGATGGCCGGTATGGACATTACGCCCGAGCGTGAAAAACAGGTGCTGTTCAGCAAGCCTTACTACGACAACTCGGCGCTGTTTATCGCGCAAAAAGGCAAAGTGGCCGACGTCGCCGCGCTGAAAGGCAAGCGCGTCGGCGTGCAGAACGGCACGACGCACCAGAAATACCTTAACGATCGGCATGCCGATATCACCACCGTGCCCTACGACAGCTATCAGAACGCGGTGCTGGATCTGAAAAACGGCCGTATCGACGCGGTCTTCGGCGACACGGCGGTAGTCAACGAATGGCTGAAGCAGAACGCCAGCCTGGCAGCGGTCGGCGATAAAGTCACCGACAAAGCCTACTTCGGCACCGGCCTCGGCATCGCCGTGCGCCAGGGCAATACCGATCTGCAGGCGAAGTTCGACGCCGCGCTGGAGAAGGTAAAGGCTGACGGCACCTATAAAACCATCTACAGCAAATGGTTCCAGCAGTAATCAACCATGAGTGAGTTCTATCCTCTCGCCAGCGCCGCCGGCATGACCGTCGGCCTCGCTGTTTGCGCCCTGATCGCCGGCCTTGCGCTGGCGATGATTTTCGCCGGCTGGGAATCGCTGCGCATCAAGCCGCTGGCGTGGATCGGCACGGCGCTGGTGACGCTGATCCGCGGCCTGCCGGAAATCCTGGTGGTGCTGTTTATCTATTTTGGCGCCTCGCAGCTGCTGCTGGTGCTCTCCGACGGCTTTACCCTCAATTTCGGCCTGTTTCAGCTGCCGGTGCAGGTAGAGATTGAGAACTTCGACGTCAGCCCTTTTCTGTGCGGCGTGATTGCGCTGGCGATTCTCTACTCCGCCTACGCCTCGCAAACCCTGCGCGGCGCGCTAAAGGCGGTGCCGCAGGGGCAGTGGGAGTCGGGTCAGGCGCTGGGCATGAAGACGTCCGCCATCTTCCTGCGTCTGATCATGCCGCAGATGTGGCGCCACGCGCTGCCCGGGCTCGGCAACCAGTGGCTGGTGCTGCTAAAGGATACCGCGCTGGTGTCGCTGATCAGCGTTAACGATCTGATGCTGCAGACCAAGAGCATTGCGACCCGCACGCAGGAGCCTTTTACCTGGTTTCTGATCGCCGCGGCTATCTATCTGGTGATTACGCTGCTGAGCCAGGCGGTGCTGCGCCGTATTGAGCTGCGCACCACCCGCTTCGAGCGAGGGAATAGCTGATGCTGAGCTACCTGCCTGAAATCCTGAAAGGGCTACACACCAGCCTGACGCTCACCCTGGCGTCGCTGCTGGTGGCGCTGGCGCTGGCGCTGCTCTTCACCGTGGTGCTGTCGCTGAAAACGCCGCTGCTTAATCCGCTGGTGAAAATCTACATCACCCTGTTTACCGGCACGCCGCTGCTGGTGCAGATTTTTCTGATCTACTACGGTCCCGGCCAGTTTCCCAGCCTGCAGAGCGTTCCCTGGCTGTGGCATCTGCTGTCGCAACCCTGGCTGTGCGCCATGCTGGCGCTGTCGCTTAACAGCGCTGCCTATACCACGCAGCTGTTTTACGGCGCGATGCGCGCCATCCCGTCAGGTCAGTGGCAGTCCTGCGCGGCACTCGGGATGAACCGCAAAGATACGCTGCGCATTCTGCTGCCCTATGCGTTTAAGCGCGCCCTCTCCTCCTATTCCAACGAGGTGGTGCTGGTATTCAAAGGCACCTCACTCGCCTATACCATTACGCTGATGGAAGTGATGGGCCACGGCCAGCTGCTTTACGGCCGCACCTACGATGTGATGGTTTTTGCTGCCGCAGGGCTGGTCTATCTGGTGGTAAACGGCCTGCTGACGCTGATGATGCGGCTGATTGAAAGGCGCGCGCTCGCCTTTGAGCGCAGAAGTTAATATCCAGGCGAGCAATGCTCGCCTTTTTCATTTTTTACTCACAAATATTGCATAAAGATTCATTTACTGGCATCGTGTCAACCGTTCCGCCTCTGGCATGGTTTTCAGGAGTAATACGATGAAAAAATGGATCCTTGCCGCCGCGCTGGCGACGCTGACCCTGAGCGCCCAAGCGGCGGAGACAATCCGCTTCGCCTCTTCCGCCACCTATCCTCCGTTTGAATCGCTGGATCGCGATAATCAGATCGTGGGATACGATATCGATTTGGCTAAAGCGCTCTGTCAGCAAATGCAGGCGGAGTGCACCTTTACCAATAACGCTTTCGACAGCCTGATCCCTTCGCTGAAGTTTCGCCGCTTTGACGCCGTGATCTCCGGTATGGATATCACCGACGAGCGCAGCAAGCAGGTCGATTTCACGCAGCCCTATTACGCCAACTCCGCCATCGTCATCGCGCGCAAAGGCAAGTTCAGCGATTTCGCCTCGCTCAAGGGCAAACGTATCGGGGTAGAAAACGGCACCACGCACCAGAAATATCTGCAGGAGAAGCATCCCGAGATCGTTACCGTCGCCTATGACAGCTATCAAAACGCCATTCTCGATATGAAAAATGGGCGTCTTGACGGCGTATTTGGCGATACGGCAGTGGTGAACCAGTGGCTGAAAACCAACGCCGATTTAGCGCCGGTCGGCGAGCACGTGACGGATAAGGCTTACTTCGGCACCGGCCTGGGCATTGCGGTGCGTAAAGGCAACGACGCGCTGCGCGACAGGCTCAACGCCGCGCTGGCGACGCTGAAGAGCAACGGCGCCCTTCAGCAGCTCAATCAGAAATGGTTCCCTGAGTAATACGCTATTATGGGCTGGCGGACGGGCGTCCGGGCGGTTCTGCATCGTTCCTGGCTCAGGGGCTCAGGACGCTGGCCCACCCTCTTGCGCGCTACGGCGCGTCAGCAGGCAGAGCACTTCGAAGTGCGCGGTATGCGGAAACATGTCGAACAACTGCACGCGCGTCACGCGATAATCCGCCAGCCGCGCGATATCCTGCGCCATGCTCTCTGGATTGCAGCT
The DNA here is from genome assembly GCF_002095575.1 of Pantoea septica. Classification (GTDB taxonomy): domain Bacteria; phylum Pseudomonadota; class Gammaproteobacteria; order Enterobacterales; family Enterobacteriaceae; genus Pantoea; species Pantoea septica. The sequence continues at coordinate 56,419 of NZ_MLJJ01000022.1, read as the reverse complement.
TGAGTAGAGAATGTTATCCGGCGCCATGCGGCTGAGGTAGTCACACAGCGCGGCGCCGATGCCGCGCCGCGGCGGGTTGACCAGCACCAAATCGGGCACCGCGTCGCGCCCGGTGGCGAAGGCGGTTGAATCCAGCGCGGCAAAATTGACCTTTTCCAGCCCAAGCATCTCGGCCGATCGCTGCGCGCAGGCGATCGCCTCGGCGCTGATCTCAATGCCGGTCAGCTGCATCTGCGGCGTGGCGCAGTGCAGGCCGAAGCCGCCGACGCCGCAGAAAAGATCCCACATGCTGCCAATGTGCAGCTCGCCGACCCAGTCGCGCGCAGCGGCGTAAAGCGCGGCGGCGACCTGCGGGTTGGTCTGGAAAAAACTCTGCGGACGGATCCAGAGCGGCACCTGATTAAAATTTTCCGCCAGCGACTGCGACGCCGTCAGCGCAATCTCCTCATCCCCTTCCAGAATCGCCATGTGCACCGGCTGTATATTCGCGGAGATGACTTTCAGCTGCGGCAGCTGCTGCTGCAGCCAGGGCAGCGCGGCGCGCAGCTGGTCCAGCTTCTCTCGGGAGCGCAGCACAAAGCGCAGCATCATGCCGCCCTGGGTGCTTTCGGTAAGCAGCAGGAACTTCAGCTCGCCGCGCCTGCGCGCCACGTTATAAGGAGTTAAGCCCGCGCGGGCGATAAAGGGCTTCAGCGCGGCGAAAACCGGCGCGAAACTCTCTGGATAGAGCGGACAGGCGCAGAGATCTACCGCGCTGCCGTCGCGCTGCACCATGCCCAGCACCGGGCGCTCTACGCTGCCGCTGACCACCATCTTCGCCTTATTGCGAAAAGCCTGCTGCGCCGAGGTGACCGGCGGCAGCCACTGCGCTACCGGCTGCTGCGCCAGCAGCGACTTCAGCCGCGACTGCTTGTCGCTGAGCTGCTGCGAATAGGGTTTTTCCAGCCACTGGCATGAGCGGCAGCGATCGGCGTCATAAAGCGCGCATTGCATGGGGTAAGGCCTGTGTCATTCAAGGAGGTCGGGCGGAGCGCGATTGTATCACCGCTTACGGAAAAATGCGCGGCTGGCGGCCGGCACGAACAACAGGCCGAGCACCAGCAGATCGGGCAGCTTTTGCATCAGCGTATGGTGAACGATCTGCGCGTTGTTCGCGCCGCTGATGCTGAAAATCTCCGGATAGATAGCGCCGGTAGAGGCCAGCAGCATATAGAACAGCACCACCAGCTGAGTCGCGGCGAAGCCCCAGCGACCGCGATTGCTGCCGCGCAGCAGCAGAAAGGCGCAGCGCAGCTCATAGAAAAAGATCAGCTGACTGGCGATAAAGATAAGCGTGGAGTCCCAGGCCTGCGCGCTGCGGTGCACGAAGTTCGCTATCTCCTCCAGACCCAGCTCGTTCGCCAGCATCAGCACGCTCAGGCAGCGCGTCGCGATAATGGCGATGCCCGCCACCGTCACCGGCACGGGCGCAAGAGAGATAAAATCGCCTTTTTTCAGGGTTTCGGACATGGCCAGGCTCCATCACTGCACGCAGACGGGCGGAAAAATCCGCCCGCCTTTATAGTGGCAAAAATCAGGGATTTCAGCCACGTCTGGCCTTCTGAATATCACGAATACGCTGTTTTTCTTCGTGCGCCATCCAGCGCCAGGCGATAAAGCCCACCAGTCCGACCACAAACAGGATCAGCGACGCCAGCGCGTTAATCTCCGGGTTCACGCCGCGCCGCACCGTAGCGAAGATCGCCATCGGCAAGGTGGTCGCGCCTGGCCCGGTAACGAAGCTGGCGATCACCAGATCGTCCAGCGACAGCGTAAAGGCGAGCAGCCAGCCGGTGACGATCGCCGGGGCGATCATCGGTACGGTAATCACGAAGAACACCTTAAGCGGCGTCGCCCCCAGGTCCATCGCCGCCTCTTCAATCGAGCGATCCAGCTCGCGCAGGCGCGAGTTGATCACCACCGCCACATAGGCGGTGCAGAAGGTGACGTGCGCCAGCCAGATAGTCAGCATGCCGCGGTCGCTCGGCCAGCCGAAGGCGTTGCCCATAGCGACAAAGAGCAGCAGCAGCGACAGGCCGGTGATCACGTCGGGCATCACCAGCGGCGCGGTCAGCATAAAGGCGAAGCCGGTATGGCCGCGGAAGCGGCCAAAGCGCACCACCACCACCGCCGCCATGGTGCCGAGCACCACCGCCATGGTGGCGCTCAGCGCGGCGATGGTGAGGCTGAGCCCAACCGCGTCCAGCATGGCGCTGTCCTGAAACAGCACGCGATACCAGTGAAACGAGAAGCTCTCCCACACCGTTACCAGCTGCGAGCTGTTGAAGGAGTAGACTACCAGCAGCAGCATCGGCGCATAGAGAAACAGGAAGCCGCAGATCAGTATGGCGGTGCGCCACGGCGAGCGAATCGCAGGCAGCTGATTCATGCCTTTTCTCCCATTTCACGGTTTTGATGCTTGTGGAACCAGACGATCGGCAGGATCAAAATCAGCAGGATAATCACCGCCAGCGCCGAGGCGACAGGCCAGTCGCGGTTGTTAAAGAACTCCTGCCACAGGATGCGGCCGATCATAATGCTGTCCGGGCCGCCCAGCAGTTCCGGGATCACGTACTCGCCCACCGCCGGAATAAACACCAGCATCGAACCGGCGATAATGCCGCCTTTAGTCAGCGGCACGATGACGCTGAAAAAGGTCTTCAGCGGCTTCGCGCCGAGATCGAGCGAGGCTTCCACCAGCGAGTAGTCAATGCGCGTCAGCGCGGTATAGATCGGCAGCACCATAAAGGGCAGATAGCAGTAAACGATGCCGATATAGACCGCCGTATTGGTATAGAGGATCACCAGCGGATGATCGATAACGCCCAGCCACATCAGGAACCGGTTCAGGATGCCGTTATTGTTGAGCAGCCCCATCCAGGCGTAGACGCGCACCAGAAACGAGGTCCACGACGGCAGGATCACCAGCAGCAGCAGGATGGTCCGCATCGAGGGCTTGCTGTGCGCCACCGCCCAGGCGAGCGGGTAGCCGACCAGCAGGCAGATCAGCGTCGAGATCGCCGCCACTTTCAGCGACTGCAGATAGGCGTCCACGTAGAGCGGATCGTCGGTGAGCGTCAGGTAGTTGCCGAAATTCAGCACCACGTTGAGCTGATCGTCGGCCCAGCTAATCAGCTCGGTATAGGGCGGGATCGCGCGCGCGATATCGGCGAAGCTGATCTTCAGCACGATTAAAAACGGCAGCAGGAAAAAGAGCACCAGCCAGACGTAAGGCAGCGCGATCGCCAGCTTGCGGCCGTGGCGCATTTTCATGCGCGTCGCCCAGCGCTGCAGCGGCGTGCCGGCCAGCCAGGCGCGCGCCGGTTTGCTGGAGTGAAAAAGTTGGCTCATCGCATCTCCTCAGGCGGTCAGCACGACGCAGCTGTCGACATCCCAGCAGAGGCGCACTTCGTCGCCCCAGGTCGGCAATCCTTTACGGAAACGGTGGGCGTTCTGCAGCTGGGCGCTGATCATCTGCCCGCTTTTCAGACGCACGTGAAAGATAGAAAGATCGCCGAGATAGGCGATATGCACCACTTCCCCGACGGCGAAGTTGTAGCCGTCCGCCGGCACCTCGTCGCACAGCATCACTTTCTCCGGGCGCAGCGCCACGTGCACCGGCACGTTATCCGGCACCGAGACGTCGGAGTCGACCTTCAGCGGATGCACCAGCCCAGGGCTGTCGATCACCAGGCCATCCTCCTGACGTTCGCGCAGCAGTCCGCTGAAGACGTTCACCGAGCCGATAAACTCGGCGCTGTAGACGGTGGTCGGATGCTCGTAAATCTCTTCCGGTTCGCCGATCTGCACAAACTTGCCGCGGTTCATAATGGCGATGCGGCCCGCCATGGTCATCGCCTCTTCCTGGTCGTGGGTCACCATGACGCAGGTCGCGCCGACGCGCTCCAGAATATCCACCACTTCCAGCTGCATGCGGTCGCGCAGTTTTTTATCGAGCGCGCCCATCGGCTCGTCGAGCAGCAGCAGCTTGGGACGCTTCGCCAGGCTGCGCGCCAGCGCCACGCGCTGCCGCTGGCCGCCGGAGAGCTGATGCGGCTTGCGCTTCGCGAACTCCTGCATATGCACCAGCGCCAGCATCTCCTGCACCCGCGCCGTAATTTCGCCTTTCGGCAGTTTGTCCTGCTTCAGGCCGAAGGCGATGTTCTGCTCTACCGTCATGTGCGGAAAGAGCGCGTAAGACTGAAACATCATGTTTACCGGACGCTGGTAGGGCGGCACGTGAGAAAGATCCTGACCGTCCAGCACAATCTGGCCGCTGGTCGGCGGCTCGAAACCCGCCAGCATGCGCAGCAGCGTCGATTTTCCGCAGCCGGAGGCGCCGAGCAGCGCGAAAATTTCGCCTTTATAGATGGTCAGGCTGACATCGTCCACGGCGTGCTGTCCGTCGAACGATTTGGTCAGGTTGCGGATCTCCAGCAAGGGCGTTAACGCCTTTGCGGTTTTAGGTTGGGGACGAGGGATCGCGTCGTTCACTAACAGTTCACTCCGGTCTACGCGGAACGGCTAAGCCAGCCGCTAAAAAAGAGAAAACAGAGGCCAGCGCAGCGCCTCTGTTCCAGGTTGTAAATTGCGAATGCGCAAAAAGCCGCTTATTTCCCGCTTTTCACTCGCGTCCACGCACGGGTGCGCGCGCGATCCAGCTTCGGATCCTGCACTTTCAGCACGAACAGCTTCGACATCGCTTCTGGCGTCGGGAAGATGCCCGGATTGTTGCGGATATCGGCATTGATCAGCGGCAGCGACGCCTTGTTACCGTTAGCGTAGGACATCTTATTGGAAACGTCGGCAATCACTTTCGGATCCATGATGTAGTTCAGCCATTGGTAGGCCGCGTCGAGGTTTTTCGCGTCTTTCGGGATCGCCATCATATCGAAGAAGGCAAGCGCGCCCTCTTTCGGCACGCTGTAGGCGAGATGCACGCCGTTTTTCGCCTGCTCGGCGCGATTTTTCGCCTGCAGGATATCGCCCGACCAGCCGATAGCGACGCAGGTGTTGCCGTTCGCCAGATCGTTAATGTACTGCGACGAGTGGAAGTAGCGAATGCTGGGGCGCAGCTTCAGCAGCAGATCGGTCGCCGCGCCGGAGTAATCTTTCGCGTCTGAACTGTTGGGATCTTTGCCTAGGTAATTCAACACGGTGGCGAAAATCTCCTCCGGCGCGTCAAGGAAAGAGACGCCGCAGCTTTTCAGCTTCTCAAGGTTTTCCGGCTTCAGCACCAGATCCCAGCTGTTGACCGGCGCGTCGGCGCCCAGCGCCGCCTTGACCTTGTCGACGTTATAACCGATGCCGGTGGTGCCCCAGAGATAAGGAATGGCGTATTTGTTATCGGGATCGTGCTGCGCCACTTTTTTCATCAGCTCAGGATCGAGATTCTTGTAGTTCGGCAGTTTGCTCTTATCCAGCGGCTGGAATACGCCGGACTGCAGCTGGCGCGCCAGGAAGCTGGAGGATGGCACCACCACGTCGTAGCCGGTGCTGCCCGCCATCAGTTTGCCTTCCAGCACTTCGTTGGAGTCGAAGACGTCGTAGACCACCTTAATGCCGGAGGCTTTTTCAAAATTCGGCACCGTATCCGCCGAGATATAATCTGACCAGTTATAAACATGCAGCGTTTTATCTTCCGCCATCGATCCTGCAGAGGCGACCATCAGTACGCCGGTAACCGCAGCTGACAACCATTTTTTTTGATTGAACATCTTTTTATTTCCTCCTGAGCGGATCGTCACGGCCTGGCGAAAGCGAATGCCAGCGCTGCGAGCTGTGCGTCAATTCACAGACACAATGAATCAATATTCATTGAGAGTTTAATAGTAAAAACTGATACCTGCGCTGCGAATCCACGTCTCATGCAGCCCCGCAAGAATAGCCCCGCTCCCCTGCCGCTACCATACCCCAGCGTAAAAAACGCCTTTTAGCGACAGGTTATGCATGTTTGTGCTATGTGGTCTGGCAGGAACGGCACAAACCACGAGAAATATCTGGCATTAAAGGGCAAAATGCAGAATAAAAAATGGTGGGGCAAAAATGAAAACTGCCGCATAAAGCGGCAGTTAAAGCGGGGCGGAAAAACGGCTGGCTTAGTGCAGCAGCGAGTGGCTGAAGCTGACCGGCGCACGCTCTTCTTCTTCGCCCATCATCAGCAGATTATTGGCAAACGCTTCCATGATTACCATAGAGACCTGCTCTTCGCTCTGCTTCATAAAGCTGGCGAACTGGCCGAAGGTCAACCCGGCGCTGGTCGCCAGGGACTGGCAGACAATCAGCTTCGGCAGGTTGTCGTCCTGAATGTCGACAAAGGCTTTTACCGTCAGCGAGCTGGCGTTGATCTGCGACAGATCGCCGACCAGCGGGATCAGCGCCGTCGGCTTCACTTCCGCCAGCGCGGAAAAGAGAATAACGTTGTCGACCAGATCGATTTTGGCGTCGAACACCCCATCGAAATTTTGCATGTGCGGCAGATGAAGTGCCTGACAGGCATCACATTCGAACCAGGTGATATTTTGCTGATCCAGCCAGCGACGCAACAGGTCGATATCCGGAACGACAAGAGAATCCATCGTAGTGTCCCAAGGGGTGAATAAACAGGCGACTAACCTTACGGAAAAAATGCGCCTGACGCTACGAAAACCGCTGAAAAGCGCGGGTCAGCCGCCGGTTTTAAGACTGAAACCGGGCAGAGCGTTGCGCTCTGTCCAGTCGATCATCAGGCCGGCGATATCGATGCCGGTGCTGGTTTCGATCCCTTCCAGGCCGGGTGAGGCGTTTACCTCCATCACCAGGGGGCCGCGATGCGCGCGCAAAATATCGACGCCCGCCACGTCCAGCCCCAGCGTCGCGGCCGCTTTGACCGCGATGGCGCGCTCCTGCGGCGTAATCTCCACCGGATGCGCTTTGCCGCCGCGATGCAGATTAGAGCGGAAATCGCCCTCTTTCGCCTCGCGCTCGATCGCCGCCACCACTTCGCCGCCAATCACCAGGCAGCGCACGTCGCGTCCCTGCGCCTCCTGGATAAACTCCTGCACCAGAATATGGGCGTTCAGGCCGCGAAAGGCGTCGATGACGCTCTCCGCCGCCTGCCGCGTCTCCGCTAGCACCACGCCGATGCCCTGCGTGCCCTCTACCAGCTTCACCACCAGCGGCGCGCCGCCGACCATGGCGATGAGATCTTGAGTATCGTCCGGCGACGAGGCGAAGCCGGTCACCGGCATATCGATACCCTGACGCGCCAGCAGCTGCAGCGAGCGCAGCTTGTCGCGCGCGCGGGCGATCGCCAGCGACTCGTTGAGCGGATAGCTGCCGCACATCTCGAACTGGCGCAGCACCGCCGTGCCGTAGAAGGTGGCGGCGGAGCCGATCCGCGGAATGACCGCGTCGAAATGGCCGAGCGGCTCGCCGCGGTAGTGCACTGCCGGCGAGGCGGGGTTGATATTCATGTAGCAGGAGAGCGGATCGATGATTTGAATCTCATGCCCGCGCTGCTCGGCAACTTCGCGCAAGCGTCGGCAAGAGTAAAGTTGTCCGTCGCGCGACAGGATAGCGATTTTCATCATCGAACCTCTTCAGAATTAACGCGTCGCCCAGCCCTGCTGGTGCAGGTAATCGAGCATAAAGGGGCGCGTCTCTTTGACGATCAGACGCTGAATGAGTTCGCTCCAGGTCTCGCTGCGCTGATTGCTGTCGCGCTGCTCGTAGTAGATCGCCGTGCGGCTGTCGTAGTCGGCCAGCACCTGCGGATCGACCGGCTGATAATGATTTTCATGCACCAGCATCGCCTGCGGCAGGCGCGGCTTAAGGTCAGGCACGGCAGAAGGATAGCCGATGCAGAAGCCGAACAGCGGCAGCACGAATTTCGGCAGGCCGAGCAGCTCGGTCACCTGCGCGATATTGTTGCGGATGCCGCCGATAAAGACGCCGCCCAGCCCAAGAGATTCGGCGGCGACCATGGCGTTTTGCGCCATCAGCGCGGTATCGACGCAGCCCAGCAGCAGCTGCTCGGCGCGACCCAACTGGGCATCAGGGCAAATCTGCAGGTGGCGGTTGAAATCAGCGCAGAATACCCAGAACTCCGCCGCGTCCGCTACCCACTGCTGACCGCCGGTCAGCGTTACCAGCTGCTGGCGCAGCGCGGGATCGGTAATGCGAATAATGGAGGAGCACTGAAGAAAGCTGGAGGTGGACGCCGATTGCGCCGCGGCGATAATCGCCTCACGCTGTTCCGCGCCGATCGCCTGGTCGGTAAAGGCACGAATGGAACGGTGGCTGCACAATAGATCGATAGTCGGTGTCATTAAGGTCTCCGGCGAGTGTCATTTTTATTAACGGCGCGACCGAACAGCTGCGGCGCCATCGCTTGCGCGGTGCGCCATATCATCAGCCAGGCGGCGGGCAGCATCAGCAGAATGCCGATAATCAGCAGCGCGGTCGCCAGCGTCTTGCCGTCAGCGTGCGCGGGCAGCGGCAGCCAGCGGTTAGCCAGCAGCAGCGCGCACAGCGTCAGCAGGCCGCCTAGCGCCTCCATGATCAGCAGAGCTTTGGGTAAACGCGCCAGATTCGGCATAGCATTCTCCTGGGTCGCACCGGGTTCAGGTCGTCAATTATGGTCAAGGTTCACAGACTTGCATAGACGACGCGCATCAGACTAACAGGCATTTCCTGCTTCCTTTAAGCGGTTTGAGCGGGCATCATGTTGACCATCCACCTTGAGCTTGTGTGACATGGGTCACATAAATAGCCTGAATTAAGGAGCTTTTCATGGTTACTGTCATTTTTGGTCGTCCTGGCTGCCCCTATTGCGTACGTGCGAAAGAGCTGGCCGACAAGCTCAGCGCCGAGCGCGACGACTTTAGCTACCAGTATGTGGATATCCAGGCGGAAGGCATTACCAAAGCGGATCTGGAGAAAAGCGCGGGCAAACCCGTCACCACCGTACCGCAGATTTTCATCGACGAGCAGCATATCGGCGGCTACACCGACTTCGCTGCCTGGACCAAAGAAAACCTGAGCGCATAAGATTTTTTCGCCAGCATAACGGGCCGACACGGCCCGTTTTTTCGTTCTGGCGTCAGCGCCAGACGATGCGCGCCAGACGCACCAGCAGCGCGCCGCTGCCCGCCCAGAAGAGCGCGCTCAGGCTCCAGACCGACAGGGTCAGCCAGCTGGTGTGGGCCAGCAGCGAGTTGTTGAGCAGCAGAACGCCGAGCAATGTGCCCCAGAGCGCCATCAGCAGCGTGCTTTTCAGCGGACTCTCCGCGTGCAGCAGCGCCATTACCGCGCCCGGCAGCAAAAAAAGCAGCAGCTCAGGCTGCCCGCCCAGCGGCGCATTGATCACCAGCCAGTAACGATGCGCATAAATAAACACCAGACTGTAGAGCGCAACGCCAAGCGTCGCACTGGTCCAGCGTAAGGAACGCTGTGGCATATCACCCCACTTATTGAAAATCATCACAATGACAACAACCTGCCGCGATCTCTGGTGGAAATAAAATGAAACAGGCCGTTAGCGGTATGAAATTTTAAGCTAATGGCTGAGGGTGATTTTTATGATTAGAATACCTGCCGTCTAAGAGTGACCTGTTAAAATCTGGCAGCAGGCTCACTGCGCGGCCTGCACAAGATAGCGAAAAACAGGCCTTCCATCAATAGGTTACAAGTAAACAAGAAGTTAAACAGTGAACATAAACGTCGCAGATTTGTTAAGCGGAAATGACGTTCTGTTATTATTTGTCGTTTTAGCACTCGGTCTTTGCCTGGGCAAATTGCGCCTGGGATCAGTGCAGTTGGGAAATTCCATCGGCGTATTAGTCGTTTCTTTATTACTCGGCCAACAACACTTCGCGATAAATACCGCCGCATTGAGCCTCGGCTTTATGTTATTTATTTTTTGCGTCGGCGTAGAAGCGGGCCCCAACTTTTTTTCTATTTTCTTCCGCGACGGTAAAAACTATTTTCTGCTGGCGATCGTCATGGTGCTCAGCGCCCTGCTGCTGGCGCTAGGCTTCGGCAAACTTTTCGGCTGGGATATCGGCATGACGGCGGGGATGCTGGCGGGTTCAATGACCTCGACGCCGGTGCTGGTGGGCGCGGGCGACACCCTGCGACAGAGCATCAGCGACGGTGGGCAACTGGCGCTGATGCAGGATCACCTTTCGCTCGGCTACGCCCTGACCTATCTGATAGGTCTGGTGAGCCTGATTTTCGGCGCGCGCTATCTGCCGCGGCTGCAACATCAGGATCTGCCCACCTGCGCCCAGCAAATCGCGCGCGAGCGCGGCCTGGACGCCGACAGCCAGCGCAAAGTCTTTCTGCCGGTCATCCGCGCCTACCGCGTCGGGCCGGAGCTGGTGGCGTGGAGCGGCGGCAAGAACCTGCGCGAGCTGGGTATCTATCGCCAGACCGGCTGCTATATCGAACGTATTCGCCGCAACGGCATTCTCGCCAGCCCGGACGGTGACGCGGTGCTGCAGCTCGGCGACGAGATTTCGCTGGTGGGTTATCCAGACGCCCATGCGCGGCTCGACGCCAGCTTTCGCAACGGCAAAGAGGTATTTGACCGCGATCTGCTCGATATGCGCATCGTGACGGAAGAGATTGTGGTGAAAAACCACAATGCCGTGAATAAGCGCCTCAGCAAACTCAATCTCACCGATCACGGCTGCTTTTTGAACCGGGTAATCCGCAGTCAGATCGAGATGCCAATCGACGACAGCATTATGCTGCACAAAGGCGATATCCTGCAGGTCAGCGGCGAGGCGAAGCGCGTGAAAAATGTGGCGGATCGCATCGGCTTTATCGCGATTCACAGCCAGGTGACCGATCTGCTGGCGTTCTGCGCCTTCTTTATCGTCGGGCTAATGATCGGGCTGATTACCTTTCAGTTCAGCAACTTCAGCTTCGGCATCGGCAACGCCGCCGGGCTGCTGTTCGCCGGCATTATGCTCGGCTTTTTGCGCGCCAACCATCCCACCTTCGGCTATATCCCGCAGGGTGCGCTAACCATGGTGAAAGAATTCGGGCTGATGGTGTTTATGGCGGGCGTCGGGCTGAGCGCCGGCAGCGGCATCAACCAGGGCCTCGGCAGTGAAGGCGCGCTAATGCTGCTGTGCGGTCTGCTGGTGAGCCTGCTGCCGGTAGTGATCTGCTATCTGTTCGGCGCCTACGTGCTGCGCATGAACCGCGCGCTGCTGTTCGGCGCGATTATGGGCGCGCGCACCTGCGCGCCGGCAATGGAGATTATCTGCGACACGGCGCGCAGCAATATTCCGGCGCTGGGCTATGCGGGCACCTACGCCATCGCCAACGTGCTGCTGACGCTGGCGGGCACGCTGATTGTGATTATCTGGCCGAATTTGCCCTTATAAAATTTTTTTGACTCAGTCCAGAACTTTTTTGTTAAGGGTGAGTCTGAATAAGTGCCACTGCTTTTCTTTGAAATCCCCAAATTGTGGAGCCCGCCAGCTTTTTGCTGACGGGTTTTTTTATGCCTGCGGTTTACCCGGCCGCAGCAGGCAGACGCATAAGGGATGCGCACGTTGTCACTGAACTTAAACCGTTCTGAAACCTGCGCGTCATTTAAGAGCCGGCGCTATATATCCCGACGCGCGGCGTCGCCAGAATAGGTCTTTTCATTGACATTTTGTGCGCAGCGGCGAACGGGCGCAGACATACCACGAGGATTTCTTACCCTATGGAAGCGTTTAACCACTCTCTGTTTTTATCCATTAACGCGACGCCCGATTCGCCCGGCTGGCTGCTGGCGCTGGCCACCTTTATCGCCAAAGATCTGATCGCCATCGTGCCGCTGCTGATTGTCGCGCTCTGGCTGTGGGGGCCGCGCGACCAGGTAAAACTGCAGCGCGTGCTGGTGCTGAAAACCGGCATGGCCTTGATTTACGCCCTTGCTATCTCCTGGTGCGTCGGCCAGCTTTTCCCTCATCCGCGGCCGTTCGCTATCGGGCTCGGGTATCAGTTTCTGCACCATGCGCCTGACGACTCTTATCCGAGCGATCACGGCACCACTATTTTCACCTTCGCGCTGGCGTTTATCTTCTGGCATCGCCTCTGGTCAGGCGTAATCCTGATGGCGCTTGGCACCGCCATCGCCTGGTCGCGCGTCTATCTCGGCGTGCACTGGCCGATGGATATGCTGGGCGGATTTCTGGTGGGGCTGCTCGGCTGTCTGGCGTCGCATCTCGCCTGGCAGGGATATGGCGCGCGCATGCTGGCGACTTTTAACGCCGCCTACCGCGCGCTGTTCGCCCTGCCGATACGCAAGGGCTGGATCCAGGATTAAGCAAACTGGCAGCGCGCTGGCCTCAAAGCTGATGGCGCTGACAGGCAATCCCTTAGTCTGAAAGCGGATGGCATAGTGCTGTCGCGAGTAGCAGGGCCCGATCGCAAAGTCGCTCAAGGCATCCCTGCGCGCTCGGCCCGCGGCATCCCTGCCGCGGGACGCTTTGCTCTTCGAGCCCTGCTACCCGCTCCCTGCACTCCGCAGCCGTTTGCCTGAAAAGACTAACGGCCGGCATTACTTAACTAAACCACTTGCCGAACAGGGAGTGGAACTGCATCAGCACGAAATCGACGATGCGGCTGAAGAAATTGCCCTCCGATACCTCCTCCATCACTACCAGCGGCCGCTGTTCGATGGTTTTGCCGTCAAGCTGGAAATCGATGGTGCCCACCACCTGATTTTTCTTTAACGGCGCTTCAAGCTGCGGCGTAGTGAGGGTATAGCTCGCCTTCAGGTTCTTCATCTGCCCTTTCGGCAGCGTCAGCGCGGCATCCTTCTCGACGCCGAGGTTGACCTCTTTGCGATCGCCGAACCAGACGCGCTGCTGGGCAAATGGCTTATCCGCCTTAATTGGCGTCACGGTTTCAAAAAAGCGGAAACCCCAGGTCAGCAGCTTCTCGCTCTCGCGGAAGCGCGCGGCGTCGGTGGCGGTGCCGAGCACCACGGAGATCAGCCGCATACCGTTCTCGGTCGCGGAGGCCACCAGGTTATTACCGGCGCCAGAGGTGTGGCCGGTCTTGATGCCGTCGACCTGCAGGTTGGTGCTCCAGAGCAGCCGGTTGCGGTTCATCTGGCGAATATGGTTGAAGGTAAACTCTTTCTCTTTATTCAGCGCATACTCTTCCGGCACGTCGCGGATCAGCGCCTGGCCAATCAGCGCCATATCGCGCGCCGTGCTGTACTGCCCTTCTGCATCCAGCCCGTGCACCGTCATAAAGTGGGTGTTTTTCAGCCCGAACGCCTTAACGTAGTTGTTCATCAGGCCGATAAAGGCGTCCTGGCTGCCGGCGACATAGTCCCCCAGCGCGATGCAGGCGTCATTGCCTGACTGAATAACAATGCCTTTATTCAGCTCCGACACCGGAATGCGGTCGCCGGGCTTGAGGAACATCAGCGAAGAGCCTTTCAGTTTGGGATTGCCGGTCGCCCAGGCATCCTGGCCGATGGTCACCATATCGTCGCGCTTGATTTTGCCCGACTTCAGCGCCTGACCGACGACATAGCTGGTCATCATCTTAGTCAGACTGGCGGGATCGAGTCGGTCGTCCGCATTGCCCTCCGCCAGCACCTTGCCGCTGGCGTAATCCATTAATATCCACGCTTTGGCCTCGACCTGAGGGGGTGCAGGCGCATCCACAGCGAAAGCAACGGGGGCGATAAACAGCAGTAACGAGGCGGCGGCGGCATGCCGTAAGCGGCGTGAAGAGCGAATAGTTGTCATGTGCGAGGAAATTCCATGTTAAATCGCGGTTTTAAGGCAAAAACCTACAGAGTGAAACGCTACCCTCTGCAGCGCATGAAAAAAACCGCCCAACCGTAAAGTTTTATAGAGTTTAGTAGAGTAACCCTGGCGTGCGCCGGGCGCGTCTACCAGTTTCGCGCGCGTGCGGCGCACAGGAAAGCCGGTGAAATTCCGATTTTTCGCAGAAGGGTTAAGACCGTCACAAAATTCTGCCAGGCTGTTGTGAGTCTACAGAGGAGACCACCATGGACTTAGCCGTATTCGATCTCGACGAAACCGTCATCTGCGCAGACAGCACTGGGCTGTGGCTGCGCTGGCTGGTGTCGCAGGGCTTTGCCCGTGAAGCGCTGCTGGCGCAAGAGCAGGCGCTGATGGCGGAGTACTACGCCGGCACGCTGGCGATGGAAGATTATATGGCGCTGACGCTTTCGCCGCTGGCCGGTCTGGCGGCGCCGACCGTGGCGGGCTGGGTGCGCCGCTGGATCCAGCGCGACATTCTGCCTCGCGTCTATCCTGAAGCGCGCGCCCGCATCGACTGGCACCAGCAGCGCGGCGACAAAGTGGTGATCTGCTCCGCCAGCGGCGAACATCTGGTGACGCCAATCGCTGAACGGCTGGGCGCGCACGGCGCGCTGGCGATCGGCGTTGAGGTGGTGGATGACCGCTACAGCGGCCAGACCTACGGCACCATGACCTATAAAGAGGGCAAGGTCGCCCGACTGAGCGACTGGCGCGCCCTGCAGCAAGAGCAGGATTTCGCGCATACCTGGGCCTATAGCGACTCGATGAACGACCTGCCGCTGCTGGCGCAGGCCGATCATGCGCTCGTCATTAATCCGGATGCGCTGCTGCATCAGGAGGCGCTGAACCGCGGCTGGCAAGTCTGCCGCTGGGCGCGCTGATTAACCGCGGGACGCGCCGCCCGCCTCGACGAGTCCCACCTTCAGCAGCTTGCCGTTGTCGCTGTCGGTGAGCACGTAGAGATAGCCGTCCGGCCCCTGACGCACGTCGCGGATACGCTCGCCGCGATCCGTAAGCAGACGCTGCGTCTCAACGACTTTTTCGCCGTTGAGGCTAAGCCGTATCAGGCTCATATCCTTAAGCGCGCCAATAAACAGCGAGTTTTTCCACTGCGGAAAGCGCGCGCTGTTATAAAAGGCCATGCCGCTCACCGCAGGCGACTGTTTCCAGTAAAACACCGGTTGCTCAGTGCCCTCCACGTGCGATCCTTTCGACTCCGGTACCTTGCTGCCGTTGTAGTCGATGCCCCAGGTCGCCAGCGGCCAGCCGTAGTTTTTGCCTTTCTGCGGAATATTCACCTCGTCACCGCCGCGCGGGCCGTGCTCGCTTTCCCATATCTGCTGCGTCCAGGGATTCAGCGCCAGCCCCTGCGGATTGCGCAGGCCGTAGGCCCAAATCTCCGGGCGCGCGCCGCTGCGGCCGACGAAAGGATTATCTTGCGGCACGCTGCCGTCCTGATTCAGCCGCAGGATTTTGCCGGTCAGCTTGTCGAGATCCTGCGCGCTGCCGCTGTGAAAGTTATCGCCGAAAACGATATAGAGATAGCCGTCGCGGTCGAAGGCCATACGCGTGCCGAGGTTATTGCCCGCCGAAAGCGCAGGCGTCTGCCGGATCACCGGCCTGAAGCCGGTCAGTCGCCGGTTGTCTGCGCTGAGCTGGCCGTAACCGACCACAGCGCCCAGTTCGCCGCTGCTGCTGGCTTCGGTATAGCTGAGCCACACGCGGCGGCTCTGCGCGAAGTCCGGCGCCAGCACCACGTCGAGCAGTCCCGCCTGGCGGCGCACCGCCGCTTTCGGCACCCCTTCGATCGGCTGCGACAGGCCGCTGTCGGGCCGCCAGCTGCGCAGCTCTCCGCTCCGTTCGGTTATCAGTAGCGTCTGATTGTCCGGCAGAAACGCCACTGACCAGGGATGATTAAGCTTGTCCTGCAAAACCTGAACCTGCAGCTCCTCCGCCAGCGCGGGGAGAGTAAACAGCGCGCCGCCGAGTAGCAGCGCGGCAGTCAGTCGGGCCATAGTGTGCTCCAGTCGTCAGGGGATGAGCTTAAGCGTAGCCAGCGCGACAAGATAATGTTCAGGCTTTACAAAAGATTAAAGAAGGCTTCCCTGCCCTCGGCGCGCGACTCAGGGCGCGCTGAAGTGCACGGTGTCGCTGACCGTATCGTCAATGGCGCTTTTCACGTCGGCGTAGGTGATGGGCGCGCTGCTGTTGTTAATCGGCTTGCCGAACGCCTTGCGCACCACCTTAATCAGGGGCTTGCCGGTCTGGGCGTCGCGCGCCTCTATCTCCAGAAACAGCGCGCTATTCTGGGTGCGGTGGCCGGTGGCCGCCATGGTGCTGGCGATCACCGCCGCCACCGGCACCACCTCATAGAACTGAACGCCCTCGTTTTCCGCCGTCACGCCGGTAATGGCGCTGCGAACGATCAGCGTATGCGGGCCAGGCTGAGTCACGAGCTTTTTGCGTTCGCCAATCGCCGCTTTCAGACGAGAATCGGCGTAGCTGCGGATCTGATCCAGCGTCTGCTGGCTGACGCGCGCCGTCGGCTTAGCCGCCGGATAGTAAACTACCGGCGTATAAACTACCGAGGTATAGTCGCCGTCACGATAATCGGGCGAGATCCAGCGCAGCGTGGGGCGATCGCTGGCGGAGGTGGCGGGTTTAAGCTGGCTGTAGTCAGTGATAAAACCGGAATATTGCTGTTTATCGGCAACGTGCGAGGTGCATCCCGCCAGCAGCATGGCGCTCGCCATCAGGGTCAACAAGGAAATTTTGCGCATAGTCAGTTCTCAAGTGGAAACAGGACGTTAATAGCTTAGATAATCCATTGAGAACGCGCCGGGAGAAACAGAAAAAAACGCCCGCTGCGCGTGCGGCGGGCGGGAGGCTTACTCGAAGCAGGTTTCCGGGTTATCGGAGAGCGAGATAAAGCTCTTGCCGCCTTCGGTCAGGGCGATGATTTTGCCTGATTCGATATCGTAGACCCAGCCATGCAGGCGCACTTTGCCTTTACGCAGCGCCAGTGCCACGGACGGATGCGTCTTGATATTGTTCAGCTGGGCGATGACGTTCTCTTTGACCATCTCGTTCAGCTTCGCTTCCGGCGTCTCGTATTCGCGCTCTTCCACCACCGTTTTCGCCGCATCCGCATAGTGCAGCCAGTGATCGACCGCCGGCATATTGTCCATGCACTGACACGAGGCGATAGCGTTCATCGCGCCGCAGTTGGAGTGACCGCAGATGATAATTTCGCTTACGCCCAGCACCATAACCGCATATTCGATGGTGGCCGATACGCCGCCTGGCTCTGGCCCGAACGGCGGCACGATATTCCCCGCGTTGCGGATCACGAAGAGCTGGCCCGGCTCCTGCTGGGTTACCAGCTCCGGTACTAAACGGCTGTCGGAACAGGAGATAAACAGCGCTTTCGGATTTTGGTTCGACGCCAGGCTTTTGAAAAGATCCTTCCTTTCAGGAAACACATTCTGTTGAAAACTCAGAAATCCGTTAACGATCTCTTTCATCATTGCGCTCTCACATTATCCACTTAGTCGACTGCGGCGACAGGTGTCCGCAGCTGCCTTGTTATCTGCTTATTATTGAATTCACAGTAAATTTGAATTCAGTATTTAAGCACCAGGCCGCGCTAAACTCAACCCTGTTCTGATTATTGACAAATGCTGCGCCTGTGGCGGATGAGAATTTTCGCTGAAATTCCCGGCAGTTAGCCTCTAACCATCCGACCGCGACGTTTGCAGTTATTTACGTAACATATGGGCAGATCGCCGCCTTTTTACCCGGCAGAATCGCCGCTTATCTTACTGAAAAGACGCCATAATCCCCCTACAAACAGCACGGAAATTTCAGGCGGAACGCGACGAAAACGCGCACGCCATGGTCAGGTGCCGAATGAGGCCCGCGTCGGGTGAGATGGATAGCGAATTCAGCTGATAGCGGGCAAGATTGATTTAGCCGTACAGCTTCTGATGCGCCTGCTTGCGCGTCAGGTAGTCTTCATCTTCGCGCAGGCGATCCCAGTAGGCTTTGAAAACGGCCGCCGCAGCGGCCTTTTCTTCGTCGACGCCGCGCGGCAGCTCGTTGCCGTCGGCGTCGTACTTGCGTCCGCCCTTGTGATTGCTGTAGCGGCGCGCGCGGGTATACCCCATCTGGATGAACTTGCGCGCCATATCCATACCGACAAAATCATCCTGCGCGCGGTAGGCTTCAAACAGCTCCATGATCTTCGCCGCCGACGCTTCGGCAATCGGCACGGTGCGAAAGCGCCAGTGCGGCAAGATCTCGCTTTTATAAGGCTCCACCATCAGCACGCCCTGCTCGCCGCGCCCGACCTGATAGCGCTCCGGCTGCTTGCGGAAATCGATGGTTTTAAAGTCCTGCTCGTAATCGAATTTTTTCATGTCTTGAGTTTAGGATCGAGTGCGTCGCGTAGCCCGTCGCCAAGCAAATTAAATGCTAAAACCGTGAGAAAAATCGCGAGACTGGGAAAAATCGCCACGTGCGGCGCCAGCACCATATCGGCGCGCGCCTCGTTGAGCATCGCGCCCCACTCCGGCGTCGGCGGCTGCGCGCCGAGTCCGAGAAACGACAGGCTGGCAGCGGTAATAATCGAGGTGCCGATGCGCATGGTGAAGTAGACCACGACAGACGACACCGTGCCGGGCAGAATATGCCTGAGCAGAATGGTGGCGTCAGACGCGCCGATGCTGCGCGCCGACTCGATATAAGTCTGATGCTTCAGCACCAGCGTATTGCCGCGCACCAGGCGGGCGAACGCCGGAATGCTGAAAATTGCCACCGCGATAATCACGTTGCTCATGCCGCTGCCCATAATCGCCACCACCGCAATCGCCAGCAGAATGCCGGGAAACGCGAACAGCACGTCGCAAATGCGCATGGTGACGCGATCCCAGACCCCCTCGTAGTAGCCCGCCAGCAGGCCGAAGAAGGTGCCGATGGCCGCGCCGATGGCCACTGAAAAGAAGCCGGCGATCAGCGAAATGCGGGTGCCAACCAGCACGCGGCTAAAGATATCGCGACCCAGCGCATCGACGCCGAACCAGTGCATCAGCGAAGGTCCCTGATTGAGCCGGTCATAATCGAAATAGTTCTCAGCGTCGAACGGCGCGATCAGCGGCGCGATAAACGCCAGCACGATCAGCAGCAGCACGAACAGCCCGGCGGTCATCGCCACCGGCTGGCGGCGAAAGCGTCGCCAGAACTCGCTCCAGGGCGTTCGAACCCGATTTTCCGTCGTCAGCGGCAGGCTTTTCAGCACCGCTTCGCGTCGCCAGTTTTTCATTGCGACTCCTTACCTGTAGCGAATAGCGGGATTGATTGCCGCATAGAGCAGATCGACAATCAGGTTAATCAGGATGAACTCCAGCGAGAAGAGCAGCACTTCGGCCTGGATCACCGGGTAGTCGCGCATCTCCACCGAATCCACCAGCAGGCGGCCAAGGCCAGGCCAGTTGAAGACCACTTCCACTACGATCGAGCCGCCGAGCAGAAAGCCGAACTGCAGGCCCATCATGGTGACCACCGGGATCATGGCATTCCGCAGGCCGTGTTTGACCACCACCAGCGATTCGCGCACCCCTTTGGCGCGCGCGGTGCGCATATAGTCTTCCTGCATCACCTCGACGAACGAGGCGCGGGTAAAGCGCGCCATCACCGCCGCCACGGCGGCGCCCAGCGTAATCGACGGCAGAATATAGTGCCGCCAGCTGTCGGCGCCGACGGTCGGCAGCCAGCCCAGCTCCACCGAAAAAACCTGCATCAGCAGCATGCCGAGCGCAAAGGCGGGAAAGGAGATGCCCGAGACCGCCAGCGTCATGCCGAGGCGATCGGGCCAGCGGTTGCGCCACACGGCGGAGACGATGCCGATCGTCATGCCGAAAATCACCGCCCAGATCATGCTGGCCAGCGTCAGCCACAGCGTCGGCATAAAGCGGGTGGCTATCTCCTCGGCGACCGGCCGCTTCGACACCAGCGAATGGCCGAAATCGCCCTGCAGCGCATTCAGAATAAAGTGCCAGAACTGCTGCGGCAGCGGCTGATCCAGACCCAGCTCCTGGCGCACCAGCGCCACCACCGTGGCGTCGGCGTCCTGACCGGCGATGAGGCGCGCCGGATCCCCCGGCAGCAGGTGTACAAACAGGAACACCAGCACCGCGACAATCAGCAGCGTCGGGATCAGCCCGAGCAGACGTTTAATAAAATAGTTAAGCATGCGAAATCCTGCGCAGCGGCGGCCAGCCCGCGCGGGCTGGCCGATCGGGTTACTTCAGGTCGGCCTCGTCAAAGCTGAATGAGGTATCGGGCATCACGTAGAACCCGGTCAGCGACGCGGTGTTGGCGGAAACCAACTGCTCCACCACCAGCGGGATCCACGGATGGTCGTTCCAGATTTTATCCTGCGCGTCTTTATAGAGGCTGGCTTTGCGCTCGCGATCGGTGGTCTTCAGCGCATCGGCCAGATCTTTATCCACCTGCGGATTGCTGTAGAAGGCGGTATTGAAGATCGCCGGCGGCCAGGAAGTGGTGGCGAACAGCGGCGTCAGCGCCCAGTCCGCTTCGCCCGTAGAGGCGGACCAGCCGGTGTAGAACATGCGTACGCCGCTCTCTTTCTGCGCTTTGCTCTCCACTTCGGCGGCGCGCTGGCCGGCGTCCATCGCCGTCACTTTAACCTTCACGCCCACCTGCGCCAGCTGCTGCTGGGTAAACTGCAGCACTTTTTGCGCAGTGCTGTGGTTATGCGACGACCAGAGCGTGGTTTCAAAGCCGTTGGGGTAGCCCGCTTCCTTCAGCAGCTCGCGCGCTTTAGCCGGGTTATATTGAATCGCCGGGTAGCGCTGCGCAAAATCGATCGACGGCGGCACGATGCCGGTCGCCGGCGTCGCATAGCCGGCGAAGGCGACTTTGGTCAGCGCCTCGCGGTTGATGGCGTACTCCAGCGCCTCGCGCACTTTCGGGTTGTCGAACGGCTTCTGAGTAACGTTCAGGCTGATATAGCGCTGCATGATCGACGGCGAGGTCACCACCTTCAGCTTCGCGTTCTTCTCCAGCAGTTTGGCCTGCTCGAAGGGGATCGGGAACGCGAAGTTCGCTTCGCCGGTCTGCAGCATCGCCGCGCGGGTGTTGTTGTCCACCACCGGACGCCAGGTGATGCTGTCGAGCTTCGGATAGCCCTTCTTCCAGTAGCCGTCCCACTTTTTCACCTTCACAAAGTCGGTCTGGTTCCAGGTCACCAGCTCATACGGACCGGTGCCGACCGGGTGAAAGCCGATCTCTTTGCCATATTTTTTCAGGGCGGTGGGCGAAATCATCGCGGCGGCCGGGTGCGCCAGGTTGTTGATAAAGGCCGAAAAAGGCTGCTTCAGGGTGATCTTCACCGTAGTGGGATCGACGGCCTCGGTGGTGGCGATATATTTAAACAGGTTATAGCGCTTCAGGTGATTATCGGGATTGCTGGCGCGCTCCAGGTTGACCTTAACCGCTTCGGCGTTAAAGTCAGTGCCGTCCTGGAATTTAATCCCTGAACGCAGCTTAATGGTGTAGGTAAGGCCGTCCGGGCTTGCCTGATAGCTTTCCGCCAGCACGTTGGTCAGCTTCATCTCTTTATCGAAGCCGAACAGACCCTGATAGAACGATTTCGCCACCGCCTGCGACAGCGTGTCGTTGGCGTCGTAAGGATCGAGCGTGGTGAAGTTGGACCCGACGGCGATAACCGCGTCTTTTGCCGCCCAGGCGGGCAGCGCCGCCATGGCGCTCATCACGCCCGCAGCCAGTAACCCTTTACGCATTGCGTTGTGCATCGTGTTCTCCTGTATCCCTGCTTAGTGTGATTGTGATGTCAGGTGCTGCTGATAGCGTGGCGCGCGACGAAATGGCCCGGCGCCACCTCCATCAGCGGCGCGACTTCAGGCTCGTCGCCCAGCGCGCGCACGGCGCTGGGTATTTCATCCACCATCAATGCGCGTTCGCGCCGACGATGCGCCGGATCCGCCACCGGCACGGCGGCCATCAGCTTGCGGGTGTAGGGGTGCCTCGGCTGCTCGAATACCGCCTGGCGCGGCCCCATTTCAACGATCTGTCCCAGATACATAACCGCCACGCGATGGCTGATGCGCTCGACAACGGCCATATCGTGCGAAATAAACAGGAAGGCGATACCGAATTCGCGCTGCAGATCGAGCATCAAATTGACGATCTGCGCCTGAATCGACACGTCAAGCGCCGACACCGACTCATCGGCGATAACCACTTTGGGATTGAGCGCCAGCGCGCGCGCGATGCAGATGCGTTGCCGCTGGCCGCCGGAGAACTCGTGGGGATAGCGCTGCGCGTGCTCCGGCAGCAGCCCCACCTTTTCCAGCAGCCAGGCGACGCGCTGTTCCGCCTCGCGGCGCGGCATCGCCTTATGCACCAGCAGCGGCTCCATAATAGAGAAGCCCACCGTCAGGCGCGGATCGAGCGAGGCGTAGGGATCCTGAAAGATAAACTGAATATCGCGCCGCAGATGCGCCAGCGCCGGGCCGGCAAGCCTGTCGATGCGCTGGCCGTTGAAGGTAATGGTGCCGCCCTGGCTCGCCACCAGCCGCAGCAGCGAACGCCCGGTGGTGGATTTGCCGCAGCCCGATTCGCCTACCAGCGCCAGCGTCTCGCCGGCGTAGAGATCGAAACTCACCTTCTCTACCGCGTGCACGCGACGCTTCACGCGGTTAAGCAGGCCGCCGCGAATATCGAAGCGCGTCACCAGATCGCGCACCTGCAAAATCGGATCGAGATCGCGACGCGCGGTGTCCTGCGGCGTCTCCGGCTCCGCCTGCCCGCCGGCGTGCAGCAGCGGAAAACGCGCGGGCAGCGGCTGCCCGCTCATCGCGCCGAGCTTCGGCACCGCCGCCAGCAGCGCCTGGGTGTAGGGCTGCTGCGGGGCGTCGAACAGCTGCTGCACCGGCGCGCTCTCCACTACGTCGCCGCGATACATCACCTGTACGCGGTCCGCCATTTCGGCCACCACGCCCATATCGTGGGTGATAAAAATCACCCCCATCTGCATCTCTTTTTGCAGCACGCGGATCAGCTGCAGGATTTGCGCCTGAATAGTGACGTCGAGCGCCGTGGTCGGCTCATCGGCGATTAGCAGCGCGGGACGGCACGACAGCGCCATGGCGATCACCACCCGCTGGCGCATGCCGCCGGAGAGCTGATGCGGATAGCGCGACAGCACCCCCTGCGCTTCGGGAATGCGCACCAGATCGAGCATGCGGCGCGCTTCCGCCAGCGCCTGCTGATGGCCTTTGCCCTGATGCAGGCGGATCGACTCGGCAATCTGCTCGCCGACGGTGAAAACCGGGTTGAGGGAGGTCATCGGCTCCTGAAAGATCATCGCCATATCGGCGCCGCGTACGCGACGCATCACGCCCGGCGCTGCGCGCATCACGTCCAGCAGCTCGCCGCTGCGGCGGCGCAGCAGTATATCGCCGCTAACCTCGCCGCCCGCCTGCTCAATCAGCCGCATCAGCGCGAGCGAGGTGACCGATTTACCGGAGCCGGACTCGCCGACGATCGCCAGGGTTTCGCCGCGCTGCACCTCAAGCGAGAGGTCGCGCACCGCGTGCGTCACGCGCCCTTCATGGCTGAAGCGCACGTTGAGATTGCGTACCGCCAGAACCTGCTCCGGCGCCATTTGCTGCGTCATGCCTGCTCCTTAGCCTTCGCGGTAGATGCCGACCTCAATCTCTTCGCCTACGCGCGCCACGCCGCGGTACATGCCTTCGCTGTTGAACGGCAGCGCCACGTTGCCGAAGCGATCGATGGCGATCAGACCACCGCTGCCGCCCAGCTCGGGAATGGCGTCGTGGATAACGTTAACGCACGCCTGCTGCAGCGAATGGCCGCCGTAGCGCATCTGCGCGGCGATATCGTAGGCCGCCAAAGTGCGAATAAAGACTTCGCCCGTGCCGGTGCAGGAGACCGCCACCGTATCGTTGCTGGCGTAGCAGCCTGCCCCCGGCAGCGGCGAGTCGCCGACGCGTCCCGCCTGTTTGTTGGTCATGCCGCCGGTCGAGGTGGCGGCAGCGAGGTTGCCCTCCGCATCGATCGCCACCGCGCCGACGGTGCCGAATTTACGGTCGGGATCGAGCGGGTCGTCAGATTTCGCCGCGCCGTCATGATCCAGCACCATCTCGTCGCTGGCCAGCGCGCGCTGCAGCTGCTCCCAGCGTTCCGGCGTTGAAAAGAAAGCGGGATCGACCTCTTCCAGCCCATTATCCCGCGCGAACTGCTCCGCGCCCGCGCCGATAAAGAGCACGTGCGGGCTCGCTTCCAGCACCTTGCGCGCCGCCAGCACCGGATTGCGCAGGCGCGACACGCCCGCCACCGCGCCTACCGCCAGCGTGCGGCCGTCCATTACGCAGGCGTCCAGCTCGTGCGTGCCCTGATGGGTGAAAACCGCGCCCTTGCCGGCGTTGAACAGCGGGCACTCCTCCAGCAGCCGCACCGCTTCGGTCACGGCGTCCAGCGCGCTGGCGCCCTGCGCCAGCATCTGCTGTCCCGCGCTGAGGATATCGCTCAGCGCCTGACGGTACGCCTGCTCTTTTTCTGCGCTCATTGCCGAGCGCGTAATGGCGCCTGCCCCACCGTGAATGGCGATGACTGCTTTGACCATAACGCTTGCCCTGTCCTTTTACCGGAGTGAAAACACTGATTTAAAATGGTTTTCAGCCAATTTAAATGATTTTTGACTATAGAAAGCCTGTCAGAGCTTGTAAAGGGGAAACTGGCGCGTCAGCCATAACCTTTTATTGTGGCTTATGCCGCGGCGGAAATGTGACTCCGCTGGCAATTAGCACCATAATAGTCAGCAACTGTCTTTACTCAGGTTGCTAATATGATGGAAAGCTTTACCGCAGGATTAATTTCTCTGGAAGAGGCGCAGGCGAAAATGCTGGCGCAGCTTCAGCCTCTGCGCGATCGCGTCAGCGTGCCGCTGGCGGAGGCGGCTGGCCGCATTACCGCCTTGCCGGTCACCTCGCCGATCGACGTGCCGCCGTTTGATAACTCGGCGATGGACGGCTACGCCGTGCGGCTGGCCGATATTCAGTCCGATCGGCCGCTGAAGATCGCAGGCAAAGCCTTTGCCGGCGCGCCTTTTGACGGCGACTGGCCGGCGGGCAGCGCGGTGCGCATTATGACCGGCGCGCCGGTGCCGCCGGGGTGCGAAGCGGTGGTGATGCAGGAAGAGACGCGCGAGGTCGAGGGCGGGATTGTGATTAACGCGCCGGTGCGTGCGGGCCAAAATATCCGCCTGATCGGCGAAGATATCCGTCGGGACCAGCCGGTGCTGGCGGCGGGCGTGCGCCTCGGCGCGGCGGAGCTGCCGCTGCTCGCCTCGCTCGGCCTTGCGGAGGTCAGCGTGCTGCGCAAGCTGCGCGTCGCGGTTTTCTCCACCGGCGACGAGCTGCAGCCGGTCGGCCAGCCGCTGGCGCCGGGCCAGATCTACGATACTAACCGTTTTGCCGTCTCGCTGATGCTGCGCAAGCTCGGCTGCGAAGTGATCGATCTGGGTATTATCAAAGATGATCCGCAGGCGCTGCACCGCGCCTTCGAAGAGGCGGATCGGCAGGCCGACGTCGTGATCAGCACCGGCGGCGTGTCAGTCGGCGAAGCGGATTTTACCAAAACCATGCTGGACGAGCTGGGCGTCATCACCTTCTGGAAGCTGGCCATCAAGCCGGGCAAGCCTTTCGCCTTCGGCCGCCTCGCCAGCAGCTGGTTCTGCGGGCTGCCGGGCAATCCGGTTTCGGCCGCCGTCACCTTCTACCAGCTGGTGCAGCCGCTGCTCGCCGCCCTGACCGGCCAGAGCGAATCGCCGCTGCCGCCGCGCCTGCGCGCGCGCGCCGCCTCACGCCTGAAAAAATCTCCTGGCCGCCTCGATTTCCAGCGCGGCATCATGCGCCGTAGCGAGGACGGCGAGCTGGAAGTGCTCAGCACCGGCCATCAGGGCTCGCACATTTTTAGCTCTTTCGCCGCCGCCAACTGCTTTATCGTGCTGGAGCGCGATCGCGGCGCGGTCGAGCCGGGCGAATGGGTCGAGGTCGAGCCTTTCAATGCGCTGCTGGAGGGATAATGCTGCCTGAACTCAGCGATGAAGAGATGCTGCGCTATAACCGCCAGATCGTGCTGCGCGGCTTCGACTTCGACGGTCAGGAGAAGCTCAAGGCGAGCCGCGCGCTGATCGTCGGCCTTGGCGGACTAGGCTGCGCGGCGGCGCCTTGGCTGGCTGGCGCGGGCGTCGGCGCGCTGACCCTGCTCGACTTCGATACCGTCGCGCTGTCGAACCTGCAGCGTCAGCTCCTGCATCATGACGCGGATATCGGCCGCGCCAAGGTGGACTCGGCGGCGGAGAGTCTGGCCGCCATCAACCCACATGTTCAGATTGATACCGTTAACGGCGCGCTGGAAGAAGCGGCACTCGAGGCGCTGATCGCCGGGCATCAGGTGGTGCTCGACTGTACCGACAACGTGCAGATCCGCGAACAGCTGAACCGGCTTTGTCGGTCGCGTGGCGTGCCGCTGGTTTCCGGCGCGGCGATTCGCATGGAAGGCCAGATTAGCGTCTTTACCTGGCAGCCGGGCACACCCTGCTATCGCTGTATTAGCCGCCTGTTCGGCGAGCAGACGCTAAGCTGCGTCGAAGCGGGCGTGATGGCGCCGCTGGTCGGGGTGATTGGCGCCATGCAGGCGATGGAGGCGATTAAAGTGTTGACGGGCTTTGGCGCGCCCGCCGCGTCGCGGCTGCTGATGTATGATGCGATGAGCGCGGAGTTTCGCAGCGTGAAGGTGGCGCAGGATGCGCACTGCGAAGTGTGTGGTAAATAATAAAGGGGATAGCTTGCGCTATCCCCTTTATGCCCTCAATAAAGCTGTCTGCCTGTTTTGCGCTAACGCAAGTGGCGTGGACCGATCGCAAAGTCGCTTTACGCATCCCTGCTCGCTCGACCCGCGCCTTCCCTGGCGCGGGACGCTTTGCTCTTCGGTCCACGCCACCTGCTTTATGGCATTGTTATTCGTCTGCAATAACTGACAGGCCCTGCTCATCTCGCTGACAGCAATCAGTAAATACCCTGACTGCGCAGATAGTCTTCGTAGGTGCCGGTAAAGTCCACCACGCGGTCCTCTTTGATCTCCAGCACGCGCGTCGCCAGCGAGCTGACGAATTCACGGTCGTGCGAAACGAAAATCAGCGTGCCTTCATACATTTCCAGCGCCATATTCAGCGACTCGATCGACTCCATATCCAGGTGGTTGGTCGGTTCGTCCATAATCAGGATATTGGGTTTCTGCATCATCAGCTTGCCGAACAGCATGCGCCCCTTTTCCCCGCCCGACAGGACCTTCGCCGGTTTTTTGATGTCGTCGTGGCTAAACAGCAGGCGACCCAGAATGCTGCGCACCGCCTGCTCGTCATCCCCTTCCTGCTTCCACTGGCTCATCCAGTCGAAGACGCTCAGGTCGTCGGCGAAGTCGGTGGCGTGATCCTGCGCGTAATAGCCGATGCGCGCGTTTTCCGACCATTTAACGCTGCCGCTGTCTGGCTTAAGTTCGCCCACCAGCGTTTTCAGCAGCGTGGATTTACCAATACCGTTGGCGCCGATAACCGCCAGCTTCTCGCCCACTTCAAGCAGCAGATTGAGATTTTTAAACAGCGGACCGTTATCAAAACCTTTGGTAAGCGCTTCGACTTCCAGCGCATTACGGAACAGCTTCTTGTCTTGTTCAAAACGAATAAAGGGGTTTTGACGGCTGGACGCTTTAACTTCATCCAGTTTGATTTTATCAATTTGTTTCGCGCGCGACGTCGCCTGACGCGATTTAGAGGCGTTGGCGCTAAAGCGGCTGACGAAAGACTGCAGCTCGGCGATCTGCGCTTTTTTCTTGGCGTTGTCTGCTAATAAACGCTCGCGGGACTGGGTAGCCGCCGTCATATACTCGTCATAGTTGCCTGGATATACGCGTAATTCGCCGTAATCAAGATCCGCCATATGCGTACAAACCATATTCAGGAAGTGACGGTCGTGCGAAATGATGATCATGGTGCTTTCACGCTCGTTCAGCACCTGCTCCAGCCAGCGAATAGTATCAATATCCAGGTTGTTGGTCGGTTCGTCCAGTAACAAAATATCGGGATTTGAAAATAACGCCTGCGCCAGCAGCACACGTAATTTCCAGCCCGGCGCAATTTCGCTCATCGGGCCATAATGCTGTTCAACCGGAATGCCTACGCCGAGTAATAACTCGCCAGCGCGCGATTCGGCGCTATAGCCATCCATTTCGCCGTAAAGCGCTTCAAGGTCCGCGACTTTATAGCCTTCCTCTTCGCTCATTTCCGGCAAAGCATATATGCGGTCGCGCTCCTGCTTTACTTCCCACAATTCATGGTGACCCATGATGACGGTGTCCAGCACGCTATATTGTTCAAACGCGAACTGATCCTGCCTTAACTTGCCGATGCGTTCGTTGGGATCGTAAGAGACATTACCGCCGGTGGGCGCCAGATCGCCGCCGAGGATTTTCATAAAGGTAGATTTACCGCTGCCGTTTGCACCGATTAAACCGTAACGATTACCGCCGCCAAATTTTACGGAGATATTTTCGAACAGTGGCTTGCTGCCAAACTGCATGGTGATATTGCTGCTTACTAACACGGCATTGACCTTTATGGCTGAGTGAGGGAAAAAACGGCGGCCATTATGCCAGACATCGCCGTACGCATGCCAGCGCCAGGCGTGCGGCCTGAGGCAAGCCGCTGGCAGTGGGGGAAAAATAAAAAGCCGGTGGCTGTTCAGGCCACCGGCTCCCACTTGCAAGGATTGGGTAAATTTAGCCGATCAGGAAATCGTCAAGGCTTTTGCCGGAATCAAGCGCCTTTTTAATTGCCGCCGGAGTACGGCCCTGGCCGGTCCAGGATTTTACTTCGCCATTCTCGTCGGTATAAGAATACTTAGCGGGACGCGGCGCGCGCTTGGCGCGTTTTTTACCGGTTTCCAGCGCGCCCAGTAATTCGTTCGGGTCGATACCGTCAGCCAGCAGCATTTCGCGGTATTTAGAAAGCTTTTCTTCTTTTTCGCGGTTCTGCGCTTCTTCAGCTTCCACTTCTTCACGACGTTCTGTGACGACGACGGTTAATTTCTCCAGAATTTCTTCCAGATCGCTCAATGGCAGTTCGCGTGCCTGAGCACGTAATGTGCGAATGTTGTTCAGAACTTTAAATGCGTCACTCATTATACTATCCTTGACTAAGGGGTTTAATAAAACTGTAGCGACAAGATTACCCAATTCAGATAAAAAAATAAATTAATTTTCTACTCCAGAAAATTCCGAAGCGCGCAGGTAAAATTCCATAGCAGAAACTTAATGGAATTCTCAGTGTGTTATTAACGGTGAATTAACAATGCACCACCGGATAAAAGCGCGCGGCTGAAATCGTTTTCATTGAAGGTTGAAGGGCTTAATCGCCTGTAACCTGAGGATAAGAGGCGATATAAAGTGCTTTTTACATGATATTTTACAAATAGTGTCTGCCTGGATCATATGACGCCAGCCTGAGCGTTAAGCGTAAGCGAGCATGAAAAGGTTAATCCTCGGCACAAATGGATAAAAAAAAGCCGGCGCAGACGCCGGCTCAGATTCAAATTGATAACCTTTAATTATGATGTTTTATTTGCCGGCTGTCTCAGGGGTTCGCGCACAAACTCATCGTCGCTTGAGAGGGTTTCATGCAGATAGTGTTCAATCTGCTCCAGGCTGCGATTACGCGTTTCCGGTACGCATTTAATGACAAATATCGCGCCTGCAATCCCCACCAGCGCAAAGATAAAGAAAGCGCCTGCCAGACCGACGCTTGCCAGCAGCACCGGAAACATTAGCGAAATAAGGAAATTGGCGATCCACATAGCGAATACCGCGCCGCCCATAAAAATACCGCGCAGACGCGTTGGGAATATTTCCGACAGCAGCAGCCAGGTCACCGGCGACAACGCGCCCTGCTGAAAACTTAAAAACAGCAGCATGCCGAACAGCACCATATAGCTGCGCCACATATCCGGCTGCCCATTAACGGTTTCCGGCATAAACAGCGTCACCGCGCCGATAAAAACCAGGCAGGCGGTGCAGCCGAACTGACCAATCATGGTCAGCGTTCGCCGCCCCATTTTTCCCAGCAGCCAGATGCCGACAAAGGTCATTAACACTGAGATAACGCCGTTGGCGATTGTGGCGAACAGCGCCGCGCTGTCATCCATGCCGACCGCTTTCAGCATGGTCGGCGCGTAATACATGATGGTGTTGACGCCCGTCAGCTGCTGAATGACCGCAATACCCATACCGATCAAAAAGAGCTTAAACAACCAGGGTTTGCGCAGCTCGCTTAACCGCGGGCGCTGCTGCTGCTCTTCCGTTAGCGTCTCTTCTATTTCCGTCAGCTCCCATTCGACGTCCTGGCGAGCGCGGGTCCGCTCCAGCACCCGGCGCGCATCGGCCAGGCGCCCTTTCATCGCGTACCAGCGCGGCGTGTCTGGCATAAACATCATGCCGAAGAAAAGCAGTACCGCTGGCAGCGTCGCTACCGCCAGCATCCAGCGCCAGGTCGTTTCACCGCCCCAGGCGGCGTTGAAACCGGCATTGGAGATATAGGCCAGCATCTGGCCGGAGACGATCATCAGCTCCTGCAGCGTCACCAGCTGGCCGCGTCGGTTCGCTGGCGCGATTTCCGCGATATAGACCGGCACGGTGGCCGCCGCGCCGCCGACGGCGACGCCCAGCACCAGACGGAAGAAAATCATCCAGGCCACATCCGGCGCCATTGAGGTGCCCAAAGCGCCCATAGCGAAGATCACGGCCAACACCAGAATAATTTTTTTCCGTCCGGCCGCTGCCGCGAAATGGCCAGAGAGCAGCGCGCCAAAGGCCGCGCCAAACAGCAGGCTGCTGGTCACCAGACCGGTGGTAAACGGCGTCAGATGGAGTTCCGGGTCCATAAACAGCAGCGCACCCGAGATGACGCCGGTGTCGTAGCCGAACAGCAGCCCGCCAAGCGTAGCGACCACGGCAATGACTTTAACAAAAGGTTCGGTGCGGGCGTTGCTGTTCGGCCCTGAGGCTTTATTTAGCGTAAGGTAGGATTCTCTGGACATGTCTTCTCCCCATGGTGTGCAGATGTCCAGTGAAAATAGATTATTTCTATCGCAAACATAAAATATGAAATATTAATTTTGCGCGGTGAATCATAGGCTCCGCCTGTTTTTGCTTGATTGATCACATTTATGCGCCATCACCCTTTACCTGCCGGCATGAATCATACCCTCAGTAAAAGCCAGCCAGAGGGCAGAAAGAAATTTTTATTTCATTAATAAGGGCGCGGTTGCAGAGAGCGGCTGCGACAGATGCCGCAGCCGTAAGCAGAGAGAAAGCGATTAGCTGGCGCTGGCGGCCGGGCCGAAAACGTCGAACTGCGGCAGCGTAACCTTCTGATAGGTTTCCCAGCCGCCGCCCAGCGCTTTATAGAGCGCCACCAAATCGAGCGCGCTCTGCATGCGCGCCTGCGTGGCCTGCTCCTGCGCCTGCGCCAGCTGACGCTGCGCGTCCAGCACGTCGATAAAGGTCGAGATGCCCTGACGATAGCTGTCGCTGGCCAGATCGAAGGCGCGTTGTAGCGACCCGGTGGTTTCATCCAGCGCCGTGACCCGCGCCTGATCGGCGCGATAGCTCACCAGCGCGTTTTCCACGTCCTGCAGCGCGGTGAGCACGGTCTGACGATAGTCGAGCGCCGCGCTCGCCTGCTGGGCGCGCGCCAGCTTCACGCTGGAGACCAGACGGCCGCCCTGGAAAATGGGAATCGATAGCGAGGGGCCGACGGAATAGAAGTGGCTGCTCCAGTTGTCGAGATAGCTGATATCGGTATTGCGCACCCCGAGCTGGCCGGTAAGCGACAGGCTGGGAAAGAGCTGCGCCACCGACACGCCGATGTTCGCCGTCTGCGCGTGCAGCGTCGCCTCCGCCTGACGAATATCGGGACGACGGCGCGCCAGCGTCGCGGGAATGCCGACCGGCACGACCTGCGGCAAGGCGGGCATCGCTTTGGGGGTAAAAAGCTCGTTATCCAGCGCGCCGGGCGTTTTGCCCAGCAGCACCGCCAGCCCGTTCATCGCCTGGCGCGCCTGCGACTGGTACTGCGGCAGCTGCGCCTGCAGCGAACTGAGCTGCGCGCGCGCATTTTCCACATCGGTAAGCGGCGCCAGCCCGTTGCGCTGCTGGCTCTGGGTCAGCTCCCAGCTCTGCTGCGCCACCGCAATCTGCTGCTCCAGCGTGGCGACCGTCGCCTGCGCGCCGCGCAGCTGCAGGTAAGCGCGCGCCACCTCCGCCTCCAGCGAGACCAGCGCGTCGTTGCGCTGTTCAATAGCCGCCTGGGTTTGCGCATCGGCCAGTTCGACCTGACGGCGCACTTTGCCCCAGAGATCCAGCTCCCAGCTGGCGTCAAAGCTGCCCTGATAGAGCGTTACCGGCTGATCCAGGCTGCTGAGCTGGCTGGCGGTCTCGCTGTCCAGCTGGTCGGTGGCGCCGTTCGCTTTCAGCAGACCCTCCAGCCCCAGCTGCTGGCGCGTGACTTTCGCGCTGCCGTTCAGGCTGGGAAAGAGGCCGCCGCGCGCCTGCGCCAGCTCCTGCCGCGCGCCAGCGATGCGCAGCACCGCCTGCTGCAGCGTCAGGTTGCCCTCGACGGCGCGGTCAATAAGGCTGTTGAGCTGCGGATCGTTAAAGGTTTGCCACCAGCGCGTGTTGACGGCGCCAGGCGCGGTTTTCGACGCCTGCTGCGCGTCCATCAGGTGATAACCGCCGGGCAGCTGCGGCTTCGGCGCCTCGTAATCGGGGCCGACGGCGCAGCCCGCCAGCCAGAACGCCAGCGTCAGCAGGCTAAGCGGTCTCGCCAGCGAGCGTGTAGAGATAACCTTCATGTCAGTGTGCTCCTGCACTGCCTTCGCTCTTAATCGGCGACAGCAGCCAACAAAATGGAATCAAGATCAGGGCGACGATACTCAGGCCCGTAAAGACGTCGATGTACGCCAGAATGCGCGACTGCGCCACCATCTCCTGATAGAGCTGACCAGCCGCCAGCGTGGCGGGATCGCCCACCGCCGAGGTAAAGTCGCGGATCGCCTGCGCCCAGTGCTGCACGGTGATGTTGAACTGCTCATTCAGCGGCGTCATGTTGTGCACCATATGCGCCGATCGCACCTGCTCGCGCTCGGTGATCGCCGCGGTCGAGAGCGAGATGCCGATGGAGCCCGCCACGTTGCGGAACATGGTAAACAGCGCCGAAGCGTCGGCGTTGAGGCGCTGCGGAATAGTAATAAATGCAATCGTGGTCAGCGGCACGAACAGAAAGCCCAGCCCGATAGACTGCGCGCTGCGCATCAGCACCAGCGTTTTAAAGTCGACATCCGGCGTCAGGGTCGAGGAGTACATAAACGCCAGCGCCAGGCAGGTAAAGCCGAAGGCGATAATGTAACGCGTCTGCACGCGGGGCATCAGGGCGAGCACCAGCGGAATGGTGAGCACGATCAGGACCGCGCCCGGCGACAGCACCAGTCCCGACCAGGTGGCGGTGTAGCCGAGATCCTGCTGCGCCAGCTGCGGCAGCACCACGGAGCTGCCGTAGAGGATCATCGCCATGCCCGCCATCAGCAGCCCGGAGACCCAGAAATTGCGGTCTTTCATCACCAGAATATCCACTACCGGCTTACGGGCATACATCAGCCAGTAGACCGCGCCGACGATGCCGACCAGCGCCAGAGTGGCGAACAGCACAATAAAGTGCGAGGCGAACCAGTCTTCATCTTCGCCGCGATCGAGAAAGACCTGCAGGCAGCCCAGCCCCAGCGTAATCAGCCCAATGCCGATATAGTCGATCTTCAGCCGCCCTTTCGCCCACTTCCGCTCCCAGGGCGGATCTTCCAGCAGCTGGTAGATCGCCAGCACCGTCAGGATGCCGACCGGGATGTTGATAAAGAAGACCCAGCGCCAGCTGTAGTTATCGGTGATCCAGCCGCCCAGCGTCGGCCCGATAACGGGCGCGACGATAATAGCGATAGAGGAGAGGCCGAACGCTTTGCCGCGATCTTCCGGCTTAAAGTAGTCGAGCAGTACCGACTGCTGCACCGGCTGCAGGCCGCCGCCGAAAAAGCCCTGCAGCACGCGGAACAGGATGATTTGCCATAGCTCGGTGGCGATACCGCACAGGAACGAGCAGACGGTGAACATCACGATGCAGATCAGGAAGAACTGCTTACGGCCGAAAAGGCGGCTGAAAAAGGCGGAGATCGGCAGTACGATGCCGTTCGCTACCAGATAAGAGGTTAGCACCCAGGTGGATTCGTCGTAGCTGGAGGAGAGCGAACCGGCAATATGAGGCAGCGCCACGTTAACGATGGTGGTGTCCAGGATCTCCATAAACACCGCCAGCGTGACGGTCACCGCCACCAGCCAGGGATTGCTGGAAGGTTGCCAGCTCTGCGCCTGACTCATTCCACGGTGACCTTAGGTTCTACCGACAGGCCGAGCGGCAGCGGATGGTTCGGATCCAGCCCTTTGTCGATAACGATTTTCACCGGAACGCGCTGGACAATCTTCACGTAGTTGCCGGTAGCGTTCTCCGCCGGGAAGGTAGAAAAGCGCGAACCCGAGCCCATCTGAATGCTGTCGACATGCCCTTCCAGCTCCATATCGGGCCAGGCATCGACGCTAATCGCCACTTTATCGCCTGGATTCATACGCGCCAGCTGCGACTCTTTAAAGTTCGCGGTGATCCAGATATCGGGCGACACCAGCGAAAACAGCGAACTGCCCGCCTGCACCAGGGTGCCGAGCTGCACGTTGCGTTTGGTGACGAAGCCGTCATACGGCGCGCGCACCTGGGTATAAGACAGATTCAGCTCAGCGGTATTCAACTGCGCCTGCGCCTGCGCGACCTGCTGCTGTCGCGCTTCTACGTTGGTTTCCTGCTGGCGAATTTGCAGCGCGACCTGCGAGGCGACTTCCACCTGCGCTTTCGCGCTCTGCAGCTGCGCCTGCGCCGAACGCAGCTGTGCGGCGGCGGTATCAATATTGCGCTGGCTGGTGGCGCGCGGATCGACGCCGCGCTGACGGCGATAGTCCGCCTCGGCGTTCAGCAGATTAGCCTGGGCTTTCGCCTGATCGGCCAGCGCCTGGTCGCGCTGTGCCGGATACTGTACTTTCGACAGCGCCAGCTGCGCCTGCGCCTGATGCAGCTGCGCCTGCGCCAGACCCAGCTGCGCTTTGGCCTGATCGCGCTGAGCCAGGGTATCGCGCGGATCGATCTCCACCAGCAGATCGCCTTTCCTTACTCGCTGGTTGTCCTTAACCAGCAGCTTCACCACGTAGCCAGAGGCTTTGGGCGCGATGGTGACCGCATCCCCTTCGGTAAAGGCATCGTCGGTGGTCTCTTCATTGCGCGTGCTGAACCAGAACCAGAAGCCGACGATCAGCATGATCACCACCACCACGGCGAGAATGATCAGCGGTTTTTTGCCGGGTCTTTTACGTTCTGGCTCATCGTTATTCTGGTCAGACTGCTCACTGGATGGATCCTGCTTTTTCTTCGCATCATCCTGATGAGATTCGCCTTTTTCATTCTCGCTCATAGTCAGTTCCGCATAGCTAACGCCCTAATTCCAGGGCATAAAAGGTCAGATAAACAGTAGATGGTAAACTGACATTTTCCAGCGTTTCTTGACCTTTCCCGACAAAAGAGGCACAACCTGCAACATTTTTTTAAGCGCAGCGGAAGTCAGTGCAGCAGGCGCAGCAGCAGCCAGCCGCTCAGCATCGACCAGGCGAGCATCGGTATAGAGAAGAGATGGAACTGCCACCACACGGCGCGGTCTTTCGCCATGCGCAGCGCGATCAGATTGGCGAGGGATCCGGGCAGCAGGCCAAAGCCGCCGATATTCACCGCCCAGGCGAGTACGTCGGAAGGCGGGATCTTCTGCAGCAGCAGAATGGTGGCGGGCACGTTGCTGATAACCTGCGACAGTCCGATAGCCAGCAGGTAAATTGCGCCGTCGCTGAAGTGCGACACGGCGTCGAAGTGACGCTGTACCACGGGCAGATGGGTGAGCAGGTAGACGTCGATAAACATGGCGATAAATACCGCCAGCAGGCTCCAGTCGATGGCGAGCAGCACCTTCCGCGCCATCACCAGATAGCAGCCCATAATCAGCAGCAGCGCCCAGCCGGTCATCTGCCATTCCAGCGCGGCGACGAACAGCAGATAGAGCAGTACGCTGACGGCGAACAGCGGCTTTTGCCAGGCGCGCGTCTCGTCGCTGCCCTGCTTTTGAATATCGCGCGGCTTGAAACTGAACCACGTTAGCGCCAGCAGCGTCACCAGCAGCCAGAGCGCCAGAGGCGTCATTTGCCCGATAAACCCGGCTACGCTGAGTTTGCCGTGACTCCACAGCAGAATATTTTGCGGATTGCCCACCGGCGTCAGCAGCGATCCGGCATTGACCGCCAGCGCTTCAAAGATGATCAGCCGGGACAGAGGCAGGCGCGAATATTTACGCAGCGTCAGGGTCAGCGGCACCAGAATAAACAGCGCCACGTCGTTGGTCAGGAAGGTAGAAAGCAGCGCGGCGGCCAGCACCATAAACAGCGCCAGCGCGCGTTCATGGCGGAAGCGACCAATCAGGCGCGCGCCCAGCACGTCGAAGTAGCCGCTGATCTCCAGACCTTTGGTTAGCAGCAGCAGCCCCGTCAGCGTGACGATGGTGTGCCAGTCGACGGCGCCGGGCAGATCCGCCCAGCGGAAATTGGCCAGCAGCAGCAACACTGCGCCGAGCGCTAACAACAAATGCAGAATACGATCATGCAAAAAAGGGCGCAGCACGGTGAGCATGGTAGCGAGTCCGGTGATTAGTGTCGGCTTTCGTAAAACTTCTGGAAGACGGCGAGCGTTTCATCGCTGACGTGATGCTCGATGCCTTCGGAATCGCGACGCGCGGTTTCCGGGCTGATGCCCAGCGCAAGCAGAAAGGTTTCGACGATATGATGGCGAGCGCGGCTCTCCGCCGCCAGCTTCTCGCCCTCCCCGGTCAGAAAGACGCCGCGATAGGGAACCTGTTCCACCAGCCCAGCGCTGCTGAGGCGTTTCAACATTTTGGCGACGGTGGGCTGCGAAACGCCCAGGCGCGCCGCCATATCGACCTGACGCGCTTCGCCAAATTCACCGATTAAATCTGAGATCAACTCAACGTAGTCATCGATCAGTTCGCGACGATGCGCTTCGCGAACCTGTCGAAATCCTTCGACATGCTCTTCAACATCTTTCAGGGGTCCGGGCGACGCGGAGGCCCCACTTTTGGCACGACGACTCATTCAGCTTCCTCTTTATTATTCTCCGCACCCGCGCAGCGAGACGGATTTGCTGCGCTCATTGTAAACCAGGCACAAAGAAGCTCAAATTTTTCGTAAATAGCATTGGCTACAGGGTATAGCCAGTGCTATATTTGTCGATATTGTAGGCAAACGCGCAGACAATCAGGAGACGATCGTGCAGGATCCTTATCTGTTATTACTGCTTTTTCTCCTGTTTATCGCCGGCCTTTGCCTGCTATTACGACGTTACTGATTGGGAGGTCGATATGAGCACCCTGAAATGCTGTCTTGACTGCGGCAAATGCTTCCAGACTGAAAAACCGGCTTCATCCGCAACGCTGAAATCCTGGCTTTGCCTGCTGAGCCGCTCCCCGTTTTCGCTCCGCCTGATGCTGGTTGAAAAACTGCTGGGCGAAAAACGCAGCAGTCGCAGTTGCCCGAATCTTATCTGGCGCGGCTAACGCGCAACCTTTCTTATGCAGCCTCTGCTTTTTGCCTGGGCTGCTCTGCTGTTCGCCCTTATTACCCTTTAAACGTTATATCCCTTCCTTAGCGAAGCGATCGCCCCTGTCTGACAATGAGACATGCTAAAAAAGAGATAAAAAAAACGGCCGCAAAGGGCCGTTTTTTCTGCAACTGGTCTAAGCAAAACTTAGAAGCTGTAACCTACGCCAGCAATCCAGGTGCCAACGTCGACGTTACGGATACGGCTCTGCTCGTAACCCACGTCGATAGCGAACTGCTGGTACGGGTTGAACTGCAGACCGGCACCGTAGGAGAAGCCTACGTCGCTGGAATCAGAGTTAGAACGGAAAGTGGTTTCGTTCTGCTGGAATTTACCGTAGCCGATACCTACAACGCCGTAGATGCTCGCCCAGTCGTTCAGACGGTAAGCAGGACCTGCGGTGAAACCGTAGTACTGGCCTTTGTTGTACACGCCAGAATCAGTGCGATCTTTTTCGGTGTAGGTGAAAGAACCGATCCAACCCAGCGGGTTAGAGCCGTCTTCATAACGGTATTTCAGGTTGAAACCGTTCGCTTTGTTAGCCACGCCCTGATAGTCGGACTGAGCGTAACCGCCGGTGACTGTGCTCTGCGCCATTGCGGAACCCGCAGAAACTGCCAGAACACAAGCCAGTGCTGAAAGACATGCAATTTTTTTCATAACCACCTCAAATGTGATAATACTTCTCTCCTGACAACGCTGAAAATATAACAAAACTTAGCAAGAAACTCTGCCCGCAAATTATTGTCTAACAGAATGTTTGGTGTAACAGAAAGTTAATGAATCATCCTATGCTATTCATTTTACTTATAATTTCCGTCATTAAACTGCAATGAATTTCTTACGATAAAAATTGTCCTTTAAGTTAAATCCTAAAAAAACCTGACATTTCTTTACGCTACTGGCCCTGAAACTGCCTGATTTTCGCTCAGTCGCCTGCGAATTTTCCTGATTGTCTTCTCTGCTTTTACGGCGGGTTCGATTAGACTGAGCCTCTTATCGCCCTTCTGCTGACCATCAGGACGCGTTTACAGGATGTCACTTTCTCTCTCAGGTAAAACCCCTGCTCCGGCCGTCTCGGTCGCCGTGCTGCTGATAGCAATGCTATCGCTGCAGGGTGGCGCCTCTCTGGCTAAATCGCTCTTCCCTACGGTAGGCGCCACCGGCATTACCGCGCTGCGCCTCGGGCTCGGCACGCTGATGCTGTGCATGATCTTCAAACCCTGGCGGCTGCGCTTTACCCGCGAACAGCGTTTGCCGCTGCTGCTGTACGGGCTGGCGCTGGGCTGTATGAACTTTCTGTTTTACCTGTCGCTGCGCACCGTGCCGCTTGGCGTCGCGGTGGCGCTGGAGTTTACCGGGCCGCTGACGCTGGCGCTGCTGGGCACGCGCCGCCTGCTCGATTTCATCTGGGTGGTGCTGGCGGTGAGCGGACTCTGGTTTCTGCTGCCGTTTGGCGACAGCATGAAAACCATCGATCCGCTGGGTGCGGCGCTGGCGGTGGGCGCGGGCGCATGCTGGGCGATCTATATTCTGGCGGGGCCGCGTGCTGGCGCGCAGCACGGCCCGGCAACCGTGGCGATGGGCTCATTAATCGCTTCAGCGATCTTTGTGCCGCTGGGGCTGACGTTCGCCGAACCCGGCATCTGGCACTGGAGCGTGATTCCTGTCGCGCTGCTGGTCGCCCTGCTCTCCAGCGCCATCCCCTACGCGCTGGAAATGGTGGCGCTGACGCGCCTGCCGGCGCGTATTTTCGGCACGCTGATGAGCCTGGAACCGGCGGTAGCGGCGCTGTCGGGCATTTTGTTCCTGGGTGAAACGCTGTCGCTGACGCAGAGCCTGGGTTTGCTGGCGATCATTTTGGCGTCGGCTGGCGCAACGCTGACGCTCAAGCCCCGAAATAAGGCGCTTAAAGAAGTCGAAATAACCCCGCCGCCGCCGCAATAACTTATTCCGCCTGCGTATAACGCAGGCGAATAATATTCAGGCTGCAGCAGGCGGCTTTATTTTAACCAATGGTAAACATTATTATTATCATTCTGAAACATACTGTACGATCTTAAACTAGATCAGCTTATAATATTATTATATTTCAATTAATTACCTTAAGATCCTTGCAACAGGCTTACCCGTTCGGCATTATTGCCGCTTACTCTTTATCCGTAAATGCTGTCTATTTCAACCATTGATAAGCTCAATCCTGCAAAGACGTAAAGCGCTGCTATACTTATTCCCGTGCTTGATTAGGACAACCCATCAAAGAGAGGATTCATACGATGAGTACCGCAAAACTGGTTAAAACGAACGCTTCCGATCTGCTTTACACCCGTAACGATGTGGCTGACGACGAGAAAAAAGCCACCATTGAGGTGCTCAACCGTCTGGTAGTGGAATTTATCGATCTGTCGCTGATCACCAAGCAGGCGCACTGGAACATGCGCGGCTCCAACTTTATCGGCGTGCATGAAATGCTGGACGGTTTCCGTACCACCATTACCGATCACCAGGACACCATTGCTGAACGCGTTGTACAGTTAGGCGGCGTGGCGCTGGGCACCACTCAGGTCGTTAACGACAGAACGCCTCTGCAGAGCTATCCGCTGAATATTCACAGCGTGCAGGACCATCTGAAAGCGCTGGCCGATCGCTACGCCATCGTGGCGAACGATACCCGCAAAGCGATCTCCGAAGTGAAAGATGAAGACACCGCAGATATTTTCACCGCCGCATCGCGCGACCTGGATAAATTCCTGTGGTTTATCGAGTCCAACATCGAATAAGTGCAAACGCACTCATCAGGCGGGGAAACCCGCCTTTTTTATGCGCGCTTAACAGCAAAATTACTATTTTTTGACCTCCATAACATTTCTGAACGCCTCCCCTTTCCACGCCGAATACCGCATGCAAAGGTGCATTGCACCAGAATAATCCTATGCACCATTTTGGTGATAACTTTTGGTGCAAAAGTTTTTACCCGTGCAAAATCGTGTCAGCTTTCAGGTTTAACCCATTGATTGTGGTTAAAATGAAAAGTTGGCATAATTTTTTCATATGGTAAGCCGTAAACACCGCCTTCAGGCCGGGTAGTAATAAGGAAAAATGATGAAGTCACTGTTCAAAGTCTCTGTGGCCGCGCTGGCGCTGGCCTTCTCACTCTCTTCCACCGCAGCAGAAAAAAAACTGATCGTAGCGACCGATACCGCGTTCGTTCCTTTCGAATTCAAACAGGGCGATAAGTATGTCGGCTTCGACGTCGACCTGTGGGACGCCATCGCTAAAGAGCTGAAGCTGGACTATACCCTGAAGCCGATGGACTTTAGCGGCATCATCCCTGCCCTGCAGACGCGCAATATCGACCTGGCGCTGGCGGGCATCACCATTACCGACGAGCGTAAAAAAGCGATCGAGTTTTCTGACGGCTACTACAAAAGCGGTCTGCTGGTGATGGTTCGCAATAATGAAAAAGAGATCAAAGGCATCGACGACCTCAACGGCAAAGTGGTGGCGGTGAAGAGCGGCACCGGTTCGGTGGATTACGCGAAAGCGCATATCAAAACCAAAGATCTGCGTCAGTTCCCGAATATCGACAATGCCTATATGGAACTGGGCACCAACCGCGCCGACGCGGTACTGCACGACACGCCGAACATCC
Source organism: Pantoea septica (assembly GCF_002095575.1). Taxonomy (GTDB): domain Bacteria; phylum Pseudomonadota; class Gammaproteobacteria; order Enterobacterales; family Enterobacteriaceae; genus Pantoea; species Pantoea septica. The sequence goes on along the minus strand of NZ_MLJJ01000022.1, from coordinate 14,958 downwards.
TTTACTTTATCAATACCGCAGGCAAAGGCCGCTTTAAAGCGGTAGGCGATTCTATCGAAGCGCAGCAGTACGGCGTGGCCTTCCCGAAAGGCAGCGACGAACTGCGTGAGAAGGTAAACGGCGCGCTGAAGACGCTGAAAGAGAACGGCACCTATAACCAGATCTACAAAAAATGGTTCGGCAGCGAACCTAAATAATTATTTTTATTACTATTTTGAGCAGGGCCGCGTGCCCTGCTTTTTTCCATCGCAACATAACTGGAGTCACACCATGGAGTTTGACTGGAGCGTCATCTGGCCCGCGATGCCGGCGCTGATCGAAGGCGCGAAAATGACCCTGCTGATCTCGGTGCTCGGCCTGGTCGGCGGACTGATCATTGGCCTGGTCGCCGGCTTCGCCCGCGCCTACGGCGGCTGGATCGCCAACAACCTCGCGCTGGTTTTTATTGAGATCATCCGCGGCACCCCTATCGTGGTGCAGGTCATGTTTATCTACTTCGCGCTGCCGATGGCCTTCCCCGATCTGCGCATCGATCCCTTCACCGCTGCGGTGGTGACCATTATGATCAACTCCGGGGCCTATATCGCCGAGATCACGCGCGGCGCGGTGCTGTCGATCAATAAAGGCTTCCGCGAAGCGGGTCTGGCGCTGGGACTGTCGCGTCGCGAAACCCTGCGCTACGTTATTATGCCGCTGGCGCTGCGCCGTATGCTGCCGCCGCTCGGCAACCAGTGGATTGTCAGCATCAAAGATACCTCGCTGTTTATCGTTATCGGCGTGGCGGAACTGACGCGTCAGGGTCAGGAGATCATCGCCGGCAACTTCCGCGCGCTGGAGATCTGGAGCGCCGTGGCGATTATCTACCTTGTGATTACGCTGGTGTTGAGCTTCGTGCTGCGCCGCATCGAGAAAAGGATGAAAATCCTGTGATTGAATTTAAGAACGTTTCAAAGAGCTTTGGCACCACCCAGGTACTGCACGATATCAACCTGAAGATTAATCAGGGCGAGGTGGTGGTGATTATCGGGCCGTCCGGCTCTGGCAAATCGACGCTGCTGCGCTGTATCAACAAGCTGGAAGAGATCAGCAGCGGCGATCTGATCGTCGACGGCCTGAAGGTCAACGATCCTAAAGTGGACGAGCGTCTGATCCGCCAGGAAGCGGGCATGGTGTTCCAGCAGTTTCATCTGTTCCCGCAGATGAGCGCGCTGGACAACGTCGCGTTTGGCCCGATTCGCGTCCGCGGCGCAAAGAAAGAGGATGCGCATACGCTGGCGCGCCAGCTGCTGGCGAAGGTCGGCCTGGCCGAGCGCGCGCACCACTTTCCTTCCGAGCTCTCCGGCGGGCAACAGCAGCGTGTCGCTATTGCCCGCGCGCTGGCGGTAAAGCCGAAGCTGATGCTGTTCGACGAGCCGACCTCCGCGCTGGATCCCGAACTGCGCCACGAGGTGCTGAAGGTGATGCAGGATCTGGCGGAAGAAGGCATGACCATGGTGATCGTCACCCATGAAGTCGGCTTTGCGCAGAAAGTCGCGTCGCGCTTGATCTTTATCGATAAAGGCACCATCGCGGAAGATGGCGATCCCGATGCGCTGATTACCCAGCCGCCGAGCGATCGCCTGCGCGAGTTCCTGCAGCACGTATCCTGAGTTTCCGGGCCGACATCTGTCGGCCCGTCGCTTTCTTCCCCTGCAACAGGCGGGCGGCATGGTCCGAAGAGCAAAGCGTCCCGCGACAGAGGCAAAACGCCGGGAGCGTTTTTGAACCACGCTGCGCGTTAGCCCGCTTCTCCTGAACCGTACGATTAATGCCTTTCAAACCTTTCACTGCCGGCGCCTGACTATACTTCTCCACCTGTGAGCCAGAGGTTGCTAAGGAGAAAGCCATGTCGTCAGCCCACAATTATCGCCGCCTGGCGCGGCACGGGATCGCGCTGTTGCTGCTTTGCTGTTTTACGCTGCTGCCGACCGCGCAGGCGGTCACGCTGCCGCAGGCGGCGGTGGCGGCGCAGCAGTCGTCCGGCGGCGCCAGCGGCGCGCAACATGAGCCGACGCTGGATGAGAAAAAAGCCGCTTACGCCGCGCTGGCGAATATTCTCGAAGACGATCGGTCGCGCGCAGAGCTGATTAACCAGCTGCGCGGCGCTTCCAGCACAGCGGCGAAAGACAAGGCTCCCGCGCTGACGCCGCCGACCGAAGAAGAGGATAAAACCGTGCTGCAGGGCGTGACGGACGTCACCCGCGAGTTCGGCGGCGACGTGGCGCAAAAGTTCGCCCGCCTGCATGACAATATCGCCGACGCGCCGCACAAGGCGTTCAATCCGGACACCTTCTTTAACGCGCTGCGCCACTTCGTGGTGCTGGCGGCGGCGCTGTTCGCCTTTTACTGGCTGCTGCGCCGCGCGATGTCGCCGCTCTATCGCCGTATGGGCCGCTGGGGGCGCGCAAAGAACCACGAGCAGCATAACTGGCTGCAGCTGCCGGCGGCGATTATCGGCGCCTTCGTTATTGACCTGCTGATGCTGGCGCTGACGCTGTTTGTTGGTCAAATCCTCAGCGACAACTATCACGGCGACAGCCGCACTATCGCCTGGCAGCAAGGGTTGTTCCTCAACGCCTTCGCGCTGATTGAGTTTTTTAAAGCGGTGCTGCGCCTGATTTTTTGTCCCGGCTTTGCTGACCTGCGCTTCTTTCATCTCAGCGACGGGCGCGCCCGCTACTGGAGCACGCGCTTGAGCTGGCTCTCCGGGCTGATCGGCTACGGGCTGCTGGTGATCGTGCCGATTGTCTCCAATCAGGTTAACGTGCAGGTCGCGGCCGTGGTCAACGTGTTGATTATGGGGATCATGACCGGCTGGGCGCTGTTTCTTATCTTTACCAACCGCCGCGCGATTCATTTCGCGCTGCAGGCGTTGTCGGATCGCAGTATGGCCTTTTTCGCCTTTTTTATCCGCGCCTTCGCGCTGGTGTGGCACTGGCTGGCGAGCGCCTACTTTATCGCGCTATTCCTGCTCTCTATTTTCAATCCCGGCGACAGCCTGAGATTTATGATGGCGGCCACGGTGCGCACGCTGGCGATTATCGGTATCGCCGCCTTCGTCTCCGGCATCCTGACGCGCTGGATAGGCAAAACCATTACGCTGTCGCCCGACCTGCGCCGCAACTATCCGGCGCTGCAAAAGCGCGTTAACGACTGGGTGAAGGCGCTGCTGAAGCTGGCGCGCGTCGTCACGGTGTTCGCCACGCTGCTGCTGCTGCTTAACGCATGGAACCTGTTCGATCTCTGGCACTGGCTCACGGTGGGCGCCGGCGAGAAGATGGTGGATGTGCTGATCCGCATCGTAATGATCCTGCTGCTCTCGGCGGTAGGCTGGACAGTGCTGGCGAGCCTGATTGAGAGCCGTCTCGCCTCCGACTCGCACGGTCGCCCGATGCCGAGCGCCCGCACCCGCACGCTGCTGACGCTGTTCCGCAACGCGCTGGCGGTGGTGATCAGCACCATTACCATCATGATTCTGCTGTCGGAAATCGGCGTCAATATCGCGCCGCTGCTGGCGGGCGCGGGCGCCCTTGGCCTGGCGGTCTCATTCGGTTCGCAAACCCTGGTGAAGGATATTATCACCGGCATCTTTATCCAGTTCGAGAACGGCATGAATACTGGCGATCTGGTGACTATCGGCGCCATCACCGGCACGGTAGAGCGCATGTCGATTCGCTCGGTCGGCGTGCGTCAGGATACCGGCGCCTATCACATCATTCCCTGGTCCTCGATCACCACCTTCGCCAACTTCGTGCGCGGCATCGGCTCTTTTGTGGCGAACTATGACGTCGAGCGTGGCGAGGACAGCGAGCGGGTGAACCGCGTGCTGCAGGAGGCGGTGGATGAGCTGCTGGAGAATGCGGATATTCGCGGCATGGTGATTGGCGAACCGAACTTCGCCGGCCTGGTGGGCTTAACCAATCAGGCCTTTACCGTGCGCGTCTCCTTTACCACCCAGCCGCTAAAGCAGTGGACGGTGCGCTTCGCGCTGGACAGCATGGTGAAGAAACATTTTGATGCGGCCGGGATTAAAGCGCCGCGCCAGACGGTCGAGGTGGTGCAGACCGGCAGCAGCGTGGCGAGCGCGGCCGCCCTGCCCGCGCTGCCCGCACCGGAGTAACGCTATTTCGCCAGCCGCTGCGCGCGCGTTGCGGCTGGCATAAAGCTCCAGGCGAGGAAACGGCTCTGCTTCTGCCCCTGCGCCATATTCACCACGCGCACCTCCGCCGCGTCGAGCGCCTGCAGCTGTTTTTCCAGCGCGGGCAGGTTCTCGCGGCGCGACACCAGCGAGGTGAACCAGATGCACTGGCGCGCCAGCGCCGCGCTCTCGGCGATCATCTTACCAACAAAGGCTTTTTCGCCGCCTTCGCACCACAGCTCGTTATGTTGACCGCCGAAGTTGAGCGGCGTCGCGCTCTCCAGCTTGAGATTACGCGTTTTACGCTGCGAGGCGCCCGCCGCTTCCGCCGCCGAAGCGTGGAACGGCGGGTTGCAGATCGCGGCGTGGAAAAATTCATTTTTATTCACTACGCCCGCCAGCACCGCCTGTGGATCTTTCTGCCGACGCAGGCGAATCGCGCGCTGTAGTCCGGGATTGGCCGACACGATACGACTGGCCGCCTTCAGCGCCGCCTCGTCGATATCGGTGCCGGTAAAGCGCCAGCCATACTCTGCCTGGCCGATCAGCGGGTAGATGCAGTTCGCGCCGCAGCCGATATCCAGAATATCCGCCTGCGGGATCGCGCCGCGATTGTCCAGCGCCAGCAGATCGGCCAGATAATGCAGGTAATCGGCACGTCCCGGCACCGGCGGACAGAGCGCACCGGGCGCCAGCTGCCACTCTATACCGTAAAAAAGCTTCAGCAGCGCCTGGTTGAGCAGCATTACCGCCTCCGCGTCGGCAAAATCGATCGACTGCGCGCCGTAGCCGTTAGGCCGCACTTTGGCCGTCAGCGGCGGATGCGCGGCGGTCAAGGCGGCAAAATCATATTCGCCCTGATGGCGGTTGCGAGCGTGGAATAAATGAGTGGCTGGCTTGTTCATGGCGTCTCCCGTTTTGCAGGCGCGTACAATACGCCGCAGCGCCGGGAAAATAAAGCCGCACAATCCGCTTACACATTTCTTCCCGATGCAGCCGATGCTGTAGCGCTAAGATATTGTTAACACTTCGCTACGGGATAAAAGATGACGCATAAACGCTACTCCTACCAGCCGCGCGCCGGCCACGGCCTGCCGCACGACCCGCTGAACGCCATTATCGGGCCGCGCCCGATTGGCTGGATCAGCTCAATTTCCGCGGCGGGCCAGCGCAACCTGGCGCCCTACAGCTTTTTTAACTGCTTCAACTACCATCCGCCCATTATCGGCTTCGCCAGCAGCGGCTGGAAAGACAGCGTGCGCAATATCAGCGAAAGCAAAGAGTTTGTCTGGAACCTGGCGACGCGCTCGCTGGCGGAAGCGATGAACGAGAGCTCGGCGTCGGTGCCGCCGGAGCAGGACGAGTTCGCGCTGGCGGGCGTCACGCCGCTGGCCGCCTCGCAGGTGAAGGCGAGTCTGGTGGCGGAAAGCCCGGTGAACTTCGAATGTCGCCTGACGCAGCTTATCCAGCTGCAGGATGCGCAGGGCAACCCGCTTGACAGCTGGCTGGTGCTGGGCGAAGCGATCGCCATTCATATCGACGAGTCGCTGCTGGATGAGGGAATCTACCAGACGGCGCGCGCGCAGCCTATTCTGCGCGCCGGCGGGCCGAGCGCCTATTACGGCATCAGCGAGAACGAACGCTTCGACCTGATGCGACCGGACGCGCGCCGCTAAGCGCAACGCGCCCTACCGGGTTTTGCCGCGCGCGATAAAACTTTGCATAAGCGGCTTCAGCACCTTTTGCAGCGCTGAAGCCCGCTCCTGCCGCCAGGCGAACGGCGGCGTCTCCTCCATATAGTTCCGCTGCGCCAGCTCCAGCTGCACCGCCTCGACCTGCTCTTCCGGCTGACCATAGGCGCGCGTAATATAGCCGCCCTTGAAGCGCCCATTCACCACCCAGCTGTAGTCGCTCTGCGCTGCGCAGACCGCTTCCAGCCCCTGCGTCACTTCAGGACGACAGCTTTTGCCGTCGTTGGTGCCGATATTGAGATCCGGCAGACGTCCCTCAAACAGACGCGGGATGGCGCTGGCGATGGAGTGGGCGTCAAACAGCAGCGCGTAGCCGTGCTCCGCCTTCAGGCGCGCCAGCTCCTGCCGGATCTGCTGATGATAGGGCTGCCAGATATCGCGGAGATAGCCTTCGCGCTGCGCCGCAGAGGGGGTTTTGCCCGGCGCGAAGGTCGGCGAGCCGTCGAACAGGGTTTCCGGAAAGAGGCCGGTGGTGGCCGTGGCGTAGAGCGGCTGATTGTCCGGCGGGCGATTCAGGTCGATAACGAAACGCGAATAGCGGCCGATCAGCACGCTGGCGCCCAAATCGCGCACAAAATCGAACAGCAGCGGAATATGCCAGTCGGTATCGGGCAGGCCGCGCGCCGCCTCGCTCAGCCCCGCTTCCACCTCCGGCGTAAGCTGCGTGCCGGCGTGAGGAATGCTGACCAGCAGCGGCAGGCTGCCCGGCGTAAAGTGGAAAGATGTCATTGCGCTTCTCCGCGATAGATAACGGTACAGGGCAGCTCGCCGCCCAGCCAGTAAACCAGTTCCGCCGGACGCGCCAGCGGCCAGTGGACGAAGTTCGCCACTTTGCCCGCCTCCAGCGAGCCGTGCGTTTGCTGCAGCCCCAGCGCTTTCGCGCCCCAGAGCGTAACGCCCGCCAGCGCCTCTTCCGGCGTCATACCGAACAGCGTGCAGCCCATATTGAGCATCAGGCGCAGCGACAGCGCAGGCGAAGTGCCGGGATTGGCGTCGCTGGCCAGCGCCATGGGTACGCCGTGCTGGCGAAACAGCGCCACCGGCGGCCGCTGGGTTTCGCGCAGCAGATAGAAGGCGCCGGGCAGCAGCACCGCCACCGTGCCCCGCTCGCCCATCGCCCGCGCGTCCTCTTCGGTGGCGTATTCGAGATGGTCGGCGGAGAGCGCGCCGTAACCCGCCGCCAGACGCGCGCCGCCCAGCGAAGAGAGCTGCTCGGCATGCAGTTTCACCGGCAGGCCAAGCTCCACGGCCTTATCGAATACGCGCGCCACCTGCGCCGGAGAAAAGGCCAGATGCTCGCAGAAGGCGTCCACCGCGTCCGCCAGCCCGTTGGCTTTCACCTGCGGCAGAATGCGCTGGCAAATCAGATCGACCCAGCCGTCGGGATCCTGTTTGAACTCTGGTGGAAAGGCGTGCGCCGCCAGGCAGGTCGCCAGCACGTCGACGGGCGCGCTCTCGCCTAGCTGGCGGATGGCGCTCAACATCCGCAGCTCGCTCGCCTCATCCAGTCCGTAGCCCGATTTAATCTCTACCGTGGTGACCCCTTCCGCCAGCAATCGGTCGAGCCGCCAGCGCGCCGACGCCACCAGCGACGCCTCGCTGGCTTCGCGCGTGGCACGCACCGTCGAGAGAATGCCGCCGCCCTGCGCGGCGATCTCGGCGTAGCTGACGCCGTTGAGGCGCTGCTCGAACTCCGCGCTGCGGTCGCCGCCGAACACCAGGTGGGTATGGCAGTCAATCAGGCCCGGCGTCAGGATGCCGCCGTCGAAGCGGTGCTGCTGACGCGGCGTAAAATCGGGCATCTCAGCGCGCGGCCCCACCCACACCAGCCTGTCGCCTGCCACCGCCAGCGCGCCATCCTTGATGATGTGATATTTGCCGTCGCGCATGGTGACCAGATCGGCCCCCAGCCACAGGCTGTCGATCGCTTTGCTTTCCGCCATTGCGCTTTCTCCCGTTGCGGACGATTTACTCCGCCTTTTAAAGTATGTATATGTATATACAACTACAGCCGGTGAGGATCAACTATGGCAACCTTTTTTGCTCCACGCGCGCTGCTGGCCGACGGCTGGCGGCAACAGGTGCGCATTACCGTTAACGACGCCGGCGTCATTGAGTGCGTTACGCCCGACAGCGACGCGCACGACGCTATCCGCCTGCCCGGCGCAACGATTCCCTCTGTCGCCAACCTGCACTCGCACGCCTTTCAACGCGCCATGGCCGGGCTGGCGGAGGTCGCTGGCGATCCCCAGGACAGCTTCTGGACCTGGCGCGACCTGATGTATCGCATGGTGCAGCGCCTGACGCCGGAGCAGGTCGGCGCTATCGCCGCCTGTCTCTATATCGACATGCTGAAAGGCGGCTATACCCAGGTGGCGGAGTTTCACTATCTCCATCACGATCCCAGCGGCGCGCCCTACGCGCAGGACGCGATGCTGCAGCAGCTGATGCAGGCCGCCGATACCGCCGGCATCGGCCAGACGCTGCTGCCGGTGCTCTACAGCCACAGCGGCTTCGGCGCGCAGCCGCCGCTGCCGGGACAAAAACGCTTTATTCAGCAGACCGACGCCTGGCTGCGGCAGCAGGAACGGCTGGCGGCGAGCGTGCGCGATAAGCCGCTGCTTAATCGCGGCCTCTGTTTTCACTCGCTGCGCGCGGTGAGCGAAACGCAGATGCGCGAGGCGCTGGCCGTCAGCGATACCGCGCTGCCGGTGCATATCCACATCGCCGAGCAGGAGAAAGAGGTCAACGATTGCCTGGCCTGGAGCGGCGAGCGGCCGGTGGAGTGGCTGTTTAACCGCTTCGAGGTCGATGCGCGCTGGTGCCTGATCCACGCCACGCATCTCGACGCGCGCGAAATCGCGCAGCTCGCCGCCAGCCGCGCGGTGGCCGGCCTCTGCCCGACCACCGAAGCCAATCTCGGCGACGGCATCTTCCCGGCGGCTGAGTTTATCGCCCAGGGCGGACGCTGGGGCATCGGCTCCGACAGCCATGTTTCCCTCAGCGCGCTGGAGGAGCTGCGCTGGCTCGAATATGGCCAGCGGCTGCGCGATCGCCGACGCAACCGCATCACCACGGCGGAGCAGCCCTCAGTAGGCGATCTGCTGTGGCGCGGCGCGGCGCTGGGCGGCGCGCAGGCGTGCGGCGTCGCGCTCGGCGAACTGTCGCCGGGTAAACGCGCCGACTGGCTGGTGCTGGCGGAGGATGAGTGGCTCGACAGCGTGGGCGACGAGGCGCTGCTCAACCGCTGGCTGTTTGCCGGACGGCGCGAACAGATCCGCGAGGTGTGGGTCGCGGGCCGCGCGGCGATCGAAGGGGGACGCCACGTCGCGGAAGAGAGCTGCGCGGCCGCGTTTCGCCAGGCGATGGCGGCGCTGCGATGAGAACGCATTTCTGCTACGCCGACCTTCCGGTCAGCCGCTGGCGTAACGGCGGCGGCGAGACGCGCGAAATCGTCAGCTATCCGCCGGGCGAAGCGGATTTCGCCTGGCGCGCCAGTATCGCCACCCTCGCCCACGACGGCGATTTCTCGCGCTTTCCCGGCATCGATCGGGTGATTACGCTGCTGCGCGGCAATGAGGTGCAACTCCGCGCCCCCACCGCCACGCACCGGCTGAAGCCGCTTCAGCCGTGGCGCTTTCCGGGCGAATGGGCGATTCGCGCCGTGCTGCAGGGGGGAAGTGAAGATTTCAACATTATGACGCGACGCGACAGCTGGGCGGCGGAAGTCGCGGTGACCGTACAGGCGGAAACCAGCCTGCACGGCGTCGCCTGGGTGATCGCCGGCGAGTGGCAGCTGGCGAGCGGCGAACAGTTAGGCGCAGCGCAAGGCGTCTGGTGGCTGGATGAGGAGACGCGGCTGACGCCGGTCACGCCAGGCGCGCAGCTGCTGCTGACGCGGCTTAGCCGTGTCCCTTAAAGCGGCCGAGCAGCTTATAGCGCGATCCCGGATAGAGCAGGCGCGCGTAGGTGACGATTTTGGTGTCGCTCCAGGTCTGGCGTCGAATCAACAGGCAGGGCTCGTGCTCATCCAGCGACAGATATTTACGCTGGCGCGCGTCCGGCAGCACCGCCTCGACGATATGCTCGCCTGCGGTCAGCGGCGCCACCTGCATCAGATAGGTATAGGGCGTAAGCCGATGGTAATCCTGACTCAGGTAATCGGGCGCCACCAGCGGATTGACCAGGCGATCCTCCAGCTGTACCGGCAGATCGTCCTCATAGTGCACGATCAGCGAATGAAAGAGGGTCTGCCCGGTGCTTAAGCCGAGCACCGCCGCCTGCTCGGGATCGGCTTTATCCTGGCCGATCGCGAGGATCTGACAGCGGTGCTGGTGGCCGCGCTGGGCGATCTCGTCCGCGATGTTATGCACTTCGAGCATCGCCGTGTAGCCTTTCATCTCCGCGACAAAGGTGCCGACGCCCTGCATACGCACCAGAAAGCCTTCGCTGGTCAGCTCACGCAGCGCGCGGTTGATGGTCATGCGGCTGACGCCCAGCTCGTTGACCAGTTCGCTTTCGGACGGCACGCGCTGGTTCGCCTTCCAGCTGCCCGCGCGGATCTGGCTGACGATTGCCTGCTTGACGCGCTGGTAGATGGGGGCTGGCTCATCGCTCATCGCCGCCGCCAGCTGTGCTATTGCCGAATGCTCGACCATATTCATTTCCTTATCACGATTATGCCTGAAGTTTACTGGCTCGCGGCGTAAATGTATATACATCCTCGGCCCATCCGTCCTGCTATTGCGCGCCAGCTGAGCACGCTAATTTGTGATCGCGCTGGCATAGCAAATGCTTATAGCTTGCCAGTTGTATAGACAAGAATAGACACTTGTGTTTCACTCGATTTTATTCGCTGCGCAGAGTGAAAACGGTTCGGGTTTTTGCTTAACGCGCTCACTTGTATAGACAGGAGTAGACTATGTCAGGTTCGGCTCAGGCGATGCGCCTGGTTCCCGGTAAAGTAGATCTTGCCGCGCTGCGCAGGATATATCAGGGCGGCGTGACGCTCGCGCTCGATGAGCAGGCGAAGGAAGCTATCCTGCGCGCGCAGCAGACCGTGGATGAGATCGTCGCCTCCGGCAAGGTGGTGTACGGCATCAATACCGGCTTCGGCAAGCTGGCGCAGACGCAAATTCCCGCCGCCCGCCTTGCGGATCTGCAGCGTAATCTGGTGCTGTCGCACAGCGTCGGTCTGGGCGATCTGCTGCCCGACAACGTAACGCGCCTGGTGATGGCGACCAAGATCATCAGCCTGGCGCGCGGCCATTCCGGCGTGCGTATCGCGCTGATCGACGCGCTGCTGACGCTGTTTAACGCGGGCGTGATGCCCTGCATTCCGGAAAAAGGCTCGGTTGGCGCGTCCGGCGATCTGGCGCCGCTCGCGCATCTCTCGCTGATGCTGCTGGGCGAAGGCCAGGTGCGCGTCGAGGGCACGGCGATCCCCGCGCGCGACGCTTTGGCCTCTGTTGGGCTGGAACCCTTCGTGCTCGGCCCGAAAGAGGGGCTGGCGCTGCTTAACGGCACTCAGGTGTCGACCGCGCTGGCGCTGCGCGGCCTGTTCGAGGCGGAAAACCTGATGGCCGCCGGGCTAGTCGCGGGCGCGCTATCGCTGGAGGCGATTAAAGGCTCGCTGAAACCTTACGACGCGCGCATTCATCAGGCGCGCGGCCAGCGCGGGCAAATCGCGGTGGCCGCCGCCGTCGAGACGCTGGTCAACGGCAGCGAAATTCTCGGCTCGCACGCTAACTGCGGCCGGGTGCAGGACCCCTACTCGGTGCGCTGCGTGCCGCAGGTGATGGGCGCCTGCCTCGACAATCTCGCCCACGCCGCGCGCGTGCTGCAGATTGAATCTAACGCCGCTTCGGATAACCCGCTGGTGTTCAGCGACAGCGGCGACGTCATCTCCGGCGGCAATTTCCACGCCGAACCGGTGGCCTTCGCCGCCGACATTATCGCGCTGGCGGTGGCGGAGATCGGCGCCATTTCCGAACGTCGCATGGCGCTGCTGCTCGACACCGGCCTTTCTGGCCTGCCGCCCTTTCTGGTGCGCGACGGCGGCGTTAACTCCGGCTTTATGATTGCGCAGGTCACCGCCGCCGCGCTGGCCTCGGAGAATAAATCGCTGGCGCATCCGGGCAGCGTCGACAGTCTGCCGACTTCCGCCAATCAGGAAGATCACGTCTCAATGGCGACCTATGCGGCGCGGCGCCTCGGCAGCATGTGCTTTAACACCGCCGCGGTCGTCGGCATCGAAGCGATGGCGGCGGCGCAGGGCATCGAGTTCCATCGTCCGCTGCAAAGCTCCGCGCTGCTCGAGCGTGAGATGAGCCGTATTCGTCAGCAGGTCGCCTTCCTTGAGGAAGACCGCCTGCTGGCGCCCGATATCGACGCCATGCGTCTGTGGGCCAGCCGTAGCGACTGGCCAGATTTTCTCACGGCGCTGCTGCCCAGCCAGCAGACCGTCCCTTCTGGTGAATAAGGAATCTGCTATGAGCGAAACTCTCTCCCAGGCCGTGGCGCGCGAAGTGCGCGCGCCGCACGGCACTACGCTGCACTGCGCCAACTGGCTGATCGAAGCCGCCTGGCGCATGATCCAGAATAACCTCGATCCCGACGTGGCCGAGCGGCCTGAAGATCTGGTGGTTTACGGCGGCATCGGCAAAGCAGCGCGCAACTGGGAATGCTTTGAACAAATCCTGCGCTCGCTGGAGCTGCTGCAGCCCGACGAAACCTTGCTGATCCAGTCGGGCAAGCCCGTCGGCGTCTTCCGCACTCACGCCGACGCGCCGCGCGTGCTGCTGGCGAACTCCAACCTGGTGCCGCACTGGGCCAACTGGGATCATTTTCACGAGCTGGATAAGGCCGGGCTGATGATGTACGGCCAGATGACCGCCGGCTCGTGGATCTATATTGGCGCGCAGGGCATCGTGCAGGGCACTTATGAAACCTTCGTCGAAGCGGGCCGTCAGCACTATAACGGCGATCTGGCCGGACGCTGGATCCTGACCGCCGGTCTGGGCGGCATGGGGGGCGCGCAGCCGCTGGCGGGGGTGCTGGCGGGCGCCTGCGTGCTGGCTATCGAATGTCAGGAGTCGCGCATCGATTTCCGTCTGCGCACCCGCTATGTCGATCACAAAGCCTACACGCTGGATGAGGCGCTGAAGCTGATTGACGAGGCGACGCAGGCGAAACAGGCGATCTCCGTCGGCCTGCTGGGTAACGCCGCCGAGATCCTGCCGGAGATGGTGAAACGCGCCCGCGCGGGCGGCCTCAAGCCCGATATCGTGACCGATCAGACCTCCGCGCACGACCCGGTCAACGGCTATTTGCCGATCGGCTGGGACGTGGCGCGCTGGCAGTCCGAACGCGCCAGCGCGCCGAAGGCGGTGGAAAAAGCGGCGCGCGCCTCAATGGCGGTGCACGTCCAGGCGATGCTCGACTTCTGCCATATGGGCATCCCCACGGTGGACTACGGCAACAATATTCGTCAGGTGGCGCTGGATGAAGGGGTCGAGAACGCCTTTGATTTCCCGGGCTTCGTGCCGGCCTATATTCGTCCGCTGTTCTGCGAGGGCAAAGGGCCGTTCCGCTGGGTGGCGCTGTCGGGCGATCCGGAAGATATCTACAAAACAGATGCGAAGCTCAAAGAGCTGTTTCCGCAGCATAAAAGCCTGCATCGCTGGCTCGATATGGCGCAGGAGCGCATCGCCTTTCAGGGTCTGCCGGCGCGCATCTGCTGGCTGGGGCTGGGCGAGCGCCATCTGGCCGGCCTGGCGTTCAACGAGATGGTGCGCAACGGCGAGCTGAAAGCGCCGATCGTGATTGGCCGCGACCATCTCGACTGCGGTTCCGTCGCCTCGCCCAACCGCGAAACCGAGTCGATGAAGGATGGCTCCGACGCGGTGTCCGACTGGCCGCTGCTTAACGCCCTGCTGAATACCGCAGGCGGCGCGACCTGGGTGAGCCTGCACCACGGCGGCGGCGTCGGCATGGGCTTTTCGCAGCATGCGGGCGTGGTGATTGTCTGCGATGGCAGCGAGCAGGCTGACCAGCGTCTGGGCCGCGTGCTGTGGAACGATCCCGCTACGGGCGTGATGCGTCATGCGGACGCCGGGTATGAGCGCGCGCAGGCCTGTGCGGCCGAGCACGGGCTTAATCTGCCGATGGTGAAGTGAGGGGGCGCCAGGCCGGGCGCGGGCGGCGGCGGGTTCCGTCCCGCCTGGCGGGTTGGCCTGCTGCGCAGGCTGGCCCTGAGCGGGTTCCGCCCGCTGGCGGTTTATCTGATACGCAGACTGACTCCGAGCGGGTTCCGCCCGCTGGCGGTTTATCTGATGCGCAGACTGACTCGGAGCGGGTTCCGTCTCGCCTAATGGTTTTGCCTGCTGCGCAGACGGGCTCTGAGCGGGTTCCGCCCGCCAGGCGTCAGGGAGTTTCAGCCGCTCCGCTGCCGGCGTGCGTGTTAAGGGGCTCGCCAGCCCCTTAACAATCCCGGCTTCCGGCAGCCTCCACGCCGCGCTGCGCGCGGTGCCTTCGTTGCTTACGTCGGCCGCACGGACCGCGCGGATTCGACATCCTGTCTCATGCCGCGCTCTCGCCGACGTCCTGTCGGCTCGTCCTGGCCGCCGTGCGCGCCTCAGCGTGTCGGATGCCTCTGACTGCCCCGCCTGTAATTTCCTCGCTTTTCATTAACGACAGCGTCGTCTGAGCACATGGGTTGCGCTTTCAGCGATGAGGCTGCGCCTTCAATAATCAGGATTTGCAGCGGGGGTTGTGGGGGCCATCGCAGCCGCTGAGCGGAGGAAGGATTTCAGGATGAGGCGACAGGACGTCGCCGAAAGCGCGGGCCAGGCCAGGACGGCCTGTCCTGCGCGGTCCGTCAGAAATCCTGACGAAGCGAAGGGACCCGCGCAGCGGGCGGGTGAGCTGGCCCGGGGCGCGGGTGCAGGGCCGGCGCCCACCGGCCCTGCTCGGTCGCCCGCAGCGGGCGGAATGAAACTGCCTGGCTACCGGGCGAACGAAACCCGCTCA
>NZ_MLJJ01000021.1 GCF_002095575.1 Pantoea septica | reverse complement strand
CTGAGCAGCAGGCCGCCTCGCTGGAAGAGACCTCAGCGAGCATGGAGCAGCTGACCGCCACCGTCCGACAAAACGCCTCTAACGCGCAAAACGCCAGCAGCCTGGCGTCCGACGCTTCACAGGTCGCGCAGCAGGGCGGCGAAGTGGTGGATAAAGTCGTTACGACCATGGCCGCTATTTTCGATAGCTCGAAGAGCGTGGTCGATATTATCGGCACCATTGAAAGCATCGCCTTCCAGACCAATATCCTGGCGCTCAACGCCGCGGTGGAAGCGGCTCGCGCCGGTGAACAGGGTCGCGGTTTCGCCGTGGTGGCCAGCGAAGTGCGCGCCCTCGCCCAGCGCAGCGCGACGGCGGCGAAAGAGATTAAATCGCTGATCGAAGCCTCGAATCATCGCATATCGGAAGGCACCGACCTGGCGGCGCAGGCGGGCAAAACCATGACCGGCATCGTGACGGCGATCGGCGACGTCTCGACGCTGATGTCGGAAATTTACACCGCCTCCGGCGAGCAGGTTAACGGCATCGAGCATGTCGGCATCGCCATCACGCAAATGGATGAGGTGACCCAGCAAAACGCCGCGCTGGTGGAACAGGCCGCCGCCGCCGCCGCGTCGCTGGAAGATCAGGCGGCACAGCTCAGCCGCTCGACCGCGATTTTCAAACTCGCCTGATAAAACGGCATCTCCTCAAAAACCTCGCGATGGCGAGGTTTTTTTATGCGCGGCGAAGCGCAAGGTAACCTGGGCATGCTCTTGCCGAAGCGATCCAGGAAGGCCGGGATCGGGCAGGCGGCCTCGGCGTCTACCCGATTTACAGGTATAATCAGAAAAATTTTTCAACGGGCTTAGAAACAACGATGACGAAACTTACCTTACAAGAGCAGATGCTCAAAGCTGGCCTGGTCAGCAGCAAGAAAATGGACAAGGTGCAGAGAACCGCCAAAAAATCGCGCGTTCAGGCGCGCGAGGCAAGACAGGCGGTGGAAGAGAATAAAAAGGCGCAGCTGGAGCGCGATAAGCTGCTTAACGAACAGCAAAAACAGGCGGCGTTGTCGCGCGAGTATAAGGCGCAGATCAAGCAGTTGATTGAGATGAACCGCATCGACATTTCACGCGGCAATATTGGCTTCAACTTCACCGATAATAATTTGATCAAAAAGATCGAGGTAGACAAGGCGACCCAGGCGCAGCTGATTAGCGGCCGGCTCGCCATTGCGCGCCTGGCGGCGGAGAACGGCGAAAGCGAGTACGCCATTATCCCCGCCAGCGTCGCCGATAAGATCGCGCAGCGCGACGCCAACAGCATCGTATTACACAGCGCGCTCAGTCAGGAAGAGCAGGATGAAGACGATCCCTACGCCGACTTTAAGGTGCCTGACGATCTGATGTGGTGATGCCGGCCCCAACGCGCGCTGTGGAGGCCTACGCCCACTGAAACGCGGTTAAAACGGGCTGGCATGGCGCGCCTCAATCCGCTCGCCGCTCACCGGATGGGTAAAATGCAGCTCGCTGGCGTGCAGCATCAGCCGCGGCGCGCGGTCTGCGCCCGGCAGCAGACGCCCGCCATAAAGATCGCAGCCTAAAATAGCATGACCCAGCAGCTGGCAGTGAATGCGCAGCTGATGGGTGCGTCCGGTTTCCGGCGTCAGCGCGACGCGCGTCAACGGCAGCGCCACGCCGCCTTCCCCCGCCTGGTACAAGCGCTCAACGACACGATAGCGAGATCGCGCGGGCTTGCCGCTCGCGGCGCATATCGCCATTAGCGGGAAGCGCGCCGGATCTTTGGCGATCGCCGCCTCGATCATCCCCTCATCCTCCGTCACGTGTCCGCACAGCAGCGCGCTATAGCCTTTGCTCACCGTGCGCTGGCTGAACTGCTGGCAGAGCGCGGCGTTAACAGCTTTGTTGCGCGCTATCACCATGAGCCCCGAGGTACCGAAATCCAGTCGATGCACCAGGGTGCAGCCGGGGAAACGCGCCGCCAGCCGGTAGTGCACCGAATCCAGGTTGAGCGGATTTTTTCCAGAGAGGCTAAGCAGGCCGGCGGGTTTGTTGATCAGCACCAGATGGTCATCCTGATAGAGCGTCTCTATCTGTTCCAGGCACGGCGGGGCGATAAAGGTATCGACAATAGGTGACATCAGGCGGTCCGTTGAAAGATGAGCGCGGATAGTAGCGAATTTTGTCCGCGCTGGCGACGCTGTCGCGCCTGAAAGCGCCGTTCGCGATCGACGGCCCGTCTCCTGACGGGCGGTCGGGACGTCAATCATCCAGCTGGCGCGCCGTGGTGGGTTCAGTGCTTCTGCGCCTGAACCTGCGCCGGGTTAAGAGCTGCCGTCTCGCGCTTAACCCGGCTGGCGCAGAAAATCGCCACCAGAGAAATAGCGACGGTTACCATCAAATAACAGGCAACCGGCATCCAGTCGCCGTCATATTTCGCCAGCAGCCCGGTGGCGATAAGCGGCGCCGTACCGCCTGCCAGCGCTGCGCCCAGCTGATAGCCCAGCGTAATGCCGGTATAGCGCACGTTGGCGCTGAAAATTTCAGAACAAAGCGTGCCGAGCACGGCGGTAATCGGCGCCCAGAGAATGCCAAAGGCGATCAGCGTGGCCAGTACGATGCCCCATGTCGCGCCGGTATCGAGCAGCCAAAACCAGGGCAAAATAAACAGGCCCAGCGCGACAACGCCGATCGCATAGATTCGCTGGCGACCAATCTTGTCGGAGAGCAGCCCCATCAGGGGGATCATAATAGTGGCAACCAGCGCCGCCAGCGTGACCGCTTCCAGCGCCTGCGATTTTTGATAGCTAAGCGTGGTAGTGGCATAGCTGACGACAAAAGTAGAGAAAATATAAAACGGCGCGGTTTCTACCACTTTCAACCCGGCCGCGATCAAGACTTCCCGCCAGTGGTGCGTCAGGGTGTCGCGCAGCGGCGTTTTAGCCAACTGCCCTGCCTGTTTAACCTTATTAAACTCTGGCGTTTCATCGATACCCTTACGTATCCATAATCCCAGCAGCACCAGCACGGCGCTCAGCAGAAACGGAATACGCCAGCCCCAGGAGAGAAACGCCTCATCGCTCAGCATCGTCATCAGCGACACGGTAAAGGTCGCCATCAGCATGCCGATGGTTACGCCCGCCTGAGGAATGCTGCCGAAAAAGCCTTTGCGCTTTTCTGGCGCATATTCATAGGCGAGCAGCAGCGCCCCGCCCCATTCGCCGCCGATGCCGATACCCTGGATCACGCGCATCAGGATCAGCAGCGCCGGCGCCCAGAGGCCGATCATTTCATAGGTAGGCAACAGCCCGATAAGCACCGTTGCGCCGCCCATTAGCGACAGAGTCAGCACCAGCGTTTTCTTGCGTCCAATACGGTCGCCGATTTGGGCGAAGATAACGCCTCCAATGGGACGAATGAAAAAGGTCAGCGAGAAAGAGAGATAGGCGAGTATCAGGCCGATAACCGGATCGACCATCGGAAAGAAGACTTTGTTAAACACCAGCGCGGCGGCGGTGCCGTAAAGAAAATAGTCGAACCATTCGATGGCGCTACCCGTCAGACTTGCAATGAGCACCCGCTTATTCTTTCGTAATACCGCCATGCTGCTGTCTTGTTGCGTCATAACCTTTAACCTCGTCGGATGGATGATAGCGCAGGTGTAACCCGGCCAGACCCAGGCGCAACCCGCATGTTAAAAAGGTTGTTAATATGTAAAGGAACTTATGTTATAGCGTTAATCAAGACAAGGCTGAGCCAGCGGCAACTGGTCAGATCTCGCCGATTTTATCAACATATATTGCTTATTAAACGGCACGCTGCGGAGAAAAATAGCGCTAACATCGCTTTCGATGGTGTGAGCCAGAGGTGCAACCCGGGGATTTCTGGATGTTTCTGGTTATTTCAGTTTAATGACGAAAAGCCGTTTACTGCGACAGGGCCGTCACGCTGTCTTTTGAGCAGCATTCGCCTTAATGTGTCATGAGTCATAGCTCATAAACAGGAACAGATGATGCGTGATTTGCCCCCTACCGCGACGCTTCGCGCGTTTGAAGTCGCGACGCGCCACGCCACTTTTACCTCGGCCGCCGCAGAGCTGTGCGTAACGCAAAGCGCGGTCAGCCACCAGCTGAAGCACCTGGAAGCCGTCTGGGGCGTGCAGCTCTTTCAGCGTGGTAAAACGCTGAGCCTGACGCCCGAAGGCGCCGCCCTCGCCCCTCTGGTGCGCGAGTTCTTCAGCAAGCTGGATACCACGCTTGCCGATCTGCGCGAGCAAAAGGGGCGCGTGCGGCTGCGCGTCAGCACCACCTACTCATTCGCCCTTAAGTGGCTGCTGCCGCGCCTGCCCGATTTAGCGCGCCTGCACCCGGAGATTCTGGTGACGCTGGAAAGCACCGACAGCGCCATCAACTTCGCCAGCACCGACCCAGACGTGGCCATCCGATTCGGCCAGGGAAACTACCCGGCGCTGCACACGGAGTTTATGTTCCGCGAGCAGCTCTTTCCGGTCGCCAGCCCGGCGCTGCTGCAGCGCTTCGGCGTCCCGGAAGAGCCGGCCGAGCTGCTGCGCTACCCGCTGCTGACGCGCGACGGCGCCGGTCTGGTGCCGAAATGGGACGTCTGGTTCAGACTGAACGGCATTCCGATCGATGTGCTGCACGAGAGCGTGCGCTTCGCCGACACCAATATGACACTTGAGGCCGCGCTGCTGGGCCAGGGCATCGCGCTGGCGCGCAGCGGACACGTTGAAAAAGAGCTGGCGGAAGGCTCGCTGGTGCGGCTGTTCGCCATTCCTTCTCCCTCACCGGCCGCCTATTACTTCGTCTGCCCGAAGGGGATTGAAGCCGAGCCGCCTGTCCTGACCTTTCGCCGCTGGCTGCTGGAGCAATCTCGCAAGGCGCAACGCAGCTATGCCTGACGTATGAGCCATTGCTCATACGGCAATGACGAGACTTCGCTTTTCATTGGGGCACGGGCTGATAGCATCACCCCATGTCCAGCTATCTTATTTTACTGACCTTATTTGCCGCCCTGCTGCATGCGGGCTGGAATGCCCTGTTGCGCGGCGGCGGCGATCGGCTCTGGTCGATGAGCATCATGTGCCTGACCATCGCCGCGGTTTGCGCCCTTATCGCGCCCTTCATGCCGATGCCGGCGCGCGCCAGCTGGCCCTGGGCGCTGCTATCGGCGCTGCTGCATGTCGGCTACAACCTCTGCCTGGTGCGCAGTTACCGCAGCGGCGATCTGGGGCAGAGCTATCCGATTGCGCGCGGTTCGTCGCCGCTGATGGTGACCTGCGCAGCGGCGATCGTCGCCGGAGAGAAGATAGAATTGCACTCTCTGTTCGGCATTGCGCTGATTTCCGGCGGCATCCTGCTGCTGGCGATAAGCGGCGGCAAAGCGCGAATGCCTGATCTGCGCTATCCGCTGGCGACCGGCGCGTTTATCGCCGCCTACAGCGTGGTGGACGGTATCGGAGCGCGCCTCTCCGGCAGCGCGCTCTCCTATACGCTGTGGATGAGCGCGTGCTGGGGCGTGCTGATGCCGGCTCTCTATATCGCGCTGCGCGATGCGAAAAGCCTGCTGCGCTGGCGCCCGGGCCTGCCGGCCGCGGCCGCGGGCGGGCTGGTCTCGCTGTTGGCCTACGGCATTATTATTGAGGTAATGGCCTCTGCGCCGATGGGCGCGGTTTCCGCGCTGCGCGAGACCAGCGTGCTGTTTGCCGCCGTGCTGGGCTATCTGTTCCTCGGCGAAACCTTAACGATCGGGAAAACGCTGGCGTGCGCGGTGATTGCCGCGGGCGCCTTTATGATGAGTTAATCCAGTCAGGAGAGCTTACCATGTCAGATCGCTTCACCACTGCGCTGCTGGGTCCGGGCGCGATTGGCACCACCATCGCCGCCGCGCTGCATGAAGCGGGCCGCACGCCGCTTTTGTGCGGGCGCACCGCGCACCCGCAGCTTTTACTGCGCCACGATCGGGGTGAAACCGTGGTGCCCGGTCCCGTCGTGACCGATCCGGCCGCTATCGAGCGCCCTTTCGATCTGGTCTTCGTGGCGGTGAAAACGACCCAGATCGCCGACTGCGCCGACTGGCTGGCGAGGCTGTGCGGCAAAAACAGCGTGGTGTGCGCGCTGCAAAACGGCGTCGAGCAGCAGGCTCTGCTGCAACCCTGGGTGAATGGCGCCGTCGTGCTCCCTGCGGTGGTGTGGTTTCCGGCGCAGCGCGAGCCGGATGCCTCGGTCTGGCTGCGCGCTGTGCCGCGCCTGACCCTGCCGGATCGGCCGCAGGCCCAGCCAGTGGTGGAGGCGCTGAGCGGCACGCGCTGCGCGGTGGCGCTCTCATCGGACTTTGTCTCGATCGCCTGGCGCAAACTGTTGCAGAACGCGGTGGCGGGCCTGATGGTGCTGGCTAATCGCCGCGCCGGCATGTTTGCGCGCGCCGATATCACCGCGCTGGCGCTGGACTATCTGCGCGAGTGCCTGAGCGTCGCGCGGGCGCAGGGCGCGGCCCTGAGCGATAAGGTGCCGCAGGAGATCCTTGACGTTTTTCATCAGGCGCCAGCGGATTTAGGCACCTCGATACTCGCCGACCGGCAGGCGAATCGCCCGCTGGAGTGGGAGATCCGCAATGGCGTGATACAGCGTTACGGCCGCGCGCACGGTATCGCGACGCCCATCAGCGATGTGCTGGTGCCGCTGCTGGCGGCGGGCAGCGAGGGGCCGGGCTAAGCAGAAAGCAACGGCCCGCGCGAGCGGGCCCGGATGTTGAGAAGCGCTGTCCGGCGCGGGCGGCACCCCATAGGGTATGAAGCGCCGGATGCGCGATGATGATGCGCGTTCGAGGATGGCGCATAGCGGTGAAGCCCTCCTCCCTCAGCCATTACGCAGCCCGACGCTGCGGTAGATCCCAGCAATATTGTGGGAGCCGCGATCAATTGCTTAAACATTTTATTTTCTCTGGCTTTTGATCATAAGCGACATTTTAATATAGGTCCGTCTGATCGAACGGGCGATAATATTGACAACCGGACGTGAAAAATAAGTAGCACCTTAAATAAACAGCATTACTTGTGGAAACCACCCGGGTTAGGATTTGATTTAGATCAACGCCAATAGTTATCGCAACGTAATTATTTAGCGGAATAAAATTATTGGATTAAAATAGCAGGCGTATGGGTTATGCATTTCCCTGGTGTCAGCCATTATGGCTATCCCGCTTCAGCCTACCGGTCGCCAACGACTCACGAAGCGGGATTTTTTTTGCCCGGAACTTGCCGGCCTGACAGGCTTTTAGCACCTGCCCGTCAGCATTTCGCTGCCGCGGCCAGGCACCTTTCACCAGGCCCCTTTACAGAGCGAAAGCCGCTCCAGCTGAATACCTTTGCACATTAGCTGATGTTCGTGGCCATCAAACAGAAACAGGCGAAATTTATAATTAAACCCATTATGAAAAACGCGCGCTGATATTTTCACATCCGACTTATGGCTGACTTTTATTAATGAAAAAGTTCACTTGGGGAATTTCGCCCGATTAATGTATAAGGCATGAATACGCCATTAATAAGTTAACCTGACCGGCGCAGGGTTTTTCCTCAGGCGCTGGCGCGCAAAATCAGCCGCCACGCCATCATCACCCGTTCCGTGGGGGCCAGCGGATCGGCGATTTTTTTCAGCAGCAGGTCAAAGGCGGTGCGGCCAATCTCGCGCGACGGCTGAGCAACGGTGGTGAGCGCCGGCGTAACGATTTCAGCGAGTTCGCTGCCGTCAAAACCGGCCACGGCGATATCCTGCGGAATGCGCAGACCCGCGGACTCAATGGCGGACATCGCGCCAGCCGCCAGCGTATCCGATACGGCAAATACCGCGTCGGGCCGGGTGTCGCGCCTCAGTAGCGCCTGCATCGCCTGTTTACCGGCGCTAAAGCTCAGATCGCTGGCGTAGCCGATCGCCTGCCAGCGCAAATCACGGCTCTCCAGCTCCTGCTGATAGCCCTGCTGGCGCAGCTGGGCATACTTGTAGCTGAGATCGTGGTTGATCAGGGCGATATGACGACGGCCGCCGTCGGCCAGATGGGCCACCAGCTGGCGCGCCGCGTCGGTATCGTTGATCCCCACGCAGGAGATATCGCCGGCATCAGCATATTCCGCGCACTGCACCCAGGGCATATCGCCGATAAGCTGCGTCAGCTCCGGCAGTCGGGTGAAGGCGTCCATGGTAATCACGCCCTCCACCATTTTCCCCGCCAGCAGCTGTAGGCTGGAGCGTGAACGATTGATATCGGCGCCGGAGTTGCACAGCAGAATGCGATAGCCGTTCTGCTCCGCCTGCTCCTCGATCCCCTTGACGATTTCCGCGCAAAACGGGTTGGAGATATCGGAAACCAGCACCAGCACCATCGAGCTGCGCGCGGTGCGAAGCTGCCGCGCCAGCAGATTAGGTTGATAGTTGCTGGCTTCTATCGCCTTCAGCACCTTATCCCGGTTGACTTCCTTGACGCTGTCGCTGTTGTTGATGACGCGAGAGACCGTGGCAACGGAGACGCCGGCCAGCTTCGCGATTTTTTGAATGGACATGGTGGGATGACTTCCTGGGTCAGTTTCTGGTCTGCAGGGTATCATAATCCTCTGCGAGACAAGACGTTAGTCCAAATCGGCCGCTGTCGCGCAGCGACAAGGCGCGCCTGGGCACGCCCGGATGGCAGAGCGCCACCTCGCTGCCGGTCAGGCCAGCATCACTCCGGTAGCCCAAGCGCGGCGCGCACGCTGGCGCTGCTCTGCCGGGCGGCGAAGTCGTCGAAGGCGTGATCCGCCACCGGAATAATATGGCGGCGAATAAACGCCGCGCCTTCGCGCGCGCCGGTCTCCGCCTCTTTCAGGCAGCACTCCCACTCCAGCACCGCCCAGCCATCATAGTCGTACTGCGCCAGCCTGCTGAAGATGCCCTTGAAGTCGATCTGGCCGTCGCCCGGCGAGCGAAAGCGTCCGGCGCGGTCGATCCATTTCTGGTAGCCGCCGTAGACGCCGCTGCGGCCGTTCGGCAAATACTCGGCATCTTTAACGTGAAAGGCCTTGATGCGCGCGTGGTAGATATCAATAAACTGCAGGTAATCGATGTGCTGGAGGTGCAGATGGCTGGGGTCAAAGAGAATATTGCAGCGCGGATGATGATGAACTTTCTCCAGGAAACGCTCGAAGGTCACGCCGTCATGCAGATCTTCGCCGGGATGCAGCTCATAGCAGAGGTCGACGCCGTGGCGATCGTAGACGTCGAGCAGCGGCTGCCAGCGGCGCGCCAGCTCGGCGAACGCCTCCTCGAACAGCTGCGGATTGTGCGGCGGCCAGGGATAAAGATAGGGCCAGGCGAGCGAACCGGAAAAGGTCGCATGGGCGCGCAGCCCGAGGTTTTGCGAAGCGGCGGCCGCCAGCGTTACCTGCTCTGTCGCCCAGGCGGTGCGCGCCTCGCGCTTGCCGCGCACGCTTGCCGGCGCGAAGTTGTCGAAGGCGGCATCGTGCGCCGGATGCACCGCTACCAGCTGTCCCTCCAGGTGGGTGGAGAGTTCGCTGATGCATAGCCCGTTCTCCTGCAGCAATCCGCGCACCTCGTCGCAGTAGGTCTGGCTGCTGGCGGCCCGCTGCAGATCGAATATCGCAGGATGGTTGCAGGGGATCTGCAGGGCTTTATAGCCGAGCGACGCCGCCCACTGCGCCAGCCCCTCCAGCGAATCAAACGGCGCCTGCCGCCCGATAAACTGCGAAAGAAAAATGCCCGGACCTTTCAACGTCTTCAAAAACCACCTCCCGTAAACCGCTTAGTCGCGATACTTAAACGTGAACAGAAACAGCACGGCGATCGCCGCGGCGGCAATCGCCGGGATCCACCAGAACAGCGCCCAGCTGGCGGCGGAAACCTGACCGGCTACCAGATGGTTATAGAGCGCGCCGGAGATTTGCGACCCCAGCAGCATGCCGATGCCGTAGGTAAACATCACGATCATGCTCTGCGCCTGACCCTTTACTTTCTCGCCCGCGATGCGATCGGTATAGATAAAGCCGACCACAAAGAAAAAGTCGTAGCAGACGCCGTGCAGCAAGATGCCCAGCCAGATCAGGGTGCGCCCCTCTTCGCCCATGCCCATGGCGAACAGCGCATAGCGTACAAACCAGGCGGCCATGCCCACCAGCAGCATGATTTTCACGCCGAGGCGGCGGAACAGCAGCGGGATCACCAGCATAAAAAAGATTTCCGACATCTGGCCAAACGACATCAGCGTACTGACGTTGTTCACGCCGGCGTCGGCCAGCCAGGAGGCGGTAAAGGCATAATAGGTGCCGAGCGGGATAGAGATCAGGGTGGCGCAGAGCGAAAAGATAAAGAAGTGCCGAATTTTCAGCAGCGCGAAGGCGTCGGCGCAGAAGAGATCGCGCAGGTGGAAAGGCGCGCCTTTCGCCGGCGCGGGCGTGTGCGGCAGCGTCAGGCTATAGATCGCCAGCGCGACCGAGCTGATTGCCGCCAGCGTAAAGATGGCGACGCTGGAGGCGATGCCGACAACGCCGATAAAAATCCCCGCCACGATCCAGCCGAGGGTACCGAATACCCGCACCACCGGGAAACTCTTCTCGCTGCTCGCCAGGCTGTGAAAGGCGATATTGTTGGTAAGCGCCAGCGTAGGCATGTAGCACAGGGTGTAGCCGAACAGTAAGGCGATCAGCAGGCCGCCGTTTTCCGCCACCACCGCCTGCGGCACAAACCACAGAATCACCGCGCCGGCCAGATGCATCACCGCCAGCACCTTCTGCGACGGGAAGAAGCGATCCACCAGCATGCCCAGCACGAAGGGCGACACGATTGACGCAATCGGCCCGGCGGAGAAGGCGTCGCCAATCAGCAGCGACATATTGTGCTGCGTCATCACCAGCCCGAGCGTTACCGACCAGCTGCCCCAGATAAAGAACTGCAGAAACATCATCAGCGACAGCCGCGGCACTAGCATGCGCTGCGCCGCTACGGCGTGATCGTTACCTTGCGTATAAGAAACCATAGCCGCCTCGCAGAATGAAGTAATCGATTACAGTTAATGTCCGCTAAAAAAGTAATCGATTACAAAATATCTTTCTCTTCTGCTGATCACATTTTGCACACTTCGCTGATGACAAACCACGCCATCAATTTGGCGGTTTTGTGATCCACATTGTAGTACAACTATAAATTATCGTACTACAATACCGCCATACTGATAGCGGCTTACCTCTGCTTTGTACTTCAAACATGAGGCGAAACTGAGCGCTCAGGGTAAAGTAGAAGCAAACAAGCAGGCACAAGGAGCTTCTATGACCCTCAACAAAACCGACCGTATCGTTATTACGCTGGGCCAGCAGATCGTCAGCGGCAAATATCTGCCCGGCGCCCCGCTGCCGGCCGAGACGGAGCTATGCGACGAGTTCGCCACCTCGCGCAATATCATCCGCGAGGTGTTCCGTTCGCTGACGGCGAAGCGGCTTATTGAAATAAAGCGTTATTACGGCGCCTTCGTTACGCCGCGCAACCAGTGGAACTACCTGGACTCGGACGTACTGCAGTGGGTGCTGGAAAACGACGACGATCCGCGCCTGATCGCGGCCATGAGCGAAGTGCGCAATCTGGTAGAGCCAGCTATCGCTCGCTGGGCGGCAGAGCGCGCGACGTCGCAGGATCTGGCGCAGATCGAATCCGCGCTCAACGACATGATCGCCAACAACCAGGACCGGGACGCCTTTAACGAAGCGGACATTCGCTATCACGAAGCGGTGCTGCGCGCGGTACACAACCCGGTGCTGGAACAGCTTAGCGTAGCGATCAGCTCTCTCCAGCGCGCCGTCTTCGAGCGCACCTGGCAGGGCGACGAGGCCAATATGCCGAAAACGCTAAGCGAACATAAAGCGCTGTTCGACGCCATACGGTTGCAGAACGGCGATGCGGCAGAGCAGGCGGCGTACACCATGATCGCCAGCTCGACACACAGGTTAAAGGACATCACATGAGATCTCGCTATATCGCCGTTGACTGGGGCTCCACCAATTTGCGCGCCTGGCTTTTCGACAACGAACGCTGTCAGGAAAGCAGAGAGTCAGAAGCGGGCGTCACCCGGCTGAACGGAAAGCGCCCGCAGGCGGTATTAGACGAGGTCACGCAGGGATGGCGCGACGGCGAGACGCCGGTAGTGATGGCCGGAATGGTGGGCAGTAACGTGGGCTGGAAAAGCGTGCCCTATCTGCCGCTGCCTGCCCGCTTATCAGCGATCGGCGAGCAGCTGACGCCGGTCGACCACAACGTCTGGATCGTGCCCGGCTTGTGCGTCAGCCGCGAGGCTCACCATAACGTGATGCGCGGCGAAGAGACGCAGCTGCTCGGCGCGCACGCGCTGGCGCCCTCGCCCGTTTACGTGATGCCGGGCACCCACTGCAAATGGGTGCAGATCGACAACGAACGCATCTGCGACTTTCACACCGTTATGACCGGCGAACTTCACGCGCTGCTGCTGCGTCACTCGCTAATCGGCGCCGGTTTGCCTGAGCAGCAGCCGTCGCAGGCGGCATTTGACGCCGGGCTGGCGCGCGGCCTTGCGACGCCGGCGCTGCTGGCGCAGCTCTTCGAGATCCGCGCCGCGCATATCCTCGGCAGCCTGGCCCCTGAAGAGGTCAGCGAGTTTTTATCCGGTCTGCTGATTGGTGCGGAGGTCGCCACTATGCGCGAACGCTTTGGCCATCAGCCGATCGCCCTCGTCGGCGGAGAGTCGCTGACACGCCGTTACCACCAGGCGCTGGCCGCCGCTGGCCAGCAGGCCAGCGTAATAGCCGGCGATACCGCCTTTCAGGCAGGCATAAGGAGCATCGTTAATGCAATGGCAAACTGAACTTCCCCTTATCGCGATTCTGCGCGGGGTTACGCCCGACGAGGCCGTCGCACACGTCGGCGCGGTTATCGACGCTGGTTTCGATGCGGTGGAAATTCCGCTCAATTCGCCGCAGTGGGAGCTTAGCATCCCGCTGATCCTCGAGGCTTACGGTGACAGGGCGTTGATAGGCGCCGGAACGGTGTTGAAAACCGAGCAGGTGGACAGGCTGGCGGAGATGGGCAGCAAGCTTATCGTGACGCCGAATATTCAGCCGGCACTGATCCGCCACGCCGTGAGCCTCGGCATGCTCGTCTGTCCCGGCTGCGCGACGGCCAGCGAAGCCTTTAGCGCGCTGGATGCCGGCGCGCAGGCGTTGAAAATATTCCCCTCCTCCGCGTTCGGCCCGGGCTACATCAAGGCGCTAAAAGCGGTGCTGCCCGACGACGTGCCGGTGCTGGCCGTAGGCGGCGTTACGCCGGAAAACCTGGCGCAGTGGCTTGAAGCGGGCTGCGCAGGCGCCGGGCTCGGCAGCGATCTCTATCGCGCCGGTCAGCCCGTAGAGCGAACCGCGCAGCAGGCGGCCGCATTTGTTCAGGCATACAGAGAGGCAGTGAAATGAAAATAACCCGGCTCACCACATACCGTTTACCCCCGCGCTGGATGTTTCTTAAAATCGAAACCGACGAAGGCGTCGTCGGCTGGGGAGAACCCGTTATCGAGGGGCGCGCGCGCACCGTCGAAGCCGCCGTGCATGAACTGAGCGACTACCTGATAGGTCAGGATCCCGCGCGCATCAACGATCTGTGGCAGGTGATGTACCGCGCCGGCTTTTACCGCGGCGGCCCGATCATGATGAGCGCCATCGCCGGTATCGATCAGGCGCTGTGGGATATCAAGGGCAAGGTGCTGGGCGCGCCGGTATGGCAGCTGATGGGCGGACTGGTGCGGGATAAAATCAAAGCCTATAGCTGGGTGGGCGGCGATCGGCCGGCGGATGTTATCGCCGGCATCCATACGCTACGCGAAATCGGCTTCGACACCTTCAAACTTAACGGCTGCGAAGAGCTGGGCATTATCGACGACTCGCGCAAAGTCGACGCCGCGGTGAATACCGTCGCGCAAATTCGCGATGCGTTCGGCGATAAGATTGAGTTCGGCCTCGACTTTCACGGCCGCGTGAGCGCGCCGATGGCGAAAGTGTTGATCAAAGAGCTTGAGCCCTACCGCCCGCTGTTTATCGAGGAGCCGGTACTGGCGGAGCAGGCGGAATATTACCCCAGGCTGGCGGCGCAAACCGCTATCCCTATCGCGGCGGGCGAACGCATGTTCTCGCGCTTTGAGTTCAAACGCGTGCTCGAGGCGGGCGGACTGGCGATACTGCAGCCCGATCTCTCCCACGCCGGCGGCATCACCGAGTGCGTTAAAATCGCCGCCATGGCGGAAGCCTACGACGTCGCCCTCGCGCCGCACTGCCCGCTCGGTCCGATCGCCCTCGCCGCCTGTCTGCACGTCGATTTCGTCTCGCGCAACGCGGTTTTCCAGGAGCAGAGCATGGGCATTCATTACAACCAGGGCGCGGAGCTGCTCGACTTTGTGAAAAACAAAGCGGACTTCAGCATGGAGGGCGGCTTCTTTAAACCGTTGATGAAACCAGGACTCGGCGTGGAAATTGACGAGGAGCAGGTGATCGAGCGCAGCAAAAACGCGCCAGACTGGCGCAATCCGCTGTGGCGCCATGCGGACGGGTCCGTCGCGGAGTGGTAAAGCGGATTATTTAGCCCGGCTCCGCTCGTCGCGGATTATCTGACAATAAATAAATAGAAAACACACCCTCTGTAAATAACAGGGCATGGTGAATGGCTTCGCCATGCCCAAATCTGGAGACAGATTGCGATGGATATTTCCGTAAATAATGCAAAACCAGGGCGACGTCGTTATCTCACGCTGTTGATGATCTTTATTACCGTGGTGATCTGTTACGTCGACCGGGCTAATCTGGCCGTGGCTTCCGCGCATATTCAGCAGGAGTTCGGCATCACTAAAGCGGAGATGGGCTATGTCTTTTCCGCGTTCGCCTGGCTTTATACGCTGTGCCAGATCCCCGGCGGCTGGTTTCTCGATCGCATCGGTTCGCGGCTGACCTATTTTATCGCCATCCTGGGCTGGTCGGTGGCGACCCTGCTGCAGGGCTTCGCCGCCGGGCTGATATCGCTGATCGCCCTGCGCGCCGTGACCGGCATCTTCGAAGCCCCCGCCTTTCCCACCAACAACCGCATGGTCACCAGCTGGTTCCCGGAGCAGGAGCGCGCCTCCGCAGTGGGTTTCTTCACCTCCGGGCAGTTTGTCGGCCTCGCTTTTCTGACGCCGCTGTTGATCTGGATTCAGGAGCTGCTGAGCTGGCACTGGGTCTTTATCGTCACCGGCGGCATCGGCATTATCTGGTCGCTGGTCTGGTTCAGGGTTTACCAGCCGCCGCGTCTTACCAAAGGCATCGGCAAAGCGGAGCTCGATTATATTCAGCGCGGCGGCGGCCTGGTTGACGGCGATGCGCCCGCCACCCGCGAAGCGCGTCAGCCGCTGAGTAAAGCTGACTGGAAGCTGGTGTTTCATCGCAAGCTGCTGGGCGTCTATCTGGGGCAGTTCGCCGTGACCTCGACGCTGTGGTTTTTCCTGACCTGGTTCCCAAATTACCTGACGCAGGAAAAAGGCATCGCCGCGCTGAAAGCGGGCTTTATGACCACGGTGCCCTTTCTCGCCGCTTTTGTTGGCGTGCTGCTCTCCGGCTGGCTGGCAGACAGACTGGTGAAGAAAGGCTATTCGCTCGGCGCGGCGCGTAAAACGCCGATTATCTGCGGGCTGCTGATCTCCACCTGTATTATGGGCGCTAACTACACCGACGATCCCGTCTGGATCATGGCGCTGATGGCGGTGGCCTTTTTCGGCAACGGCTTCGCGTCGATCACCTGGTCGCTGGTGTCGTCGCTGGCGCCGATGCGTCTGATTGGCCTGACCGGCGGCGTGTTTAATTTCGTCGGCGGGCTGGGCGGCATTACCGTTCCGCTGGTGATCGGCTATCTGGCGCAGGATTACGGCTTTGGCCCGGCCCTGATCTATATCGCGGCGGTAGCCTTGATCGGCGCGCTCTCCTATATCCTGCTGGTGGGCGAGGTAAAACGCATCGCCGAGCCTGAAGAAAGCCGGAGCGGCCTGCGTCCGCTGGAGACCCCTCAGTCGAAATAGGGTTTGAGCAGCGCCTCCGTCCAGTGCATAAAGGCCCTGACGCGTTGCGACAGGCTCCGGCGGTGCGCCACCACGAAAAAGGCGTTAAGCGGCGCAGGGCGCAGATCGGGCAGTATCTCCACCAGCGTGCCGGCGGCGAGATGCGGCGCCAGCGCGGTGACGGCAAAAGGTTATTTAATCGCTCACGTCACCGTATCAGACGCCGCGGCCTACGCGGAATACGCCAGCGCGGCCGGCGAGGCGATGCGGGAATTTGGCCCGGAGATCGTCGCCTGGTCCGGGCAATATGAAAATCTGGAAGGCGAGGCGCATCAGCGGCACGTGATTTTCGCGTTCGCCTCTTTTGCCGAGGCGAAGCGCTTCTACGAGAGTCCGGCCTATCAGGCCGCACGAAAGCTGCGCGCGGGCGCCGCCGCCGGCACCTTTGTGCTGGTCGAAGGCTGCGCCTGACGCCTTTACATGGCTAGTAGCGGAGACGTCCGTAGCGCCCGGCGAACAACAGGCTGCGCGCTTGCGGCTCAGGGTTTCCGTCTTCCGCCTCGCTCAGGCTGGCGAGCAGGCTGTCGGCCCACCAGTGGCAGTCGAGGCGCCGGATGCCTTTCATCAGTCTGGCGTGCCGGTTCTGACGCTCTTTTAGCGGCAGCCGCAGCGCGGTATGGATAGCGTCGGCAATGGCGTCGGGATCGTAGGGATTGACGACAATGGCGCCGTCCATGTGCTCCGAGGCGCCCGCGAACTGCGACAGAATCAGCACGCCGGGATTGGCCCGGTCCTGCAGCGCCACATACATTTTCGCCATCAGGCTCATGCCGGCCATCAGCGGCGTCACCAGCGCGACGCGCGACGCGCGGTAGATGCCCGCCTGCTCTTCCCGGCTGTAGGCGTGCGTCAGGCAGCTCACCGGATACCAGCCCAGCATGCCGTGCGCGCCGTTCATTTCGCCGCACAGGCTTTCCAGATCCTGCGCGACCTCACTGGCGTGGGGAAGATGCCCGGCGGCCTTTGAGGCGAGCTGCAGCAGGCGAATCGATCCTTCATGTTCAGGATGGGCGCGCAGCAGCACCTCCATGGCGCTGAGACGATACGGCAGCCCGGCGCTGCTATCCAGATGGCCGCCGCTAAGCACGGTATGTTCCGGCAGCGTCTCGCGGCACTGCTGCTCCATCAGGCGACAGCTGTTGCTCTCTTTCAGGTACTCCACATCCTCCAGGTCGATCCCCATCGGAAAGACGCCGGTGGTAATGAGGTGTCCATGGACGCGGACGCTGGTGGCGCTGAGACGCTCGGTGCGGTATTCGCTTTCGATCCACAGCAGGAAGTTATTCATGTCCTGAAGAGTCTGAAAGCCGATCAGATCGCTGCACAGCAGCGACTCGGCCAGCCACTGCCAGTCTGGAATCGCCTCGAACCCCTGCCCCGAAGGAAAAGGCTGGTGAAAGAAAAATGCGGTGCGGTTGAGCAGCCCCGCCTCGCGCAGCAGTTTTATGCAGGGAATAAGATGGTAGTCCTGGATCAGGAGCCGATCGTCCGGCATCGCATACTCCGCGATCGCCCGGGCGTAGGCCTCGTTGATTTTCTGATAGTGGCGGCGGCTGTGGCTGGTAAAGCGCGCCAGATCGGGACGCTGATGAAAAACGGGCCACAGCCCCTGATGCACATAGCCGTGATAGCCCGCCTCCGACTCTTCCTGCGTCAGCGGAAACGTCAGGGTGTCGAACTTATTTCCGTGGCGGAATGAGAGCGTGCGCAGCGTGTCGGGCGCGATCGCTTCGCATTTCCCGTTCCAGCTCACCCATAGTCCGCCGCGGCGCGACAGGATAGCGTCGTACAGCGCCGAGAGCGTGGCGTGCTGAGAGTAGTTATGTGAAACCAGAATTAAGCCTGACATGGAAGGATCCTGTAGTGCCCCCGGCTTATTGCCGGACGGGGAGCGTGAATCGGGCAGATTAAAGGGCTGACGCAGTAACAGCTGGATAAGGCCGCTCATGATCCTGCGGCCGCTAGTGCAGCGCGCAGGGTTCGGCGTGCGCCTCGCCGACTGCGTTCAGGAGGCGAAAAATATGCAGCCCTGGAACGGTCGGCACGGCGCTAAAGCCGTTCTTGATCAGGAACGGAGACGCCTCGCTGCTCCAGCAGAGAACGGCGCAGCAGCTTTGCGTGGCGGGATGGCTCAGAGTGCAGCTCAGCATCCAGGAGCCCAGTCCGATAAAGCGATACTCCGGCGCGACGATCAGGTCGCGCAGCACCACCGTGCCGGCCAGGTCGGTGACCATGCGCGCGAAGCCAATCTGCCTCGCTTTGCGATAGAGGCCGAAGCAGAGGCTGCCGTGCAGCGCCAGCGCCAGATGTCGCCGTCCGGCGGGATGATGCAGCGAGCGGCAGATAAAACCGGCGTCCAGCGCGGCATTATCGGTGCTGAGGTAAAAGTCGTTTTTATACCATTTGCGGGGCGAGAGGATTTTACGCCGCTGCTGCGCGGCCAGATCCGCCGCCGCCGTCTCGCTGCTGAAAACGCGAGGAAAGGTTTCATTGAGGCATTTCATCAGGTTGATTCTCCTTAGGCAGGTGCTGCAGAAGATTCAACCACGGGCCGTATAAAAATTTTGTATTAATGAAATGCGCGCAAATAAAAATTGAGTAAAGGCGTCGCCCTGTTTACTGCGCGGGGATCCTGGCAATCACCTTGATTTCAAAATCGAAGCCAGCCAGCCAGTTGACGCCAACGGCCGTCCAGTTCGGGTAAGGCGGCTGGGGGAATACGGCGTGTTTGACCTGCATAATGGTCGGGAACTGCTTTTCCGGATCGGTATGAAAGGTCGTGACGTCAATCAGATCGTTAAAAGTACATCCGGCGGCGGCCAGCGTCGCCCGGAGGTTGTCGAAAGCAAGCTGCACCTGCGCGGCGAAATCGGG
Source organism: Pantoea septica (assembly GCF_002095575.1). Taxonomy (GTDB): domain Bacteria; phylum Pseudomonadota; class Gammaproteobacteria; order Enterobacterales; family Enterobacteriaceae; genus Pantoea; species Pantoea septica. The sequence continues at coordinate 62,280 of NZ_MLJJ01000021.1, read as the reverse complement.
CTCCGGCGTGCCGTCGGCGCGGCTGCCGACCTGGCCTGAGACAAACAGCAAATCGCCGGAGCGGATGGCGGCGGAATAGCCATGCTCTTCATAGAGCGCGTGGCGGTTAGCCGGGAAAACGGGTTGAGGCTGGTTCATGGTATTTCCTTCTGTCAGGTCATGAAGCGGGATGCGCAGCCGGTATAAATCATTTAATATACGCCGCGTATGTAAAATTAATCACACATACGCCCCGTATGTCAATTCAGATACGCTGCGTATGTGACAAGGAGTGCTTATGGCTGTGAAACGCCGCGCCGAAACCATGGAGGCAAACCGCGCCAGGCTGATTGCCGCCGCGCGAAAAGCCTTTGCCGAGAAAGGCTTTGCCGCCGCCTCGATGGATGAGCTGACCGCCAGCGTCAATCTGACGCGCGGCGCGCTGTACCATAACTTCGGCGATAAAAAGGGGCTGCTTGCCGCCGTCGTCACCCAGATAGATGGCGAGATGGCGCAGCGCGCCAGGGAAGCCGCCGCTGATGCTGGCGATGAGTGGGAAAAGCTGCTGGCGGAAGGGATCGCCTATATCAGGATGGCGCTGGATGAGGAAGTGCGGCGCATCGTGCTGCTGGATGGCCCCGCTTTCCTGGGCAATCCGGCCCAGTGGCCAAGCCAGAACAGCTGCCTTGAATCCACCCGCCAGCGCATTGCCGAAATGCTTGAACGCGGCGTCATCAAAACGGTAGACCCGGACGCGACCGCCTGCCTGCTGAATAGCGCCGCGCTCAATGCCGCCCAGTGGATTGCCGCCAGCGACGATCCGCAGCGGGCGCTGCCGAAAGTCGTTCAGGTGTTCACGCTGCTGGTGAAGGGTTTGCGCCAGACGGCCTAGCAGCCTGCGGTGATGAAATCGCCGTTCGCACTGACCGGTATCACGGTGGAAAACAGCACCGCCGCAAAAAGGATAAGCGCTATTCCGCCCGCGGCTATCGCCACTCTGCCCAGCGTGGCGGCGTAGCGCATTAACACGGGCCGGTTTGAGGCAAACATCCACTCTCTGAGGTGATGCACCCAGGTAGCCAGCATCATAATGGAGGCCGCCGTGCCCAGCGACATCGCCATTACCGCCGCGACGCCCCAGCTGAACATGCCTACAGCGTTGGCAAAGACCAGGATCATCAGCGCCCCGCTACAGGGACGGATGCCGATGCCGGCAATAACCCAGGCCGCATTACGCCAGCCGCCGGTCAGATCTGCGGCGTTCGGCTGATGCTTATGTCCGCAGCCGCAGGCCGCATCATGCTGATGGCGTGACGCGCTGGCGCCGAACAGTCGCAGGCGATCGCGGCCGATCGCCCGTCCGATAAGCGCGATACCAAAGCCCGCGATAAGCAATGCGCTCGCTTTTTCCATCCAGAAGCGGCTTACGCTGAGATCGCCCATCGAGAGATTCAGCGAGATGGCGAGAATAAGGACAAACAGAACCGCGACGACGCCCTGCATCAGGCTGCCTGCCAGCGTAATCAGGCGGCTGGCGTTGAGTTTTTCCCGGTGCGTGGCCAGCCAGGCGGTAATGACAAACTTGCCGTGGCCGGGACCGACTGAATGCAGAAATCCGTAGGTGAAGCTGCCTGCTATCAGCATCAGTCCGCCTTTGATGTGATGGTCGCGCTGCAGAAGCAGGTACTGCACCAGATAGCGATGCAGTGAAATTTGCAGGGTAAGACAGTACTGCACAAACTCGCCCCAGTGCCGGGCGAAAAGAGAGAGCAGCGCCACGCCCACTACCGCGCTAAAGCTCAGTAGCATTATCAGTGAGGCGGCGCTGCGGCGATCGTTTTTCAATAGACTATCCTGCCAGATTTATCGCACGGCGCAGCGCCGGGTACCTGCTCCCTGCGAGTGCAGGTTCGGTCAGGCACTATGACTGTGGCGCCACTCATCGACCCTTTCCTGGGTTACTGCTTTTGAACCTTTGATCATCAGCTGACGGACCTGATCGTCGGTGTGCTGCGGCGGCTGCGCCGCTGAAGCCCGGATCCAGAGCAAACTGATGGCCATAACAAGCGAAACAGCAATGGTGCGTGTATCCATAATTTCCCCCTTGAGATAAGAGGGACAGACTACGCCAGCACGGCAGCGGGCAATGGTGCGAAAAAAACCCAGTTTATGCGCTTTTTTTACGCTGAGAGAGAGGGCGCTATGCCGGTCAGCTTTTACTCAGCGTGTAATTGAACACGCGGCCATTTTTGGTTTGCACGGTGAGCGTTTTGCCTGCCGTCGTGTCGAGCGTTCTCGCTTCGCTGTAGTTCCACATCAGCAGCTGCTGCCCGTTGGGATAAGGCGTTTCCGTATCCGGCGGGCCGAACATCGCGATAAGCTCGGCGCGGGTGGTCGCTCCCGCGCGTATTTTCTGAATGCTCGCCGTATCAAAATTTCGCCCCGTGGAGCTGGAGCAGGCTGTCAGCGTCAGCATTAAAACGGCGGCCATGAAAGCTTTCACTTTTTTTTCCTGCTGTTAAAGGAAACAGTATTGTAGCGGAACGCGCTGGCCTCGGGTTGCTTTATGTTCAAAGACGCTGTCTGGCCCCTGGCGTGCAGGTTGCGTTATGGCTGACGCAGAGCGCAACCTGCGGGAGAAATCCCGTTTAAGGGGCCAGCTTAATAAGCGGTTTAGCCGATCTTCCGGCTTTGCGGTAAGCCCCTATGGCGGCTTTCCACTCCTCCAGAGCGAATATCTGCACGTCGCGAGTATGACTTTCAGCGAGCAGCGGCCACAGCTCTCTGAACATCTGCTGCCAGCCCTCTGTGCCCGCCGCCGCAAGATAATGCCGCACATGAAACCAGTGGATCTTCGGCAGGTGATGTTGAGCGCGGAACGCCTCGCCGGAGAGAAGACCATAGCTGACGAACAGCGCGGTCAGCGGCATCAGCTCAAGGAGCGTTTCTGCCAGCCTGCCGCCGGTGGCATCGTAAACGACACCGGCGCGTGCAGCATAATAGCTGATGGCTTCGCTCTCCTGCTCCTGAACCGGCGTAATGCCGCACTGTTCAAGCTTCAGCGCATGCACTGGCGAGCGATGTATGCCCGTCACGGAGCGCGCGCCGGCGCGGAGCGCCCACTGGCCCAGCAGCATGGCGCACTCGCTCCCGGCGCCCGTGAGCAGGATATCTTTACCTGCCGGCGAAAAGTGCTTAAGCATCAGCGTCGCGGCAACAGGGTTGATATACCCTCGCGCAGCCAGCCTGTCGTCAATATTATCGGGGACGGGAATGGCAAGCGCGGCGGGAATATCGACCTGACTCTGCCAGGTGCCTTCGCCGCGCAGAGCAAGCACCCGTTGACCCGTTAAGTGACGGTATGGCGCCGGCGCGTCTGTGACAACGCCCATACCCTCGTAGCCGGCAACCTGCGGTAGCGCGATACGGTGCTGATAGGCGCCCGTAATCGGGATGAGGTCAGAAGCGTTAACCGGTGAGTAGCGCATCGTTACCCTGATCGCGTCGGCAGCAAGCTCGCCTTTCTCTCCCGTCTCCAGATGCAATACCTCTTCCGGCTGGCCGAAACGTCGGTAAGCCAGGGCCCGGTTTGCCATCTTTCCCCCTTGTCGTTCAGAACGTCCATTTGCACACACAGGAGAGGCATAGTGATGCTGAGCGACTACGTTATCAACCCCTGGACGCATCGAGGCTCGTGGAAAGTGCAGCCGTTAAGGGTTCGCTGCCCGCCCTTAAAACAATTTCTGCATGCCTCATCATTTCGCTCAAACATTCATAGCGCTTAATCTTCGCTTAAGAATAATCCTATAGACTGGGTGCTGTATTAGCCCAATTCGGGCTTTTCCGGAGCCTACCCTCATGCAAAATAAGATCGCAGATTCTCAATCCCTCAGCAAAGTACCTGCCGTTACTCTGGCGTTCTGGTTAACTAAAATCGCTGCAACCACGCTGGGTGAAACCGGCGGCGATGCGGTGACCATGTCGATGAATCTGGGCTACCTTACCGGTACGCTGATTTTCGCCATTATCTTTTTAGTTGCTGTCGTGGTGCAGATTAAACGCCACAGCTTTAATAAGTGGATCTACTGGTTTACCGTGGTTGCCACCACCACCGTCGGCACCACGCTGGCGGACTTTGCCGATCGCTCGCTGGGGATAGGCTATCTGGGCGGCACGCTGCTGCTGAGCACCCTGCTGGTTCTCTCGCTGTTTATCTGGCGCATTACCTGCGGCACTATCGCCGTGCATTCCGTCAACAACGGCGTGTCCGAGTGTTTTTACTGGGTCACCATTATGTTCTCGCAAACCCTGGGCACGGCGTTAGGCGACTGGACCGCTGACAGCGAAGGACTGGGGTACGACGGCGGGATCCTGCTGTTTGTCGGCGCGCTGGCCATTATCTGGGCTGCCAGCCGCTTTACCTCGCTTTCACGCACCGCGCTGTTTTGGGCGGCCTTTATCCTGACCCGACCGCTGGGCGCTGTGGTGGGCGATTTCCTGGATAAGCCTGTCGCATCGGGCGGTCTTGCGCTGAGCCGCTATAGCGCCTCGCTGACGCTGGCGCTGATTATCGTCGCGTTTCTCTGGCTGTTGCCGCAGCGTGCGGCGATGAAGACCGTGACGGCGAATTAACAGAGCAGCATCAAGGGCAGCCTGACTGTGGGCGCTTATCACGATGAAACTATTTTGAAGCCGCCAGCGATGGCGGCTTTAGTATTATCTGGCGGGATGAAAACGTCGCGCGGCTCAAGAGTGACGCTTTCCTGCCGATATTCTGCCCTGAACATTTAAGGAGCATACTCAATGGAAAAGCCTAATCCTCTCGCGTCACTGTCACTGGTAATTTGGTTACTGACGTTCATTCCATGCTATCGGATGGCGCAAAAAGCGGGCTTCGGCTGGAAGATGGCGCTTATTCTCTCGATGCCTGGCCTGCACTTCATCATGCTTTACGTCTTCGCTTATATTAAGTGGCCTAACGCGCCCTATCGCTGATGATTTATCTACACTAACCTACAGCCTTAAAATCCCTGCCTGACTTCTTTGCGGCCCGATAACGCTGGCAACGAGGTCAGGCGCGTATGCTTGAATATGCCCCAGGAGAGATTGGAACCAACGTTATCCGTCCGGACGCGACTCTTACACCTGTGGTGCAGCAGGCTATTATTGATCCTCCGGAACACGGGGATAACGCCACAGCGTGCATCACCTGGAGTACCAACAGCATTTGAGCCATAAGCGGTGGGAATCAGCCCGTAACGGATGAAGTGGAGGTTGAGTGAAGATCAATAGCCCTGAGAATATAGACGCGTCAGAAAAGCCAGCTTTAAACCGCATGCTCATCCGGCTGTTTGCCATCACTGGCGGGGTGGCGGTCGGTAATCTCTACACGGCACAGCCGCTGCTGAATGATATCGCCCTGTCGTTCGGCGCTCCGCCAGACTCAGCAAGTATGCTCATCACCTTCACCCAGCTGGGTTATGCAACCGGCATTCTGCTGCTGGTGCCGCTGGGTGACATCCGGAATCGCCGCAGGCTTATTCCTGCCATCCTCTTTCTCTCAGCGCTTTCTCTTTGCCTGACAGCGGTCGCCCCCTCCATGCCGTTACTGATGGCGGCAATGGCGCTGACAGGGCTGACAACCGTCGCTGGCCAACTTTTGACGCCGTTTGCCGGCGATCTGGCGAGCCCGTCCCAGTTAGGGAAAGTGTTGGGCACTATCATTTCAGGAATGCTTATCGGCATTCTCTTGTCCAGAACCGTCAGCGGAGTGATTGCCGATTTTCTCGGCTGGCGTGCGGTCTATTTTATCGCAGCGGGCGGCGCTTTGATTCTGGCTTTCCTGATGCTGCGTATGCTTCCGGCCGATGTTCCTCGCCAGCATCTCAGCTACAGAGAATTAATGCGCTCGCTGCTGTCGACGATCGCAGAAAGCGCAGCGGTGCGTATTACCCTGCTTATCGCTGCCTGCGGCTTTCTTGTTTTCACCCTGTTCTGGACCAGCCTGACGTTCCTGTTAAGTTCGGCGCCCTACTCTTATACAGTCAGCCAGATCGGCCTGACGGGGCTGGCAGGACTGGCCGGCGCGCTGATGGCCAGACGGGCAGGCATTCTGCATGACCGGGGTCACTCGGTGATGGCCACAGGCCTGGCGCTGTTACTGGCGCTGGTGGCTATCGGCGTGGCCGCCTGGGGCCGCAACAGTCTCTATTTGATCATCCTGGCGATTATCCTGATCGATATCGCGGTACAGACGTTAAACGTTTTGCATCAGACACGCATCATTTCAATCAATCCGGCGATGCGCAGTCGCCTGAGCACCATCTTTGTCGTCTCTAACTTTATCGGCGCGGCGGTTGGCTCGGCGCTGGCGGGCATACTGTGGCACGCTGGAGGCTGGAGCGCGGTCATGACCGGCGCGGCGGGGTTTCTGGCGCTGGCGCTGGCGATCTGGTTCATGAATCGAGATGCCCTTAAGCTCAAATAACGGCTATCAGGTCTGGTCCCGGTAATAACAAAAAAAAGCCCGTTCCTGACGGGCTAAATGCGAGTTACTGCAAACGGGTTTCAATCACAGACAATTTCCATCACGCCTTCTTTCCACAGAAGAACTCAACCTGAATTTATCTTGCCGCCAGCTTAATGGCGACCAAAAAGCGATCGAATCATACGGAAATATAAATGCTCCTCCTCCGGGCTTTCACAGTGTTCCAGTCTTGCCAGCAATTTACAGCAGACAGATTTTCGGCTTATCACTTTACCTGAATCTATCAGCTCATAAACAACAGTACCCATAATGAAAGCACGAGCTTCATCCTCATCGCTGATATAATGATTTCTGAAACGGATTGCCGGTTTTCTGTTGCCACTATTATGCATGATCACCCCGGCTTAATAAGCAGCTGCCATTTAAAACTGGTTAGCACCCGGACAAAAATAAGAATGCTCGCTAATCTCATGGCACCAACAGAGTAAATGCAGGGAAGAGTAAATACAGAATGTAACCCAGCCGATGATATCAATCAGAAAAATTTACTCAGCACTATTCCTTGACGTTCTCTTGCTTAATTTTCCGCCGATCCGCCCAGCTTCGACAGCACGCTCTCTGTCATATTTGAAATTACCGCGGCTAATTTGACCGCCTTTACGACCCGCATCACGGGCTCGCTCAGGGTTTTCTGCAAAATTACCTGCACCACCACGTCGCTTTTCCATATCATCACCTCAGGTTTAAAAATTTATTTACTCAGGATGAGTGAAATATGGTTTTGATACGTAAAAAATTCAACCAAAAAAAAATACAGTGCCTAAGCCGGTTAGCCGCTACGCTAATAACAGGACTTTCTTTTTCTTTTAATATAAACAACTCATGCAACACAATATTTTCTGTCTTTTTGTACAACTTAATTTTAGTTGTACAATTTTGCAAAATGTGACGAAACGTGATCTTGATCACGATTAAAATCGTTATAAAAAAGAGTTTATCGCACACTTTTTTTCCAGATCGTTACTGAAATTTAACCCAATCAATTGATTTTAATATAAAAATATTAAGAAACATTTTTCATGTATATTTTGTAGCCATGAAACCTGAAAGATAAACATACATTCATTTGCGCATTTATAACCAGATGTACCATTTATTATTATGATACTGGATGTATGGCTGTAATTTAACAGGGAGAAATGCCGATTTCACTCCAGTTACGATGGCTCTGACTTCCTGTCGGATCAGCCACAGAAATACGAATCAGACCCTTTGATACAAGCTGGATAAGGGTTTATATTCTGTTCATTTCAAACGGCGTTAAGCTGCTCGCAAAAAGAGTGAGCTAATACAGGGATGGCCTGATTAACAGGAGGCATCAAATTACTGGCATGTCAGAACAGGCTATTAACCTGCAAAACGGGCGAACTCAAACAGACTGGCAGCGTTATGTTCAGAAATCTAAACTCACAGGATACCTGTATGAACCCTCTGGATCCGCAAATGTTTCTGTTACTCTATTTTGTCTTACCCGTATGGCTTATCGCCGGGTTTGCTGACTGGATTTGTCACAGAGCAACAGATATTGAAACGACAACAGGCTTAAAGGAAACTTATATTCATATCCTTATGTTTCTGGAAATGAGTATTCCGTTGCTTTCGGCACTTTTCCTGGATGTTAATGCGCTGGTTATATTAAGTATGATTGTCTTTTTTTCTGCCATGAGGCTACAGCTCTGTGGGATGTCAGTTATGCGGTTACAGCCAGGAAAGTCTCTCCTGTCGAGCAACACATACACAGCTTCCTTGAAATGGTTCCGCTAATGGCTCTGTTGCTGGTCATTTCAAGGCACTGGGGGCAGTTTCAGGCATTGTTTGGATTGGGTAACGAGCCCGCAAGGTATGAGCTAACGCTAAGATCGGATCCGCTACCAACGGGCTATATTGTGTTTGTTTTTATATCGATTTTTTTTCTGGAGATGCTCCCCTACTTCGAAGAATACAGACGGGGCAAAAAAGCCCAGGAGAAAAAAACGTGAATATGCTGCTATCTGCGCTGGAAAACTTTCTTTCGGCAGATTGAACGGTTTCAGGTTCAGGTGACGAGCCAGCGTTTTGGGGCAAGTATTAAAAGTGCGCTATCTTTTTGCTGAGGGCTGCTGGTATGAGGAATGTACCGGCAAAGAGAGCCATTTCCCTGCTGCCCGAAACGGCTGGAAAAGCGGACAGATCGGCTGAGTTTTCTTAAGCAGCTTAACCCATAGCGCCACATCGCTTTGCCCTGAAAATAATTCTGACGCTCATATTAGGCGGTCGGCCATGAACTTAAATAACCCGAGGCAGAGGAATAGCCCTATTCATTTTCCGTTAACAGCCTGTAGAATAACGGCTCGCTTGCTAAAGCTATTAATATTTTTAGCCGCAATGCTATCCAGCACGAATATAACCCCTGGCAATCTATGGAGTAAGTTCAAATCAAAGAAAAATCAAAGCCCCGGCACGAATGCCGGGGCCTGCGGTTTAATCAGTTCTTATCTTTCTGATTAATCAGACTTACGCCCGCCGCCGTGGCTGTTTTGGCCACCTTTTTTACCCGCTTCGGAAGCTTTCTCACGGTCATTAGCGAAATTACCCCCGCTGTTCTGCCCGCCTTTTTTGCCTGCTTCTGATGCTTTTTCAGGATTTTCTGCAAAGTTACCTGAACCACCACGATGTTCGGCCATATTATCCTCCTGGATATATAGTGCTATTAAAAATGGCAACCAGCATAAATCAGTTATGCCAGCCGTTTTCGTGTTACGATTTTTATTCTAGAAGAGACGCCGCCATTTTCAAGCGAGACCAGACACCCTGGTGAATAAATTTAAATAAGCGAGTCGGATAAGGGGGAATATTAAGCCAGACGCCAAGCCGGTAAATTTAAATGGAAAACAGTCTTTTATAGCGCGCGCGAAAAAAATCCGTCTGCAGGCCAGATTAATAAAATTTTACGCTTGTTAAAAATTTATCAAAAAAAGCCAGGCTGATATCCCGCTATATGCCTTCGCCTTTCCTTCAATGTCACGCAGGCGGTGCTTCCTGTAGTCTCGCTCCTGCAGTTGGCTCAATCGCGGCGTCTGGAGATCGACCTCTGCCCCTTCTACTCGCTTTCCAGTATCTGTCCACGCTGGCACGCATCGATTCACGCTGGGACGCCGCGATAAAACGTGCTGGCATTCGCCGCCGTAATCCGTACCATACGCGGCATACTTTTGCCTGCTGGCTATGCTGAATAGCAGGATGGCGCGCCGAAGCGCTGCGCGTTATCTGCCCTCTTTTGATTGCTGAGATATAACTTAATGCAAGAAAATCAAACGGTTGACAAGAAAGAACAGTACAACCTTAACAAACTCCAGAAGCGCCTGCGTCGCAACGTCGGCGCCGCTATCGCCGATTACAACATGATTGAAGAGGGCGACCGCATTATGGTCTGCCTGTCAGGCGGCAAAGACAGCTATACGCTGCTGGAAATCCTGCGCAATCTGCAGCAGAGCGCGCCGGTTAACTTCTCGCTGGTGGCGGTCAACCTCGACCAGAAACAGCCGGGCTTTCCGGGGCATATCCTGCCGGAATATCTGGAGACGCTGGGCGTCGAGTACAAGATTGTCGAGGAAGACACCTACTCCATCGTTAAAGAGAAGATCCCGGAAGGCAAAACGACCTGCTCGCTCTGTTCGCGCCTGCGCCGCGGCATTCTCTATCGTACCGCCACCGAGCTGGGCTGCACGAAAATCGCGCTGGGCCACCATCGCGACGACATTATGCAGACGCTGTTTTTGAACATGTTCTATGGCGGCAAAATGAAAGGCATGCCGCCGAAGCTGATGAGCGACGACGGCAGGCATATCGTGATCCGTCCGCTGGCCTACTGCCGCGAAAAAGATATCGTACGCTTCTCTGAGGCGCGCAAGTTCCCGATCATTCCCTGCAACCTTTGCGGTTCGCAGCCGAACCTGCAGCGTCAGGTGATCGGCGATATGCTGCGCGACTGGGATAAGCGCTATCCGGGACGGCTCGAGACGATGTTCAGCGCGATGCAAAACGTTGTGCCATCGCACCTGGCGGATACCGCGCTGTTCGATTTCAAAGGCATCCAGCACGGCGATGCGGTCGTGGACGGCGGCGATCTCGCCTTTGACCGCGAAACGCTGCCCGTGCAGCCTGTCGGCTGGCAGGAAGAGGACGATGCCGTGCCGGCGGTGCGCCTCGACGTGCTGCAGCTGCCCTAATCCGCAGCTGATGCAAAAAGGGCGCGCTGTGCAAGCGCGCCCTTTTTTTTACCTGTGCGGCAGCGGATCGAGGATCGGCGGATAACCCGGTTCTGGCGGCGGATCCGGTTGCGGATTCGGCGGCGGTTGCGGTATTGGATCGGGGATCGGGACGGGATCGGTCGGAATCGGATCGCTGGCGAAAATAGATGTCATACCCTGCTCCTCTCTGGTCGTTGTCCTTCAAGCATAGGTATAACTCAGCCGCAGGGGCAAAAAAAAAGCCGGCGGATAAGGCCGGCGTATCGAATTAATATGTGCTATGCAGTAATTCTAAAAAAAGGAAGTAAGACAATATGGAGCGCAACGCCCATCGCTTGACGTTGCATTCACCTGCGGAACTGAGTTTGCCGCTATTGTCCTGGAGGGGTATTGACCTCGATCAGCTTTTTTCCCTTTTTTCCGTGTTGCCGCGCATTATTGTCCTGATGTGAACCTTAGGAACACGTTGATTACATTATTGTCACAGCCAGCGCCGCCGTTTCAGCCACCAGGCGACGCCGATAATCATGATCAGCAGCAGCAGGCAGAACATGCTGAAGCCAAGATGCCAGTTGGCGCCCGGAATGCCGCCGAGGTTAACGCCAAACAGCCCGGTCAGAAAAGTGGTCGGCAGAAAGATCATCGCCAGCAGCGACATGGTATAGGTGCGGCGGTTCATCGCCTCCGCCATCTGCGAGGCGACCTCATCGGCCAGCACCGCGGTACGCGCCACGCCGGCGTCGAGATCGTCCAGCCCGCGCCCTAGCCTGTCAGAGACCTCCTGCATACGGCGGCGGTCGCTGTCATCCATCCAGGGCAGTTTCTCGCTGGCGAGACGCGAATAGACGTCGCGCTGCGGCGTCATATAGCGCCGCATCACGATCAGCTGCTTGCGCAACAGCGACAGCTCGCCGCGCGCCGGCACGCGCTGGTCCAGCAACGCATCCTCCAGCACGATAATTTTGTCATGCAGTTCTTCGATAAATTCGCTGGCGTGATCGGTCAGCGCGTCGCAGATGTCCACCAGCCAGCTGCCGCCATCTTCCGGACCGTTACCGTTCTGCAGATCGGTCAGCACCGCGTCCACCGCATACACCTTGCGACGGCGCGTCGAAACGATCAGCTTGTCGTTGATAAAAACCCGCATCGCCACCAGCTGTTCCGGCCGGGAGTCGGCGTTGTGGTTGACGCTGCGCAGCACGATCATAAAGCCGTCGCCAAGGCGGCTGACGCGCGGCCGCATGCTGTCTCCCGCCAGCGCGTCGCGCACCGTGTCGGGGATAAGCGGCGTAGACTGCAGCCAGTCGGCACTCTGTCGATGGGTATAGTTAAGATGCAGCCAGCAGGGACGCTCGCAGTGGATGACGTCCTTATCTTCGATGGGGATCAGGCCGCCCTTGCCATCAAGCTGGCAGGCGATTATGGCGTCCGATACCTGCAGCGCTTTGCCTTCAATGACGTTCACTCACTTGCCTCGCTACCAAAATCAATACGATACAGTCTAGCGCGACGCGGTTGAGTTGCAATCCTCAGGCTGTGAGCAAAGGTGTCTGGGGGCGGCCTGCCAGGCAGGCCGCGCAGGGCTTAATGTTTTTCGATCCACAGCTCGCGGCTGTAGGCGACATCTTCGGGGTTGTTGATGGGGTAGCCTTTCACCCACGGCTTGATCAGGCGGCCGTTGGTGTACTGATAGATCGGCGCGATCGGCGCCTGGTCCGCCAGAATCTGCTCCGCCTTGTTGTAGTCGCTGTTGCGCGCCTCGGCCTGGGTTTCGCCCCTCGCTCTGGCGAGCACCGCATCGTAGTCGGCGTTGCTGAAGCGCGCGATATTGCTGCTGTTGCCGCTGGTCAGCAGGCTGAGGAAGGTAGAGGGTTCATTGTAGTCGCCGACCCAGGAGGCGCGGATCACGTCGAAATTGCCGCTGTTGCGACTGTCGATATAGGTCTTCCACTCCTGATTCTGCAGCGTGACCTGAACGCCGAGGTTCTTCTTCCACATCGACGCGACGGCGATAGCGATTTTCTGATGGCTTTCCGAGGTGTTGTAGAGCAGCGTCAGGTGCAGCGGCCGCCCAGGGCCGTAACCCGCGGAGGCCAGCAGCGCCTTCGCCTGAGCGTTAAGCTCCCGCTGGCTGTGCTGCTCGATATAGGACTGCGCCGGTTTAAAGCCTGCGGTCACGTCGGGCGTAAAGCGCCAGGCAGGTTTCTCGCCGGTACCCAGCACTTTTTCCGCGATAATGCGGCGGTCAATGCTCCACGACAGCGCCTTGCGCACGCGCGCATCCGCCGTGGCGCCCTTTTGGGTGTTGAAGGCGTAGTAGTAGGTGCCGAGCTGGTCAGGCGTATACACCTCGCCCGGCAGCGTTTTTTTCAGCTGCGCGTAAAGGTTTTTCGGGAACGATTCGGTGATATCGATATCGCCCGCGCGGTAGCGCCTGGTGGCGCTGGACTCTTCGTTGATGGGAATAAAGGTCACTTTGGTCAGCACCGAATGCGCGTCGTCCCAGTAGGCTGGATTGCGCGTCAGCACAATTTTCTCATTCACCACGCGCGATTCCAGCTGATAGGCGCCGTTGCCCACCAGCTTGCCCGGCGCGGTCCAGACGTCGCCCGCGCTGGCGATAACGCGCTGCGGCACCGGGAAAAGCGCCACGTTGGCCGCCAGCGCCGGAAACCAGGGCACCGGACGGTCGAGCGTCACTTTGAGGTGCTGCGCGTCGACGGCGCTGACGCCGAGCCGATCCGCCGGCATCTCACCTTTGGTTATCGCGCCCGCGTTGCTGATGCCCGCCAGCCCGGCGAACAAGGCAAAAGGCGAACTGTTTTTCGGCTCAACCAGACGCTGCCAGCTGTAGACGAAATCCTGCGCCGTCACCGGCTCGCCGTTGGACCATTTCGCATTGCCGCGCAGCGTAAAGATCCAGGTTTTATTGTCGCTGCTGCTCCAGCTTTCAGCCACGCCCGGCACGATGTTGCCCTGCGCATCCTGGTTGGTCAGTCCTTCGAAGAGATCGCGGATCACCTGAATTTCCGGCAGGCCGACCGCTTTCATCGGATCGAGCGAGGCGGGCTCGTCTTTGATATGGCGGACAATCTCCTGCTGGGCGGCCAGCTGCGCGCCAGCCGGCGGCTGCGCCGCCAGCGTCGGCGTCGCGATGGCGGCGAGGATCAGCGCCGTCAGCGTCTTGCGAAATGTGCTTTTCATCTTCACTCCCTTACCCTAATGAAGCGCTGCGCAACGCACTGCAGGGCGCAGCATGACCCGGGCACTGTAGCGTAAATGCCTGAAGGATAAATAGCGATTTTCCACGCGCGGCTTTTCCGCTACTTTGTCTGAAGAGGGCAATAAAGGAGAAAGCCGATGACGGTGTTACACCCGCGTCCACGACGCGGCAAACTTGAGATTCCGTATCAGCGCTACGGCGACAGCGTGCTGGGCGCGCCCCTGCTCTGGTTTCCCGCGCCGGCTGCCGATAGCGACAGCGGGCTGATACTGGCAGGCACTCATGGAGATGAAAACGCCGCCGTCGCTACCCTGTCCGCCGCGATGCGCACGCTGCCGGACCGGCTGCGCCGTCATCACGTGGTGCTAGCGGTCAATCCGGATGGCTGTCAGCTGGGCCTGCGCGCCAACGCGCACGGCGTCGATCTCAACCGCAACTTTCCGGCGGCCAACTGGCAGAGCGGCGAGACGGTCTATCGCTGGAACAGCGCCGCCGAGGCGCGCGACGTGCTGCTCTCGACCGGGGAGCGGCCCGGCTCCGAGCCGGAAACCCAGGCGCTGTGCGAGCTGATCCACGGGCTGAAGCCGCGCTGGGTGGTCTCCTGGCATGAGCCGCTCGCCTGCATCGACGATCCGCGCGGCAGCGAACTCGGCCACTGGCTGGCGCAGCAGACCGCGCTGCCGCTGGTGAGCAGCGTCGGTTACGACACGCCCGGCTCGTTCGGAAGCTGGTGCAACGACCTCGGCCTGCCCTGCATCACCGCCGAGATGCCGGCGATTTCAGTGGATGAAGCGACGGAGCGCTATCTGGCGCCGATGATCAGCCTGCTTCGCTGGCAGCGATAACCACTTTACCCGCGCTGACCTGAATGGCGGGCTCGACATCCACCGCCAGCCAGGTCGGCCCATCGAGATCGGCGAAGCGCGCCGTCGGCGCCAGCGGCAGCGCGGCATGAATCGCGCGCGAGGTGCAGATCATGCAGCCGAGCATCACCTCCAGCCCGAGCCTCTTCGCCTCTGCGGCCAGCGCCAGCGCTTCGGTCAGCCCGCCCGCTTTATCCAGCTTGATATTGACCATCTCATAGCGTCCCCGCAGCGCGGGCAGACTGTCGCGGGTATGGCAGCTTTCGTCAGCGCAGATCGGCAGCGGATGGATAAAGTTCGCCAGCGCCGCATCCTGTCCGGCGGGCAGCGGCTGCTCCAGCATCGCCACCTCCAGATCCGCCAGCAGCTGGCAACGCGCAGCCAGCCCTTCGGCCTGCCAGGACTCATTGGCGTCGACAATCAGCGTCGCCTGCGGCACCGCCGTGCGGATCGCCACCAGCCGCTCGGTGATAAAGGAGTCGTCCAGCTTGATTTTCAGCAGCCTCGCGCCGTGCTGCCAGAGCGCCCGGGCGCTGCTCGCCATCGCTTCGGGGGTATCAATGCTGACGGTCTGCGCCGTCACCACCTCTGCGGGCGCCGCAACGCCGTTCAGCGCCCAGAGATCCTGGCGCTGCTGGCGGCTCTGCAGATCCCACAGCGCGCTGTCGATAGCGTTGCGCGCCGCGCCGGCCGGCATCGCCCGCTGGAGAGCGTCGCGCGTCATGCCCTGCTGCAGTGCCGGCAGAATCTCCGCGATCTGCGCCAGCACCGAGGCTTCCGTTTCGCCATAGCGCGCATAGGGGGTCGCCTCGCCTGTGCCTTTGACGCCGTTCTCTTCAATCTCCACCACCACCACTTTCGCTTCGGTGCGGCTACCGCGGGCGATGACGAAAGGGGTATGCAGCGGCCAGGACTCGGGATAGCTTTTTACCGTTCTCATACTCTCTCCATGTCATTCGATAACTGCGCGTCGTCCTGGATAATCTGCGTTTTCCGCTCGTAAGTGTTTTATAGATATGTCATAAACCTTTTTTCAAACCATACTTACCTGTATTACCTGTATCCAGTTATCTGACGTTTAAGGAATCGCTATGTCTCACACTGTTCATTTTCAGGGCAACCCGGTTGAGGTTGCTGGTCACTTTCCCCAGGCGGGCGAGCAGGCTAAAGCCTTTTCGCTGGTGGCGAAAAATCTCTCCGACGTGTCGCTCTCTGAGTATGCAGGAAAACGCAAAGTTCTGAATATTTTTCCCAGCGTCGACACCGGCGTCTGCGCCGCCTCGGTACGCCGCTTTAACCAGCTGGCCAGCGAGCTGACCAACACGGTGGTGCTCTGCGTCTCCGCCGATCTGCCGTTTGCGCAGTCGCGTTTTTGCGGCGCCGATAACCTGAATAACGTCGTGACGCTCTCGACGCTGCGCGGCGCGGAATTCAAGCAGGATTATGGCGTGGCGATTTCTGCTGGCGCGCTGGCGGGCCTGACGGCGCGCGCGGTGGTGGTGCTGGATGAGCATGACAAGGTGCTGTACAGCCAGCTGGTCGACGAGATCACCACGGAACCCGATTACGACGCGGCGCTGGCCGTACTAAAGTAGTTTTAACCCCGGCGGCTGTTAGCCGCCGTTTTTCTCTTCCTGCTCGCCGCGCCTCTGTCCTAATCCATACTCACGCAGCTTGTTGGCGATAGCCGTATGCGAGACGCCAAGGCGTTTCGCCAGCTTCCGGGTGCTGGGATAGGAGAGATAAAGGCGGGTGAGCACGGAACGCTCGAAGCGGCTGGTGATTTCGTCGAGCGTGCCCTCCATCGCCTCTTCCCCCAGCGAGGCGTCCAGCGCCTGTTCAGGCAGCACGATATCCTGGGGACGCAGCTCATGCCCCTCCAGCTGCGTCAGCGCGCGATAGAGCGCGTTCTTCAGCTGGCGCACGTTGCCCGGCCAGTTGTAGCGCGTCAGCAGGCCGTTAAGCTGCGGCGAGAGGCGTGGACGCGGAATGCCCTGTTCGTCGGCAAAGCGCGCCACAAACATCTCGGTAAGCGGCAGAATATCGAGCGGGCGCTCGCGCAGCGGCGGCAGATGCAGCGTCAGCACGTTCAGACGATAAAAGAGATCTTCGCGGAACTCCCCGCGCTGCACCAGCTCGATCAGGTTTTTCTGCGTGGCGCAGATGACGCGCACGTCGACATGCACTTCATGCTCTTCCCCGACGCGGCGGAAAGTGCCGTCGTTGAGAAAGCGCAGCAGCTTGGTCTGCATGCGCGGCGACATTTCGCCGATCTCATCGAGCAGCACCGAGCCGCCGTTGGCCTGCTCGAAGAATCCCTTTTTCCCCTCTAAAGCGTTGGGATAGGCGCCGGCGGCATGGCCGAAAAGTTCGCTCTCCGCCACGTCGTCCGGCAGCGAGGCGCAGTTAAGCGCCAGGAACGGCTTCTTGCCGCGCGCGCTGCGCAGGTGGCAGGCGCGCGCCAGCATATCTTTGCCGGTGCCGGTATCGCCGACGATCAGCAGCGGCGCATCGTGCATCGCCAGCTTGCGCGCCTGATCGATTACCTGACGCATTTTTGGCGTGACGGCGATGATATGGTCGAACTCCGACTCGTCGGTCACCACCAGGTTTTGCAGCTGGCGCCCCATGCGAGCGGTGGATTTCAGCATCACCATCGCGCCGACCGGCTGGTCGCCTGCGCCTTCGTCGGCGGTCAGGTAAATGGGGCGCGCCTCCATCAGAAAGTCGCGGCCGTCGATCACCACATGCTGCGCCTGCGCCTCGACGCGGTCGCTCTCCAGCCAGCGCTGGAAGTTAAAGCCGCTAATCAGGTTGCCCGCGCTGTGGTTGCGGATTTTTTGCTCGTCGAGGTCGAACAGATTTTGCGCCGCCGGGTTGGCCAGCTCGACCTTGCTTTTGAGATCGATGGAAAAAACCGGCTCCGGCATCGCGACCAGCAGCGCGCTCAGGGCGCGGTGCTCCCGCTCCGACGGCATATAGGCGACTGTGCGCACGTCGGTCACGCCCGGCGTGCGGCGAATCTCCGCCATCAGGCTGCTGAACTGGTCGAATTCAAGCGCAGAGAAGTTGAGGTAAATACGGCCGAGCGCCGCGATTTCAATGCCGCGTAAATCGATGTTACGGGCGACTAACAGATCGAGCAGCTCGCGCGCCAGACCGATACGGTCCTGGCAGAAGACTTCAAGACGCATTGCGATGGCCTTAGTCAGGTGAAGAATCTGGAGATAATACGCTAACTTGCGGCAGGTCTGAAGAGGCGTGGAAGCAAAAGTTGACAGCACTGTTCAGTCTGCGGTGCGCGCCGCGCGAGCAGCGGCGCACCGGCAGAGGAAAGCGCCTAGCCTTCGCGCTTCGCGCCGCTTTTCGGCAGCGTCTCTTTAAGCTGGCTGATTAGATCGCGGCGGAAATCGCCCAGCCGCGGCTTATCGTCCTCCAGCCAGGGCAGCGGGCGGCACAGCTCCATCGCCTTGATGCCGAGCCGCGCGGTGAGCAGACCGGCGCCGATGCCCTGCGCGGCGCGCGCGGAGAGCCGGGCGGCGATATCCTGCGACATCCAGTCCATGCCGACTTCGCGCACCAGCTCCGACGCGCCGGCGAACGCCATATTCAGCAGCACCAGCCGGAACAGCCGCAGCCGGCTGAAATAGCCCAGCTCTATGCCGTAAATAGCGGCGATGCGGTTCACCAGCCGCAGGTTGCGCCAGGCGATAAACGCCATATCCACCAGCGCCAGCGGGCTGACGGCGATCATCAGCGTCGACTCCGCGGCGTGGCGGCCAATTTCACGTCGCGCCTGGCGATCCTGCACCGGCTGCACCAGCTGCGCATAGAGCGTGACGGTTTCACGGTCGTTCTGCGTTTCATGCAGCGAAGCGTGCCAGCGCTGCAGCGCCGGATGCGCCTGATCGAGACCCGCCTGCTGCGCCAGTTTTTCGCAGAAGGCGCGCCCTTTGCCGACGCTATGGCTGTGCAGCAGCTCGCGTCCGACGTCGCGCGTTTCGGCCCTTGCACGCAGCTTGTAGAGGCGGCGCCACTCGCTGGTCAGCGCGCCGACGCCGGCAACCACGATCAAGGCGCCCGCCGCGCCGCTGCCGAGGGCAAACCAGTCGCGCGTCAGCCAGGCGTCATGCATCCACTGCACGCTCTGCGCCGCGACGCTGGCGGCGAACAGCGCCACGCCCGCGCCGACCAGCCGGCGCCACAGGCTGCGCTTCGGCCGCAGCGCCTGATCCACCGCCCGCTCTCCCGCACCCTCTTCCACCACCTCGTCGGCCTGCTCGTCGACGGCGAGAAACGCCTGGCGCGCCTCGCCGTCGAACGCCTGCGCCGGGCGCAGCGCAGGCTCGCGCGGGGCGTCCAGCGGACGGGCGAAATCGATACGCGGCTTGAGTTGTTCATCGTTCATCGCAGCTTGTCTCCTAATAAAAATTCCAGCGCGGCGTCCATGCGGATATGGGGCAGCGGTCGATCGATGTCGAGCGGCTGCGGCCGGAACTGTTCAAACTGAAATCCCTGCTGCTGCCAGAAGGCGTGGCCCGGCAGGCGCGGCGGCACTTCGCCTGGATAGAAGGTCAGGGCCTCGCCGTCCGCCAGCCGCTCGCCGCGCAGCGCCGGGATCTTTTCCCCGCGGTGATCCACCAGCCCGCTCTGGGTGGCCTGCACCGACGCCAGGCCGACACAGTCCATGCTGATGCCCTCGAAGGCGGCGTTTTGCCACGCGTCCTGCACCAGCTGCTGCAGCAGCGACACCATATTGCCGTGCTGATCGGCGGTGATATGGTCCGCTTTGGTGGCGGCGAACAGCAGCTTGTCGATCACCGGCGAAAACAGCCGGCGGAACAGGGTACGCTGCCCGTAGTGGAAACTCTGCATCAGCTGAGTCAGCGCCAGCCGCATATCGTTAAACGCCTGCGGGCCGCTGTTTAGCGGCTGAAGGCAGTCTACCAGCACGATCTGGCGGTCGAAGCGCAGGAAGTGATTGCGGTAAAAATCCTTTACCACATGCTGACAGTAGTAGCGAAAGCGCTGCTGCAGCATGGCGAAATTGCTGCCTTTGTCAGCCTGCGCCAGTTTGCCGCGCGCCGCTTCGTCCATCAGCGGCCAGGGAAAGAACTGCAGCGCGGGCGCGCCCGCCATCTCGCCCGGCAGCACAAAGCGCCCCGGCTGGATAAAGTGCAGCCCTTCGGCCTTGCAGCGGTGCAGATAATCGGTCCAGGCGGCGGCGATGGCGGCCAGCCGGTTTTCGTCGGCGGGCGCAAAGGGATCGAGCGAGGCGCACAGCTCGCGCCACGGCTGCGCCCACCGGGCGCGATCGCCCTGCAACAGCCCGACCATCTGCCGCGACCAGTCGAAATAGTCCTGTGCCAGCATCGGCAGATCGAGCAGCCATTCGCCGGGATAGTCGACGATTTCCAGATAGAGCGTGGCGCTCTCTTTGAAGTGGCGCAGCAGCGAATCCTGCGAGCGGTAGCGCAGCGCCAGCCGCATTTCGCTGACGCCGCGCGTCGGGGTCGGCCAGGCGGGCGGCGTGCCGTAGAGCTGCGCCAGCCCTTCGTCGTAGGTGAAGCGCGCCGTGCCCATATCGCGCTGCGGAATGCGCTTGACGCCCAGCAGGCGTTCGTCGCGAACCACGGAAAAGAGCGGCAGCCGCGCGCCGCTGTGCACGTTAAGCAGCTGGTTAACGAGTGAGGTGATAAAGGCGGTTTTACCGCTGCGGCTCAGGCCGGTTACCGCCAGGCGCAGATGACGATCCGCGCCGCGGTTGAGGAGTGACAGTATTTCAGACTTGTTTATCATCTTTTTCCCTGATGAAGCGCGCCGCCGCCCGCTTCATGACGCGCTGCAGCAACGGCTCCAGCGCCAGGGAAAGCAGCATGCGCAGCGGGCGACGCGCAACCGATTTTACCGCCCAGCCGGTCAGCCCGGCCGGTCCATAGCTCACGGCATTGATAATGATGAATTTCCCGACCGACTTCAACGCGGGGGTCGCGCGGCGGCGAAATGAGGACGTGCGTGAATATAACAAAGTATACCTCCGGTTGACGGTATAACGGGGCCGAAGCGGCCCCGTTCAGGGAAAGTCAGAGCTGGCGAAAGCGGCTACGCACGCTGAAGGTTTCAGAGGTGACGTAGCGTTCGATCTCGCGCACGCTGTGCTCATCGCGCCGCAGCGCGCTTTCCAGTCGGTCGAGCAGTTCGCCGGCGTTGGGCTTGGTCGCGCCCTCTTCGGCATCCGCCGGTTTCACGTCCAGCACGAACCCCAGAATGAAGTAGGCGCAGATAGTAATCGCGAACAGGCCGAAGAACAGCGACAGCACCACGATAACGCGCAGCAGCCGCACCGGAATATCCAGGTACTCCGCCACGCCGGCGCAGACGCCCATCAGCTTCCCTTCGTCCGGCTTGCGCCACAGCTTGCGTTTAATCATGGCTGCCTCCAGTTAGGATGCTCGGCGTCCAGAATAGACTCCAGCGCCTGGATGCGGTCGCGCATACGTTCCGCATCCTGCGTCAGCTGCTGCAGGCGCTGAAGATCGCCTGCCGACAGTTCGTTGCCGCTGCGGCGATTGCTGTAGTGCAGCCATAACCAGATCGGCGCGACAAACAGCACGAAAATGGTCAGCGGTATAGCGAGAAAAAGTGCGCTCATTGACTCTCCTTAATCACTCTCGCAGATCAAATAGCGTTATTCGCTACGGTTCATTTTGGCTTTCAGCGCTTCCAGCTGCTGGCTGATTTCGTCATCGGCCTGCAGATCGGCGAACTGCGCGTCCAGCGATTTCGACTTGCCGAAACGCTGGCTTTCCGCTTCCGCTTCCATATGGTCGATGCGGCGCTCGAAAGATTCAAAGCGCGCCATGGCTTCATCCAGCTTGCCGCTGTCGAGCTGACGACGGGCGTCGCGCGAGGTAGAGGCGGCCTGATGACGCAGCGTCAGCGCCTGCTGACGGGCGCGGGTTTCGCTCAGCTTTTTCTCCAGCTCGCCGATTTCGCCTTTCATGCGTTCCAGCGTCTCTTCAACGTGAGCCACTTCCTGCTGCAGCGAGGCGATCAGGTCGGTCAGCTTCTGTTTTTCGATCAGCGCCGCACGCGCCAGGTCATCTTTGTCTTTGCGCAGCGCCAGCTCCGCTTTTTCCTGCCATTCGGCCTGCTGGACTTCCGCCTGTTCGATGCGGCGGTTCAGCTGTTTTTTCTCCGCCAGCGCGCGCGCCGAGGTGGAACGTACTTCAATCAGCGTGTCTTCCATTTCCTGAATCATCAGGCGTACCAGTTTCTGCGGATCTTCCGCACGCTCCAGCAGCGAATTGATGTTGGCGTTAACGATGTCGGCGAAACGAGAAAAAATACCCATAATGATGTTCCTCTTGATTATGTTGGTGCGCCATGCGCTGATTGTTATATTCAAAAGGCGTGCCAGTTTTTACATGCTTGATTTGTATTAATATTTTTATTTTACAGCGTCGCACTGGTCGCGTAAGGTAGTTAAATTGATTAAAAGGTGGTGAATTTCATCATGGCTGACGGCAACGATAACCTGTTAGGCGAATCCAACAACTTTCTCGAAGTCCTTGAGCAGGTATCCATGCTGGCGCCGCTGGAGAAGCCGGTGCTGGTGGTCGGCGAGCGCGGCACCGGCAAAGAGCTGATCGCCAGCCGCCTGCACTACCTCTCGGACCGCTGGCAGGGCCCCTTTATTTCGCTTAACTGCGCCGCGCTGAACGAAAATCTGCTCGACTCCGAGCTGTTCGGCCATGAGGCGGGCGCCTTTACCGGCGCGCAGAAGCGTCATCTGGGCCGCTTCGAGCGGGCGGACGGCGGCACGCTGTTTCTCGACGAGCTGGCGACGGCGCCGATGCTGGTGCAGGAGAAGCTGCTGCGCGTTATCGAGTATGGACAGCTGGAGCGCGTCGGCGGCAATCACGCGTTGCAGGTTAACGTGCGGCTGGTGTGCGCCACTAACGAAGATCTGCCCGCGCTGGCGGCGGCGGGGAAATTCCGCGCCGACCTGCTTGACCGCCTCGCCTTCGACGTGGTGCAGCTGCCCCCTTTGCGCGAGCGGCGCAGCGACATTCTGGTGATGGCGGAGCATTTCGCTATTCAGATGTGCCGCGAGCTGGGCCTGCCGCTGTTTCCGGGCTTTACCCCCGAGGCGCAGGAGACGCTGCTGGGGTATCAGTGGCCTGGCAACGTGCGCGAGCTAAAAAACGTGGTGGAGCGTTCGGTGTACCGTCATCACAGCAGCGACGAGCCGCTGGACCGGATTATTATCAATCCCTTTGCGCCGCGCGAACTGCCGACGGCCGCCGCGCCGGATGACTCTTCAGGCTCCCTGCCCGCTTTGCCGCTTGATCTGCGCCTGTGGCAGAACCAGCAGGAGCGCGCGCTGGTGGAGGCCGGCCTGCAGCAGGCGAAATATAACCAGCGCCGCGCCGCGGAGCTACTGGGGGTGACCTATCATCAGCTACGGGCAATGATGAAAAAGCACGGGATTGAAAGAGACTGAGTTGACTGCCCCTTTTAATACGGCATCCCATCCTGATCGCGATCAGCCCTGAACGCGCCTTAACCGGGTAGGATCCTACCTGAACCGGTCAAGGCTACACGCTATCTCCCAAGCGCTTTTAGCTAAGGATAATGATGAAAAAGATGGTATTAGTCGCAGCAACGACACTCCTGGCAGCATGCTCTACTCACGTTGAGCGTCCGCGTGAGACAGGCATGGCAAATCCTGCCTCCGTTTACTGTAAAAAAATCGGCGGCAAGCTCGATATTGTTAAAGAGCCCGGTGGCGAGGTGGGATACTGCACGCTACCAGAGGGTGAGCGCATTGAAGAATGGACGTTATTCAAGAGAGATAACGCTAAACAGTAGGCATGTTTCAGCTAAGCGCAGCAGAAAAAAAAAAGCCCGCTTGCGCGGGCAACAATACTGGAAGCAATGTGAGCAATGTCGTGCTCTTCACCGGTAGAGCCACCGCTGAAGCGCAATGAAATAATAATCATTCTTGTTCTCACTTGTAAAGCTCTAATTGAGAATTTTTCTCATTACCACAGCAAGGGTGTGTCTATTTTCTGCTCTCTGGCGAAAATCCCCCCAGCCGCGTCACCATATTTTGGGACATCGCCGCCTTTGCGATACACTCGGCCTATTGCCCGAACACCGTTGAGTTCTATGTCAAAACTAATCTCGTCGCTGATGCTTATTCTCAGCGTATTCAGCGCGTCTGCCTGGTCGGCAGAGAGCCGCGATATTCGCCACAGCGGCTTCGTCTACTGCGTCAACGGCACGCTGAATACCTTCAATCCGCAGATGGCGAGCAGCGGCCTTGCTGTCGATACCCTCGCCGCGCAGCTTTACGATCGTTTGCTGGATGTCGATCCCTACACCTATCGTCTGGTGCCCGATCTCGCCTCTTCCTGGGAAGTGCGCGATAACGGCGCGACCTACCGCTTCCACCTGCGCAGCAAGGTTTCTTTTCAGCGCACGTCCTGGTTTACGCCGACGCGCGCAATGAACGCCGACGACGTGGTATTCAGCTTTGCCCGCATGTTCGATCGCCACCATCCGTGGCACAACGTTAATGGCGGCAACTACCCCTACTTCGACAGCCTGCAGTTCGCCGATTCGGTGCAGAGCGTTAAAAAGATAGACGGCAATACGGTGGAGATCCGGCTCAACAGCCCGGACGCCTCGTTTCTCTGGCATCTGGCGACCCACTACGCGCCGGTGCTGTCGGCGGAATATGCCGACCAGCTGACCCGCAGCGGCCGCCAGGAAGAGCTTGATCGCCAGCCGGTGGGTACCGGTCCTTACCAGCTCAGCGAATATCGAGCCGGACAGTATATTCGCCTGGCGCGCAATCCCGCCTACTGGAAAGGCGTGCCGCGCCTGCAGCAGGCGGTGATCGATATGGGCGCAGGCGGAACGGGCCGCCTTTCTAAGCTGCTGACGGGAGAGTGCGACGTGCTCGCCTATCCCGCCGCCAGTCAGATTTCTATCCTGCGCGACGATCCCCGCCTGCGCATGACGCTGCGCCCCGGCATGAATATCGCCTATCTGGCGTTCAATACCCGCAAAGCGCCGCTGGACCGTCCGGAAGTGCGCCACGCGCTGGCGCTGGCGATCAATAACGAACGGCTGATGGAGTCGATCTACTACGGTACGGCGGAAACCGCCGCGTCGGTGCTGCCGCGCGCCTCCTGGGCCTACGATAGCGAAGCGCGCGTCACCGAGTATGACCCGAAAAAAGCGCGCGCGATGCTGGAGGCGCTGGGCATTACCGATCTCCATCTGCGCCTGGTGGTGCCGTCCGCCTCGCAGGCATGGAACCCCAGCCCGCTGAAAACGGCGGAGCTGCTGCAGGCCGATCTGGCGCAGGTTGGCGTTAAGGTGAGCATCGCGCCGGTAGAGGGCCGCTTTCAGGAAGCGCAGCTGATGGCGATGAACCACGACCTCACCCTCACCGGCTGGGCGACCGATAGTAACGATCCCGACAGTTTTTTCCGTCCGCTGCTGAGCTGCGCGGCGATTCGCTCGCAGACCAACTATGCGCACTGGTGCTCGCCCGGCTTCGATGAAGCTCTGCAGAAGGCGCTGCTGTCGCAGCAGCTGGCGGGCCGCATTGAGAACTATCACCTGGCGCAGCAGATGCTAGCACGCGATCTGCCGGTGTTGCCGCTCGCCTCTTCGCTGCGGTTGCAGGCCTACCGCCACGATATTAAAGGCCTGGTGTTAAGTCCGTTCGGCAACGCCTCTTTTGCCGGAGTCTACCGTGATGAGCGCGAGGAGCCGTAAGTGATCATCTATATGTTGCGTCGCCTGTTATTGCTGGTGATTACCCTGTTTCTGCTGTCGCTGGTGGGCTTTAGCCTGAGCTACTTCACCCCCAACGCGCCGCTGGAAGGCGCTTCGCTGTTCGACGCCTGGTGGTTCTGGTTCAGCGGCATGCTGCAGTTTGATTTCGGCGTCTCCAGCACCAACGGTCAGGAGATCGGCCTGCAGCTGCGCGAGGTGTTCCCCGCCACGCTGGAGCTGTGCGTGCTGGCGTTCGTGCTGGCGCTGCTGACCGGGATTCCGCTCGGCATCTGCGCCGGCGTGACGCGGAATAAGTGGCAGGATAAGGTGATTAGCGCGCTGGCTCTGCTCGGCTTTTCGATGCCGGTATTCTGGCTGGCGCTGCTGTTTACGCTGTTTTTCTCGCTGACGCTCGGCTGGCTGCCGGTGTCCGGCCGGTTTGATCTGCTCTATCCGGTGCAAAATATTACCGGTCTTGCGCTGGTTGACGCCTGGCTGAGCCCGTCACCGTGGCGTCATGAGATGCTGGTCAGCGTAATGACGCATATGATCCTGCCGGTGATTGTGCTGGCGGTCGCCCCCGCTACCGAAGTGATCCGCCTGCTGCGCGCCAGCACCAGCGAGGTGATGGATAAGAACTACGTGAAAGCGGCCGCCACGCGCGGGCTGTCGCGTTTTACCGTAATCCGCCGCCACGTGCTGCATAATGCGCTGCCGCCGGTGATCCCGCGTCTGGGCCTGCAGTTTTCGACGATGCTGACGCTGGCGATGATCACCGAGATGGTGTTCAACTGGCCGGGTCTGGGCCGGTGGCTCATTAACGCGATTCGTCAGCAGGATTATGCGGCGATTTCCGCCGGCGTGATGGTGGTTGGCGGTCTGGTGATTCTGGTGAACGTGGTTTCCGATATTATTGGCGCGGCGATGAATCCGTTGAAGCACAAAGAGTGGTATGCGTTGCGGTAGGGGGAAGATTAAGCGATAGACTTGTGCATAAATTCACTGGTGTTTATTGAGAATGTTTTCAGCATGTTTCAACGTCCTGCAGGGCCGCCTTCAGCGCCTTCAGCAGCAGCGTCGTGCGATAAGGCATGTACTGTCGGGTCGGCAGCAGCGCCCAGACCGCCAGCGCGTGTCGACTGGCGTCCGACAGCGCAATCTCCACCAGCTCTCCCCGGCGCAGCTCGTCGCGAATATCGAGAAAGGTCAGCTGCGCGATGCCGATCCCCGCTACGCACATCTCCCGTACGCCCTCGACGCTGCTGCAGCTGAAGCGCGCGGCAATCGGGCAGTTCACCACCTGTCCGTGCTGCTCGAACATCCAGTGCGCCACCCCGGAAATTTTCAGGCAGCGATGCTGCTGCAGATCGCTGAGGCTGGTCGGCTGGCCATAGCGCGCCAGATAGCCGGGCGCGGCGCAGAGTATGCGCGGATTATCGGCGAGCCGATGGGCGACCAGCGTCGAATCTTTCAGGGGCGCCAGCCGCAGCGCCATGTCATAGCCCTGCCCGACGATATCGACCACGCTGTCGCTCAGGTTGAGATCGACCCGCAGCGCAGGGTTCGCCTCCATCAGCGCAGGCAGCAGCGGCAGCAGATGGCGCTTGCCGAATTCCGACGCCGCCGTCACGCGCAGCAGCCCGCTGGCGCCCTGCGATGCTGAATTAAACAGGCTTTTGGCGGTTTCCCCTGCCTCCAGCATCAGGCGCGCATAGGGCAGAAATTCTTCGCCTTCGCTGGTTAACGATACCGCGCGCGTTGTGCGCTGAAACAGACGCACGCCCAGTTCGCTCTCCAGCTGCGCTAACCGTCGCGAAATGGTCATGGCCGTTGCGTTAACCCGTCTGGCCGTCTCGGTAAGGTTGCCGGTGTCGGCGATGCTGCAGAAAATCTCAACGTTTTTTAAATCCATTGTAACGCTTTCCGTTATACAGCTTGTCGGTTTTGGCGATTATTCGCCGCCTGCCGCGGCATTACAATAGCTTCAGTAGATAATCACTCAGGAGATTCTGCCGATATGGCTAAAAAACTTTTTACGGCCGGCGTTATCAACGCCACGCCCTTTAACAACCGCGCCATGGTGGCGCCGATGACCCGCATCTCCGCTTCGGAAACCGGCGTGCCGGGCGAGATCGTGCAGCGCTACTACGCCAGCTTTGCGCGCGGCGGTTTCGGCGGCGTGATTTCAGAGGGGCTTTATGTCGACCAGGCCTGGTCGCAGACCTACGCTTTCCAGCCCGGGATTGTAACCGACGAGCAGGTTGAGGGCTGGCGCAAGGTAGTTGACGCCGTGAAAAGCCAGGGCGCCGTCTTTATCGCGCAGCTTATCCATGGCGGCGCGCTTTCGCAGGCCAATATCTATCGCCGCTCTACCGTTGGCCCTTCGGCTGTGCAGCCGGTCGGCCAGCAGCTCGGCTTTTACCACGGTCAGGGCGACTATGCGCTGCCGGAGGCGATGAGCGAGGAGCAGATCCAGCAGGCGATTAGCGCCTTTGCCGCCAGCGCGGCGCGCGCGGTCAACGCGGCGGGTTTTGACGGCGTCGAGATCCACTCCGCCAATGGCTATCTGCTCGATCAGTTCCTGACCGACTACACCAATCAGCGCACCGACCGCTGGGGCGGCGACATCGAAGCGCGCCTGGGCCTGACGCTGGCGGTAATCAAGGCGGTGCGGGCGCAAATCGGGCCTGATGCTATCCTGGGCGTGCGCATCTCGCAGGGCAAGGTCAACGATTTCCATCACAAATGGAAAGAAGGCAAAGCGGGCGCCGCGAAAGTGTTCGCACTGCTGCAGGCCGCGGGCGTGGATTATATCCACGTGACGGAATATCAGGCGTGGAAACCCGCCTTTAGCGACGGCGAACAGACTTTTGCCGCTATCGCCCGCGAGGCGGCGCCGGATACCGTTCTTGTCGTTAACGGCGGCCTGGATACCGGCGACCTGGCAGAAGAGCAGCTTGAACAAGGCGCCGACTTTGTGGCGATCGGCAAGGCGGCGCTGGCTAACCACGACTGGCCGACGCGCGTGGCGGAAAAGGCGCCGCTGCGCGCCCTGCCGGAAAACGTGCTGTCGCCGGTGGCGAATATCAAACCAGACGAAGTTTAATTTTCGCCAGCATGCCGGGCCGTTGTCATGAAGCGAGCCCGGCGGTGAAGCGCGGCTTGCCAGTGCGACGCGATCGAGCTTAAAGCGCGATAGCCATATCAATGCAGCGCAGTTCAGCCTGGGCGAGTCTGGAAGGATAGACATTTTCCTGCACAAAGCTAAAGCCGTGCCGCTCATAGAAGGTTTGCGCATTAGGGGTCGAGGCGAGAGTGAGTCGGGTAAACCCCCGCTGGCGCGCCTCGCCTTTTATCGCCTTGATAATCTTGCCAGCTAACCCTTTTCCAGCGTGTTCGGGCAGGGTAAAAATTGCCTCGACACTGCCGGAAGAGAGGTCGAGAAAACCCGTTGCCACCGGGCGGCTATCCGGCCCTTCAATCACGAAGAAGGGGTTCGCTCTGATTACCTCGCGATAACTTTCAGGCATCCCATCTGGCGTCCAGGCCTGAAGGATCTCGGGCTTATAGCTGTTGCGGCACCCGTCGCGGATAGCCAAATTTCTGACAAGCCAGCATTGTTCCGCTTCGTCAGGTCGCGCGCGTCTCACCCTCATCGCTTTTCCTTATTCTTTTCTCTGTCGGTTGATTATCTCGCCAGTGGCGCATCAGCGCTCGCCCCAGCGCATCTGCTGAATCACAACGCGATAGCCATCGACATCCTGGAATGTCGCGCCCCTTCTCTCCCAGTAGGGATTGAACGATTTCACCCTGACAAAGCCAGCCTGATCCATCTTCGCGCAGCGTGTCGCCCAGCCGTCCTGGTCAGGCACATAGAGAACCAGCAGATCTTCGGCGGACGGAGATGGCGTGACCGGATGAAAATAGCATTGCGTAAATTCAAGATGCCAGGGCAAATCGTCGCGGCCTAACATACAGCCGCTAAAACCCTCATGATCGCGAAATTCGCCGATGATCTGCAGATCCAGCCCGCTGGCGTACATCTCACCGCTTTTGCTCAGCAGGCTCACCGGCCTGGCGATACGCATATGCTGAAATTCCATTGCCGCCTCTCTTTATGCTCCAGATGGATAGCGGCCGACCGTGACTATAATCTGTACAATCCGCCTGCCAGGAAAATAACTATGTTTGAAGGATTTATTCATACAGAAATAGCGCTTTCCGACGCGACAATCAGCGTACGCTATGGCGGAAGCGGTCCGCCGCTTATGCTGCTGCATGGCCATCCCCGCACCCACGTCACCTGGTCAAAAGTCGCGCCGCGGCTGGCTAAGTTCTTTACCGTGGTCTGCCCAGACCTGCGCGGCTTCGGCAGCTCGTCAAAACCTGCCGATTTACCGGATCACGCAGGCTCTGCCAAACGAGCGAAAGCGAAAGACTGCATTGAGCTGATGCGCCATCTTGGCTTTGCGCGCTTTGCGCTGGTCGGCCATGACAGAGGGAGTTATACGGCCTATCGCGCCGCGCTCGATTATCCCGACAGCATCACTCGCCTTGCGGTTCTTGATTCTGTTCCAATCCTGGAAGCCCTGGAACGCTGTAACGAGAGGTTTGCGCGTCAGTGGTATCACTGGTTTTTCTTTGCCCAGCCTGAAAAGCCTGAACGGGCGATTCTGGCCGATCCGGACCAATGGTACGGTCCGCAGCCGAAAACGATGGGAGATGAGGAGTATCAGGCGTTCAGGCAAGCCATTCACGATCCCGCCACCGTGCACGGGATGCTTGAGGATTATCGCGCAGGCCTGTCGATAGACAGAGAGCATGAGGCGCAGGATCGCCAGGCCGGACGTCTTATCACCTGCCCAACCTTATGTTTATGGTCGAAGCAGGACGATCTGGAAGATTTGTACGGCGATATCCTCGCTATCTGGCGGCGCTGGGCGCCGGATGTGCGCGGCCACGCGATTAACAGCGGCCATCATATGGCGGAAGAGGCGCCTGAAGAGCTGAGCGCCGCGCTGCTGCGCTTTTTTCAGTAGCGACGCGGCGGCTCTGATCAGGTTGAGGCCAGCGCCGCCTTTAGCGACAAATATCCTTCAGGCATTCGCGGCAGGGTTTTGTATTCACCTTTCTGTTTTTTGCGGTCAGCAGCGCGTCGCGTGGATGATAAAACGTGCCGATAAACACCCTTAGCGCCGCGTCGGGAAGCCGGGTACAGGCTTTCGTATGCAGAACAAAACAGCCAGAGGGATCGCATTCCTGGGTAAGGTAGTAAAAGCTGCTCATCATGGTAACTGATTAAAAGTTGTATCGTGAATAAACTATTAAATATCCTGAAATAAATTGATACATCAGTAAAAACTATCGCTGGGAAAGGTTTTAAGTATTAAAAAAAGTTAGCGTTTCCTGCTGCAAGTCTGGCTTAAATCGACATAACACCGTCAGCGCGCTCGCCAAAACGCCTGAAATCTCCAGATTCATCCCTATGATTAACCTGACCTTAAGATGAAAATAAATAAGCGGCTCGTATTAACTACCGACTTACCTCTTTTGCACCTTTGTCATGCAGCAGCGCGCCTTTTTCGTGCAGAAACGCGGCGCGCCCCTCGATTTAGCGCCTGTTTTACCGGTTTCGCCTGCTCTTTTGCTGGCACAACTTTTGCAGCTTGTATGTACAAGTTAATTCTGTTCGGCATTTAACAAAATTTTATCAAGTGATGCTCACAAAGTGGACACATCCACGATGTGTCAGAACAAATTTGCTTGTATATACATGAAATGTCATTTGCACTGATCTCGCTACGAGATCGCCTGAATCGATCGCTCACCAGGAGAAGCCGCATGACGCAACGCGCACCTATTCGTCGTTTTTGCCTCACCACCCTTTTCGCCTCGCTGCTGCTGAGCGGCGCGGCGGCGCAGGCCAAAGAGTGGAAATCGATTACCATAGCGACCGAAGGCAGCTATGAGCCCTGGAACCTGACGCTGCCGGGCGGCAAGCTGGGCGGCTTTGAACCAGAACTGATGGAAGACCTATGCAAGCGCATGGGCGTCCAGTGCAAGCTGGTGGTACAGAACTGGGACGGCATGATCGCCGGACTCAATGCCGGCAAATATGATGTGATCATGGACGCGATCGTGATTACGCCAGATCGTAAAAAAGTGGTCAACTTCACCACGCCGTACGCCTCTACGCCCGCCACCTTTATTACCAGCAAAGATAATCCGCTGCTGCCGGCCGATAGCCACATCATTAAGCTGCATGATGACGAGGCCGCGATCAACGCGGCGATCGCCCCGCTTAAAGCGGCGCTAAAAGGCAAAACCATTGGCATCGCCTCCGGCACCGTCTACACCCCCTTTATCGATAAATACTTCAAAGGCGACGCCGAGGTGCGGGAATACACCGCGTCGGCGGACGCCATTCTCGATCTGCAATCGGGCCGCATCGACGCGGTGTTCGATGATGTCACCTTCGCCCAGTCGATGCTGGCGCGCAAAGAGAACGCCAACCTGAGCTTTAGCGGTCCGCAGCTGGGCGGCCCGATCTGGGGCGAAGGCGAAGCGATGGGCGTGCGCATGGCCGACAGCGATCTCAAAGCCAAACTCGACGAAGCGATTCATGCCGCGCTGGCCGACGGCACGGTGAAAAAGCTGAGTGAAAAATGGTTTAAAACCGACGTCACCCCGTAGGAGAGGTAAAAGATGATGAGCCTGCTGAGTTTTGGCCCGGACGGCTGGGGCCGACTGATTCTGAGCGCCGCCTGCACCACGCTGCTGCTGTCGCTGGCGGCGCTAATCATCGGCGCCGTAGTCGGCTCCGGCGTGGCGGCCGCCAAGCTCTCCGCCCACCGCTGGCTGCGCTGGCTGGGCGAGGGCTATTCGGTAGTGTTTCGCGGCATTCCGGAACTGCTGGTGATCTACCTGTTCTATTTCGGCGGATCCGGGTTGATTACGCTGGTAGGCCAGCTTTTCGGCGCGGACGGCTTTATCGAGGCGCCGCCGTTTCTGATCGGCGCGCTGGCGATCGGGCTCATCTCCGGCTCCTATCAGGGCGAAGTCTATCGTGCGGCGCGCCTGGCGCTGGCCAAAGGCGAAGTAGAGGCGGCGGTGGCGATCGGCATGCCGCGCTGGCGCATCGCGCATCGCATTCTGCTGCCGCAGGTGGTGCGCTACGCCCTGCCCGGCATGTCGAACGTCTGGCAGATGAGCCTGAAAGATTCGGCGCTGGTCTCGGTGACCGGCATCGTCGAACTGATGCGCGCCAGCCAGGTCGCGGCCGGCTCCACCCGCGATTATTTCACCTTTTACCTGGTCGGCGGCGCCTGCTATCTGGTGCTGACGCTGCTGTCTAATCAGGCGTTTCGTCGGGCGGAGTCGCGCCTCGGACGCGCGTGGCAGAGCCGCACCGCGGCGCAGCATTAAGGAGCAGCAGCATGATTGACTTCGCGTTTCTCTCTGACACCTTTCTTAAGCTGAGCGCCGCCCTGCCGGTCACCCTCGGCCTGTTTATCAGCGCCTTCCTGTGCGGCGGCGTGCTGGCGATCGGCATTCTGGCGCTGCGCATGAGCCGCTGGCGGCTGCTGAGCGGCTTCGCGCGCGGCTACATTCTGGTGTTTCGCGGCTCGCCGCTGATGATCCAGCTCTTCCTTATCTACTACGGGCTTGGGCAGTTCGGCGTGATCCGCCACAGTTTCGTCTGGCCGTTCCTGCGCGAGCCGTTTATTTGCGCGGTGCTGGCGCTGTCGCTCTGTACCGCGGCCTATACGGCGGAAATCCTGCGCGGCGCGCTGCTCGCCGTGCCCGCCGGCCAGGTCGAGGCCGGCCTCGCCTGCGGCATGTCGCGCTGGCTGCTGCTGCGCCGCATTATCGCGCCGGTGATGCTGCGCTACGCGCTGCCCGCCTACTCCACCGAGGCGATTCTGCTGGTGAAGTCCACCGCGCTGGCCAGCCTCGTCACCGTCTGGGACGTGACGGGCGTGGCGCAGCAAATCATCCAGCGCACCTACCGCACCATGGAGGTGTTTCTCTGCGCCGCGGTTATCTACCTGCTGCTGAACTTTATTATCGTCCAGCTCTACGCGCTGCTGGAGCGTCGCCTGACCCCGGTGCATCGCACGGCAAAAAAGCCGTTGTCCGCCGTTAAACCGCTTGTCGGAGAGTAATATGCATTCCACATCCCCCGTTACCCTGTCCGCCACGGATATTCATAAATCCTTCGGCGCCATGGACGTTCTGAAAGGCATTTCCCTGCAGGCGCACCAGGGCGATGTAATTTCGATTCTCGGCGCCAGCGGCTCGGGAAAAAGCACCCTGCTGCGCTGCATTAACCTGCTGGAGACGCCCGACGCCGGCGTGGTCAGCGTCGGCGGCGAAACCATCGAGATGAAGCGCCATGCGCGCGGCCACCAGCTGGCGGCCAATCCGCGGCAGATCGAGCGCCTGCGCTCCCGCCTCGGCATGGTGTTTCAGAGCTTTAATCTCTGGTCGCACATGACGGTGCTGCAAAACGTCATCGAAGGGCCGCACTACGTGCTGAAGCGCGACAAAAAAAGCTGCATCGCCCAGGCGGAGCAGCTGCTTGATCGCGTCGGCCTGCTCAACCGCAAAGATTTCTATCCGGCGCAGCTCTCCGGCGGTCAGCAGCAGCGCGTGGCGATCGCCCGCGCGCTGGCGATGGATCCCGAGGTGATGCTGTTCGACGAGCCGACCTCCGCGCTCGACCCCGAGCTGGTGGGCGAAGTGCTGAAAGTGATGCGCAGCCTGGCCGAAGAGGGGCGAACCATGCTGGTGGTGACGCACGAAATGGGCTTCGCGCGCAACGTCTCCAACCGCGTGGTGTTTATGCATCAGGGCACCATCGACTGTCAGGGCGAACCCGAGGCAATGTTCGGCCAGCAGGGGTCGCAGCGCTTTAAGCAGTTTATCTCCAGCCATCACGGCGCGGGGCAGCCGTCATGACCCTGGTCTGGGGCGACGGGCCGCTAAAGTGGCAGGATCTGGTCGCGGTGGCGCGGCACGACGCGGAGTTAAGCTTAAGCGCCAGCGCCTGGCAGCGTATCGCCCAGGGGCGCGCCATTGTCGATGAGATCGTCGCCAGCGGGCAGATCGCCTACGGCGTCAACACCGGCCTCGGCGCGTTGTGCAATATCACGCTGGCGGACGAGCAGCTTAGCCAGCTGTCGCGCAATACCCTGCTGAGCCACGCCTGCGGCGTCGGCCCGCTGCTGACGCGCGAGCAGGCGCGCGCCATTCTGTGCGCGGCGATCGCCAACTACAGCCACGGCAAATCGGGCGTATCAGCCGGGCTGGTGCAGCATATGCTGGCGCTGCTGAATCATCAGATTACGCCGCAGGTGCCGTCGCAGGGATCGGTCGGCTACCTGAGCCATATGGCGCATATCGGTCTGGCGCTCATCGGCGTCGGCGAGGTGGAGTATCGAAACCAGCAGATGCCCGCCGCGCAGGCGCTCGCGCTGGCTGGCCTGGCGCCCTGGCGCCCCGGCGCCAAAGAGGGGCTGAGCCTGGTGAACGGTACGCCCTGCATGACGGGGCTCGCCTGCCTGGCGCTGGACGATGCCGCGCGCCTGCTGAACCGGGCGGACGTCACCGGCGCGATGAGCTTCGAGGCGCTCCGCGGCCAGCTGGCGGCGTTCGACCCCGAGGTGCTGGCGCTTAAGGCGAGTCCCGGCATGCAGATCAGCGGCCAGCGGCTGCGTCAGCTGCTGGGCGACAGTCCGCTGCTGGCGGCCAGCGTTGGCGTCCGCACGCAGGACGCGCTCAGCCTGCGATCGATGCCGCAGGTGCACGGCGCCAGCCGCGATCAGTTCGCGCACGCCGCGCGCCAGATCGAGACCGAGCTCAACGCCTGTACCGACAACCCCCTGGTGCTCGGCACGCCGGGAAGCTGGCGCGTGGTGTCGCAGGCCAACCCGCACGGCGAGTCGGTGGCGATGGCGGCGGATCTGCTGGCGATCGCCATGGCGGAGATCGGCAGCATCGCCGAGCGGCGGCTCGACCGGCTGGTCAATCCGCTGGTGAGCGGCCTGCCGCCCTTTCTGGTGGCGCAGCCGGGCGTTAACTCCGGTATGATGATCGCGCAGTATGTGGCGGCGTCGCTCTGTGCGGAGAATCGCCAGCTGGCGCAGCCCGCGGTGCTGGATAACTATGTCACCTCAGGCTTGCAGGAGGATCATCTCAGCCTGGGCACCGGCGCGGCGCTCAAGCTGCTGAAGCTGCTGGAAAACGTCTGGCATATTCTGGCTATCGAGTACCTTCTCGCCGCCCAGGCGCTCGATTTTCACGGCGACGCGGCGCTCGCCTCGGGCACGCGGCGGGCGCTGCACCGTCTGCGGGCGGTGGTGGCGAACTGGCAGCAGGATCGCTGGCTGGCGCCCGATATCGCCCAGGCGGTCAGGGTCCTGAAAAGCACGCCGGATTTGAACCAGCCGTAATGCCCTGTCGCGGGCTCTCTACGCCCGGCGGGTGCCATCTCGCCGTTGCGCTTCTCCCCGACCCGCCAGCGCCCCTCTCGCTTCCCGCTCCCGCCAGGTCCGCTTTTTACTGCTACCTTTTACAGATAACCCGTTGTTTTACCGGAGAGAGACTTTGCCCTTGCCCCGCTCCAGGAAAACAGAGCGCTTTGTGCTGCTGTTTCTGCTATTCATCAGCGTTTTTATCGTGACGGCCTGCAGCTGGGCGCTCTGGCAGTCGTGGCAGAACCGGCTGCAGGATGTCTCGGTGCAGGCGCGCAACCAGTCGCTCTCGCTCTCCCGCCAGGCGCAGGACACCTTTTTACAGGTCAATATCGCGCTGGATGAGATCGCCCGCCAGGGAGACGAGGTGTTTAGCCGTCCTGCGGCCTACAGCGGCAGAAACGGCATTCTGGCCGGACTCTCGCTGCCGCTGCCGCAGCTGGCCGGACTCTTTGTTTATGATAAAGAGGGCAACTGGCTGGCCACCTCGCGCGACATGCAGTTTAAGCAGATGAACAACGCCGACCGCGAGTCCTTTATCTGGCACCGCGACCATGCCGATCCGGGCGCGCACATCGGCCACGTCATTCGCAGCCGCAGCGCCGACGAGCTGGTGATCCCGGTTTCTCTGCGGCTTAACGACGCGGCGGGCAATTTCCGCGGCGTGGCGCTCGGTTCGGTAAAAGTCGCTTTTTTCCGCCAGTTTTACGGCTGGTATGAACAGAGCCCGGGCGATCTGCTGGCCCTGATGAACACCGACGGCGTCTTGCTTTACGCCCGCCCTTTTCCCGACAGCATGCTCAACCGCAGCCTCTCTTCCAGCCCGCTGTTTACCCGCCTGCTGAGCCAGTCGCGCATTGGCAGCGCCACCTGGGACAGTCGCCTCGACGGCGAGGAGCGCCTTTTCGGCTACGCCCGGCTGGAGCGCTATCCGCTGGTGGTGGCGGTCGGCTATGAAACCCGGGCGATCCGGCACGCCTGGTGGAAGAGCAATATCACCGGCATCAGCGTGAATATCTTTACCTGGCTGCTGGTGCTGCTGTTCGGCTATCTGGTGCTGCGTCAGCTGCGCGCCAACCAGCGCAGCCAGCAGGCGCTGATGCGCTCGCAGGATGAGCTGACGCGGCTCAACGGCACGCTGAGCGATCTGGCGATGCTGGATGGCCTGACCGGCCTGGGCAACCGGCGGCAGTTCGATTTTTATCTGGAGAAGAGCCTGCGGGGCGCCGCCTCGCCCGTCTCGCTGATTATGTTCGATGTGGACTTTTTCAAGCGCTACAACGATGAGTATGGCCATATCGCCGGCGATCGCTGCCTGCAGGAAGTGGCGGCGGTGCTCAAACACCTGCCGCTGCGCGGAACCGACCGGGTTACGCGCTACGGCGGCGAAGAGTTCGCCATTATTCTGCCGGGCACCCACGCCCGCGACGCTGAGAATGTCGCTCACCGGGCGCTGGAGGCGATTCGCCGCGCGGCGCTGCCCCATGAGGCGAGCGATCTGCCGGATAAAATCGTCACCCTGAGCGCGGGTATCAGCGCCGCGCCGCCCGGCGACTCGCCTGATTCGCTCAAGCTGGCCGCCGACGAGGCGCTTTATGTGGCGAAAAAAGCGGGACGCAACTGCATTGCGGGGACGGACGGCATCTGCCTGTTATAGCTTTTTCCGGCGCGGCGGGATGGCAACCGCCAGCAGGCCCAGCACGATCAGCAGCACCCCCGCCAGGCCGCTCCAGCGAAAGGGCTCGCCGAAAGCCGGGAGCAGCACGGCGGCCGCCCATACCAGCACGTAGCTCAGGCTCAGCAGCGGATAGAGCCGGTTGAGCGGCAGATGGCGGAGCGCCATCATCCAGCAGAGCATGGACAGCGCATAGGCTCCCAGCCCGGCAGCGAGCGGCAGCAGCGTGGCGGCATGGCGCATCCCGTCGAGACTCAGCCACTCTTCGACGGGCGGGAAATCGCGCATCGCCAGGCGCAGCGTCAGCTGCGCCAGCGTCACCAGCAGCACCGAACCGATCGCCAGCATCACGCCTTTCACAGATGACTCCCGATCAGCGCCACGCCCGCCACGATCGCCAGCGTGCCGAGCCATTGCCGCCGCGTGTAGCTTTCCCGCCAGATCAGCCGCGCGGCGAGCGCCACCAGCACAAAGTTAATGCTGAGCATCGGATAGGCGACGCTGACCGGCACCCGTCGCAGCACCCACAGCCAGAGCAGCATCGCGACGCCCAGCAGCAGCAGGCTTAAGCCAATCCACAGCATCATACGGCGTTTACCGCCGCGCGCGCCGAGGGTCGCCGCCTGCTTCTGGCAGAGCTGCGCGAGGCAGCTCAGCAGGCTTACCAGCACCATCAGCAGCAGGCTCATGGTTTTTCGTCATAGCCGAAGTAAACCAGCCGTCCCTGCCGATACCTCTCGTCCGGCGTCGGCATAGCTGCGTCCGGCGCGCTCTCGCCCGCGTTGAGCATCATGATCACCGCCACGTGCCCGTGACGACGGTGCGCCTGCAGCCAGTCGGCGAAGGCCGCGCCATCGACGTAGCGCGCCTGCGCATCGGGATAGCTCAGGCCATACTCCACCTCGCCTTTGGCGTCGTAGAGCGTGATGTCGCTGCGGCGCAGCGTCCAGGCGATCGCCGAGGCGACGCCGGGATTGTCCGCCAGCAGATAGCGGCTGCCCGCCAGCCGCTCGCGCACCGCGCTGACGAAGCTCAGCGGCAGCTTCGAATCGCGCACCTTCTGCGGAATGGCGTACCCCACCAGCAGCGCCAGCGCCAGCGGACAGAGCGCCGCCAGCTGCCAGCGGTTGTCGCCCGGCCGCAGGCTCAGCCAGCCCGCGATGCCCCAGCCGGCAAAGGCCGCCGCCGCCGCCGCCGCACGCAGCGTCTCGTCGCGAGCGTAGAGCGGATGGCGCGCCAGCCCCCAGGGCGCGAGAAACAGGACGACCGCCGCGGCAGCGATCAGGCCGAACAGCAAATTGATCCTGCCGTTGATGCGGAACACGCTGCCGAGCCGTGCGCCGCCGCTATGGGCGTAGCGTGCCATCAGCAGCGCCAGCGGCGCGAAGCACGGCAGGATGTAGGTGGGCAGTTTGCCTTTGGCGATGCTGAAAAACAGCAGCGGCAGCAGCACCCAGCTTAACAGGTAGGCGGCGTCGGCCTGCTCTCCGCGCCGCCGCCATGCCGAGGCCAGCGCGCCGGGCAGCAGCGCCAGCCAGGGCAGCGAACCCGCCAGCATCACCGGCAGGTAGTACCAGAATGGCGCCTTATGCTGGGCATCGGCATCGGCGAAACGCTGGATATGCTCGACCCAGAAGAAGTAGTGCCAGAAATCCCCTTCCTGCCGCGCGATCGCCAGCGCCCAGGGCGCGCTAATCGCCAGCGCCGTCGCGACGGTCAGCATCCCCCAGCGCAGCAGTTCGCCGAAGCGACGCTGCCAGAGGGCCCAGGGCGCAATCGCCAGCACCGGCACCGCCAGCGCCAGAAAGCCCTTGGTCATAAAGCCCATGGCGCAGGCGACGCCGAGCAGCGGATAGCCCCACAGCCGCTGCCGCGTGCCGCTCGCGTGGGCCGCCAGCCAGTAGCTGCACATCGCCGCCACCAGCCACAGCAGCAGAATGGGATCGAGCACCGCGTAGGTGCCGATACCGTATACCAGCAGCGAGGTAAGAAAAATCACGCTGCCGCTGAGCGCGACGGCGCGGCTGGCGAACATCCGCGCGCCGAGCCAGTAGATGAGCAGCGCGCTCAGCGCCGTGCTGAAAATGGCGCCCGCGCGCACGCCGAACAGGGTGTGGCCGAACAGCAGCTGGCCGATGTTATTGACCCAGTAGCCGGCAATCGGTTTTTCAAAGTAGCGCAGGCCGAAAAAATGCGGCACCACCCAGCTGCCGCCCGCCACCATTTCGCGGCTGATCTCGGCGTAGCGGGTCTCATCCGGCTGCCACAGGCTGCGGAACTCAATTGGGATCAGGTAATAGAGGACGAAAAGCGCCAGCAGCAGCGCCGTTTTCGTCCCTGCGCGCATCGGTGTCCACATAGAGAAAGGTCCTGTCTTGAGTTAACGCTGGCAGCCCAGCCAGCCTTCGCGCCCGGCGATTTCGCCGCGCACCACCTTGCCCTGCGGCAGCGTCGCCAGATCCTCAGGCAGCAGCTCGCTGAGCGGACAGAAGCGAATGCCCATCCGTTCGGCGCGCGTCAGCAGCTCGCGGAAGGCGGGCAGCCCCACGATGCCCTCGACCTCGGCATGAATGGTGTAAACCGGCGAGCCGCTGGCGGCCTGCATTTGTTCGAGGATGTAGTCGTTGAACGCCGCTGCGCTCACCTGCTGCCCGACCACCTCATCCCAGGTGGGCAGAGTCACCGGGATTTGCACCGTCGCC
The DNA here is from genome assembly GCF_002095575.1 of Pantoea septica. GTDB lineage: Bacteria > Pseudomonadota > Gammaproteobacteria > Enterobacterales > Enterobacteriaceae > Pantoea > Pantoea septica. The sequence continues at coordinate 21,790 of NZ_MLJJ01000021.1, read as the reverse complement.
GGACTGCCGTCGGCCAGCAGCGGGATAAAGGGGCCGCTGCCGCGGCAGTCGCTGTTAAAGCGAAAGCCGAATCCCTCTTTAGCGGCGATCACGCGCGTATCGGCGCGCCATCCCGCCACGGCGGAGCATGTGACAACGTCACCTGTTATCGCCTCCAGCGCATGCTTGCCGCGCGCAATCTGCTCGCTCAGCGTTCCCTGCGGCCAGACGCCCGCCCAGGTTTGCCAGGCAAAATGATCCCAGGCGTGCAATCCGATTTCATGGTGCTCCGCCGCCGCGCGCATAATGTCGGCCAGCCCGCGCCCGATATCCCGTCCCGGCCAGGCGGTGCCCGCCAGCAGGATGTCCCAGCCGTAGAGCGATGCCGCGCGCGAGCGCAGCATCTTCCACAGAAAGCGCGGCTTCATCAGACGCCACAGGTGGCGTCCCATGTTGTCCGGCCCGACGCTAAAAAAGAAGCTCGCCTGCAGCTGATGCAGGCTGAACTGATCCAGCAGCGCCGGCACCCCCAGCTTCGTGCCCCGCCAGGTGTCGACGTCGACGCGCAGCCCGACTTTCCTCATGGCTTCTCCTGCAGCTCGACGGTGCGCAGGAAGAAATCGAGCGTGTTATCGATAGTGGTGTCCATCTCCACCGTCGGCGTCCAGTTCAGCAGACGACGCGCGTTTTTGATCGAGGGCTTGCGGTGCTCGACGTCCTGATAGCCCTTGCCGTAGTAGCTGCTGCTCTCCACCTCGCGGAAACCGGCAAACGGCGGAAAGCGGTCGCGCAGCGGATGGCGCTCGAAGCTGGCCAGCAGATGCTCCGCCAGCTCTTTGATGCTGGCCTCGTTGTCGGGATTGCCGATGTTGACGATCTGGCCGTCGCAGTTGCCGTTTTTGTTTTCAATGATGCGGAACAGCGCTTCGATGCCGTCGCGAATATCGGTGAAGCAGCGCTTTTGCGCGCCGCCGTCGATCAGCTTGATCGGCGAACCTTCCACCAGGTTAAGGATGAGCTGGGTAATGGCGCGCGAGCTGCCGATACGGGCGGCATTCAGGTTATCGAGACGCGGCCCCATCCAGTTAAACGGGCGGAACAGCGTGAAGCGCAGCCCCTCTTTTTCGCTGTAGGCCCAGATGACGCGGTCCAGCAGCTGTTTCGACACCGAGTAGATCCAGCGCTGCTTGTTGATCGGACCGACCACCAGATTAGAGTGATCCTCGTCGAAGTGGCTGTCGGTACACATGCCGTAGACTTCGGAGGTAGAGGGGAAGATGATGCGCTTTTTATACTTCACGCAGTCGCGAATAATCTTCAGGTTCTCTTCGAAGTCGAGCTCGAACACGCGCAGCGGGTTACGGGTGTACTCAATCGGCGTGGCGATCGCCACCAGCGGCAGCACCACGTCGCACTTCTTGATGTGGTACTCAATCCATTCGGAGTGAATGCTGATATCGCCTTCGACAAAGTGGAAACGCGGCTGGTCGAGGAAACGGCTGATGGCGTCAGAGCCGATATCGAGCCCGTAAACCTCGAAGTTGTCATCCTGCAGCAGACGTTCGGTCAGGTGGTTGCCGATAAAACCGTTGACGCCGAGGATCAACACGCGGGTACGCCGCTTCACCGCGGCAACCGGCTGCGAATAGAGCAGCGCGCCCGGCACCATGCCCAGGCTTTGCGCCAGCTGGCTGCCGTTCATATAGACGCCGTTGTCGCTCTGGCCGGTCAGCACCTCCAGCGCGCCGTCGCCGCAGGCGATGAGAAAGGGATCCACCGACAGCACCGTGCCGGGCTTCGCCGGCGGCGCGTCTGCGTGCACGCGCCCTTTCCACACCACGAATTTCAGCGTGCCGGCAAAGGCGAAGGCCCCCGGCCAGGGATCGGTGACGGCGCGCACCAGGTTATTCACCCGCTGCGCCGGCCACCCCCAGTTGATGCGCCCGTCGTCCGGCGTGCGGCGGCCGACCAGGGTCGCCTCGCTGTGGTTCTGCGGGCGCGCGGCGATCTCGCCGCGCTTCATTGCCGGCAGCGCCCCCTCCAGCAGTTCGGAAGCACAGGCGACCAGCTTGCGGTGCAGCGTCAGGGCGTTGTCCTGCGCATCGATCGCCACGCGCTGCTGCGCCACGATATCCCCCGCGTCGGCGCGCTTCACCATATGGTGCAGCGTCACGCCGGTTTCCGTTTCGCCGTTGACCAGCACCCAGTTGAGCGGCGCGCGGCCGCGGTATTTCGGCAGCAGCGAACCGTGCAGGTTAAAGGCGCCCACGCGGGCGGTGCGGAGAATGCTGTCGCTCAGCAGCGCGCGGTAGTAGAACGAGAAGATAAAGTCAGGCTGCATCGCTTTAATGCGGTCGACCCACAGCGGATGGCTGGCATCTTCCGGCGCGTAAACCGGAATGCCCTGCTCTGCCGCCAGGCGCGCCACGGAGGGAAAGGCGTGGCTTTCCGGCGAGGTGTCGGCATGGGTAAAGATGGCGCTGATTTCATATCCGGCGTTCAGCAACGCGCTGATGCCCGCACAGCCCATTTCGGCGTAGGCGAAGACGATAGTTTTCATTGCTCGATTTCCTGTACAGAAGAAGCTGTTTGCTGGGGGTGAATAACACGCTGGATAAAGTAGCGAGGCCGCGCGCGCACGTCGTTGTAGATGCGCCCGATATATTCGCCGAGCAGCCCCATGCCGATAAACTGCGCGCCGACAAAGATAAACAGGATGGCGAACAGCACAAAGACGCCGTCGCCCGCCCAGCTGGCGCCGAGAAACAGGCGCAGCACGATCAACACCAGCGAGAAGGCGAAACCGGCCAGCGCGATCAGGCTGCCGACGATGCTCAGCAGACGCAGCGGCGTGGTGGTCAGGCAGGTCACCAGGTCGTACATCAGGTTAATCAGCTTCATAAAGCTGTATTTGGAGTCGCCGAATTCGCGCTCGGCGTGGGTCACCGGCAGTTCGATGGTGCGCCGCGCGAAGGTGTTGGCGAGGATGGGAATAAAAGTGCTGCGCTCATGGCAGTTGAGCATCGCATCGACGATATGTCGGCGATAGGCGCGCAGCATGCAGCCGTAATCCCCCATCGCTTTTCCGGTGACGCGCTGGATCAGGTGGTTGATGGCGCGCGAGGCGCGGCGGCGAAACCAGCTGTCCTGCCGGTTCTGGCGCACGGTGCCGACCACGTCATAGCCCTGCTGCGCGGCGCGCACCAGGTTCGGTATCTCCTCCGGCGGGTTTTGCAGATCGGCGTCCAGCGTGATGATCAGATCGCCGGAGACATGGCTGAAGCCGGCCATAATCGCCGAGTGCTGGCCGTAGTTGCGGTTCAGCAAGACGCCGACCACGTGGCTGCCGGGCATGTCTGCGGCATCGGCGATCATCTGGGCGGAGCGGTCAGCGCTGCCGTCGTCCACCAGCAGAATTTCATACTCCAGCTCCAGCGTGGCGCAGGCGGCGTCGGTGCGGCGCACCAGCTCCGCCAGGCTCTCCTCTTCGTTGTAGACAGGTATCACCACGGAAACGCGGCGAATCGCTTTTTCTTCCTGCATCTCAGACTCCTGCCAGCTGACGCAACACGCTGACGACCCGGGCGACGTCGTCGTCGCGCATGTCCGGGAACAGCGGCAGAGAACAGATGCGCTCGCTGTTCCATTCGGTGTTGGGCAGCGAGAGCTGCGGATAGCGTTCGCGGTAATATTTATGGGTGTGCGCAGCGCGGAAATGCAGGCCGGTGCCGATATCCCGCGCCTTCAGCGCCTCCATTAGCGCATCGCGGCTGATGCCGCAGGCGGCTTCGTCGACGCGAATAATAAACAGATGCCAGGCGTGCTGATGCGGCCAGGCCGGCTGCGTCAGCGGCAGAAACGGCGTATCGGTCAGTTCGCGCAGATAGCGCCGGGCGATGGCGGCGCGGCGCGCATTAAAATCGGCGAGCTTTTTCAGCTGCGTCAGCGCAATGGCCGCGCTGATATCGGGCAGGTTGTACTTGAAGCCGGGCATCACCACTTCCGCCTGCGGCTTGCGGCCGTGGGTATGGCGATCGTAGGCGTCGACGCCCAGCCCGTGGAACTTCAGGCTGCGCATGCGATCCGCCAGCTGCGCGTCGTCGGTGACAATCAGGCCGCCTTCGGCGCAGGTCATATTTTTAATAGCGTGGAAAGAGAAGATCGCGGTGCCTGCGCTGCCGACATGGCGTCCCTGGTAATAGCAGCCCGCCGCATGGGCGGCATCTTCAATCACCGGAATGCCGTAGCGGGCGCCGAGGGCGTGAATCGCGCCCACATCCGCTGGCGCCCCGGCGTAGTGCACCGGAATGATGGCGCGGGTGCGCGGCGTAATAGCCGCTTCTATCTGCTCGGGCGTCACCATTAGCGTATCGCGATCGATGTCGATCATCACCGGCGTCGCGCCCAGCAGCGTGATGATGTTAAGAGTGGAGACCCAGGTCAGCGACGGCGTGATGACCTCATCGCCAGGCTGAATACCGAGCGCCAGCAGCGTAACGTGCATTCCAGCGGTTGCCGAGCTGACGGCGATGGCATGCTGATTGCCGGTAAGCTGGCAAAACGCCAGTTCCAGCGCGGCATTTTGCGGGCCGGTGGTAATCCATCCGGATTCAAACACCGCTTTGACCGCCGCCAGCTCCTCTTCACCCAATGAAGGCCGCGAAAAAGGAAGAAATGACATAATAAATTCCCATTCGTTTCAGATGATCGAAATAAATAAATGCGTCAGCGCCGCCTGAAGAAATAAATTTTACAAATATGAAGAAATTGTTTCCTTCTGATGTACACGTGATGAATCTCCCCGACACTTTCCATGGCGGGACGGGAAAATAATGCTGGCGAAACCTTAAGGCAGCCTTAATCAGGCTGGCGCTTCTTTTCATCTGGGGCGAGGGGAAGTGTAAGGGCAACAAAGAGGGGTAACGCAAATAATCTGGGCGCAGCGGATCTTATTATTTTAGCGCAGTCGATGCGATTTAATTTTATATCCGCCCTTATCGAAACAAACAGCGCGGTCTGAAAAAGGTTAAGAATGTTATCGACATTTACTATTACCATCCTGACACTTGACGCAAAAAAAGTATATTTAAAATCAATAGTTTAATTTATTGTAGTACTGTATTTTTATCTCCCCCCAACATCAAGCCCATCTCGAAGAAAATTTCTTTCAGATGTATCAAAACCAGCTGCATTAATAAATAAACAGAGAGGCTAAACAGGCTTGTCGAACCCCCGCAGCTTATTTCCGCCCATGAGAATTCAGGCGTCAGTTTATGCTGCAGGTATAGATTCGTAACGGACTGGCACCAAAGATAACGCGCTTTTATGCGCCATTTTATCGCCGGAGGACAACAATGGTTTATCTTTTGTTTAAGATAAAACCATTGTTAGCGCCCTTGCCGGCAGCGCAAGGGATTATATCGTCCTCGCTGCGCTACCGGCCAGGCAGACTTTACGACTAATACTCCGCTTCCTCTCCCGGCAGCGGTTGCGAAAGTTCCTGCCCTTCGACGCCTGCATAGAAAATTACTAGCTCGGTCGGCTCATCGGTGGTGTAGCCACGGTGCGCGCTATTGATCGTTTCGTTCAGCGCCTCTCCCGCGCCTGCGTGAAAGCGTTCGCCGCTCTGCTTGTCTTCGATGGTCAGGCGTCCAGAAAGAACATAGGCGGTATTAGGCATGGGATGGGTATGCCAGGGGAGTTCGCTGTGGGCAGGCAACGACATGCGCATCACGGATATCTGCGGTTTGCCCGCTGGATAAGCCTCATAGGGCTGGCCATTCCAGGCGCTGCCGCTCTGTAACAGCTGTTGATGCGCGATCTCTGCCGGGTGCTGATCTGAGTGGTTTTTTTTCTCCATCATGGTCTCTCCTGTTCGTTAATCTGAATAGAGTGTAGCGGACAGGGCGCACCAGACATGCCAAAGGCCGCACTAAGCGGCCCCTGAAACAGGTATTGCGACAGCGTTATTTAGTCAGTTCAGCGGAAACATAGGCGCCGTTATCAAAGCGAGCCCCGGTAATTTTGTAGGATGCGCCAGCCTGATGCGCCTGCGCGGCGATTTGCGCTTCCGCCGCGTCGAGCGTGGCGGCTGAAGCGGTAATGCTCTGAGCAAAGCTGCCGAATGATACGAAAGAGAGCGCGGCAGCTACAACGAAAGTTTTGATGGTTTTCATGGTCAATTCCTTAAAGTTTATTTCAGTTGGTGAGGCGTTTTGCCTCGATGAAGAGATGATGCGCCTGACGGAGAGAGTTTAAAAGCTGACATATTTGCTTTTAAACGACAAAAATATTGAAAGACTTTTCCGCCTTCTTTTTACCCGCCAGGCCGACTGCCGACGCCCCGCTTGACGGTGCAAATTCTGACCTTCCATAAACCCGGCACGAAATTGCTACCGCCCTTTCCTTGCCTGCAAGCGGGTTATCGACGGATAATCCCTACAGACTTCGTCATGCTGACGCGACGCCGCCGCAGCCCGACGCCCTAACGCTGAAAATTTAGGCAACGCATTGATATGAGTAAAAAATGTAAAGCGCTGCAAACCACGCTGATTCCTCTTCAGGCGACTGCGCATGCCCTACGATAACGTCTATGCCGAAAAACGGCTGCCCGGCGCGTTCCGCCGCAGCTGGCACCATTTCTATCGCAACACCACTGCCATGATTGGGCTATACGGCTTTGGCGCCCTGCTGTTTCTCTGCCTGTTCGGCGGGCTGCTGGCGCCCTACGGTATCGATCAGCAGTTTCTCGGCTATCAGCTGCTGCCGCCCTCCTGGTCGCGCTACGGCGACGTCTCGTTTTTCCTCGGCACCGACGATTTGGGACGCGACGTGCTAAGCCGCCTGCTGAGCGGCGTGGCGCCGACCGTGGGTTCCGCGATTCTGGTCACGATCTTCGCCACGCTGTGCGGGCTGGCGCTCGGCGTGCTGGCGGGCATTACGCACGGTTTGCGCTCGGCCGTTATGAATCACGTGCTGGATACCCTGCTGTCGATCCCCACGCTGCTGCTGGCGATTATCGTGGTGGCCTTTCTCGGCCCGCGCCTCGAGCACGCGCTGCTGGCGATCTGGCTGGCGCTGTTGCCGCGTCTGGTGCGCGCCACCTATAGCGCGGTGCACGACGAGCTGGAAAAAGAGTATGTCGTGGCGGCGCGCCTCGACGGCGCCAGCAACGTCGATATCCTGCGCCATGCGATTTTGCCCAACGTGCTGCCAATGCTGATCAGCGAAGTGACGCGTTCGCTGTCGCTGGCGATTCTGGATATCGCCGCGCTCGGCTTTCTCGATCTCGGCGCGCAGCTGCCCTCGCCCGAATGGGGCGCGATGCTTGGCGATTCGCTGGAGCTGGTTTACGTCGCCCCCTGGACGGTGATGCTGCCGGGCGCCGCGCTGATGATCAGCGTATTAATCGTTAACCTGCTGGGCGACGGTATCCGCCGCGCCGTAGAGGCGGGAGTGGAATAATGCCGTTACTCGATATTCGTAATCTCACCATTGAATTTATGACCGCCGACGGTCCCGTCAAGGCGGTGGACCGCATCAACCTGACGCTGATGGAAGGCGAAGTCCGTGGGTTAGTGGGCGAATCGGGCTCGGGCAAAAGCCTGGTGGCAAAGGCGATTTGCGGCGTGACCAAAGATAACTGGCGCGTGACCGCCGATCGCATGGTATTCGACGATATCGACCTGCTGCGCCTGTCGCCGCGCGAGCGTCGCCGCATCGTCGGCCACAACGTCTCGATGATTTTTCAGGAGCCGCAGTCCTGTCTCGATCCTTCGGAGCGTATCGGCCGCCAGCTGATGCAGGCGATTCCGCGCTGGACCTATAAAGGTGCGTGGATGGGACGCTTCTGGTTCTGGCGCAAAACCCGCGCCATCGAGCTGCTGCACCGCGTCGGCATCAAAGATCATAAAGATATCATGCGCAGCTTTCCCTACGAGCTGACCGAAGGCGAGTGCCAGAAGGTGATGATCGCCATCGCGCTGGCCAACCAGCCGCGGCTGCTGATCGCCGACGAACCCACCAACGCCATGGAGCCCACCACCCAGGCGCAAATTTTTCGCCTGCTGAGCCGCCTCAACCAGAACAACAACACCACTATTCTGCTGATTAGCCACGATCTGCGCACCATGAGCCAGTGGGCGGACCGCATTAACGTGATGTACTGCGGGCAGACCGTCGAAACGGCGGGCAGCGACGATCTGATCCTTACGCCGCACCATCCTTATACGCAGGCGCTGATCCGCGCGATGCCCGATTTCGGCCGCGCGCTGCCGCACAAAAGCCGCCTGAACACGCTCTCCGGGGCGATCCCGTCGCTGGAGAGCCTGCCGATCGGCTGTCGGCTCGGCCCGCGCTGCCCCTACGCGCAGCGCAAATGTGTGGAAACGCCGCGCCTGAGCGGCAGCAAGACGCACCTTTTCGCCTGTCACTTTCCGCTGAATATGGAGGAGCAGTAGATGGAGACGCTGCTTGAAGTGCGCAATCTGAGCAAAACCTTCCGCTATCGCACCGGCCTCTTTCGCCGCCAGCACGTCGAGGCGGTGAAATCGGTCAGCTTTATTCTGCGCGAGAAGCAGACGCTGGCGATCATCGGCGAGAACGGCTCGGGCAAATCGACGCTGGCGAAAATGCTGAGCGGCATGGTGGCGCCGAGCAGCGGCGAAATCCTGATTAACGATCATCCGCTGGCGTTCGGCGACTACGGCTACCGCAGCCAGCGCATCCGCATGATTTTTCAGGATCCCTCTACCTCGCTCAACCCGCGCCAGCGCGTCAGCCAGATCCTCGATCTGCCGCTGCGCCTTAACAGCGATCTGACGCCGGAGGCGCGCGAGAAGCGCATTATCGCTACGCTGCGCCAGGTGGGGTTACTGCGCGACCATGCCGGCTACTATCCCCATATGCTGGCGCCGGGCCAGAAGCAGCGCCTCGGCCTGGCGCGCGCGCTGATCCTGCAGCCGAAAGTGATTATCGCCGACGAAGCCCTCGCCTCGCTCGATATGACGATGCGCTCCCAGCTGGTTAATCTGATGCTGGAGCTTCAGGAGCAGCACGGCATCACCTATATTTATGTGACGCAGCATCTCGGGATGATGAAGCACATCAGCGATCAGGTGCTGGTGATGCACCAGGGGGAAGTGGTGGAGCGCGGCGGCACCGCCGACGTGCTGGCTTCGCCGCTGCACGACCTGACTAAACGGCTGATTTCGAGCCACTTCGGCGAAGCGCTGACGGCGGAAGCCTGGCGCCGCGAGGCCTGAATCAGGTTGGTTTACCCCATTTGCCTGAGACGTGCTAGAATCCGCACGTCGATTAACGCGGTCGCCTGTTTTTTAACCAACGCGACCGCCAACAACAATGACCATAAGGATTACAGCTATGGGTTTTCTTTCCGGTAAGCGCATTCTGATTACTGGCGTTGCCAGTAAACTCTCTATTGCCTACGGAATTGCGCAGGCGATGCACAAGCAGGGCGCAGAACTGGCTTTCACCTACCAGAACGACAAACTGAAAGGTCGTGTGGAAGAGTTCGCTAAAGATCTGGGTTCAGATATTGTGCTGCCGTGCGATGTGGCCGAAGACGAGAGCATCAAATCGCTGTTTACTGAACTGGCAAAAACCTGGCCGAAATTTGACGGTTTCGTTCACTCCATCGGCTTCGCCCCGGGCGACCAGCTGGATGGCGACTATGTGAACGCCGTTACCCGCGAAGGCTTTAAGATTGCTCACGACATCAGCGCCTACAGCTTTGTAGCGATGGCGAAAGAGTGCCGCGAGATGCTGAACCCCAACTCCGCTCTGCTGACGCTCTCCTACCTGGGCGCAGAGCGCGCGATCCCGAACTACAACGTGATGGGTCTGGCGAAAGCGTCGCTGGAAGCCAACGTGCGCTATATGGCGAACGCGATGGGTCCGGAAGGGGTGCGCGTGAACGCCGTTTCCGCCGGTCCGATCCGTACCCTGGCGGCATCAGGCATCAAGGATTTCCGCAAGATGCTGGCGCACTGCGAAGCGGTTACCCCGATTCGCCGCACCGTCACCATCGAAGACGTCGGCAACTCGGCGGCGTTCCTCTGTTCTGACCTGGCCGGCGGCATCACCGGCGAGATCGTTCACGTTGACGGCGGCTTCAGCATCGCCGCGATGAACGAACTGGAACTGAAATAAGTTTTGAGGGCGAGCCTGGCTCGCCCTTTTTTTTGCTCACTTTCCCCGCCTTATAGCTTCACGCTATTAATTATCACCGATCGGTCTTTTGCCCTTCCCCGCCGTTAAGCGACGATAAGCCAGCCCCCGGGCGCGCGTCACGGTTTCGGATTCACGCCATGCGCGACGTGCCAGTTATTTGCAAAAGGAATAACCATGGAACAACGCCGCTATCCTGGCCACAACCACTGGTTTTACGAGAGCCAGACTAGCCCGCACGCCATCCAGGCTGAGCCGCTGGTTCCCGAAGCAGCCCTGATTAACGACCGTTTCCTGCTCGGCCTGCAGCAGGAGGCGAGCGCGCTTCAGCCGCTGTTGCAGGCCAGCCAGCCGATGCTGCTGGCCTCCCGCGATCTCTGCCAGCTGCTGTTTCCCGATCGCGTCGCGGCGACGCTGACCCATACGCTTACCCTTTACGATCGCCTCAGCACCGCGCTGACCGTGGCGCAGGTCGCGGGCGTGCAGCGGCTGTGCAACCACTATTCTGCGCGCCTTAATCCGCTGCCCGGCCCCGACTCGTCGCGGGAGAGCAATAACCGCCTGACTCAGCTGACGCAGTATGCGCGCCAGCTGGCGATGCAGCCGGAGCTGATCAACGCGGCGGCGCTCAGAGCGCTCGACGCCGTGGGCCTGACCGAGCCGGATATCGTTACGCTGAATCAGATCGTCGGCTTCGTCAGCTATCAGGCGCGCGTGGCGGCAGGTTTGCAGGCGCTGCTGGCGCTGCCGGTGCGCTGGCTGCCTGGCGTGACGCCGCCGCCCGACGCCGACCGCGACGGGTTTGCGGAAAAGCCAGTCTGGAAACCGGGCGTGAAGCCGCTGGAGCTGCGCTACGCCAGCGCTGAACAGCTGGCCGCCGTCACCTTCTGTCAGCCGCGCTCCGATCTCGCCGATGCGGTCTGGCTGCTGGCGCACGACGCCGCCGCGCTCTACGGCTGGCAAACCCTGCGCCAGCGCATCACCCCGACTGCGTTTACCCCGCTGGCGGAGGCAACCTGCGCGCGCGCGCTCGGCAGCCGCTGGGCGTTTCAGTTTTTCCCGGATGAGGTGCGCGAGGCGCTGCTGGCGTCGGTGGATGACGCCGCCGATCAGACAACGACGCAGGGCCGCGTCGTGGCGCTGGCAGCGCAGCTGACCCGCTCGCCTGAGCGCTTCAGCGCGGCGCATCTGCAGCCGCTGGTCACCGAAGGCTGGCAGCCGGACGCGCTGTTCGCCCTGATTCAGGCAGTGGCGATTGGCAACTGGAACAGCCGGCTGTTTTACGCTATGGGCGAAGCGGCGTAGCCTTCAAGGTGGCTGCGCGCCTCGTCGAAGAAGTGTTGCGACAGCGGCGACGCGCGGCCCGGTTCGGCAATCACCAGCGCCGCCTGGCGCGCCATATGGGTAATGGCAATCGGCCGCTGCGCCATCCCCTGTAGCATAGACGGCAGCAGGTGACCGACAGGCGACACCAGCACCCCCAGCCCTACCTGCGCGCTCTGCACCAGTTCGAAAATCGCGGCGCTCTCTACCATCACCTGCGGCGTCAGCCCCGCCTCGCGGAAGGCCATATCGAGATAGCGGCGAAAATAGCGCGTCGGTTCGGAGAGGCAGAGCGGCAAGGCGGCCAGCGTGGCAAGCGAGAGCGGCTCGTCGCCCACCAGATCGGGAAACTGCAGCGGATCGAATATCGCTTCGACGCCGCGCTCGGGCAGAAACGCCGTTTGAAAATGCAGTTCCCGCAGCGTCGCCAGCTCGAAAAAGCCGATGCCGACGTCGACGGTGTGACTGTTGAGCGCCTCCAGCAGCTGATCGGCGCTTAGCGCGGCGATACGGTAGTTAAGCTGAGGATAGCGGCTCTGCACCCTTTTCAGCAGCGCCGGCAGCGCCACGCTGCACTGCGGCATCACGCCGATGCGCAGCGTGCCGTTGACGCCGTGCTTCAGCGACTCTACCTCCAGCTTCAGTCCCTGATAGACCGACACGATCTCCCGCGCCCACGCCAGCACGCGATCCCCCTCCGGCGTAAAGCCGACGAAGTTATTGCTGCGGTTGATCAGCGACAGGCCGAGTTCGCGTTCGAGGTTTTTCAGGCGCATGGAGAGCGTCGGCTGGCTAACGAAGCTGGCTTCGGCCGCGCGGCCGAAATGGCGTTCGCGCTCAAGGTTGCAGAGGTAAATTAATTGCTTGATGTCTATTTTTCTTACCTATCAATAACTTAAGAAAATTTCACGTGTGCACGATTAAAATTATGTACTACCGGATGTACTAAATAAAAAAATGCCTGCCATTAAGGATGAATCTTCAGACAGCGTTACCAGCTTGTCAACGTGAAGCCCAAAATGAGAGCGGAAGTTGCTGCGCTCAGATCGTCGGCCGGTACTCATCATTATCATCGACAATCGTGGCAGTAACTTTACCCAGCACGATGATGCCCTCTAGCCCTTCCCCATCGATAGTTTCGCCGTCTTGCGTTATCAGTCCGGAAGCGAACAGCTTACCCACCATCGGATAGCCATCGTACTGAAACGCCACCTCATCGCCAGGCTTCATCTTTACGCCGCTGTCGACGATGACAAAACCTTCAGGCGTCTCAATGCGGAATGCGTTGGCTGTCTCATGTTCACTTTGCATAAAACTACCCTGTAAAATTACTGTATACATAAACAGCAATATCAATCGGTAAATTTGTTCAAGGAGAATTGTTTTGGAGATTTGCAAAGCGCATGGCGAAAAGGAAGATTTCTTTGAAGATAAGATTATTCCTATTGTGTATGATACTTAATCAAACCGCATCAGGCTGAGATCTGAGCGGATATTCATTACAGGGAAAGATGCCTTAAGGCTAAATGGAGAAAAAATGAGTAAAGCTATGGCGATAAATGAATTTGATTTCAATGGTAATGCCGTCAGAACGATAACCGACGAAGACTCAGAAGTATGGTTTGTCGCTAAGGATGTGGCCGACATCCTTGGATATGCAGAAACAAGCAATATGACTGAGAGGCTTGATGATGATGAGAAAAGAAAGCATACCCTGCAAAATGGACGAAACTATACTAATCAGACACTTATCAATGAATCTGGATTGTACAATGCAGTAATGGGATCGCAGAAGGTCGAGGCCAAACACTTCAAGAAGTGGGTTACATCCGAGGTGCTTCCATCTATCCGTAAAACAGGCGGATATAACATGGTTCCACAAACCTATGCCGATGCACTTCGCCAACTTGCCGACCAGGCAGAAGCGACGGAACGCGCGCAAGCGATGCTGGAAAAGAAAGACGAACAATTCAAATCTGTACGTGGATCTTTCGGCAACCACGTCATGCAACATAACAAATATGTTCACAGCAAAGGCGAAGGCTTTAGACATGCAACTATTGCGCATGTCAAAAGTTCAATACCCGGAAAGTACAGTTGGCAAAGCCTAGCAAACTACTGCAGCTACCATAAGCTTCCTGTTGAAATACTGACCCCTCATTATCAAACAGTTCCTTTAAACTCATATCCGGCAGAGGCATGGATGGCTATCTATAACATTGACATCTCAGACCTATAACTGCTTTCAGCAAAAAAATGAGCGACCCGGCCAAAGCGCCGGGTTTTTGTGCCTTCTAGTCGCTACGGCTATTCTTAACGAACCCCACCCCGTAGCCTGCTTAGATCGGCGCGGTATACCTCTGCCCCGTCGCCGGGGCTTTTTTAGCCATCAAGACCATCAAGGTCTTTAAGTCTGACGCCCATAGCCTTGATGATCTCTGACTGTTCGTTGATAATTTTTTGCTGGGCCTGAATTGCTTGTGTAAGTTTGGCAATCATAGGCACCTGATTTAGTGAGTATGCGTCCGGGTTATTAGGATCAGCCTCAATATCATAATCTTCTGGCAATCCTTTTCCGCTGACACACTCTGGAGAAACCTCAAACATATCATTTGCGATGAAACCAAGCTGATCCGGGCTTTCAGGCATAATGCCGCGCTCCTTCATCTTAAAATCAGCTGGCCGCCATTGCAAAACCTCCGCAAGCGCCTGATCGGTGTCTTCTCTGTAGCGTATATCCTTCTTAAGCCCTTTATCGGATACTGACGACAGTGTTATAGCGCCTACTCTGGATGCGTCTACCCATACCTCCATCTGTGAGCTAGTATTCCAGTAATAGTTAAAAGAGTTGCTACCGAAAGAACCTGCAGTGCCGTTCCTGCATCGATATCCACCGTACACTCTTAAACCCGCATTCCCGCTTGCTGCCACTACGTCCAGGTACCCTGATACCTGGTTGATGAGTCTTGTATCGTAGTCTGCTGAGGATGAACCAACATGAAAATCAATATAAGGCTTATCTGAGGACAGCTCGATAGCCCCAAATGTCGGGGAAGATGTTGAGCCAAGCCCCAGATTAGTTAACGCATCCGCAGCGTTTTTTGCTCCTGTTCCTCCCTGTCCAATACTGAGTGCAGTAGTAAGTCCTGACAGAGCCGTTATATCGCTGTTAGCACCTTTTGCCGCTTTACCTGATAATGTAGTGGTGATGCTATTCCATGCCGGCCCTGTCCAGCTGGTTCCGTCTGGCAAGGTTACAGTTGCGTTACCGGTTCCGCTGAAAACCTGCTGCCAGTTGGCTTTGTCGAAAATCATGCCGCGAAGAATTTTGCCCATATCATTCATGGTTTGCTGAGTCACCGCATACATCAAGCTAGCGGGAACGGCATACCATGCAAGCCCGCTAGCTGTCGGGCCAGTAAAAGCTGCGCCAATAGTTAGCTGGGTGTTAGATGCAATCGCCGCGACAATCAACGTGTAAGGGGTTCCACCAGCAATAACGCCGATGAAATCACCGACCTTCAGCTCTGTCGTAAAACTTGTTCCAGTGCCACTGACCGTAGCTGAGTTGTTGTTTAGAGCAATAGTGCCTGCTGACATGCTTTTCTCCGGACAATAAAAAACCCGGCTGAATGGCCGGGTTAGTTGATTTATTTTGGCTTAATTAGCTTTGAAAAGGATTCTTAGCTGCTCATCTTTTCTGGCATTGCCAGGTGAAAACTTCCAGTACGAAATTTGCTTGCGTACGCTTCGATCGAAAACATCAGGCGGCTCCGCACTGATGAGGCGGATGTTCTCAACTCTCCCGATTTTGTTAACATCGTAAAGCACATTAACTTCGCCACCGATACGAAGGTTTTCAGCGCGAACGGGGTATTTGATAACATTGGCTTTCGCAGTAACGGTAGCCAGCATAAACACGACAGGATACAGAAATTTATACATGAGCACCTCACAAGTTATAAGCGCATAGAATACCCTTATCTTTAAAAGTGCAATTCAATTATTTGATCGTCACGATCATCGTCAGCTTAAATTAGGGATAATGGCATAAGGTATGCGCAAACCATACGGCTTTAAGCTGTTAGCCCAACTTTGCTGGAGTTTATTTACCCATTGACATTGCAGTGTCCCATTTGAAAATCTAAAAAACAATCCTGAATAGCCTGTGCTAGTTCCGTCGTCAGAAATATTCCCGCTTGGGCAAGAACTCATAAGAACCCAGGTGTTATTTCCAATCCCCTGAGAGTAGACCGCGTTATCGAGATCGTAATTCGGTGGGATATCAAAGAAACCAACAATTCGTGGAATTTTTGCAGCCATAACGGCTGACCAAATAAGCTCGCCAGATGCATTGAAAACATCCTTATAACCGCTTTCAACCGGCATGCCGCTATGTGTTCTTGCCATCCTTCCAGCATTTGCTGTCACCCAGGCTGGGTTAGATGCGAAAAATTTTGCATTGTTATTAGGTTTGAACCATCGCAGGTTATCGTCATCGGGCACTCCTCCGCTGACAAAGCCCATATCCGTAGAGTTCCCTAGCTGACAAGTAATATTGTAATAGCCAACATCGGTAATCCCTCCGTATTGCACATTATCGCGGTAATAGCTTCCCTTATAGTTTGAATCTATAACCAATGCGCCTGAAGAATTGAAAATTTGATAACCGCTCATATGAATGCGTATAAATCTAAAGTTAATGTTACAGCGGTGGTGCTCTGGAATAATCTCCAAACGCGATAGCCGCCATCATATGTTCTGGTTGCAAAGTTATTGTTGTTAAAATTACTGGATACTGATACAACAACGGCAAATGAGCCTGCCGCCGTGAGTCCGCCAAAAGAGCCAGAAACCATATTAACGTTTGCAGGTATCGTTACCGACGTCCGCCCCAAATATCTGGTGTTGTAGTCGCCGATATCGACGACTAATTTCCCTGTGGCATCCCAGCACTGCAGACCACATGGCATTTTTTCTCCTTACCAGAGCCCTTCTCTGATTCGTAAAGTTCCATTAGCGTCGTAGGTCAGTTTGAGAACCCCTGTGTCAATAACTCTGCCTGAACCATTCGCCGCGTTTCGCTCGAACGTCCCCGACTTATCAAGCCGCCAGCCTACCGAGCCAGCCACGAAATTATTCGACTGAATGTAATCGCCGATCATGGCGTTATTGATCCAGCCTTGGCCAATAAATCCCTGGCTGATAAGTACCTGGCCATCTTTAATGACAAAAGGCGAATAGAGGCTGTTGCCGACACCACTCATTACGACGAATTGGTTGGCATTGACCGCAACACGAGTATCTACGCCGCCGCTGCCATTGACAGTCGCGGCCACTGACAATCCCGCATCGTAATTGACGCCGTTATAGCGAATGCCTGTTTTAAGCGTGTAAATTGCTGAAGGGTTATCTGCATCTGCATAGGCAGTAAACTTCTGCTGAATAGCTGCCTGCTGTTGAGCAAACTGGGCTACAACGTCCGTCTCAAGCTGAGCAACAGCGCTTTCAGCATCCGCGGCCACTTTCTGAGCCTGAAGAATGCCAGCTCGATTATCGCCATAGTTTGCCCACTGCTGATTTACTGAATCGTAATCAGCCAGCATGTTCTGCAGCAGCGCCTGCGGGTCAGTGATTAGCGGGTCAAGAAGCGCTTTACCATCGGGAGACGTCAGGAACTCTTCTACCACACTGCCGATCAGGTCATCCGCATTAACGTTTGACATGCCGGCGGCAAAAGCCGTCCAGTCACCTGTGTTGCCGATCTTGTCCACCAGACGCGCGCGATACCAGCGGCGAACGCCAGCGGGCATAGGACCGTGCTGATAGCTGACGCCGGGGTAAGGAACGTATGCGAGGAACTGCGGGTTCTGCCCGTCTGCCGTTGTTGCCACCTGAATTTCTGTATAGGCGGTATCTCCCGATCCTTCTGGAAATCCCCAGGTGATATCGATATTCCATACCACGTTATCCGTAGCCATCAAATTAACGGGTGTGCCGGGCTTTCCAACTTTCCCGTTTAATGATGTTGATTCTGCATATCCCCACGGAGAAGACACGTCTACCGCATTGACTGCGCGTACGCGCACATCATAAACCCCCGAGTAAATCCCCTGAATTGTGAAGCCCTGCGAACTGACCTGACCTACGTTAACCCAGTCACCGTTATCCTTGCGCCATTGGGCCGTATATCTGATGGCATTCGGCACTTTGTCCCATGTTACCTGCATTGAGGCGACTGTAAGCCCCTGCGCAATATAATCCACCTCGCTGATGACGATATTCGCTGGTGCCTGCATCACTCCGGGGGGTGTGACGGTAATCGGTGCCGGGTCAATATTCACGCCGTCATCAATGTAACGGTACTTATTCGGATCGTGCTGCACGCCAGATATCGTGAACGTACCGTCGTCATTTGAAGCGATGGAGGTGACGCGAAAGTACTGGATAGCCAGATTATCACTGTCGATAGCCCACACTGCGCCTGCAACCGGGGTCCGCGAGTATGAGGTACTCACCCTGACCGTTTTCTTGTCTGCGCTGACGCTTGAGATGGTGCGAGTCTGTGCTGTACCGTCTGGCAAGTTAAGCACCAGCCTGTCGCCAGCAGCATAATCAGCAGCGCGGTCAAGCGTAAAGCTCAGGCCGTTAACGGCGCTAAGGCGGCCGCCATTCTGCTTGCCTGCGCGGAACGGGTCTGCCACGCCGATAACTTCTGCAGGCAGCGGGATATAACCATCAAGTCCGACACTGAATGAAATAGTGCCGTCTTTTGAATTGGACAGAATAGCCCAGCGTCCGCGGCGGTGAGCCTCGCTTTGTGTGGTGCAGCCGATAGCAGTAAGTTGCGTTTCATTTACGCCGTAACGTTGCACAAGGTCTGTGTCGTAAACGCCCTCGATGGTGTCTGAATAATGGTTCTGTGGGTCAGACCATGACACCTGACACGAGGTATAGCGGTTCTTGTATGAGCCGCCCGCGTACGTAAACAGCCCGTCGATTACGTTAGAGGCGTGATAAACGAAATCCACGTCATCCTGCGGTACGTCGGCCTTCACATAAATCTGGTCGTTACCCCAAAAGGTGATCCCGCGGAAGATAGCGGCAATGTCCTTCAGAACGTTATAGGCGTCCTGCTGATTCTGTATATAGACGTTGCAGGTAAAGCGAGGCTCTAGGCCGCCTGCACCATTGCTGACCATCTGATCGCAATACTGCGCAATCGCATAAAGCTCCCATTTATCAATCATGGAAGCATCTACGCGCGTTCCCATGCCGTAGATTTCATCCAGCACCAGGTCATAGAAGACCCATGCAGGGTTATTCGTGTAAGCCAGCTTGAAATCGCCCGCCCATGTGCCGCTATAGGTTCGAGAGGCCGGATCGTAAGTGGTAGGGACTTTGACGACCTTACCCTTTGGCTTGCAGGTCGTTTTCGGTACGCTGCCGTTAAACTGGCTTGAGTCGAGCTCTATATAAAGAAGTGCTGTGTTGGGATAACGCAGCTTGCTGTCGATTACTTCAGCATACGAAAACACGCTGAATGCGTTAACGAGCTTTGTTGAGCTTGAGTCTGCGGTAATTCTACGCACCCGCACCGACCAGCCCGAGGTTGCAGGTGGAAGGTCCAAGCGGTGATCGCGCTGATACTCTGACGTGGTTTTCCCGTCAAACTTGCCATTCACTACCGTTTGCCATGCGCCGCCATCCGTTGACAGGTCGATAGCGTACTGCGTAACCGTGCCAATCATGTCGCCGTTATCTTTATAGGCATACTGCGCGGGCAGGCTCAGCTTGATGCGCACAGCATCCAGCGTCAAGTCAGTGAACTGGCGGACCCATGGCGATGAAGTGGTTACTTTGATGCCGGCTGAGGTTTCGTTGTCGATTTCCGGCAACCCCTGAATGTAGGTCTGATCCTGCGTGCCAGAGCGGTATTCCCATTTCACTCCGGTGAAATTGTATGTGCCGTCATCGTTAGCCAGCGCCGTGTCATTAAGAAAGATTTGCTGAGCAGTCAGATCTCCCTGAATTTCTCCCTCTGCGATAGCCAGAAGCATCTTCAGCTTCGCTACGGACAACAGGTCATCTGGCTGCTCTACCGGTGTATGAGCGCTTCCGCCGCCGCCTTTTTGTCCGTGAATAACGGTCGCCCCTTCAAGAAGTCGCATATTCCACCCATAAAAAAAGCCACCTTGAGGTGGCTGTAAGCTGTTGGTTATTGCTGGTCACTGGAGAAGATGCCGGCGCTTATGATGGCCCCGCCTATCTCCCTGCCGCCGTACAAGACCGGAACGGGATAACCCATTGCAACGGTATTTACCGGAGCGCCAAAGGCATAGTTTGGTTTGTTGTCTGCACTGGAGGAGGCGCCGACACTGTATTTAGGCTGAGGCGTTAACAGGCTGACTACCCCGCCCAGCGCCATCGATAAGCCCAGTCCGGTTAACGCTGTGGTTACGCCCGATGCCGCCGCAGCACTCAGGCCGAAAGCAGTGAGCGCTGCGCCCGCGGTAAAATACGCTGCAACGAGAGCCACTGCGCCTATAACAACCTGCAGGATGCCACCGCTCTTGCGGCCCTCGATAACTGGCGTCATACGGTATTCTTCTGCGCCGCGCGACATATCGAATTCCTGCACGCCAATATTGTCTTTGCCGCTGAAGAAAGCGAATCGCAACCCGCTCAGGTGAGCGTTAGAAACGTATTTTTTGAACCCCGGCACAGTAGCGCACATTGCGCGCAGCATCTCTCTCAGGTCAGCAACATGATACTGATGCGTCTTGCCAAACTTTTTTGCCAGAGCGCCGCTGAGTGTCATTGTTTTAAGCATCGATAAGCTCCTTTCTTCGTACAACGCGCACCGTTCTGTCGCGATAATACTTACCGTACGGCACTCGAGCGGAGAGGCTGCCGAATCCGTGATGCAGCATGATGTTGTCGCCGAGATATATCGCAGCGTGATTGGTAACAGGAGCCTGAAGCTGCATCATGATCATGTCCCCATCGCGCATCTCTGCTGCCGGTACTTCGATAAAGCCTTCTTCCTTCCAGTTATCGTCGTAGCGGTTCTCTTTGCCGTCTTTCCACCACTCGTAATCGACAGACCAGTTATTCAGCTCTATGCCGTGCTCCTGCCGGTAATAGTCCATGATGAGCGTCCAGCAGTCGGCATGCCCCAGCACCCACTGCCGACCTGCATAATCGCGATCGCCTCGAGGGGAGATGGTGCAGAAATCACCATCCGGCCACGACATGATCCCCCACTCCACGCCCGAGTGGTCGCACTGGATGCGGTCCATCTCAGAAGGAACCAGCTGAACCACATCGGGGTGCGAATGGATAATCATCAAAATGTCGCCCTGCTTCTCTGCCGCGGCAAAATCCTCCGGAGATAGCGTGAAGCTGTCAGTCGGAGTAGCGGAGATGTTTCGGCAAGAAATGTACTCTTGCGCCCTCCCAATCTGCACTACCACCCCGCACGCCTCTTTCGGATACTCAGCTTCAACATGCGACTGAATTGCATTCATTATCTTTTTACGCATGATTATTTGCCCTGCAGGTTAGCGGCCGGGAACCCACCAAATGACAGAGGCTGGTCTTCGCCGAACCGCAGCTTGCAGTCGCTCAGTCGTCCGCCGCATACATCCAGCGCAGGGTTGTCCGTAGGCGTTCCGTCTTTGAGGAAATAGCGATTTCCGTTGTAGTCGCAGCCTGTCCCGGTCCGATACCAGCCACGCATGCACCATGTACAAACGGGAGTGATTTGCCTGGTGGGCAGCTGCAGGCTCTGCACGTCAAACGGGGAGCACAGCTCGAAATCAACCTGAGAACGGGTTTCCGTGGTCTTTGCATTCACATAAAAGAGCTGCACGCGCTCTTCAGTAGGTTGCGCACTGGCATTCCCTGCCACCCAGTTCGCCGCGTCCAGATATTTAGCGAGCGTGGTATGGACCTTTACTTTCGCCTTAACGAGGTCGTCATACTGCAGGCAGAGCGCGGTGACGTAGTTTCCTACGTTGCCGACAGAAAGTGTTGGCGTCGGTTGAGATCCGGTGCTGGAAAGCTCGAGACCCTTCAGCTGATACGGATAAGGCTCGTACTTATTTCCTTGCCAGATAATCGCCGGCAGGTTTTCAGCAGCGTATGCCGCCCACCCTTCTGAAGGGATGTTATAGGAGTGAAAGCGCAGGATTGTATCGAGGCCAAATGCGGTGCCATCCACTTCCAGAAGCTGGATAAGCTGACCTGGCTCCAGTTGCTGTATGTCTTGTGTGAAGCTCATATTCAGCCCATAAAA
>NZ_MLJJ01000020.1 GCF_002095575.1 Pantoea septica | reverse complement strand
CCGGTTCGCATTGATCTATCATCGCGCCGATTCAGGCGGCGTCGATTTAACGCCTGCGTGAATATAACCATCTTTTACCCGACGTTGTTTTATCCGTGGCGAAAAGTAATGAAAAATGAAAATGCTTATACTCTGGTCGCGTCCGACGACCAACGTCAGGATGATATTAGCGCCTTGCGCGACGCTTTTTCTCTGCAGGCTTTTCGCTATATCGACATCGCTCGTGAAGAGCGGCTGGCGAACATTGTCGCGCGCTGGCCGCTGTTAGCCGAAACCTCGACGGAACAGCCGGGACGGTCGCGCTAATGCCGCTGATCGCGCTGCAGGGCATACGCGGTGGTACGGGCGCCACCTCTATCGGCGCCGCGCTCGGCTGGGCGCTGACGGCGCTGGGCGAAGGCGTACTGCTGATTGACGGCTCTCCATCGAGCCAGCTCGGCGCGCACTTTAACCTGCCCGCGCTGCCGGAAAAAGGCTGGATGCAGGCGCTGCTCGGCGGCGGCGCCTGGCAGGGCGCTGCGCTGCGCTACCCCGATGGCCCTGATCTGCTGCCTCATGGCTCGCTTACTCATCAAAAAGATTTTACTTTGCTGCGTCAGGACGCCGCGATCGCTACACCGCTGCTCGACGCGCTGGCGGACCTGCAGCGTCGCTATCGCTGGGTGATTTTTGATCTGCCCGCAGATTCGTTGCCCTGGCATGAGGCTCTCTATCCGCGGCTCGACGGCGTAGTGCGCGTGCTGACGCCTGACGCCAACTGTCATCTCCGCCTGTATCAGCAGCCTTTTACGGCGCATACGCGCTTTCTGATCAATCAGTTCAACGCCAACAGTCGCCTGCAGCAGGATCTGCATCAGCTGTGGGTCGCGTCGCTGAATAACCTGATTCCGCTGCTTATCCATCGCGACGAAGCGCTGGCGGAAGCGCTGATGATGAAGCAGCCGGTAGGGGAGTATCGTCCCCATGCGCTGGTCAGCGAAGAGATCACTACGCTGGCGAACTGGCTGCTGCTTCATCTGAACGGAAAGCAGCCATGAATCCGCTGCGCTGGCTGCTGACCGGGCCGGTCTGGCAGGCGCTGCGTTCGCGCTACGTCACGGCGCGCGAGCGCGGCGCGTCCCGCTTCGCCAGCGGCCTGAATCTGTTCTGGTGCGCGCTGGGCTGGGCGCTGCTGCGTTTCGAAACGCCGGGCTGGCAGCGCATTATTCAGGATCGCCGCCGTCTCTATCCGCATATCTCGCCGGAGCGCCCGCGGCCGTTGGATATTTTGCGCTATCTGGTGCAGACGCTGTGGCTGGTGGTGATTCTGCCGCAGGACAGCAGCGGCCGCAGCGAGCGGCAGCGTTTCAAAGGCTTCCTGCCGCTGTTTCGCTGGCGGCAGCGCGGCTATCAGTGGCTCGATACGCTCTCCGCGCGCGTTCAGAATGGCAACGTCGACGCGCGCCTCGAACAGCGGCTGCAGCGGCTCTCGCCGCTGGCGCGCCGCCTCTGTTTTATCGGCGCGGCGCTGTTCGCTTCGCTGCTGGCGCTGCTCTGCATCAGCCAGCCGTTCGGGCTGATGACGCAGTTTATCTTCGTGGTGCTGCTCTGGAGCCTGGCGATGCTGGTGCGGCGCGTGCCGGGCCGCTTCCCGACCATGATGCTGATCGTGCTGTCGCTGACCGTCTCCTGCCGCTATCTGTGGTGGCGCTATACCTCGACGCTCAACTGGGACGATCCGCTCAGCCTGATATTCGGGCTGCTGCTGATCGTCGCGGAAACCTACGCCTGGGTGGTGCTGGTGCTGGGCTATTTTCAAACGCTGTGGCCGCTTAACCGTCAGCCGGTCTCGATGCCTGACACGCTCGATCAGTGGCCGAGCGTCGATCTGCTGGTGCCGACCTACAATGAGCCGCTCAGCGTGGTGAAGCCGACGATTTACGCGGCGATGGGTATCGACTGGCCGAAGGATCGGCTCAATATCTATCTGCTCGACGACGGCGGACGCGAAGAGTTTCGCGAGTTCGCCGCCAGCGTCGGCGTAAACTACGTGGTGCGTCCGACACACGAGCACGCCAAGGCGGGCAATATCAACCATGCGCTGAAAACGCGCTGCCGCAGCGAATTCGTCTCGATTTTCGACTGCGACCACGTGCCGACGCGCGCCTTCCTGCAGATGACCATCGGCTGGTTTATCAAGGACCCGAAGCTGGCGATGCTGCAGACACCGCATCACTTCTTCTCGCCCGATCCCTTTGAGCGCAACCTGGGCCGCTTCCGCCGAACGCCGAACGAAGGCTCGCTGTTTTACGGCCTGGTGCAGGACGGCAACGATACCTGGGACGCCACCTTCTTTTGCGGCTCCTGCGCCGTGTTGCGCCGCAGCGCGCTGGATGAGATCGGCGGCATCGCGGTAGAAACCGTGACCGAAGATGCGCACACCTCGCTGCGCCTGCACCGGCGCGGCTACGCCTCCGCCTACATCCGCATTCCTCAGGCGGCGGGGCTGGCGACCGAGAGCCTGTCGGCGCATATCGGCCAGCGTATTCGCTGGGCGCGCGGCATGGTGCAGATTTTCCGTCTTGATAACCCCTTGTTCGGCAAAGGGTTGAAGTGGGTGCAGCGCCTTTGCTACGCCAACGCCATGCTGCACTTTCTCTCCGGCATTCCACGCCTGATCTTCCTGCTGGCGCCGCTGGCGTTTCTGCTCTGCCACGCCTACATCATCTACGCGCCCGCGCTGGCTATCGCTATCTATGTGCTGCCGCATATGCTGCACACCAGCCTGACTAACTCGCGCATTCAGGGGCGCTGGCGTCACTCCTTCTGGAGCGAGGTGTATGAAACCGTGCTGGCCTGGTATATCGCCCGGCCGACCACCGTGGCCCTGTTCAACCCGCACAAAGGCAAATTCAACGTGACGGCGAAAGGCGGCCTGGTGGAAGAGCACCATCTCGACTGGGTGATCACCAAACCCTATATGTTCCTGGTGCTGCTCAACCTGGCGGGCGTGGCGATGGCGTTCTGGCGCATGAACTACGGGCCGGCCAACGAGGTGCTGACGGTCTGGGTGAGCCTGGTGTGGGTCATCTATAACATGGTGATCCTCGGCGGCGCGGTGGCGGTTTCCGTCGAAGCGCGGCAAATCCGCGAGGCGCACCGCGTGGAGATCGCCATGCCTGCCGCTATCGCGCGCGAAGATGGCCACATGCTGCCCTGTACGCTGCGCGACTACTCCGACGGCGGCGTCGGCGTCGAACTGCGCGAGTCGAATGCGTTGAAGGAAGATGAAAAAGTCTGGCTGCTGCTGCGCCGCGGCCAGCAGGAGTTCAGCTTTCCGTGCCGCGTGCAGCGCGTCTTCGGCCTGCGCGCCGGCATTCGTCTGCACCAGCTGACGACCCAGCAGCATATCGAATTTATCCAGTGCACCTTCGCCCGCGCCGATACCTGGGCGCTGTGGCAGGACGGTTTCCCGGAAGATAAACCGGTGCAGAGCCTCGCGGATATCATGATCCTCGGCTTTAAAGGCTATCTGCGCCTGGCGGAATATGGTCCGCCGCAGTTACGTCGGCTGTTTAACCTGCTTACCGCTGGGCTGAGCTGGCTGGCCTCGCTGTTGCCGCAGGGCACTGGACGGGCGCCCGCTTCAAAAAACGTATTGAGTTGATGATATGACGATGACGAGAGTGAACGGTTGGTTTACCGCCCTGCTGCTGGGCACCGCAACGCTAAGCTGTGCCGCCGCGCAGGACGCCGCGTTGGCGAATCCTGCCGAGGCGGCGTCGGTTCAGACCGCGCCCCAGGATCCCGGCGCGCCGCTGCGCGACAGCCGGCTCGACTTTACCCAGCTGGCGCCGCCGCCGGGCAGCATGACGCTGCGCGGCTCTCAGCCGAGCGGCCAGATTGAGTTCGGCGTGCGCAGCGACGAGGTGGTGACCCGCGCACTGCTTAATCTCAGCTATCGCCCCTCGCCCGCGCTGCTGCCGACGCTGTCGCAGCTCAAGGTCTATCTCAACGACGAGCTGATCGGCCTGATCACCGTTACGCCGGAGCAGCTCGGCAAAGAGACCCAGACCCAGCTGGCGATCGATCCCCGTTTTATCAGCGACTTCAACCGCGTACGCTTTGAGCTGGTGGGCCACTACACCAACGTGTGCGAGAACCCCGCCAACAGCACTATCTGGCTCGATATCGGCAAAGAGAGCGGCCTCGATTTAACGCTGCAAAAGCTGCCGCTGAAGAACGATCTGTCGCACTTTCCCGAGCCCTTCTTCGACGCGCGCGATAAGCGTCCGCTGACGCTGCCGGTGGTCTTCGCCGCGCAGCCGGACGTGGCGCAGCAGCGCGCCGCGGCGATGCTCGCCTCCTGGTTCGGCAGCAAAGCCGCGTGGCGCGGCCAGAACTTCCCGGTGCTCTACAACACGCTGCCGCAGCAGCAGCACGCCGTGGTGTTCGCCACCAACGACGCTCGTCCCGACTTCCTGAAAGATCTGCCGCCGGTGAACAAGCCCACGGTGGAAATCGTCAGCCAGCCCGACAATCCCTATGAAAAAATGCTGCTGATTCTGGGGCGCAACGACGAGGATTTGCTGACGGCGGTGCAGGGCATCGCTCAGGGCGAGCTGCTGCTGCGCGGCGACACCTCGACTATCGATAGCGTAAAACTGCTGGCGCCGCGCAAAGCCTACGACGCGCCAAACTGGGTGCGGACGGACCGGCGTACCACCTTCGCCGAGCTGACGCAGTATGAAAACCAGCTGCAGTCCGACGGCATGCAGCTCAATCCCATCGGTCTGACGCTTAATCTGCCGCCCGATCTCTTTCTGGTGCGCGCGCGCGGCATCGACATGGACCTGAGCTATCGCTACACCGCGCCGTTCCAGGCGGACGGTTCGCGCCTGGCCGTACACCTGAACAACCAGTTCATCCAGGATTATCCGCTGCCGCCGAAAAATACCGCCGGCCAGCAACTGTTGCGTATTCCGCTAATCCAGGGATTGCAGGACAACAACCGGCAGCTGACGATTCCTGCGCTGCGTCTCGGCGTGGTCAACCAGCTGCGTTTCGACTTCGACTACGCCAACACCATTATCAGCGGCACGGCTGACGGGCGCTGCGAGAACGTTACGCCGGTCAGCCATCACGTGGTAGTGGATGATAGCTCCAGCGTCGATTTCTCCGGCTACCGTCACTACATCGAAATGCCGTCGCTGCGCGCATTTGCGGGCGCGGGCTTCCCCTTTACGCGCTACGCCGATCTGGCGCAAACGCTGGTGCTGGTGCAGCCGAAACCCGACGCGCAGCAGGTCGGCACGCTGCTCAACGCGCTGGGCAATATCGGCGCGCAGACCGGCTATCCGGCGCTGCGGGTGCAGTTCAGCGACGACTGGAGCAAAGCGAAGTCGCAGGACGCCGATCTGCTGATGATCGGCGACATTCCGAAAGATCTGCAGGATGACCGGCGGATCGCAGCGCTGGTCGACGCCGCAGGCAGCTGGATAAAGGCGCCGACGCGCCAGGCTGCCCTTGATGCCGGCAGCGTCAGCGAAGGCGATCGCGCGGCAGAAAGCACCACCGCCGTGGGGTCGCGCGGCCCGCTGGCGACGGTGATCGGCTTCCAGTCGCCGTTCAACGATCAGCGCAGCGTGGTGGCGCTGCTGGCCGACGGCAGCCCACGCAGCTGGCAGCTGCTGAACGATGCGCTGACCGACAGCGGCAAGCGCGCCGCGATTTTCGGCTCCGCTGCCGTTATTCGCGAATCGGGCGTCAACAGCCTGCGCGTCGGCGACAACTATTTCGTTGGCCATCTCCCCTGGTGGGAGCGCCTGTGGACGATGCTGGCGACCCATCCGTTCTGGCTGGCGCTCTGCGCGGTATTTGTCGTGGTGCTGTTCGCGCTGATGACCTGGCGCCTGATGCGCATCATTACGCGCCGCCGCCTGCTTGATGATGAAGATGAATAAATCGAGCGCGCTGCGGGCGAGCCTGTTGCTGAGCGGCGTGCTGGGCGCGCTGCCGGGTCTGGCCGCGCCCGGCGCCGGGCCGGAAGTCTCGCCGGTGGAGTGGCTGCTGTCGCAGGTCCGCACCGGCGAATCGACCAATAAATACGATCTGGTGCAGCAGGCGCTCTACCGGCTGGAGAAGATCGATCCCGATAATCCGCAGGTGCTGGCGGCGCGTCTGCGCCTGGCATTGCATCAGGGCGACGTTGCCGCCGCGCAGACGCTGCTGACGCGGCTGAAAAAGGTCGCGCCCGACTCGGCGGCGACGCGCGAGTCCGCCGTCGGCCTGGCGCTGATCTCCTCTGACGGACGGCAGAAGCTGCAGGAGGCGCGCCTGCTCGCCACTTCCGGCCGCCTTGCGGAAGCGAAAAGCGCCTACGACGCGCTGTTCAACGGCGTCTTTCCCGATGCGAATATTGCGCTGGAGTACTGGCGGCTGCTGGCGCGCATACCGGGCCAGGAGGGCGTGGCGTATCAGCAACTTCAGGCGCTGGAACAGCGCTATCCCGGCAATATCGGCGTTGAGCTGCAGCTCGCCCGTATGGCGTTCGATCGCCAGCAGCCGGCCCAGGCGGTCGAGCAGCTGAAGCAGCTGGCGAAAAGCAGCGCCGGACGCGACGCCGCGGCAGATCTCTGGCTACAGCAGATCAATAATCAACCGGTGAGCGAGAGCAGCGTGGCGCAGCTGAAAGCCTATCTGGAGGTGTTCACCGACGGCGACGCCCAGAAGCAGGGCCAGGAGGCGCTGGCGAAGCAGCAGGCGCAGCTCGCCGATCCCGCCTACCGCGAGCGCATGCGCGGACTGGCGCTGGTGGACGCGGGCGGCGGCGCCGAGGCTATCGCGGCGCTGAACGCCGCGCTCAAGGCGAACCCCAACGATGCCGACCTGATGGGCGCGATGGGCCAGGCGCAGGCGCGCGCCAATAACCGCGCCGCCGCCGTTCTCTGGCTGGAGCGCGCGATTCAGGCGGGTCAGCAGAGCACGCAGGTAGGCAAGTGGCAGTCGCTGCTGCAGACCAACCGCTACTGGCAGGCGATCGATGAGGGCGACAAGGCGCTGGCGCAGCACGATCTCGACGGCGCGGAGCGGCATTATCGCGAGGCGCAGGCGCTCGACAGCAGCGACAGCTACGCCCTGATTGGCCTCGGAGATGTGGCGCTGGCGCGCAACAACGCGCCGAGCGCCGAGCAGCTCTGGCAGCGCGCGCTGCGCCTCGACGCCAGCAACACTACCGCGGTTCGCCGCCTGGCGGGACTTTATCAGGCACAGTCGCCGGCGCGCGCCATGGCCTTTATTAACGGTCTGCCCGCCGCGCAGCAGCGCGCGCTGGCCGACACGCTGCGATCTTTGCGCAGCGACAGCCTGCGCGCCGAAGCTGACGCGCTGGCGCAGCAGAGCCGCTGGCGCGAGGCGGCGGAGAAATATCGCCAGGCGCAGGCGCTTTCGCCGGACGACGTCTGGCTCAGCTACCGTCTGGCCGGCGCGCTGCGCAACGGCGGCGCGCCGCAGCAGGCGGACGCGGTGATGGCGACGCTGCAGCAGCATCCGCAGGACGCGACCGCGCTCTACGCGTCGGCGCTCTATCTCTCCGGCAATGACAACGACGAGGCGGCGCTGGCGACCCTGCGCCGTCTGCCTGAGGCGCAATGGAGCAGCAATATGCGCGAGCTGGCGGATCGCCTGACGCAGAATAAGCTGTTCGCGCGCGCCGAGGCGCTACGCGCGGCAGGGCAGGAGAGCGACGCCATCGCGCTGCTGCGTCAGCAGCCCGCCTCCAGCCGCCGCGATTTGACGCTGGCCGACTGGGCGCTGGCGCGCGGCGACGCGCAGCAGGCGCTTGAGGCTTATCAACAGGTGCTCAAGCGGGATGCCGATAACGGCGACGCCTCGCTCGGGCGTATCGAAGCGCTGGTGGCGCTGAAGCGCAACAGCGAGGCGCGTACGGCGCTGAAAACGCTGCCGGCCGCGCAGGCGAGCCTGAATGGCGATCGTCGCGTGGCGCTGGCGTGGCAGGCGGTTGGCGACCTCACGCAGGCCGCCGCGCAGTTCACGGGCCTGAAGCAGCGCGCCGCGGCGCAGCCCCCTTCGCAAGACAAAGCGCTGGTGTTTCGCGATGCGGCGCGGCTGGAGCGCATGCAGCGACAGCCTGACGCCGCGCTGGCTGATTATCAGCAGGCGATGGTCGCCAGCGGCATCGGAGACGACAAGAGCGTCAGCCGGTTGACGCGCAATAACCCGCAGGATGACTGGCTGAAGCGCAGCATCCGCAGCGACGCGGCCGATCTCTATCGTCAGCAGGACACCACGCTGATGCTGGAGCAGGATTATTCGCGCAACAAGGGCACCGCCGGCGTCTCCGATTTTACCGCCCATACCACCATGCTGCAGGCGGAAACGCCGCTCGCCGACGGGCGCGGCTTCTTCCGGCTCGATCGCGTTCAGCTTTCGGCGGGCACCTTCTCTACCAGCAACGGCACGTTTGATGAGACCTTCGGCAGCTGCGACGACGCCAACTCAGGCGGCTGCAGCCGCTACGCCAGCCAGCGCGACGAAGGCACCGCGCTGGGCGTCGGCTGGAGCAATGATGTCTGGTCGGCGGACCTCGGCACCACGCCTCTCGGATTCGAGGTCACCAACTGGGTCGGCGGCGTCAGCTGGAAAACCGACGTTAAAGAGCTTGGCGTAACGCTCACCGCCTCGCGGCGGCCCATCTCTAGCTCGCTGCTCGCCTGGGCGGGCGCGCGCGATCCGGCGGCCAACGGCGGCAAAACCTGGGGCGGCGTGGTGGCGACCGGCGGCAGCGTCGGGCTGAGCTACGATCGCGGCGGCGCGCACGGCGTCTGGGCCGATATCAGCGCGCATCAGATCACCGGCGAGAACGTGGCGGACAACAGCCGCGAGCGGCTGATGGCGGGCTATTACTACAAGATGATCAATAGCGATAATCGCCGCGCCACGGTGGGCCTCAACACCATGCTCTGGCATTATCAGAAGGATCTCAGCGACTACACCTTCGGCCAGGGCGGCTACTACAGCCCGCAGGAGTATCTCTCGCTTTCCGTGCCCGTTACCTGGCGGCAGCGCACCGAGAACTGGTCGTTCAATCTGGGCGGCTCCGTCTCCTGGTCGCACTCGAAAACCGACGCGCAGCAGCGCTATCCGGTTAATCCCGGCTTTACCCTGGCGAGCAATCCGACCTCGACGAGCAGCAGCGGAGGCGGCGTCGGCTATACTTTACAGGCCGTGGTCGAGCGCCGCGTTACGCCGCACTGGTTTATCGGCGCAGGAGTCGATATTCAGCAGGCAAAGGATTATACGCCAAGCCACGGACTGCTCTATGTGCGCTACTCCGCCGCCGGCTGGGACGGCGATCTTGATATGCCGCCGGAGCCGCTAATTCCTTACGCAGATTTTAAATAATCGTCGGCCCGCGCAAAACTCGGACTCTGGCAGGCAGTAAAAAAAGTGAGTTCCAGGATATACTTGCTGCGCATTTTCCTGTCTGATAGCTGTGCTTTTTAGCCTGGAGAAGATTTTGCGCGTCAGCCGTTCACTTACGATAAAGCAAATGGCGACGGTATCCGCGGTGGCGCTGATTACCGTGTCTATCTTTATCGTCATTCAACTGTTTCATTTTGTGCAGCAGCGCAGGATCGACTATGCCCAGCAGATGGAGAATATCGCCCATACGGTGCGCCAGCCGCTCTCCGAGGCGGTCTTAAAAGCGGATATCGCTCAGGCCGAGCGGATCCTGCAAACCCTGAAGCCCGCCGGCGTCTTGTCGCGCGCCGACGTGGTGCTGCCCAATGCCTTTCAGGCGCTGCACGCCAGTTTCGAAAACGAAAAGCCCATCCCGCTGTTTATCGCCCGCCTGTTCGAACTGCCGGTACAGATCACTCTGCCGCTCTATTCAGTGGAGAGCAGCGGCTCGCCCAAGCCGCTCGCCTATCTGGTGTTGCAGGCGAATTCGACGCGCGTTTACCAGTTTATTCTCAGCACCGTCTCCACCATGGTCACCACCTATCTGCTGCTGGCGCTGATCCTGTCGGTGGCGATCAGCTGGTGCATCAACCGGCTGGTGGTTCATCCGCTGCGCAGCATCTCGCGAGAGCTGCAGGAGCTGCCGCCGCAGGCGATCCTGACCCACAAGCTGGCGCTGCCCGCCAGCCATCGCGACGATGAGATCGGCATGCTAATCCGCAGCTATAACCGCAACCAGCAGGTGTTGGAGTCGGTGCATGACGAGATGAGCCGGCTGACCACCCATTATGCCGTTACCGATCTGCCCAATCGCGCGCTCTTCCTGGCGCTGCTCGACCAGCATATCCGCAGCCACAGCAAAGGATTCGGGCTGATGGTGATCCGCATCGAAACGCTGCAGGAAGCCAACGGCGTGCTGAGCGACGAGCAGCGCGATACCCTGATGCTGACGCTGGTCGAGAAGATCCGCAGCACCGTCGACGACCATACGCTGCTGGCGCAAACCGGGCCGAGCGACTTCGCGCTGCTGATGAAGCGCGCCGGTACGCCGTTTCGCGCTATGCGCCTGGCGCGCAATCTGATGATCCGCCTGAACCAGCCGGTGACGCTGCATCAGCTGCAGCTGCGGCCCAACGCCAGCATCGGTCTGGCGCTCTATGACGAAGAGCCGCTTTCCGCTAACGAGCAGCTCGACCGCGCCACCTCGGCGATGATGTCGGCGCGCCATTTAGGCAAGAACCAGATCCTCTTTTTCGACGCGGCGCTGACCGAGCGTGCGCAGAAGCGCCTGACGCAGGAGCATGACATTCTGCAGGGGCTGCAGGACGAGCAGTTCCGGCTCTTCCTGCAGCCGCAAATCAACATGCAAACCGGCGAACTGGCCGGCGCCGAGGCGCTATTGCGCATGCGTATGCCGGACGGCAGCTACGGCCTGACGGAAGAGTTTATCGCCAGCGCCGAGGAGATCGGCGTTATCGCCGCCATCGGACGCTGGGTGTTCGAAGAGGCGTGTCGCATTCTCGCCGGCTGGCAGAAGCGCGGCATACTTATCCCGCTCAGCGTTAATATCTCCGCCGTGCAGCTGCGCGACGCCAGCATGGTGCATCATCTGCAGGGCCTGCTGCAGCGCCATCAGATTGCGCCCGGCAGCTTTGTGCTGGAGATTACCGAAACCGCGCAGATGGGCGATGCCGAAATGGCGATGGCGCTGCTGCGTTCGCTGCAAACGGCGGGCGTCGCGGTGGCGCTGGACGATTTCGGCATGGGCTACTCCAACCTCAACTACCTGCATCAGTTTAAATCGTTGCCGGTCAGCAAGCTCAAAATGGACCGCAGCTTCGTCGCCGCGCTGCCGGATGACGACACCATGGTGCGCATCGTGGCGGCCATCGCCGAGATTATCGATCTCGACGTGATCGCCGAAGGGGTGGAGACCGCCGAGCAGCGCGACTGGCTGCTGGCGCGCGGCATTCATATCGGTCAGGGCTATCTTTATGCCGAGGCGCTGTCGCTGGAACGCTTTACTCAAACCTGGCTGCCGACGTCCGCCGGCGGCGAGGATGCGCCCGCAGCCGAGCAGTAGGCGATCTTCTGGCGTCTTCCTGCATATTTCCTCTCAGGCGCTAATCGCCGCCTGATTCATTGATTTTGCGCGTTTTTTAGTTACAAAAGGTCTTGCTGAAGCGTTTCAGTTCATAGTTGCGTTTCCAGAAATCCCTTGGCCTTTGTAAGCCTGTATTAATCCCGTTAACAGGGTGTTATTTTTTGCCAACCGCCAGCGCCGGGGCGCGCGCTGCTTGCGGACACAATAAAACGACAACCTCACAACCCTGTTGTAGTGGACACCTGTTATGAAAACCTCACTGTTTAAAAGCCTCTATTTTCAGGTGCTGTTAGCCATCGGCATCGGCGTTCTGTTAGGCCATTTCTATCCGGAGTTAGGCACGCAAATGAAGCCGCTTGGCGATGGCTTCGTCAAGCTGATCAAGATGATCATCGCGCCCGTGATTTTCTGTACGGTCGTGACCGGGATCGCCGGCATGGAGAGCATGAAAGCGGTGGGGCGTACCGGTGCGGTCGCGCTGCTCTATTTTGAAATCGTCAGCACCATTGCCCTGATTATCGGTCTGGTGGTGGTTAACGTCCTGCAGCCGGGCGTGGGCATGAACGTCGATCCGGCGACGCTGGATGCGAAGGCGGTCGCAGTCTACGCCCAGCAGGCGGAACAGCAGGGCGTCATCGCCTTCCTGCTCGACGTCATTCCAGGCAGCGTTATCGGCGCCTTCGCCAGCGGCAATATCCTGCAGGTGCTGCTGTTCGCGATTCTGTTCGGCTTTGCGCTGCATCGCCTCGGCAGCTCCGGCACGCTGATCTTCAACGTGATTGAAAGCTTTTCGAAGGTGATCTTCGGCATCATCAATATGATTATGCGCCTCGCCCCTATCGGCGCGTTCGGCGCCATGGCCTTCACCATTGGTAAATATGGCGTCGGTTCGCTGGTGCAGCTCGGCCAGCTCATCGTCTGCTTCTATATTACCTGCGCGCTGTTCGTGGTGGTGGTGCTGGGGCTTATCGCGCGCGTCGCCGGCTTCAATATCTTTCGCTTCGTCGCCTATATCAAAGAGGAGCTGCTGATCGTGCTCGGCACCTCTTCCTCTGAGTCGGCGCTGCCGCGCATGCTGGATAAGATGGAGAAGCTGGGCTGTAAGAAATCGGTGGTGGGGCTGGTGATCCCGACCGGCTACTCGTTTAATCTCGACGGCACCTCGATTTATCTGACCATGGCGGCGGTATTTATCGCGCAGGCGACCAACGCGCACATGGACATCTTCCATCAGATTACCCTGCTGGTGGTGCTGCTGCTCTCGTCGAAGGGCGCGGCGGGCGTGACCGGCAGCGGCTTTATCGTGCTGGCGGCGACGCTGTCGGCGGTGGGCCATCTGCCGGTGGCAGGTCTGGCGCTGATCCTCGGCATCGACCGTTTTATGTCCGAAGCGCGCGCGTTGACCAACCTGGTCGGCAACGGCGTGGCGACGGTGGTAGTGGCCAAGTGGGTTGGCCAGCTTGATGAAAACCAGCTGAAAGCGACGCTTTCCAGCAAGGCGAAAGCGAAAAAACTGCCGGAAACCTCCGCTTAAGTACCGCTTTACAGCAAAATCCCTCTAAATGCCCGCTGTCGCTTGCCCTGACAGCGGGCATTTGCATAATAATGCCCACTTATTTTTTTCATGGTTTTTCACTTCGTTGCGCGACTTCCTGGCCTTCACGTGGTCAAAGACTCTGTTGTCGAAAAACGACGCGGCTAAAACGAGAAAAACTCACCGCGTATTACAACGGCGAAACGTGCCAGTGATAACGACTTTTAGATTAGAGGTTCACATGCAGGGCACCAGAATTCGGCTTTTGGTTGGGGGGGTGGCGTGGGTGGCCGCCAGTTTTGGCGCGTATGCCGAAACGCTGCAGCCCGATCCAGCCTGGCAAGAAGGGAAACTGGATAACGGATTAAGCTGGCAACTGCTGACAACGCCGCAGCGCCCCAGCGATCGCATTGAACTGCGTATGGTGGTGAATGCCGGCTCGCTGGTAGAGACCACCCAGCAGACCGGCTTCAGCCACCTGCTGCCGCGTCTGGCGATGGTGCACAACGCCGCGCTCGACACCAACCAGCAGCGCGCGCTGTGGCAGCAGGCCATGGATCCGCAGCATCCGCTGCCGCCCGCTATCGTTTCCTACGACTTTACCCAGTACAACCTTAGTCTGCCCAACAACCGTCCGGAGCTGCTGAAAGAAGCGCTTAACTGGCTGGCGGCGACGGCGGGCAAAATGTCCATTAACGAGCAGGTGGTCAGCACCGCCCTGAGCGCTTCCGATCCTGTCGCGACCTGGCCCGCCAATACCCAGGATGTGCTGTGGCGCTACCGCCTGAAGGGGTCGACGCTGCTGGCGCACGACCCGGCCGAACAGCCGCGCGCGCCGATTGACCTCAACGCGCTGAACGCTTTTTACCAGCAGTGGTATACGCCGGACGCCATGACGCTTTATGTGGTGGGCAACGTCGAGAGTCGCAGCCTGGCGGAGCAGATAAACAAAGCTTTCTCTTCGCTGACCGGCAAGCGCAGCAATCCCGCGCCGCTGCCGACGCTGTCGCCGCTGCCGCATCAGCCGATTAATCTGGTCAACGGCGCGATGAGCCAGGATCGTCTGGCGCTGATTTGGGATACGCCCTGGCAGCCGATTCGCGACTCACAGAATCTGCAGCGTTACTGGCAGAGCGATCTGGCGCGCGAGGCGCTGTTCTGGCACCTGCAGCGCACGCTGGGCGACAGCAAAGCGCAGAACCTGCAGATCGGTTTCGACTGCCGCGTGCTCTACCAGCGTGCCCAGTGCTCGGTTAATCTCGACGCGCGCAACGATGCGCTGGAGTCGGGGCTGAACCTGGTGTCGCGCGAGCTGGCCGTGGTGCGCGACAAAGGGCTGCCGCAGGAGGAGTTCGACGCGCTGATGGCGCAGAAACTGCTGGAGCTGAACAAGCTGTTCGCCACCTATGCGCGCACCGATACCGACGTGCTGATGAGCCAGCGCCTGCGTTCGCAGCAGAACGCGGTGGTGGATATCGCGCCGGAACAGTATCAGAAGCTGCGTCAGGCGTTTCTGAGCGAGCTGACGCGCGATCGGTTGAACCAGGAGCTGCGTCAGCAACTGTCGCAGGAGGTTACGCTGGTGCTGATGCAGCCGGAAGGCGAAGCCGAAACCAACGTGAAGAGCCTGCAGGCTATCTGGGACAAGGTGATGGCGCCGCCCGCCGCCGCCGATGCCGCGCCGCAGGAGAGCGGCGCCAGCGATAGCGCGCCGCCTTCCTCCTGACAGGTCAGGTTTTCGCCCTGAGCCACTCGGTCACCAGCATCGGCCAGCTGGCAAGGGGCAGATCCGCAACGCCGCGGATGCCGAATCCGTGGCCGCCTTTCTGATAAAAATGCAGCTCTGCGGGCACCTTGTGTTCGCGGAGCGCGCTGAAAAACGCCATGCTGTTGTTCACCGAGACCGTTTCATCATCCGCCGCGTGAATAAGCAGCGTCGGCGGCGTCTGCGCGTGGACGCGCGTCTCCAGCGAATAGGCTTCGATGGTTTTCGCATCGGGCCAGGCGCCCAGCAGGCGCGTGCGCGAACCCTCATGCGCCACGCCGTCGCGCATGCTGATCACCGGATAGACCAGCACCATCGCATCGGGACGCGGCGAGAAGCTGTCTGCGGCGTCCTGCACCGGATAGATTTTTTCAGCGAAGCGCGTGCCCAGGCTGGCGGCGACGTGACCGCCTGCCGAGAAGCCCGTCATGACGATATATTTGCCGTTCAGGCCGCGCTGGGCGCGATCGCGCAGCACGCGCACCGCACGCTGCGCGTCGGCCAGCGGCGCGTCTGCGCCTTCGTGGTGACCGTCATAGGGCAGGCGATAGGTCATTACCGCCAGGGTATAGCCCATCGCGGTGAAAAAGGTCGCCAGCGCGCTGCCTTCGCGGTCGATCAGAACGCGCTGATAGCCGCCGCCCGGCGCCACCAGCAGCGTGATGCCGTTGGACTCTTCGGGATGCCAGATGGCGATCTCCGGACAGCGCACGCCGGTCGCCGCGCGATCGTAAGGCTCATACTCTTTCGCCAGATCGACGATTTGCGACTGCGCGCGCGAATCGCTGGCGCCTGGCGCGTCGCCATTGGGCCAGATATTGATAATTTCTGTGTGCATAAAACGGTCCTGATGCGAGGAATGTTGTCGTTTTTTATCGCGGCCGGCTAACAGCGTCCTGCTGTTGTTGAGGAAAAGATGGTCTTTTTTGCGGCGGTCGTCCATCCGAAAACGGCCCGGAGCGGCGGATTCAGACTATGCCTGGAATAAAGAATAAGCGGGATTTCAGGCGTGAAAAGCGGTCTGTCGCATGGGTAAAAATCAGGGCCGGCGTTAATTTTTCTCTTAACGGCAACTGGTCGTCAACTGTCGGGCGATAAGGCAAATTTAAGGCGGTTTCGGCCGAGCGTTCGTCGGGGAGAGGTCGCACGCCCCGCAACGCGGGGCGGACGTTATGCCGGCATCGCTTCCAGCGGAACGATCGCGCCGCGATGCTGGATCACCGTGCTGGCGGTCAGATGGCCGCGCTCGGCGGCGGCCTGCGGCGAGCCGCCCGTCAGACGCTGCGACAGATAGCCGGCGCTGAAAGAGTCGCCTGCCGCGGTGGTATCAATGATGCGCGCCGCATCGAGACGGACGGCTGGCACGTCAATCAGCGCGTCGTCGCCGATCGCCACCAGACAAGAGTCGGCGCCGCGCTTAATCACGATCTCGCTGGCGCCGGCCTCGCGCGTGCGCGCAATCACCGCGCTTAAAGGGTGCTCGCCCCACAGCAGATGTTCGTCATCCAGCGTCAAAAAGGCGATATCGGTGCGCTGCAGCATGGCGCTATAGGCCTGCTGCGCGCTCGCTTTGTCGGCCCACAGGCGTGGACGATAGTTATTGTCGAAAATCACCTGACCGCCGTTAGCGCGGCAGCGATCCAGCAGCGCCATCAGCTTCTCGCGACTGTCGTCAGGCAGGATCGCCAGCGAAATGCCGCTCAGGTAGAGGTAGTCGTAGCGCGCCAGCTCGTCGACGATAGCGGCGGACTGCGGCGCGTCCAGCCAGTAGCGCGCGGCGGCATCGCTGCGCCAGTACCAGAAAGTGCGCTCGCCTTTGTCGTCAGTTTCAATGACATACAGGCCGGGCATTTTGTTTTCCAGCCGCTGGATCAGACGCGTGCCTACCTTCTCCTGCTGCCAGGCGGCGATCATCTGATCGCTGAAGGAATCAATGCCCAGCGCCGTCACATAATCGACGCTGAGCTGCGTCTCATCCGCCTGGCGCGCCAGATAGATCGCCGTGTTCAGCGTATCGCCGCCGAAGCCGCGTTTAATGCTCTCACCCTTCTCGGACAGCTCAATCATGCACTCGCCGATAATGGCTATTTTTTTATGCGTCATGGTTTTTGGCCTGTAGTGAAATAGTGCCTTAGTCTCGCGTCTGGTATGGCAGACGTCAACTATTTTTAAAACGCCGTTTTAATTCCACTTAAGGTAAAAAAAGCCTGTCTTCGCGGCGATTTAACGGCCAAAGCCGGGCTTTTTTTCACGATTGCGCCCGATACGGATTGGTACACTCTGTAGTCTTATGTGGCCAGCAGGCGGAAAGAGACAGGGCGGGCACAGCTGAGACTCGCCGCTGCGCTGACACATGGCACTTGCCACCAACCAGGAAAAAACCATGGTGATGAAGAATATTAGTCATCGGCTACCTTCTTCAACTGACATCAACCCACAGCAGGAAGCGCGTCTCTTCTGGCAGCAATGCCAACGATTCTACACTTTCCAGCCGATATACCAGGTATCGGGCCGGTTGCTGGCAATTGAAATCCTGACCGCCGTCACGCATCCGACCGCGCCGGAAAAAAAACTCTCGCCGGAGGCCTACTTTGAGGCGCTGGCAATTAATCAGCGTCTGCACGTCGTTCATGAGCAGCTGGCGCTGCTGAAAGAGTGGCAGCCCTTTTTTTGCGACAACCAGATTGTGGCGTCGGTGAATATCGACGGGCCGACGCTGATGGCGATTCAGCAGCATCCGCCGATTCGACGCCTGATTACCGAGCTGCCGTGGGTGCGCTTCGAACTCACCGAACATCACGCGCTGCCGCAGGAGGAGATGATCGCGCAGATGCCGGAGCTGGGGCCGCTGTGGCTGGACGATTTCGGATCCGGTATGGCCAACTTTTCCGCGCTGACGGAGCTTAAGTACGACTATATCAAGCTGTCGCGCGAGCTGTTTATCTTGCTGCGCCGCACCGAAGAGGGCCAGGCGCTCTTCTCGATGCTGCTGGCGTTGATTAACCGTTACTGTAACGGCGTGATCGTCGAAGGCGTCGAGACCGAGGAGGAGTGGCGGCAGGTGTGCTGCTCGCCCGCAATGGCAGCGCAGGGCTACTTTTTTTCAAGGCCGGTCCCCTTTTCGCAACTTAATCATCTGCCGCTTCAGCTTGTCTGATGCCGTTCCACAACGTCTCGACTATCTTTAACGGAGACTGTGGACAGGCAAGGAGTAAGCGAGATGTCGCGCACGGGAAAAGTTGTTAGCTGGATAGTCGGGATTTTTTTATTGCTGATCGTGGTGGTGATCATCATCATCGCGACCTTTGACTGGAATCGTCTCAAGCCCACCATCAACCAGAAAGTCTCGACGGAACTGAATCGCCAGTTCGCGATTCGCGGCGATCTGGGCGTCGCCTGGGAGCGCAACCGCGATGAGCCGGGCTGGCGTAGCTGGATACCCTGGCCGCATGTGCATGCGCAGGACATTATATTAGGTAATCCGCCTGAAATGGCGGAGGTAACGATGGTGCATCTGGAGCGCGTCGATGCCACCCTGTCGCCGCTGGCGCTGCTGCATAAAGAACTTTACCTCCCGTGGATCAAACTTCAGCAGCCCGATGCGCGGCTGATTCAGACCGCTGACAAAAAGAACAACTGGACCTTCAATCTCGCCGACAGCGAGAACCCCGATGCCAGCGCGGCGCCATCCGCCTGGTCATTCCGCCTCGACAATATTCTGTTCGACCAGGGCCAGCTGCGTTACCGCGATGCGGTCAATAAAGCCGACGTGACGGTAAAAATCAATCCGCTCGGCAAGCCGGTGCCTTATGGACAGATTGCCGGCGGCAGCGACGCGCAGAAAGGCGCAGGCGACTTCGTTTTCGGCTGGGAGGCGCGCGGCACCTATAACAACGAGCAGCTGGAAGGGGAAGGCAAAACCGGCGGCATGCTCTCGCTGCGCAGCAAAAACACGCCGTTCCCGATTCAGGCCGATATACGTAACGGCTCTACGCGCGTGCAGGTTACGGGCGGCATTCAGGATCCGATGAATCTTGGCGGCGTGAACGTTCGGCTGCGCTTCTCGGGCGACACGCTCGCCAATCTCTATGGGCTGACCGGCGTGCTCTTGCCCGATACGCCGCCCTATGAAACCGACGGCCACCTGACCGCCCGCTTCGCCGGCAAAAAAGGGCCGGAATACCATTACGAAAACTTTAACGGCCATATCGGCGACAGCGATATTCACGGCACGCTCACCTACACTCAGGGAAAACCGCGACCGGCGCTGGTGGGCGAGCTGAGTTCGAAGCAGCTGCGTATGGCGGATCTGGGCCCGCTTATCGGCGTCGACTCCGGCAAAGGCAGCGCGAAAACCGCGCAGGCGAAGGCGAAACGCGGCGAAAAAACGACGCAGCCCGCCGATCGCGTTCTGCCGCATGACACCTTCGACACCAAAAGCTGGGACGTTATGGACGCCGACGTGAAGTTCACCGGCAAGCGCATCGAACATGGCAATTCGCTGCCGTTGAGCGACCTTTACACCCATTTGCAGCTGAAAGGTGGCGATCTGCTGCTCGATCCGCTGCGCTTCGGCATGGCAGGCGGCACGCTGAACAGCACGATTCGTCTGGAAGGGGATAAGTCGCCGATGCGCGGCCGCGCCGACATCCACGCGCGTCGTCTGCATCTGCGTCAGCTCTTCCCCAATGTGGAAGCGATGCAGCGCAGCCTGGGGCAGCTAAACGGCGACGCCAGCTTTACCGGCAGCGGCAACTCGGTGGCGGATCTGCTCGCGACCAGCAACGGCCAGCTGAAGCTGCTGATGAACAATGGCTTGATCAGCCGCAGCCTGATGGAGATCGCCGGGTTGAACGTCGGCAACTATGTGGTCGGCAAGCTGTTTGGCGACGATGAGGTGCGTATCAACTGCGCCGCGACGGATGTGAAGCTGCAAAACGGCGTCGCGACGCCGAACCTGTTCGTGTTTGATACCGAAAATGCGGTCATCAACGTCACCGGCAACGCCAACTTCGCCAGCGAGCGCCTGGATCTCTCGATCAATCCAGAGAGTAAAGGCATCCGCATCGTGACGCTGCGTTCGCCGCTTTACGTTCGCGGCACCTTTAAAAATCCTGACGCCGGGGTTAAAACCGGCCCGCTGCTGGCGCGCGGCGCGGCCGCCGTTGCGCTCGGCACCGTGGTCGGCCCTGCCGCCGCGCTGCTGGCGTTGATCAGCCCAAGCGACAACGAGGATAACCAGTGCAGCAACGTGCTGCAGCAGATGAAAAGCAAAAAGTGATCAGCTGCGGTAAAGCACTTTAATGATGTGATAGCCAAATGCGGTTTTCACCGGCCCGAAGGGTTTTATCAGCGGGCAGGTGAAGACCGCTTTATCAAAGGCCGGCACCATCTGGCCTTGTCGAAACTCGCCTAAATCGCCGCCGTTGCGTCCGGAAGGACAGGTCGAGTGTTTCTTCGCCAGCTGCTGAAAACTGGCGCCCTTTTCCAGCTTCGCCAGCAGTTCGTTAGCCAGCGCTTCCTCTTTCACCAGGATGTGTAAAGCCGCCGCGGTTTTCGCCATGATAGTCCTCTGATTGTGTATACTGGCCGCCCATTATTTCATCCTCCTCTCTTTTTACTGAGCGATTTTTTACTATGCGTTTAAACCCCAGCCAACAACGCGCCGTCGAGTTTGTTACCGGCCCCTGTCTGGTGCTGGCGGGAGCGGGATCGGGCAAAACCCGCGTCATCACCAATAAGATTGCCCATCTGATCCGCGAGTGCGGCTATCAGGCGCGCCATATCGCGGCGGTTACCTTTACCAATAAAGCCTCGCGCGAGATGAAAGAGCGCGTCGCCCAGACGCTGGGGAAAAAAGAGGCGCGCGGCCTGATGATCTCCACCTTCCATACGCTGGGACTGGAGATCATCAAGCGCGAATACGCCGCGCTGGGCATGAAGTCCAATTTCTCGCTGTTCGACGATACTGACCAGCTGGCGCTGCTGAAAGATTTGACGCAGCCGTGGCTGGAAGAGGACAAGACGCTGCTGCAGCAGCTAATCTCGACCATCTCCAACTGGAAGAACGATTTGATCGATCCGCCGCGCGCCGCCGCGCTGGCGCGCGGCGAGCGCGACAATATCTTCGCCCACTGCTACAGCCTCTACGATCAGCATCTGAAATCGTGCAACGTGCTCGACTTCGACGATTTGATCCTGCTGCCGACGCTGCTGCTGCAGCGCAATCAGGAGGTGCGGGAACGCTGGCAACAGCGCATCCGCTATCTGCTGGTGGATGAGTATCAGGACACCAACACCAGCCAGTATGAGCTGGTGAAGCTGCTGGTGGGCGCGCGGGCGCGCTTTACCGTGGTCGGCGACGACGACCAGTCGATCTACTCCTGGCGCGGCGCGCGGCCGCAGAATCTGGTGCTGCTGAAAGAGGATTTCCCGGCGCTGGAGGTGATCAAGCTGGAGCAGAACTACCGTTCGTCGCAGCGCATCCTGAAAGCGGCGAATATCCTGATCGCCAACAACCCGCACGTGTTCGAGAAGCGGCTTTTCTCCGA
Source organism: Pantoea septica (assembly GCF_002095575.1). Taxonomy (GTDB): domain Bacteria; phylum Pseudomonadota; class Gammaproteobacteria; order Enterobacterales; family Enterobacteriaceae; genus Pantoea; species Pantoea septica. Next base: position 70,596 of record NZ_MLJJ01000020.1, on the reverse strand, counting down.
GCTCGGTCTCGGCAGCGAACTTAAAGTGCTGACCGCGAACCATGAGGATCATGAGGCGGAGCGCGTGACGGGCGAGCTGATCGCACACCATTTCATCAATAAAACGCAGTATAAAGATTACGCGATTCTCTATCGCGGCAATCATCAGTCGCGCGTGTTTGAAAAGATGCTGATGCAGAACCGCATTCCCTATCGCATCTCTGGCGGCACCTCGTTTTTTTCGCGGCCGGAGATTAAAGATCTGCTCGCCTATTTGCGCGTGCTTACCAACCCGGACGACGACAGCGCCTTTTTGCGCATCGTCAACACGCCGCGTCGCGAGATTGGCCCGGCGACGCTGCAAAAGCTGGGCGAGTGGGCGAACCTGCGCAACAAAAGCCTGTTTAACGCCAGTTTCGACGTCGGCCTGGGGCAGACGTTAAGCGGGCGCGGCCTGGAACATCTGCAGCGCTTTACCCACTGGCTGCAGGAGATCGTGCAGATGACCGAGCGCGAGCCGGTCAATGCGGTGCGCGATCTGATCCGCGGCATCGACTATGAAAGCTGGTTGTTCGAAACGTCGGGCAGTCCGAAAGCGGCCGAAATGCGCATGAAGAACGTCAATACGCTGTTTCAGTGGATGACGGAGATGCTTGAAGGCAGCGATATCGATGAGCCGATGACGCTGACGCAGGTGGTAACGCGCTTTACGCTGCGCGATATGATGGAGCGCGGCGAGAGCGACGAAGAGCTCGATCAGGTGCAGCTGATGACGCTGCACGCCTCGAAAGGGCTGGAATTCCCCTACGTCTTTCTGGTCGGCATGGAAGAAGGGCTGCTGCCGCATCAGAGCAGCATCGATGAGAACAACATCGAAGAGGAGCGACGTCTGGCCTATGTCGGCATTACCCGCGCGCAGAAAGAGCTGACCTTTACGCTCTGCCGCGAGCGTCGCCAGTACGGCGAGCTGGTGCGCCCGGAGCCGAGCCGCTTTTTGCTGGAGCTGCCGCAGGATGATGTCGTCTGGGAAACCGAGCGCAAGGTCGTCAGCGCCGAAGAGCGGATGAAAACCGGGCAAACGCGGGTCGCCGGACTGCGGGCGATGCTGGAGAAGGCGAAAAAGGGCTAAGTATTGTTTCTGCTTCGCTGCGCCTTATCAGCTTATTAACCAGGGAAAGATACGCGTAATAGACCGCTTAACGGTGCTGTCATGAGTATCTTTCCCTGAATAAGCGCTGATCTCCGGCTTTAAGATAGTTGCAGCAGCCAGTGCACATAGGACTGGTAATGGCTCTCCTGGTCCAGCAGCTCGGCGCGCAGCGGGTGCGCTTCCAGCCAGCCTGCCGGCAGAGTGAGATGCAGCGTATCGTCGTCAGCCTGTAAGCGCACCGCAGGCAGCGTATCGTCGCGACGACGGCTGGAGAAGATGATCGCCAGTCGCAGCAGACGGCAGAGGCGTTCGGCAAGGCGCGGCGGCAGGGCGTTTTGCTGGGTCAGCAGCGCTAAATCGATGCTGCCGCTCTGGTTCTGCAGCAGGCAGGCCAGCAGTTTTTTCTGCGCGGGCGTAAAGCCGGGGAGATCGAGATGGCGCACCAGATAGGCGGCGTGCTGCGGAGCCTGGCGGAAGTCGACGCTAAGGCCGATTTCGTGTATCGCGCTGGCGCTGAGCAGCAGCTCGCGGCAGCGCTGATCCAGTTTCCATACCGCGCTCACCTGTCGAAAAAAGACATCGGCCAGCTGACGCACGCGCGCCGCCTGTTCCACATCAATAGAAAAACGACGCTGGACGTTCTGCAGCGTGCGGCTGCGGATATCGCGATCGACCGGCAGATGCAGCATGCCGTAAACCAGCCCCTCGCGCAGCGCGCCGCCCGCCAGCGTCATGCTTTCGATGCCGAGCTCCTGGAATACCGCAATCAGAATTGAAAGCCCGCTGGGGAAAACCAGCGCGCGCTCCAGCGTTAAGCCTTCGATCTCCAGCTCTTCCAGCTTGCCGCACTGAATGGCGCGCTGTTTGAGCTGCTGCAGCTTACTCAGGGTGATGCGTTCATCCATGCCCTGCGCCACCATAATCTCCTGCAGCGCCTGTACGGTGCCAGAGGCGCCGACGCAGGCTTCCCAGCCGTGAGCGCGCAGCGGCGAGGCGATAGGGCGGAGCATGTCGATTGCGGCCTGCTCGGCGGCGTCGAAATTCTCTTTTGCCAGACGACGGTCGCTAAAAAAGCGTTCAAGCCAGGTTACGCAGCCCATAGGCAGACTAAACAGCACGGAGGCGTGCGAGCCGTCGCCGGTGGCCAGCTCGGTGCTGCCGCCGCCGATATCGACCACCAGCCGTTTGTCCGAGCCGCCCGTGGTGTGCGCGACGCCCTGATAAATCAGGCGCGCTTCCTCTTCGCCGCTGATAACGTTAATCGGACAGCCCAGGATCTGCTGTGCGGTAAACAGGAATTCGCTGGCGTTGGCCGCCAGGCGCAGCGTGGCGGTCGCGACTACGCGGATTTGCTCGGAAGGAATATCCTGCAGCTGTTCGGAGAAGAGCTTCAGACATTCCCAGCCGCGCGTCATCGCTTCGACGGAAAGATGGTTATTTTTATCCAGGCCGGCAGCCAGACGCACCTTGCGCTTAATGCGCGCGACGGTCTGAATGCTTCCGGAAACTTCGCGCACCACCAGCATATGAAAGCTGTTGGATCCCAGATCAATCGCAGCATAAAGTGACGATGCGCTTAGCATAATGTGGATTAACCCGAACGTTTACGGTTGTTGTTACGCGGCGCTCCACGACGATTCGCGTTGTTGCCGCCGCGGCGCGGACCGTTGCCGGTGCGGGCGCGAGCCAGACGCTTCGGCGGCGGCAGGTCGTCCATCAGCGCGTCGCTGTTGTACTTGCTCACCGGAATGCTGTGGCCGATATACTCTTCAATCGCCGGCAGATTCAGCGCGTACTCTTCACAGGCCAGGCTGATAGAGTGTCCGCTGGCGCCCGCGCGACCGGTACGGCCGATACGGTGAACGTAATCTTCACGATCGTCAGGCAGATCGTAGTTAAAGACGTGCGTGACCGCAGGGATATGCAGGCCGCGCGCCGCAACGTCGGTGGCCACCAGAATATCGACGTCGCCTTTGGTGAAGTCGTCCAGAATGCGCAGGCGTTTCTTCTGCGGCACGTCGCCGGTCAGCAGGCCGACGCGATGGCCGTCCGCCGCCAGATGGCCCCAGATATCTTCGCAGCGATGCTTGGTGTTAGCGAAGACGATAGCGCGATCCGGCCACTCTTCTTCCAGCAGCGTCTGCAGCAGGCGCATTTTTTCTTCGTTCGACGGGTAGAAGAGCTCTTCTTTAATGCGGTGACCCGTTTTCTGCTCTGGCTCCACCTCAACGTACTCGGCGTTGTTCATGTGTTCGAAAGCCAGTTCGCGCACGCGCCAGGAGAGCGTGGCGGAGAAAAGCATGCTCAGGCGCTGCGTCGCAGGCGGCATGCGGCGGAACAGCCAGCGGATATCTTTAATGAAGCCGAGATCGAACATGCGGTCGGCTTCGTCCAGCACCAGCACCTGAATTGCGCCGAGGTTAATGTGGTTCTGTTTTGCGTAATCGATCAGACGGCCGGTGGTGCCAACCAGAATATCGACGCCGTCGGCCAGCACTTTCAGCTGCTTGTCGTAGCCGTCGCCGCCGTAAGCCAGGCCCAGCTTCAGACCGGTGGCCTGCGCCAGCGGTTCGGCGTCGGCATGGATCTGCACCGCCAGTTCGCGCGTCGGCGCCATGATCAACGCGCGCGGCTGATTGATCTGACGGCCTTCCTGGGCAGGGTGAGTGAGAAGATGATGAAACGTCGACGTCAGAAACGCCATCGTTTTGCCGGTACCGGTTTGCGCCTGGCCTGCGACATCACGTCCTGAGAGCGTAAAGGGCAGAGCTAACGCCTGAATAGGCGTGCAGTTATGAAAGCCTTTTTTTTCAAGGGCTTCCACGACCAGAGGGTGCAGGGCGAAGTCGGAAAACTTCTGTTCTGTTAAGTGTGTTTTGCTCATAGTGTGGTAGAATATCAGCTTACTATCGCTTTACGAAAGCGTATCCGATGAAATAAAGTCAACCTTCGTTGGTAAACTTTACGCCAATTCGCCAGGCATAATCTTGTGGAGTAATACATGAGCAGCGATAAAATCGTTCACCTCACCGATGACAGTTTCGATGCAGACGTGCTGAAAGCAGAAGGTGTCACACTGGTAGATTTCTGGGCTGAATGGTGTGGTCCTTGCAAAATGATCGCCCCGATTCTCGATGAAGTTGCCGAAGAGTACGACGGTAAGCTCACTATCGCCAAGCTGAACATTGACGATAACCCGGGCACCGCGCCGAAGTACGGCATCCGCGGCATCCCGACGCTGCTGCTGTTCAAAAACGGTGAAGTCGCCGCGACTAAAGTCGGCGCGCTGTCTAAAAGCCAGCTGAAAGAGTTCCTGAACGCCAACCTGGCGTAAGGGCGAGAACGTTCGGCGGTGGCGAATTTTCTTCCACTGCTGGACGTTCGCATTTTAGCGTGCTAAGTTACTTTCACTGCATTACGCACTTACCTTGTAGTTTGCATCTTAAAGATTTCCTTTGTTAAACCCTGAAGCACGTTCCGTATACAGCGGTTTAGCAATTCTGACGGTTAGCACCAACTTTGGCATCGCATTTCAACCGTCTCTCTCGCTTCCAGTCGCCATCCCTGACGATGATCGTCGAGAAGAGTTGAAAGCGCCATTAACAGGCATGGAATATTAAGCCATACCATTCACGACCAACATTTCGAGAATTACCCCGAGTTTAAGAACCCATCACTATGAATCTTACCGAATTAAAGAACACGCCGGTTTCTGAGCTGATAACCCTCGGCGAAAATATGGGGCTGGAAAACCTGGCGCGCATGCGCAAACAGGATATTATTTTCGCCATCCTCAAACAGCACGCGAAAAGCGGCGAGGACATCTTCGGTGATGGTGTGCTGGAGATATTGCAGGACGGATTTGGTTTCCTCCGCTCCGCAGACAGCTCTTACCTCGCCGGTCCCGACGACATCTACGTTTCTCCCAGCCAAATTCGCCGTTTCAACCTTCGCACTGGTGACACCATCTCCGGCAAAATCCGTCCGCCGAAAGAGGGCGAGCGTTATTTTGCGCTGCTGAAGGTTAACGAGGTTAACTACGACAAGCCTGAAAACGCGCGTAACAAGATTCTGTTCGAAAACCTGACGCCGCTGCACGCCAACAGCCGTCTGCGCATGGAGCGTGGCAATGGTTCGACGGAAGACCTTACCGCACGCGTGCTGGATCTGGCTTCGCCGATCGGCCGCGGTCAGCGTGGTCTGATCGTCGCGCCGCCGAAAGCGGGTAAAACCATGCTGCTGCAGAATATCGCGCAGAGCATCGCCTACAATCATCCAGACTGCGTGCTGATGGTGCTGCTGATCGACGAACGTCCGGAAGAAGTTACCGAGATGCAGCGTCTGGTCAAAGGCGAAGTTATCGCCTCAACCTTCGACGAACCGGCTTCACGCCACGTTCAGGTTGCCGAAATGGTGATCGAGAAGGCGAAGCGTCTGGTTGAACATAAGAAAGACGTGATCATTCTGCTCGACTCCATCACTCGCCTGGCGCGCGCCTATAACACCGTGGTGCCGGCCTCAGGCAAAGTGCTGACCGGTGGTGTCGACGCCAACGCCCTGCATCGTCCGAAGCGCTTCTTCGGCGCCGCGCGTAACGTGGAAGAGGGCGGCAGCCTGACCATCATCGCGACCGCGCTGGTTGATACCGGTTCGAAGATGGATGAAGTGATTTACGAAGAGTTTAAAGGCACCGGTAACATGGAGCTGCACCTCGCACGTAAAATCGCTGAAAAACGCGTCTTCCCGGCGATTGACTACAACCGCTCCGGTACGCGTAAAGAAGAGCTGCTCACTTCCCAGGAAGAGCTGCAGAAGATGTGGATCCTGCGCAAGATTATTCACCCGATGGGCGAAATCGACGCGATGGAATTCCTCATCAACAAACTGGCGATGACCAAAACCAACGACGAATTCTTCGATATGATGAAGCGCTCGTAATTCCGCGCTGGCTAATCGAGACGGCGAAACCGACTTTTTTAGCCTAAATGCGCAGGAATTCGCCCTAACGCCACGTCTTAACGTGGCGTTTTTTATTTGTGCGCATTAGGATTACCGCTGGCAGGAGCATTTATAATGACTGCGGCGGCAGCGCGCAAAAAACAACCATGCGCGCGTGGTCGGAAGCAGAATTCGGACTCGGGATGAAAGGCAAAAACATGCAGTTTGTTTATCCTGTCCCTGATTTTAGCTGAGAGCGTTAAACGTGAATTTACTCACTATGAGTACTGAGCTGGGCCTTACTTTTCTATTTTCTTTAGTCTTTATCTTTTTTGCGCGCAAAGCGGCTAAAAAAATAGGTCTGGTCGACACGCCTAATTCCCGTAAACGTCATCACGGCGCCATTCCACTGGTCGGCGGCATTTCCGTTTACGCCGGCATCTGCTTTATGTTTCTCATCACCCGTTTCTATCTGCCGCACGCCACGCTTTATCTTATTTGCGCTGGTCTGCTGGTGCTGGTCGGCGCGCTCGACGATCGTTTCGATATCAGCGTAAAAATCCGCGCCGTGGTGCAGGCCGCCGTGGCGGTAGCGATGATGGTGGGGGCCAAACTTTATCTGCTCAGCCTCGGCTTTATTATCGGCCCGGTTGAGCTGGTGGTCGGGCCGTTCGGCTACGTGCTGACGCTGTTCGCCGTCTGGGCGGCGATTAACGCCTTTAATATGGTGGACGGCATCGACGGCCTGCTGGGCGGGCTCTCATCGGTCACCTTTGCGGCGATGGGCATTATTCTCTGCTTCGACGGCCAGTACAGCCTGGCCGTGTGGTGCTTCGCAATGATTGCCGCCACCATACCTTATATCTTGTTGAATCTTGGTTTCCTCGGCCGCCGTTATAAAGTCTTTATGGGCGATGCCGGCAGCACCATGATTGGCTTCACCATTATCTGGATTCTGCTGGAAACCACGCAGGGATTGAGTCATCCGATTACGCCCGTGACCGCGCTCTGGCTGATCGCCATTCCGCTGATGGATATGGTGGCGATTATGTATCGTCGCCTGCGCAAAGGCATGAGCCCCTTCTCCGCCGACCGGCAGCATATTCACCATTTGATCATGCGCGCCGGCTTTACGTCGCGCCAGGCCTTTGTGTTGATTACCGTGGCGGCCGCTATTCTCGCCGGTATCGGCGTGCTCGGCGAATATCTCGCCTTTATCCCCGAGTGGGTGATGCTGGTGCTGTTTATGATGGCCTTTATGTTTTACGGCTACTGCCTGAAACACGCCTGGCGCGTGGCGCGCCTGATCCGTCGTATAAAGCGTCGTTTGAACGCTCATCGCGACGCTAAGAAAAAATTACCCTGATAAGGATTGCCTTGTGATGACCTCTGAGGTTGCAGATAACGAACTGGATATTCGCGGCCTTGGCTGCGCGTTATGGCGCGGCAAGCGCTGGATCATCGGGCTGGCGCTGCTTTTCGCGCTGGTCGCCTGGCTGGCTTCGCTGCTGATGAGACAGGCGTGGAGCACCACGGCGATTACCGATCGTCCTACGGTGAATATGCTCGGCGATTACTATGCGCAGGAGCAGTTTCTGAACAATCTCGACGTGCGCAACAATACGCTCAATCTGGCGGCGCCCTCGCCGACCATCATGGATGAGGTCTATCAGGAATTTATTATGCAGCTGGGCGCCTGGGATACGCGCCGCGACTTCTGGCAGCAGACGGAATATTACAAAAGCCGCCGCTCAGGCAACGCCCATAACGACGCCGCGCTGCTTGACGATATGGTCGCCAATATCCAGTTTCTGCCTGCCGACGCGGCGCGCAATACGCGCGACAGCGTTAAGCTCATTGCGGAAACTGCAGGGGACGCCAACAACCTGCTGCGTCAGTATATCGCCTTTGCCAGCGAGCGCGCGGCGCGCCACCTTAACGGCGAGCTGAAAGGCGCCTGGCAGGCGCGCAGCGAGCAGCTGCAGGCGCAGGTAAAGCGTCAGGAAGATGTGGCGAACGCCGTGTTCCAGCGTCAGCAGCATCGTCTGCAGCAGGCGCTGAAGGTCGCCAGCCAGCAGGGCATTCATGAAAACCGCTCGCGCGACGCGCGCGAACCGATCGCCGACAGCGACCTTTTCCTGCTGGGCGAGCCGCAGCTGCAGGCGCAGCTGGAAACCCTGCAGGCGACCGGACCGAGCTACGATATCAGCTATGATCAAAACAGGGCGATGCTCACCACGCTGAGCGCCGGTCCGACGTTGAACCGCACTTTCCAGACCTATCGCTACCTGCGTACGCCGGAAGAGCCGGTTTCGCGCGACAGCCCGCGTCGCCTGTTTATGATGATTATGTGGGGCGCGTTAGGCGCATTGACGGGCGCAGGCGTGGCGCTGGCGCGTCGTTCCGGCGTCAGAGCAGCGAGAGAAACCGCGTGAAAGTGCTTACAGTATTCGGGACTCGCCCGGAGGCGATAAAAATGGCGCCGCTGGTGCAGGCGCTGGCGCAGGATCCTGCGTTTGACTCTCGCCTGTGCGTCACCGCGCAGCACCGCGAAATGCTCGATCAGGTTCTGCGCCTCTTTGCGCTGCAGCCAGATTATGACCTGAACGTGATGCGCCCTGAGCAAGGATTAACGGAGATCACCTGCCGCATTTTGCAGGGTATGCAAACCGTGCTGCTCGATTTCAAACCCGATGTGGTGCTGGTGCATGGCGATACCACCACCACGCTCGCCGCCAGCCTGGCGGCATTTTATCAGCAGATCCCGGTCGCCCATGTCGAGGCGGGGCTGCGCACCGGCGATTTGACGTCGCCGTGGCCGGAAGAGGGCAACCGCAAGCTGACCGGCCATCTCGCCCGGCTGCACTTTACGCCCACCGAACGTTCGCGCCAGAATCTGCTGGCGGAAAATCTGCCCGACGCGCGCATCTTCGTTACCGGCAATACGGTGATCGACGCGCTGCTCTGGGTGCGCGACCGGGTTATCGCCGATCCCGGCCTCAACGCGCAGCTCGCTGGATGCTATCCCTTCCTCGACAGCGAGAAGAAGCTGGTGCTGGTCACCGGCCATCGTCGCGAAAGCTTCGGCGAAGGTTTCGAGCGTATCTGCAGCGCGCTGGCGCGCATCGCCCGGCAGCATCCCGACGCGCAGATCGTCTATCCGGTGCACCTTAACCCCAACGTCAGCGAGCCGGTTAACCGCATCCTCAGCGGCATCGACAATATCGTGCTGATCGAGCCGCAGGAGTATCTGCCTTTCGTCTGGCTGATGAACCGGGCCTGGCTGATTCTCACCGACTCCGGCGGCATTCAGGAAGAAGCGCCTTCGCTGGGCAAACCGGTGCTGGTAATGCGCGACGCGACGGAACGGCCTGAAGCGGTCGACGCCGGCACCGTGAAGCTGGTTGGCACCGACATAGAGAAAATCGTGGCCGAAGTCGGCCTGCTGCTGACCGACGAAGCGGCCTGGCAAACCATGAGCCGCGCGCATAACCCTTACGGCGACGGCAATGCCTGTCAGCGCATTCTGCAAGCCTTAAAAGATACCCGAGTTGACCTATGAGTTTTGACACCATTTCCGTGATTGGACTGGGCTACATTGGGCTGCCGACCGCAGCCGTTTTCGCGTCGCAAAAGAAAAAGGTCGTGGGGGTCGATATCAACGCCCACGCGGTAGACACCATTAATCGCGGGGCGATCCATATTGTCGAACCCGCGCTGGACAAAGTGGTCCACGACGCCGTGACACAGGGCTTTCTGCGCGCCACCACGCAGCCCGAAGCGGCCGACGCCTTCCTGATCGCCGTGCCGACGCCCTTTATGGCGGATCATCAGCCCGATTTGCGCTTCGTTAAGGCGGCGGCGGAATCGATCGCCCCGGTATTGAAGAAGGGCGACCTGGTGATTCTGGAATCCACCTCGCCGGTCGGCGCCACGGAGCAGATGGCGGAGTGGCTGGCGGTGACGCGCCCGGATCTGCGGTTCCCGCAGCACGGCGGTACGCCCGATATCTTTATCGCCTACTGTCCGGAGCGCGTGCTGCCGGGAAAAATCATGCAGGAACTGGTTCACAACGACCGCGTGATCGGCGGCATGACGCCCGCCTGCTCGGCGCAGGCCAGCGCGCTCTACCGGATTTTTCTGCAGGGCGAATGCGTGGAGACCAACGCGCGCACGGCGGAGCTATGCAAGCTGACGGAAAACAGCTTCCGCGACGTTAATATCGCTTTCGCCAATGAGCTGTCGCTGATTTGCGCCGATCAGGGGATTAACGTCTGGGAACTGATCGCGCTGGCGAACCGCCATCCGCGCGTCAATATTCTGCAGCCGGGGCCTGGCGTCGGCGGGCACTGCATTGCGGTCGATCCCTGGTTTATCGTGGCGCAAAATCCGTCGCTGGCGCGGCTGATCCGCACCGCGCGCGAGGTGAACGACAGCAAGCCGCACTGGGTGCTGAATCAGGTCAAGGCGGCGCTGGCGGACTGCCTGACCCAGAGCGGCAAGCGCGCCGATGAGATTGTCATCGCCTGCTTCGGGCTGGCGTTTAAACCCAACATCGACGATCTGCGCGAAAGCCCGGCGATGCAGGTAGCGCAGATGATCGCCGAATGGCATCGCGGCCAGAGCTGGGTGGTAGAGCCGCATATCGCCGCGCTGCCTGCCGCGCTCGCCGACAAGGCTGCGCTGGTTTCACGCGAGCAGGCGCTGGCTCAGGCCGACGTGCTGGTGATGCTGGTGGACCACGATCACTTCCGCGCCGTTGACGCGTCGCAGGTCACGCAAAGCTGGATTGTGGATACGCGGGGAGTATGGCGGTGAAACAGTTTTTAATCACCGGCGGCGCTGGCTTTATCGGCTCGGCGCTGGTGCGTTTTCTTATCGAAGAGACGGATCACCGCATCGTTGTGGTCGACAAGCTCAGCTATGCCGGCAATCTCGCCTCGCTGGCGAGCGTCATGCAGGATGCGCGCTTCGCTTTCGAACAGGTGGATATTTGCGATCGTCCGGCGCTGGATGCCGTTTTCGCGCGCTATCAGCCCGACTGCGTCATGCACCTGGCGGCCGAAAGCCACGTCGACCGATCTATCGACGGTCCGATAGCCTTCGTCGAAACCAATATCGTCGGCACCTACCAGCTGCTGGAGGCGGCGCGCAGCTACTGGAACAGACTGGAAGCGGCGCGGCGCGAGGCGTTTCTCTTCCACCACATCTCCACTGACGAAGTTTTCGGCGACCTGCTGGATCCGGACGCGTTTTTTACCGAAACCACGCCCTATGCGCCGAGCAGCCCTTATTCCGCGACCAAGGCCAGCAGCGATCATCTGGTGCGCGCCTGGCTGCGTACCTATGGCCTGCCTGTTATCGTTACCAATTGCTCAAACAACTATGGCCCCTGCCATTTCCCGGAAAAGCTTATCCCGCTCACCATCATCAATGCGCTGGCGGGCAAGCCGCTGCCGGTTTACGGCAACGGCGAGCAGATTCGCGACTGGCTTTATGTCGAGGATCATGCGCGCGCGCTCTATCGCGTCGTGAGCGGCGGCAAGGTTGGCGAGACCTATAATATCGGCGGGCATAATGAGCAGCGCAATATCGACGTGGTCAACACCATCTGCGATTTGCTGGAGCAAATGGCGCCGGAGCGTAAAGCGGCTGGCCTGAGGCACTACCGCGATTTGATCACGTTTGTGGCGGATCGTCCCGGTCACGATCAGCGCTACGCTATCGACGCCAGCAAAATTGCGCGCGAGCTAGGCTGGACGCCACAGGAAACGTTCGACAGCGGTATGCACAAAACCGTGCGCTGGTATCTGGAAAATCAGGCATGGTGGCAGGCTATTCTGGACGGTCGCTATCGCGGCGAGCGGCTAGGCCTGGCTGCGTCGCGTTCATGACGGCGTCGGAGGAGCGAAAGCGATGAAAGGTATTATTCTGGCAGGCGGCTCAGGCACGCGCCTTCATCCCATTACGCGGGCGATTTCTAAACAGCTGCTGCCCGTATACGACAAGCCGATGATCTACTGTCCGCTGTCGGTGCTGATGCTGGCGGGCATTCGCGACATTCTGCTCATCACCACGCCTGAGGATCGCGACCATTTCGTGCGCCTGCTGGGCGACGGCAGCGAATTCGGCATCCATCTCAGCTATGCGGTGCAGCCAAGCCCGGACGGACTGGCTCAGGCGTTTATTATCGGCGAGCGCTTCATCGACGGCGATCGCTGCTGTCTGGTATTGGGCGACAACCTCTATTTCGGCCAGGGCTTTAGTCCGAAGCTAAAAAAAGTCGCCGCGCGCGAGCAGGGGGCGACGGTGTTTGGCTATCAGGTGATGGATCCTGAACGTTTTGGCGTCGTGGAGTTTGACGAGGCCTTCAACGCGCTCTCTATCGAGGAGAAACCCAGCGCGCCGAAATCGCGCTGGGCGGTAACGGGCCTCTATTTTTATGATAATCAGGTCGTCGAATTTGCAAAGCAGGTGAAACCTTCCGCGCGCGGCGAGCTGGAAATTACCGCCATCAACCAGATGTACCTGGCGCGCGGCCAGCTCTCCGTCGAACTGTTAGGCCGCGGATTCGCCTGGCTCGACACCGGCACGCACGACAGCCTGATCGAGGCCAGCACCTTTGTGCAGACGGTGGAAAAGCGACAGGGCTTCAAAGTCGCCTGTCTGGAGGAGATCGCCTGGCGCAACGGCTGGCTGAGCGACGAGCAGCTGCGCGCCGCCGGAGAAGCACTGACGAAAACCGGCTACGGCCAGTATCTGCTGGATCTGTTACATGCCCGTCCGCGTCAATATTAATCCCCTCGCGTGGGAAAGCGCCTTCTTCAGCTGTGCGACGGCGCGGCTCGATCTGGACGGGGACCTGCCGCTGAGCGAGGCGCTGCGCCATCCGGCCGACTTATGGCAAATCAAAGTGCCTGCCGACCGGCTTGAGGCGATCGACGCTCTCTGTCAGCAGGGGTTCCAGCTGGCGGAAGGCGAAGCCGATCTGGCCATCAACATTAAACGCACCGAACGGCAGAGCGGTATCCGCATCGCTCGCGAGTCGCAAATCAGCGCGCTGCGCGCCGCCGCGTCGCAGATCTTCGTACAGAGCCGCTTTCGCGCGCCCTGGTTCGACGCCGATGCCAGCGCGCGCTTTTACGCCCAGTGGATTGAAAACGCGGTGCGCGGCACCTTTGATCATCAGTGTCTGATCGCCAGCGACGAGACCGGCGCGCTGCTCGGTTTTATCTCGCTGCGCGAGACGGAAGGCGAGGCGCGCGTCGGGCTGCTGGGCGTGCTGCCGCATGCGCAGGGCAACGGCGTCGGGCAGCGCCTGCTGCTGGCAGGCGCAGACTGGGGACGCGTCCGCCAGCTCGGCCGTCTGCGCGTCGCGACGCAGCTCAGCAACCTGCCGGCGATGCGGCTCTATTTACGCAGCGGTGCCCGGCTGGAAAGCACCGCTTACTGGTTCTACAGGAAAGGTCATGATCCCATTTAACGCGCCGCCGGTTGTCGGCAGCGAACTTGAATATATGCAGTCGGCGATGGCCAGCGGCAAGCTGTGCGGCGACGGCGGCTTTACCCGACGCTGTCAGCAGTGGATGGAGCAGCGCTTCGGCAGCAGAAAAGTGCTGCTGACGCCGTCGTGCACCGCTTCGCTGGAGATGGCGGCGCTGCTGATCGATCTGCAGCCGGGCGATGAAGTGATTATGCCGAGCTACACCTTCGTCTCTACCGCCAACGCCTTCGTGCTGCGCGGCGCGACCATCGTCTTCGTGGATATTCGTCCAGATACGCTCAATATCGATGAAAGCAAAATCGAAGCGGCGATCACAGAGAAAACGCGCGCCATCGTGCCGGTGCACTACGCGGGCGTGGCCTGCGAAATGGACGCCATTATGGCGCTGGCGGCGAAACACCAACTCTGGGTCATTGAGGATGCGGCGCAGGGCGTGATGTCGCGCTACAAGGGCCGCGCGCTGGGCACTATCGGCCATATCGGCTGCTTCAGCTTTCATGAGACCAAGAACTACACGGCAGGCGGCGAAGGCGGCGCGACCCTGATCAACGATGCGGCGCTGGTGGAGCGCGCCGAAATCATCCGCGAGAAGGGCACCAACCGCAGCCAGTTTTTCCGCGGCCAGGTGGATAAGTACACCTGGCGCGATATCGGCTCGAGCTATCTGATGGCGGATCTGCAGGCGGCCTATTTGTGGGCGCAGCTTGAAGCGGCCGATCGCATCAATCAGCAGCGTTTGCGCCTGTGGCAGCGCTATTACGACGCGCTGCAGCCGCTGGCGGCGCAAGGGCGCATTCAGCTGCCGTCGCTGCCTGACGTCTGCGAACACAACGCGCATATGTTCTACATCAAACTGCGCGACAGCGACGATCGCCAGGCGCTGATTAGCTGGATGAAAGAGGCGGAGATCCTGACGGTTTTCCACTATATTCCGCTGCACAGCTCGCCAGCTGGCCAACGGTTCGGCCGCTTCCACGGCGAAGAGCGTTTCACCACGGCCGAGAGCGAGCGCCTGCTGCGCCTGCCGCTGTTTTACAACCTGACGGACAATAACCAGAATACGGTTATCAGTTCCCTGCTGAGTTTCTTCGCCTGATGTCGCTGGCAAAAGCGTCGGTGTGGACGGCATCGTCCACGCTGGTGAAAATCGCTGCTGGTCTGCTGGTGGTGAAACTGCTGGCGGTGAGTTTTGGCCCGGAAGGGGTAGGGCAGGCGGGCAACTTTCGCCAGCTGATTACCGTGCTTGGCGTGCTGGCGGGCGCAGGCATCTTCAACGGCGTCACCACCTACGTCGCGAAGTATCAGCATCAGCCGGAGCCGCTACGCGCGCTGCTGGGCACCGCATCGGCGATGGTGCTGGGTTTTTCTACGCTGCTGGCGCTGGTTTTTCTGCTGGCGGCCGCGCCAGTTAGTCAGGCGCTGTTTGGCCATACGCGCTTTGCGAATGTGGTGCGCATCGTCGCCTTCCTGCAGTTCGGCATCGCCTGGGCCAACCTGGCGCTGGCGCTGCTGAAAGGCTATCGCGACGCGCGCGGCAACGCGCTGGCGCTGATCGTCGGCAGCCTTATCGGCGTCGCGGCCTACGTGCTCTGCTGGTGGACAGGCGGCTATGCGGGCGCGCTGGCGGGCTTTGCGATGGTGCCTGCGCTGGTGGCTGTTCCCGCCTTCGTTTTGCTAAAGAGACGCGTGCCGCTGCCGCTCGCCTGGCTAAAGCCGCAGTGGCAGCCGGAACTGGCGCGCAGCCTGGCGAAATTCACCCTGATGGCGCTGATTACCTCGGTGACGCTGCCGGTCGCATGGATAATGATGCGCAACCTGCTGGCGCAGCACGACGGCTGGGCGCAGGTCGGCCTGTGGCAGGGCGTCACCAGCATCTCCGATGCCTGGCTGCAGTTTATCACCGCTACCTTCAGCGTCTGGCTGCTGCCGACGCTGGCGCGACTGGAGCAGAAACGCGATATCGCGCGTGAAATCATGCGCGCGCTGCGCTTTGTCTTGCCCGCCGTGGCGGCGGTCGGCTTTTGCGTCTGGCTACTGCGCGACGTGGCGATCTGGCTGCTCTTTTCTCCGGCGTTTCACGCCATGCGCGATCTCTTCGTCTGGCAGCTGTGCGGCGACGTGTTCAAGGTGGGTGCCTATGTTTTCGGTTATCTGGTGATTGCTAAGGCGTCGCTGCGCTTCTATATTCTGGCCGAAATCAGCCAGTTCGCGCTGCTGACGCTCTTTTCACGCTGGCTTATCCCGCTGTCGGGCGTAACCGGCGCGGCGCAGGCCTATATGGCGACCTATCTCGTTTATTTCGCGCTCTGCTGCGGCGCTTTTATGATTTATTATCGAAAAAAATGACGTTAATCCACGTTCTGGGATCGGATATCCCTCATCACAATCAGACGGTGCTGCGCTTTTTCAACGAGGTGTTGAGCGTTGAGCTGCCAGCCGATCGGCCGCGCCGTTTTATGGTGGTGACGCAACAGCCCGCCGCGCTCGCCGCCTTCAGCCATCTCGACATTGAGACCTTCGCGTCGAAAAAGGCGCTGGCGCAGGCGCTGACGGCGCGGGCAAAAAGGCGCGAGCAGCGGTTTTTCTGCCACGGGCAATTTAATCCAGGCATCTGGCTGGCGCTGCTGAGCGGTAAGATCCGCCCCAGCCAGATCTACTGGCACGTCTGGGGCGCCGATCTTTATGAAGAGTCGCGCAGCCTGAAGTTCCGCCTGTTCTATCTGCTGCGCCGCATCGCGCAGGGGCGCGTCGCCCGGGTTTTCGCCACCCGCGGCGATTTACACCATTATCAGCAGCGCCATCCGCGCGTGCCGTCCCAGCTGCTCTATTTTCCGACGAGAATGCCTGCCGCCGCGCCGCAAAGCGCGCCGGATGCGCGCTTTACCGTGCTGCTGGGCAACTCCGGCGACGCCAGCAATCGCCATATCGACGGCCTCAAAGCGATTCGAGCGCAGTTTGGCGAGGAGACGCGCGTCGTGGTGCCGTTGGGCTATCCGCCTGACAATGACGCCTACATTAGCAACGTTGAGCAGGCCGCCGCGACGCTGTTTCCAGATGGACAGGTCGAGCTGTTGCGCAGCAATCTCGCCTTTGATGACTATTTAGCGCTGCTCGCCCGCTGCCATTTAGGCTATTTTATGTTCGAACGCCAGCAGGGCATCGGCACGCTCTGCCTGCTGATTCAGGCTAACGTGCCTTTTGTGCTGAACCGGCGCAATCCGTTCTGGCGCGATATCAGTGAGCAGGGGTTGCCGGTGCTGTTTAGCGGCGATGCGCTGGATCGCGCGAGCGTCGCGGAAGCGCGCCGACAGCTGGCGAGCTGCGATAAACAGACCATCGCCTTTTTCGCGCCGGGCTATGTGGCGGGCTGGCGCGAGGCGCTGCGCCAATGTGAAAGGGAGTCCTTATGAACCTCATGCAGTTCAGCGGTCTGCTGGTGGTTTATCTGCTGTCGCTGGGTTTTATTCTGACCCTCACCTGGCGGGAGTTCAGGCGCGTGCGCTTTAATTTCCACCTCTTTTTTACGCTGCTGTTTTTACTGACTTTCTATTTCGGTTTTCCGCTAACCAGCGTGCTGGCGTTCCGCTTCGACGTTGAGGTGGTGCCGCCGGAGTATCTGCTGCAGGCGCTGCTGTCGGCGACGGCGTTCTACGCCGTTTACTACGTCAGTTATAAGGTGCGGCTGCGCCCTGCCACGGTGCCGCGCGCCCGGCCATGGCTGCAGATGAACCGCGTCGAAACGCATCTGACCTGCGTGCTGCTGGCGCTGGTCGCGATCGGCACGGTAACGGTCTTTTTCCTGCACAACGGCTTTCTGCTGTTCCGTCTGACCGCCTATAACCAGATTTTCTCCAGCGAAGTCTCTGGCGTGGCGCTGAAGCGCTTTTTCTATTTCTTTATCCCGGCCATGCTGATCCTCTATTTTCTGCGGCCGACGCAGCGCAACTGGCTGCTGTTTCTGGTGGTCACGGTTGCATTTGGCCTGTTGACCTACGCGCTGGTGGGCGGCACGCGCGCCAATATTATTATCGCGTTCGCGCTGTTCCTGTTTATCGGCATTACGCGCGGCTGGATCAGTCTGTGGATGCTGGCGGCAGCGGGCGTGCTGGCGATAGGCGGCATGTTCTGGCTGGCGCTGCGGCGCTATAACCTGAACGTGTTTGGCGAAGAGGCGGTTTACACCTTTCTTTATCTGACGCGCGACACTTTTTCGCCCTGGGAGAATCTGGCGCTGCTGCTGGAGAACTATTCAAAGATCGAGTTTCAGGGACTGGCGCCCATATGGCGCGACTTTTATGTCTATATACCCGGCTGGCTATGGCCGGGCAGGCCGTCGATGGTGCTCAACAGCGCCAACTATTTTACCTGGGAAGTGCTAAACAACCATTCCGGTCTGGCGATTTCGCCTACGCTGCTGGGTTCGCTGGTGGTGATGGGCGGCGCCTGGTTTATCTTGCCGGGCGCGGTGGCGGTTGGGTTGATTATCAAAGGCTTCGATACGCTCTATTTGCGCGGGCGCGACGCCGACAATCGCTATAGCGGCGCAATCATGCAGAGTTTCTGCTTTGGCGCGGTGTTTAATATGATTGTGCTGGCGCGCGAAGGGCTGGACGCGTTCGGCTCACGCGTGGTCTTTTTCGCTTTGATTTTTCTGGCCTGCCTCGGCGTGGCGAAGATGCTTTACTGGCTGCTGCATCGCGCCGGGCTGATTCGACGTCGCGGCGGCCAGGCTGTGCATAGCCTCACTTAACGCCTCTGGCATAACAGGAAGATAAAACTCAACCATGACAAGGTTACCGGAAGCGCCGCAGTATGAGATTCGCGGCGTGTCGCTGTATGGTTTCGACAGTATGTCCGCCTTTGTGGATTTTCTGCTGCCGGGCGAGACGGCGCGCAGCGGAACGTTAGTGGCGCTCAATGCCGAGAAGATGCTGACGGCCGAGCACGATGACGCGCTGCGCGCGCTGTTGCAGGAGGCGGAATTCAAATATCCCGACGGCATCAGCATCGTGCGCTCTGTTCGTAAAAAGTACCCCCAGGCCGAGGTGCAGCGTATCGCGGGCGCCGATTTATGGGAGGCGTTAATGGAGCGCGCCGGACGGCAGGGCACGCCGGTGTTTTTGATCGGTGGGCGTCAGGCGGTGCTGGATGAGACCTGCGATAAGCTGCGTCGGCAGTGGAATGTAAATATCGTCGGCGCGCAGGACGGCTATTTCGCGCCTGCCGATCGCGACGCGCTTTTTACCCGCATCGCCGCCAGCGGCGCGCGTATCGTGACCGTCGCGCTGGGCTCGCCGCGTCAGGAGCTGTTGATGCGCGATTGTCGCGCACGCTGGCCGCACGCGCTCTATATGGGCGTAGGTGGCACCTACGACGTGTTTACCGGCCACGTAAAGCGCGCGCCGAAGATTTGGCAGCGCCTGGGGCTGGAATGGCTCTATCGTTTGATTCGGCAGCCCAGCCGGCTGCGTCGCCAGCTAAAATTGCTTAAATATTTGCGCTATCACTGGCGCGGCGATCTTTGATATTACTGATTACTTCGGTCTTTTTTCGCTGCGGAAATAGCCAGAGTGCTGCATTACTCGACGAAATGCACAAAGCGTAATCAAACGCGTTTTTTTATTAAAAAAGCACTGGACAGCATCACCCCAAGTCCGTAGTATGCCCATCCGCAACGGCGCTACGCGCCCGTAGCTCAGCTGGATAGAGCGCTGCCCTCCGGAGGCAGAGGTCTCAGGTTCGAATCCTGTCGGGCGCGCCATTTAGTTTGTGCGCAGGAGCTGCGGTGGTTACATTACCGCGTTAGTAAAGAGTTACATGGTGTAGGTCGGTGGCTTGCAACATAACGAATTGTGGTGGCTATAGCTCAGTTGGTAGAGCCCTGGATTGTGATTCCAGTTGTCGTGGGTTCGAGTCCCATTAGCCACCCCAGATTTTGCTGGGATACGCGAAGGTGGCGGAATTGGTAGACGCGCTAGCTTCAGGTGTTAGTGTCTTAACGGACGTGAGGGTTCAAGTCCCTCTCTTCGCACCAGGCAAAACAAAACAATAAAAATTATCGGCGAGTAGCGCAGCTTGGTAGCGCAACTGGTTTGGGACCAGTGGGTCGGAGGTTCGAATCCTCTCTCGCCGACCATTTTATAAACCTGCTTGAAAAAGCAGGTTTTTTTTCGTCTGTAGAAAAGAGGATGAGAACCTCCGAAGGAGGTTTGCGCCGAGCGTAGCGAGACAACGTTGCGCAGCAGACAGCGCGGAGCAAGAAATGTCTCTTTTTGGAGACTGATAACACACTGATTTAAAAGCATTTTGCAGGCGGGCCTGTTCCTCGTCTCTAAAGAGAGACATCTTTTCCACGCGTTGTCGCCGAAAACCAACGCTTCCTGAATTTTTTCGCCCTTGGTAAAATGTAGGCTATTGAAAAATAATATCTTTATGATATTTCCTGTATCCTGGCACGCTCTGTGCAATAATTATCGCGTAGATGCTCATTCCACCTCTTATGTCTGCTGATGCTGCATAAACCTGGGAATGATGCAGAGCCACTTTTGGGTATCCGTTGTCTGCCTGCCTGCATCGCTAGCGCCTTGCAGGGTCAACAGACACACCGTTGAGTCGGATACCTCAGGGTTGTCTTACCGACCTGATCTTACACCTGCCTCTGGCAGGTGTTTTTTTTGCGGCGGATAAAGGGCAAAAAAAAGCCGGGCAAGCCCGGCGTAAACAAGTAACAACAACATTAAGCATTCGGGTTGTTTTTCAGCGTCAGCAGTAAGCCTTCGCGGCGCATTTTCGCTGCCTCTTCCGGACGATGCATACGGTCGTAAGCATCCGCCAGCCACGCATAGTCGAACGCATCGGGGCGTTGCGCCAGCGCCTGCTGGAACGCTTCGACGGCCTGCTGCCATTCGCCATGGCGCATCAGCAGCTGCCCCAGCGTGCTGTGCAGCAGCGGCGTCGCGCCATGCTGCTTGATCTGCTGGCGCAGCGCTTTCTCCAGCGCTTCCGGGTTGCTGCTTTTAATGCGCGGCATCAGCAGCACCAGACGATCGTCATAGTGGCGTTTCAGGCCGTCCAGCACGATATCTTGCGCGGTCTGGTGATCGTCGCACTCAATCAGATGGTCTGCCATCGCCACCTGCAGCGCCGTTTGCTGACGCGTTTTACGGCTCAGATTCGACCACCAGCGCTTCAGGCCCTCGCTGCCCTGATCGGCCATCGCCTGATTCATCAGGCCCAGCCACGCCTGCTGCTGCAGATGGGCGCGATGCTCTTCATCGCCCACCTGCGATTTCTCCATCGCAGGCAGGATGTCGATCAGCGAACTCCATGCGCCGGTGCGTACGTAAGCCTGCTCCGCCAGACGCAGGACTTCCGGGTGACGCGGCGCGACCTCCAGCAGACGATCGATGCCGTGACGCGCGGCGTGATCTTCGTTGCGAGCCAGCAGAATGCGCGTGCGGGTGATCTCAACCGGAATCACGTCGTTGTCCGACAGTTCGGCGGCGCGTTCAAGATGCTGGTTGGCGCGGATCTCATCGCCGCGCTGCTGCGCCGCCTCGGCGGCCAGCAGATAGTTGGCCACCGGCACTTCGGCGTGATCGGCGTCTTTCGACAGCAGTTTCTCTACCTGGCGGTGATCGCCCTCGGCCAGCTTCATCAGCGCGGTCTGGGTGTGACGCTGCGCGCGACGGCGTTTGCGGCCGGTAAACCAGCCACGAGTACGGGCGCCGGTGCGAAACAGACGACGCAGCAGCCATTCGACGCCGAGAATAATCAGCAGGCTGACGATCAGAATGATCGCCAGGCCGGTGACGCTGGTTTCTACATTCCAGTTATCGGTCTGAATCAGTACATAGCCCTGATGGCCGGCAATCATCGGACCGACCACAATACCGGCGATCAGCAGGATGAACAGGATAAATACCTTAAGCATGCGCTTAGCCTCCTTGCTGTTCAGCGGCGACGGAAGGCTGCGCAATCAGGTTGCGCACGCGCGTCTGCATCAGCTTATCGATAAGCGGCTGGCTTTCCAGATTGTCCGGCAGGTTCATATTGATGCTCTGCTGGCTCAGTTCATCCAGCTGCGCCAGGAAGGCCTTGGTCGCGGGATCGTTGGTGTCGTACCAGGCGCGCACCCAGCTGGATACGGTGTCGATCGACTGCTTATAAATTTCGTCCTGATGGCGCGGCACCGCCTGCGCAGCGATCAGCAGACGCGAGCGGATGTTCTCGCGCAGATAAACGTCCTGGTTCGGCGCCAGCAGCGGCTGCGCCGTATTGTCGCGGCGGCGGATAGTAATGAAGTCATCCATAAAGTTATGCCAGCTTTTCACCAGGTTCTGACGCCATTCGCGCAGCGAAGAGGTCAGCTCGCCGCCGTCGCTGTCCATCGGCGCGTCGTCGCTGTCGTTATCCGCCAGACGCAGGTTGTCGACGCCGTTAGAGAGCTGGTTCAGCTTCAGAATAATACCGTCGTAATCGATTTGATCGATGGACGAAAGGGCGCTGATATCCTGCGTCAGCGCACGACGCACGCTGGTGACGCTCGGATCGTTCATATCGGCCAGGCTGGCGTCGGCGCTTTTTAGCAGCGCTGCCGCCGTGGTGACGTCCTGGTCGCTCCAGAGCTTGCGGCCCGCCAGTTTCACCAGGTAGTCGGCCTGCGACACCAGCCAGGCGTTCACGTCATTGCTGGAGATTGTCGCGACCTTTTCACGCAGAGCCTCCAGCTCCTTCGCCGTGGCGGCCTGCTGGGTACGCGCGTCGTTCAGGGCGGTTTGCGCGCCGCTAAGCTGCTGAGTCAACTGCTGTTTGTCGCTGCCCGCTTGCTGCTGCAAGGCGTCCAGCTTGTCGCTCAGGCTCTGATTCGCCTGCGCCTGAAGTTCAGCCTGATGTTTCCCGTTAAGGTATAAACCCGCGCCGGTCGCAAGGGCGATGACAATCGCCACCGCGCCCAGCACCATACCGCCGCTCTTTTTGTCGCGCGGCGGTTGCGGGCGAGAAGAGGGCGAAGTGTCTGCCGCTGGCGTAGTCTCTTCAACCGTGGCGGAGGTCGCTTTTTGTTCCGTCATCTGTGGCACATCCCATGAGTAAGTTCAGCGTAACGCGCGCAGCAGCGCGTCGTTATCGGCACCATCGGCTACCTGAATATCCTGCCAGCCCAGTTCTCCGGCAAGCGTAGCCAAACGTTCACTGACGACAACCAGTCGACAGCGCAATAACCATTCCTCGCGATCGATCGCGGGGAACAGAGAAAACAGCTGTTGTAACATTTCACCGCTGCTGACCACCAGCGTTGTGATGCCGCGGTTGCGCCAGCGTCGCCCTTCGACTGGGCCGTCGTAGTGCCTCTGGCAGCGCTGATAGCACTGGCTGAATGAGACCTCCGCCCCGCGAGCGGCCAGCGTTTCCGCCAGCAGTTCACGTCCTGGATTTCCACGTAGAATCAGCGCTTTCTTACCGGATACGCGCTGTAGCGCTGCCAGGTTTATCAGCGCTTCGCTGGTCTCCTGCGCGCGCGGATAATCGACGTGGCGACCGCTGGCGGTATGAAACGCCAGCGCGGTGCTGCGACCAATTGCATAATAGTCTACGTCCGCAGGCCACGCTGCTTGATGACGGATCAGTGCAGGCGGCGCATAGTGGATCACCTGTTGAGAAAGCAGGAAAACCAGGTCACCGCCGCGTAGCGCGGCAAGCTGCTGCGGCAGGCGATCGAGGTCGCTGCCCGGCGCAAACTCAATCAGCGGCAGGCTCCAGGCCTGTCGGCCAAGGCCGCGCAGGCGAGTCACCAGCGCGCTGGCGGCGGGTTCCGGGCGAGTGACCAGGATAGTCATACCGGCGGCTGCCCCTGGTAGACCTCGCGTAGAATGTCACGCGCGCCCTTGCCGAGCAGCTCTTCGGCGAGAGAGATGCCCATCGCTTCCGCCTCGGCGCGCGGGCCGCGACGTTCGCCGCGCACCATCACGCTGCCGTCCGGCGCGCCGACCAGGCCGCGCAGCCACAGCTGGTCGCCTTCCAGCAGCGCGAAGCTGCCGATCGGCACCTGGCAGCCGCCTTCCAGCCGGGTGTTCATCGCGCGCTCGGCTTTGACGCAGACGGCGGTATCGTCATGATTGAGCGCCTGAAGAAGGTTAATCAGTACGCTGTCGTCGAGGCGGCATTCGATGCCAACCGCGCCCTGGCCGACGGCGGGCAGAGAGATTTCCGCCGGCAGCGGCTGACGAATGCGCGATTCCAGCTCCAGACGCTTCAGTCCGGCGGTCGCCAGAATAATGGCGTCATACTCGCCGGCGTCGAGTTTCGACAGACGCGTTCCAACGTTGCCGCGCAGCGAGCGAATCACCAGATCCGGGCGGCGTTCGCTAATCTGGCTCTGACGGCGCAGGCTGGAAGTGCCGACTACCGCACCCTGCGGCAGCGCGTCGAGCGAGTCGTAGTGGTTTGAGACAAAAGCGTCGCGCGGGTCTTCGCGCTCGCAAATCGTGACCAGCCCTAATCCTTCGGGAAAGGCGACGGGCACATCTTTCATCGAATGGACCGCGAGATCGGCGCGATCTTCCAGCATCGCCAGCTCAAGCTCTTTGACAAAGAGTCCTTTACCGCCGACTTTCGCCAGCGGCGTGTCGAGAATGACGTCGCCTTTGGTGACCATAGGCACCAGCTCCACACGCAGGCCCGGATGCGCGGCCATCAGGCGTTGCTGGACATAATGTGCCTGCCAGAGCGCGAGAGGACTTTGTCTTGTAGCAATTCTGAAAATTTTGTCTAACATGCTGTTAACCATTTTGATCGTTCACCGAATATCCTATCATTGTCGGCTGATAGCTGACAGTTTCAACGGATTATTTGACCGGGCTGGCGGGAAGATTCGCCAGTCAAAAGAGGATGAAGCGGGCGCCGGCGTCCGAAAGCGCAGGAAGCGAACAGGAACGTGCTAAACTGTTAGGTAGCGCAACTTTCTTTACGGTCAATCTGCCAGGTGTTAGATTGATCACGTTTCCAGCAATAATTCGTCCAACTTTTTCGATTACTAAGCGGCGGATTGAGGAAACAGGTTGCTTAAACACTGGGACAATCAGGCGAAACGTCTTGTACCTCTACATTGAGACACTGAAACAGAGACTGGATGCCATTAATCAGCTGCGTGTCGATCGCGCGCTGGCTGCGATGGGACCTGCTTTCCAGCACGTATACAGTCTGCTGCCGACCTTACTACATTATCATCATCCGCTGATGCCGGGTTACTTCGACGGTAACGTTCCCCGCGGCATCAGTTTCTTCACGCCTGAAGAAAACCAGCTTCTGCTGATGCGTGAACTGGCGGGCAGCCGCGAGCTGACGCTGGACGTATCGCCCACCGGCGAAATGCCGATCACCGGCATCTACTCCATGGGCAGCACCTCATCGGTTGGGCAGAACAGCGTCTCCGACCTGGATATATGGGTCTGCCACCAGTCATGGCTGGATAACGAAGAGCGCCTCAACCTGCAGCGCAAATGCACACTGCTGCAGAAGTGGTGTGTATCGATGGGCGTGGAAGTCAGCTTCTTCCTGATTGATGAAAACCGCTTCCGCCATAACGAAAGCGGCAGTCTTGGCGGAGAAGACTGCGGCTCGACGCAGCATATTTTGCTGCTGGACGAATTCTACCGTACCGCCGTGCGCATGGCGGGCAAACGCATCCTGTGGAATATGGTGCCGTGCGAAGAAGAACATCACTACGACGACTATGTGATGTCGCTCTACGCGCAGGGCGTGCTGACGCCTAACGAGTGGCTCGATCTCGGCGGACTGGGCACGCTGTCGGCGGAAGAGTATTTCGGCGCCAGCCTGTGGCAGCTCTATAAAAGTATCGACTCGCCCTATAAAGCGGTGCTGAAAACGCTGCTGCTGGAAGCCTACAGCTGGGAGTATCCCAACACCCAACTGCTGGCGATGGATATCAAACAGCGCCTGCACGACGGCGAAATCGTCAGCTTCGGCCTCGATCCCTACTGCATGATGCTGGAGCGCGTGACGCACTACCTGACCAGCGTGGACGATCAGCCGCGCCTCGACCTGGTGCGCCGCTGCTTCTACCTGAAAGTGTGCGAGAAGCTGAGCGCCGACGAAACCAGCAGCCGCTCGGGCTGGCGACGCGAGATCCTGTCGCAGCTGGTGAAAGAGTGGGGCTGGGACGAGGAAAAACTGGCGATTCTCGACAACCGCGGCGGCTGGAAAATCGAACGCGTGCGCGAAGCGCATAACGAACTGCTGGATGCGATGATGCAGAGCTATCGCAACCTGATCCGTTTTGCCCGCCGCAACAATTTAAGCGTCAGCGCGAGTCCGCAGGATATCGGCGTGCTGACGCGTAAACTGTATGCCGCTTTTGAAGCGCTGCCGGGCAAGGTCACGCTGGTCAATCCGCAGATTTCGCCCGACCTCTCAGAAGAGAACCTGACCTTTATTCATGTTCCGGCGGGCCGCGCCAATCGTTCAGGCTGGTATCTCTATAACCAGGCGCCGGACATGAGCTCAATCATCAGCCATCAGCCGCTGGAATATAACCGCTATCTGAATAAGCTGGTGGCCTGGGCGTGGTTCAACGGCTTGCTGACCAGCAAAACGCGCCTGCATATCAAAGGTAACGAAATCTGCGATCTGGCGCGTTTGCAGGAGCTGGTGAACGATGTCTCGTCGCACTTCCCGCTGCGCCTGCCTGCGCCGACGCCGAAAGCGCTCTACAGCCCGTGCGAAATCCGCCATCTGGCGATTATCGTCAACCTTGAGCACGATCCGACCTCCGCTTTCCGTAATCAGGTGGTGCACTTCGACTTCCGCAAGCTCGACGTCTTTAGCTTTGGCCAGCAGCAGCAGTGCCTGATCGGCAGCATCGATCTGCTCTACCGCAACTCGTGGAACGAAGTGCGCACGCTGCACTTCAGCGGCGAGCAGGCGATGATCGAGGCGTTGAAAACCATTCTGGGCAAAATGCATCAGGACGCTTCGCCGCCGGACACGGTGGAAGTCTTCTGCTACAGCCAGCATCTGCGCGGGCTGATCCGCACGCGCGTTCAGCAGCTGGTCTCTGAATGCATTGAGCTGCGTCTCTCCAGCACGCGCCAGGAGCCGGGCCGCTTTAAAGCGCTGCGCATGGCGGGCCAGACGTGGGGACTTTTCTTCGAGCGCATGAGCGTGTCGGTGCAGAAGCTGGAAAACGCGGTGGAGTTCTACGGCGCGATCTCCAACAACAAGCTGCACGGCCTGTCGATCAAAGTGGAATCGAACCAGACGCCGCTGCCGCCGGTCGTGAACGGCTACGCCAGCGAAGGCATTATTCAGTTCTTCTTCGAAGACACCACCGACGAGCAGGGTTTCAACATCTATATTCTGGATGAAACCAACCGCGTCGAGGTTTATCACCACTGCGAAGGCAGCAAAGAGGAGCTGGTGCGCGACGTCAGCCGCTTTTACTCCTCTTCCCACGATCGCTTTACCTACGGCTCCAGCTTTATCAACTTCAACCTGCCGCAGTTCTACCAGATCGTGAATACCGGCGACCGCTTCCAGGTGATCCCGTTCCGCAGCCAGACGCTGGCCCAGTTTTGCGCCACACAGCCGGATAACGACAACGGCGACTACCAGCCGCGCTACCAGGTACACTGACGCCGCGCTCGCCGCGCGGCTCTTTCCTTAGAACGTCACCGCGCGCACGCGAATTGCGGGGATTTCCTGTTGCTTTTCCATCTTCAACTGCGATGATAAGCAACCAGGTTAAGGACAAAAGAGCAGAAGAGATGAAGAGAGTAAAAAGCCTGTTGGCAATGGCGCTGGCGCTGACGAGCCTGGCAGGCTGTGGACTAAAAGGACCGCTTTACTTCCCGCCCGCCGACCAGCCGAAAACGCAAACTCCACAGCAAGCTGAGCAGCAGAAAAAGCAGCAGCAACAGCGTGCGGCTCAGGCAGACACGCACGGACTGGTGAGCGGCGGCAACGCCAGCATGTCAGCAGAATAATTGTAATGGCGCACCCGGCGGAGCAAAAAATGCAGTTCTCCAAAATGCACGGACTCGGCAACGATTTCATGGTTGTGGATGCCGTGACGCAAAACGTCTTTTTCTCGCCGGAGCTGATTCGCCGGCTGGCGGATCGCCATCTGGGGATCGGTTTCGATCAGCTGCTGATCGTCGAGCCGCCTTACGATCCCGATCTCGATTTCCACTATCGTATCTTCAATGCCGACGGCAGCGAAGTGGCGCAGTGCGGCAACGGCGCGCGCTGCTTCGCCCGCTTCGTCAGGCTGAAAGGGCTGACCAATAAAAGCGAAATCCGCGTCAGCACGCAAACCGGACGCATGGTATTGAGCGTGACGCCGGACGAACTGGTGCGCGTCAATATGGGCGAGCCCAATTTCGAACCGCAGCAGGTGCCGTTTCGCGCGAATAAAGCGGAAAATCTCTATCTGCTGCGCGTCGCCGAACAGACCGTTATGTTCGGCGCGGTATCGATGGGCAACCCGCACTGCGTGATCCAGGTCGACAGCGTGCAGACCGCCGCGGTTGAAAGCCTCGGCCCGGCGCTGGAAAGCCACGAGCGCTTTCCTGAACGCGTCAACGTCGGCTTTATGGAAGTGGTGTCGGCGGAGCACATTCGCCTGCGCGTCTATGAGCGCGGAGCGGGCGAAACCCAGGCGTGCGGCAGCGGCGCGTGCGCCGCGGTAGCCTGCGGCGTTCAGCAGGGCATCCTGGCGCCGAAGGTGCGCGTCGATCTGCCGGGCGGCACGCTGCACATCGCCTGGAAAGGGGCCGGTCAGCCGCTGTTTATGACCGGACCCGCCACACACGTTTACGATGGGTTTATTCATCTATGAAAAATATCGAAGAGCAGGCTGACAGCACGATCCTGCTGGACGATCAGGCCGTTAACGATTATCTGCAGCAAAATCCTGATTTCTTTATTCGCAACGCCCGCCAGGTCGAACAGATGGCGGTGCCGCATCCGGTGCGCGGCAGCGTGTCGCTGGTGGAGTGGCATATGGCGCGCCAGCGCAACCATATCCAGCGGCTGGAAGAGGAGATCACCCTGCTGATGGAGCAGGCCAGCGCCAACCATGAGCTGTTCGATCGGCTGCTGGCGCTGCAGGGCCATCTGGCGTCGGCCGATTCGCTGCAGGAGATGCTCAACCGACTGCATCGATGGGCGCGCGATCTGGGGCTGGCGGGCGCCAATCTGCGCCTTTTCGCCGACAAATGGCGGCTGGGCGCGCCCTCGGAATTCGTGCAGCTCAGCCTGTCGCGCCAGGCGTTCGAGCCGCTGCGCATCCAGCGCTTCGGCCAGCAGCACCATTTTCTTGGCAGCCTGAACGGGCCCGAACTGCTGCTGCTGCTGCCGCAGGCTAAAGCGATCGGTTCGGTCGCGATGTCGCTGATGGGCGAGCGCGGCGATCTGGGCGTGCTGATCTTCAGCAGCCGCGACAGCCAGCACTATCAGGCCGGCATGGGCACGCTGCTGTTGCAGCATCTGGCGCAGATGATGCCGGAGCTGCTGTCGCGCTGGGTGGAACGCGCATGAACGCGCTGCAGGCCGCCGTCGACGAATTCCTGCGCTACCTCAGGGTGGAGCGTCAGCTCAGCCCGCTGACGCAGGAAAACTACGCGCGCCAGCTGGCGACGCTGAGCGAGATGGCCGAAGAGATGAAGCTGGAGAGCTGGGCGCAGCTGGAGCCGGCGCAGGTGCGCAGCATGGCGTCGCGCAGCCGTCGCGCCGGATTGGGCGCCAGCAGCCTCGCGCTGCGTCTGTCGGCGCTGCGCAGCTTTCTCGACTGGCAGGTCAGCCAGGGCAAACTCTCCGCCAATCCCGCCAAAGGGATTACCACGCCGCGCAACGCGCGTCATCTGCCGAAGAACATCGACGTCGACGAAGTTAATCAGCTGCTGGAGATCGACCTTAACGATCCGCTGGCGGTACGCGACCGCACGATGCTGGAGGTGATGTACGGCGGCGGACTGCGCCTGTCGGAGCTGGTGAATATGGACTGCCGCCACGTCGATCTCGAAGCGGGCGACGTCTGGGTAGTGGGCAAAGGCAGTAAAGAGCGTCGGGTGCCGATCGGACGCACCGCCGTCACCTGGCTGGAACAGTGGCTGCCGCTGCGCGCCGCCTTTGGCAGCGAGGATGACGCGCTGTTTCTCTCCAGCCGCGGACGCCGCATTTCGGCGCGCAACGTGCAAAAACGCTTCGCCGAATGGGGCGTGAAGCAGGGCGTCGCCAGCCATATTCATCCGCATAAGCTGCGCCACTCGTTCGCCACCCATCTGCTGGAGTCGAGCGGCGATCTGCGCGCGGTGCAGGAATTGCTGGGCCACGCCAATCTCTCTACCACCCAGATCTATACCCATCTCGACTTCCAGCATCTGGCGACGGTGTATGACGCTGCGCATCCCCGCGCCAAACGAGGAAAGAACGAATGAAGTTTTACCGTCCGCTACGCGCCGTAAAGGCGATGACTTTCGATCTCGACGATACGCTTTACGACAACTATCCGGTGATCCGCAAAACCACTGCCGAAGCGCATGCGGCGCTGCAGGCCTGGCATCCATCGCTGCGCGAATTTACGCCGCTCGATTATCAACGGCTGCGCGACGAGCTGCTGGCGCGCGAGCCCGATATTTATCACGACGTGACGGAGTGGCGTCGACGCTCGGTCGAGCTGGCGCTGCTGAACGCCGGTCTCTCCGCGCAGGAAGCGACGGCGGGCGCCGATGACATCATGGGCGTCTTTCACCACTGGCGCAGTCAGGTCGAGATGCCGGAAGAGACGCATCAGACGCTGAAGGCGCTGGGCGAAAAAGTGCCGCTGGTGGCGATCACCAACGGCAACGCGCGCCCGGAGCAGCTCGGCATCGCCGACTATTTCCAGTTCGCGCTGCGCGCCGGGCCGGATGGCCGCGCGAAGCCTTACCAGGATATGTATCATCTCGCCGCGCAGCGGCTCGGCATCGCGCCGGAGCACATTCTGCACGTGGGCGACGACCTGACCACCGACGTGGCTGGCGCGCTGCGCTGCGGCATGCAGGCGTGCTGGATCAACCTGCGCGGCGGCAACCTGATGCAGGTGGCCGATGCGCGGCTGGTGCCGCACGTGGAAATTTCGCGATTGGCATCCCTGACCTCACTGTTATAATGGCTGTAGATTTATCCAGTCGTGCCCTGAATCATGCTTCTTGCTGCAAGCCGAATGATTCAGGGTTCGCTTTTTGTTTTCTTTAGTGAACGGTGCCTATGGACGTTTCTGATCTGCTCAACGGTTTGAATGACAAACAGCGCGAGGCCGTGGCGGCACCGCGCAGCAACCTGCTGGTGCTGGCAGGCGCAGGCAGCGGAAAAACGCGCGTCCTGGTGCACCGCATCGCCTGGCTGCTCTCGGTAGAGAACTGCTCGCCCTATTCAATCATGGCGGTGACTTTTACCAACAAAGCGGCGGCGGAGATGCGTCACCGTATCGAGCAGCTGATCGGCACCAGCCAGGGCGGCATGTGGATCGGCACCTTTCACGGCCTCGCCCACCGTCTGCTGCGCGCGCACCATCTCGATGCTGGCCTGCCGCAGGATTTCCAGATCCTCGACAGCGAAGATCAGCTGCGTCTGCTGAAGCGCCTGATCAAGGCGATGAATCTGGATGAGAAGCAGTGGCCCGCGCGTCAGGGCATGTGGTACATCAACGGCAAAAAAGATGAAGGGCTGCGCCCGAAACATATAGAAAGCTACGGCAATCCAGTGGAGCAGACCTGGCTGCGCATCTATCAGGCGTATCAGGAAGCGTGCGACCGCGCCGGACTGGTCGATTTCGCCGAGCTGCTGCTGCGCGCCCATGAGCTGTGGCTGCATAAGCCGCATATTCTCAATCACTATCGCGA
This sequence comes from Pantoea septica, assembly GCF_002095575.1. Classification (GTDB taxonomy): domain Bacteria; phylum Pseudomonadota; class Gammaproteobacteria; order Enterobacterales; family Enterobacteriaceae; genus Pantoea; species Pantoea septica. The sequence goes on along the minus strand of NZ_MLJJ01000020.1, from coordinate 39,125 downwards.
GCGCTTCAGCAATATTCTGGTGGATGAGTTTCAGGACACCAACAACATTCAGTACGCCTGGATCCGCATGCTGGCGGGCGACAGCGGCCGGGTCATTATCGTAGGCGACGACGATCAGTCGATATACGGCTGGCGCGGCGCGCAGGTCGAGAACATCCAGCGCTTCCTGCAGGATTTCCCGGCGGCGGAAACTATCCGCCTTGAGCAGAACTACCGCTCCACCAACAACATCCTGAAGTCGGCGAACGCCCTGATCGCCAACAATAACGGCCGTCTCGGCAAAGAGCTGTGGACCGACGGCACCGACGGCGATCCTATTTCGATCTACTGCGCCTTTAACGAGCTGGACGAAGCGCGCTTTGTGGTCAACCGCATCAAAACCTGGCAGGAGAACGGCAACGCCCTGCAGGATTGCGCCATTCTCTATCGCAGCAACGCCCAGTCGCGCGTGCTGGAAGAGGCGTTGCTGCAGAGCAGCATGCCCTATCGCATTTACGGCGGCATGCGCTTCTTCGAACGTCAGGAGATCAAAGACGCGCTCGCCTACCTGCGCCTGATCGCCAACCGCAATGACGATGCCGCCTTTGAGCGCGTGGTGAATACGCCGACGCGCGGCGTGGGCGATCGTACGCTCGACGTGGTGCGTCAGACCGCCCGCGAACGTCAGATGACGCTGTGGCAGGCGACGCGCGAACTGCTGCAAACCAAAGCGCTGGCGGGGCGCGCGGCCTCTGCGCTCCAGCGCTTCTGCGAGCTGGTCGATTCGCTGGCGAGCGAAACCGCCGAGATGCCGCTTCACGTGCAGACCGACCGCGTCATCAAAGATTCCGGCCTGTGGGTGATGTATGAGCAGGAGAAAGGCGAAAAAGGCCAGGCGCGTATCGAAAACCTTGAGGAGCTGGTGACGGCGACGCGCCAGTTCAGCTATCAGGACGAAGACGAAGATCTGATGCCGCTGCAGGCGTTCCTGTCGCACGCTGCGCTGGAAGCGGGCGAAGGCCAGGCCGATAAGTGGCAGGATGCGGTGCAGCTAATGACGCTGCACTCGGCGAAAGGCCTGGAGTTTAGCCAGGTCTTTATCGTCGGCATGGAAGAGGGGATGTTCCCAAGCCAGATGTCGATTGATGAAGGCGGCCGTCTGGAAGAGGAGCGGCGTCTCGCCTATGTCGGCGCGACGCGCGCCATGCTGAAGCTGACGCTGACCTATGCCGAGTCGCGGCGGCTCTATGGCAAAGAGGTCTATCACCGGCCGTCGCGCTTTATTGGCGAGCTGCCGGAAGAGTGCATCGAAGAGGTGCGCCTGCGCGCCAGCGTCAGTCGGCCGGTCAGCCATCAGCGTATGGGCGCGCCGGTCTCGAAAAGCGACAGCGGTTTCTCGCTGGGCCAGCGCGTGAAACATGCGAAATTCGGCGAGGGCACCATCATCAATCTGGAGGGCAGCGGCGAGCACAGCCGCGTGCAGGTGGCGTTTCAGGGGCAGGGCATCAAGTGGCTGGTGGCCGCTTATGCGAAGCTGGAAACCGCTTAGTCATCGGTTGACGACTTTTTCGTCTCAGCGTAACATGCGCGCACTATTATCAAGAGAGGACAACGCCTTGGATACGCCCAGTCGATGCTGGCTCAGTCACCTGGTTACCAGGAATAACATCTAAGGCTTCCTCTTTTAGCGGGTAGCCTTAGCGGTTATCAGCGACCTCCCTTTTTTATCCCGTCGCACGAGTCAGCACTGATTCACCTTTTGAACGAGCGTTTCCGTCTTCAGGCGTTGCCGTGGCCGATTGGCCAGCGGCCTTGTCCCATTTAGTCTGCAATGGGGAGTATTGCTATGCTGAGCGCATTTAAACTGGATCGCAGCCGCCTGACGCGTCTGGAACTGGAAGACGAAAACGACAAACTGACCACCTCGGTATGGGTCGATCTGATCGAGCCGGAAGAGGGCGAGCGCGACCGCGTGCAAAGCGAGCTGGGGCAAAGCCTGGCGACGCGCCCCGAGCTGGAGGATATCGAAGCCTCGGCGCGTTTTTTCGAAGATGAAGACGGGCTGCATATTCACTCCTTCTTCTTTTACGAAGATGCGGAAGATCACGCCGGCAACTCCACCGTGGCTTTCACCATTCGCGAAGGACGGCTCTATACGCTGCGCGAACGCGAGCTGCCTGCATTTCGCCTTTACCGTATGCGCGCCCGCAATCAAACGCTGATCGACGGCAACGCCTTTGAGCTGCTGCTGGATCTGTTCGAAACCAAAATCGAACAGCTGGCGGATGAGATCGAGAATATCTATAGCGCGCTGGAGAAGCTCAGCCGCGTGATTATGGAAGGGCAGCAGGGCGAAGAGTATGACCAGGCGCTGTCGCGTCTCGCCGAACTGGAAGATATCGGCTGGAAGGTGCGGCTCTGTCTGATGGATACCCAACGCGCGCTCAATTTCCTGGTGCGCAAGGCGCGTTTGCCGAACAACCAGCTGGAGCAGGCGCGCGAGATCCTGCGCGATATCGAGTCGCTGCTGCCGCATAACGAATCGCTGTTCCAGAAGGTTAACTTCCTGATGCAGGCGGCGATGGGCTTTATCAATATCGAGCAGAACCGCATTATCAAGATCTTCTCGGTGGTGTCTGTGGTGTTTCTGCCGCCGACGCTGGTGGCGTCTAGCTATGGGATGAACTTCGAGTTTATGCCAGAGCTGAAGTGGAGCTTTGGTTATCCGGCGGCGATTGGTTTGATGATCCTCGCCGGCCTGGCGCCTTATCTCTATTTCAAACGCAAAAACTGGCTGTAACTGAAAAGACCCGCATTGCGGGTAGTACAGTGCCGACGCGGGTGGCACGAACCGATCGCAAAGACGCAAAAGCCGCATCCCTGCTGGCTCGGCCCGCGCCTTCCCTGGCGCGGGACGCTTTGCTCTTCGGTTCGTGTCACTCGCGTTTTAGCTTTTGAAGGCGCTGTTAGATTAAACTTCCTGCCGCCTTGTTATGCGTCGGCTACGCAGCGTCGCCACCACCGCATCAAAAATAAACACCGCCAGCGCCAGCCAGATAAAGGCGAACGTCACCATCTTGTCGGGCGTGATGGTCTCGCCGTAAAACAGCACCGCCAGCAGGAACATCAGCGTCGGGCCGAGATACTGGAAAAAACCGACGGTAGAGAGGCGCAGCCGCGTGCAGGCGGCAGCAAACAGCATCAGCGGAATCGTCGTCACGATGCCCGCCGCCACCAGCTTCAGATTCAGGCTCAGCGGGTTGGCGCTCAGATGGCTGGTCGGCGTATCGGCCACGCCAAAGAGATAGATCGCCGCCAGCGGGAACAGCCACAGCGTCTCAATCAGCATGCCGCTCTGCGCATCGACCTGAATCTTTTTGCGCACCAGACCGTAAAAGGCGAAGCTCAGCGCCAGGCCCAGCGCGATCAGCGGAACCGAGCCGAACTGCCACAGCTGCACCAGCACGCCGATGGCCGCCAGCAGCACCGCCAGCCACTGCAGCCGTCGAAAACGCTCGCGCAGAAACAGCATGCCGAGCACCACGTTAATCAGCGGGTTAATAAAGTAGCCGAGGCTCGCTTCCAGCATATGCTGGTTATTCACCGCCCAGATAAACAGCAGCCAGTTGCCGCCGATAGTCACGGCTGTCAGCGCCAGCAGCAGCACCTTCTTCGGCTGCGCCAGCACGCTGCGCACCTGCGGCCAGCTGCGGCTCAGGCTAATCAGCACCAGCATAAAAAGCGCCGACCAGATAACGCGGTGCGTCATGATCTCCGTGGGCGGAACGGTTTTAACCAGCTTGAAATAGGCCGGGGCGATACCCCAGATAAAGTAGGCGCCGAGCGCGAAGCCAATGCCCTGGCGAGTTTGTTGCGTATCCATAGAGAGAAAGCGTCCGGAAAAAGTCGATTTTCGCACGGCGTCCGCGATTAACCAATCAAATAGGTCGCCGTCGCCGTGGCGATATAGTCGCCCTGCTGGTTATGCAGCTCGACGCGTGCCACCGCCACCTTGTTACCGGCGCGCAGCAGGCTGCTGGTGGCGGTAAAGCGCTCGCCGCGGCCGGGCCGCAGATAATCGACGCGCATATCGATGGTGCCCATGCGCGACAGGCGCTGACGCAGCTCCTCTTCGCTGATGCTCTCCGCGCGCGTCAGGGCGTTGCTGACGCAGACCATTCCAGCGGCAACGTCCAGCACCGAGGCGATAACGCCGCCGTGCAGGATCTGCTGCGCCGCGTTGCCGACCAGCATGGTTTTGCTGGCGAAGCTGATTTCGGCATAGTCGCTCTCCAGCCGATCCAGCTCCAGGCCGAGCGCCTGATTAAAAGGCATATGGTAAACAAAAATTTCGCCCACCATCTGGCGGGCTTCCTGCTGAGACAGCAGCAGTGATGACATAGCGGTAATCCTGCGAATACGCCTTTAACGGCGTAAAATGTTAACGAGTTGTGTATTCTAAGCCGCGCGCGAGAGGGTTTCCAGTTTCGGAAATCAGCGCTCATCTTCACCGCCTTTTGCGTGTAGAATGGCCTCCTTTTTATGACTCCCCATTCATTTGACACGCAGCCTTCATCGGAGAAAGTTATGCGCAAGCATCGCGCCTTGTTAGCAGCCGCCCTGTTACTCCCTGCGCTCGCGCAGGCAGAGGAAGCTACCGTTAAAGAGGTCCACGATACCCCTGAGGTACGCGGCAGCATTATCGCCAACCTGCTGGAGAAGCACGACAATCCGTTTGTGCTCTATCCGTATGAGAGCAACTATCTGCTCTATACCTACACCAGCGACATCAATAAAGAGGCGATCTCCTCCTATAACTGGGCTGACAACGCGCGCAAAGATGAAGTGAAATTTCAGCTCAGTCTGGCATTTCCGCTGTGGCGCGGTATTCTGGGTGACAACTCCGTGCTGGCCGCCTCCTATACGCAGCGTTCCTGGTGGCAGCTGTCGAACCGCGGCGAGTCGTCGCCGTTTCGCGAAACCAACTACGAGCCGCAGATTTTCCTCGGCTGGGCCACGGATTACGACTTCGCCGGCTGGACGCTGCGCGATGTGGAAGTAGGCTTTAACCACCAGTCCAACGGCCGCAGCGACCCGACTTCGCGCAGCTGGAACCGCGTCTATGCGCGCCTGATGGCGCAGAACGGCAACTTCCTCGCCGAAGTCAAACCCTGGTACCGCATACCGGACAGCGAAGACGATAACCCGGATATCACTAAATATATGGGCTATTACCGTCTGAAACTGGGTTATGTCGCCGGCCAGAATATCTTCAGCGTGGAGGGCAACTACAACTGGAATACCGGTTTTGGCGGCGCGACGCTGGGCTGGAGCTATCCCATCAGCGAACACGTTCGTTTCTATACCCAGGTGTTTAGCGGTTATGGCGAGTCGCTTATCGACTATAACCATCGTCAGACGCGTCTCGGCGTCGGCGTCATGCTGAACGATCTGTTCTGACTCTCCGGAAAACAACAGGAATACAGTGGCAATCTCGGTAGTACATAATCAGGAAGCGCTGGCGCAGCAGGTATTGCAGGATACCTTCGGCTATCAGCATTTTCGTCCCGGTCAGCAAACCATCATCAATGCGGCGCTGAGCGGACGGGATTGTCTGGTCGTTATGCCTACCGGCGGCGGCAAATCGCTCTGTTATCAGATCCCCGCGCTGGTGCAGGAAGGCCTGACGCTGGTCGTGTCGCCGCTCATTTCGCTGATGAAAGATCAGGTGGATCAGCTGCTGGCGAACGGCGTCGCGGCGGCGTGCCTCAACTCCACCATGACGCGCGAGCAGCAGCAGCAGGTGATGGCGGATTGCCGCACCGGCCGCGTCAGGCTGCTCTATATCGCGCCTGAACGTCTGATGATGGATAACTTCCTCGAGAGCCTTGCGCACTGGCAGCCTGCGATGCTGGCTGTCGACGAAGCGCACTGTATTTCGCAGTGGGGCCACGACTTCCGGCCGGAATATGGCGCGCTGGGGCAGCTGCGTCAGCGTTTCCCGCAGCTGCCGGTAATGGCGCTGACCGCTACCGCCGACGAAACCACGCGCAACGATATCGTTCATCTGCTGGATATGCAGGACCCGCTGATTCAGATCAGCAGCTTCGACCGTCCTAACATTCGCTATACGCTGGTGGAAAAGTTCAAGCCGACCGAGCAGCTGCTGCGCTATGTTCAGGATCAGCGCGGCAAAAGCGGCATTATCTACTGCAACAGCCGCGCCAAGGTCGAAGACACCGCTGCGCGTCTGCAGAGCCGCGGGCTGAGCGTCGGCGCCTATCATGCCGGCATCGACAGCGCGCAGCGCGCCCGGGTGCAGGAGGCGTTTCAGCGCGACGATCTGCAGATCGTGGTAGCGACGGTGGCGTTCGGTATGGGCATCAATAAGCCCAACGTGCGCTTCGTGGTGCACTTCGACATACCGCGCAATATCGAATCCTATTATCAGGAAACCGGTCGCGCCGGACGCGACGGGCTGCCGGCCGAAGCGATGATGCTCTACGACCCGGCGGATATGGCGTGGCTGCGCAAATGCCTGGAAGAGAAAGCGCCGGGCCCGCTGCAGGATATCGAACGCCATAAGCTCAACGCCATGGGCGCGTTCGCCGAAGCGCAAACTTGCCGACGTCTGGTACTGCTGAACTATTTCGGCGAGGGACGTCAGCAGCCGTGCGACAACTGCGACATCTGTCTCGATCCGCCGAAGCGTTATGATGGCCTGGTGGAAGCGCAGAAAGCGCTCTCCTGTATCTATCGCGTCGGGCAGCGTTTCGGCATGGGCTATGTGGTCGAGGTGCTGCGCGGCGCCAATAACCAGCGCATTCGCGACCAGGGCCATGACAAACTGCCGGTTTACGGCATCGGCCGCGAGCAGAGCCACGAGCACTGGGTCAGCGTGCTGCGTCAGCTGATCCACCTTGGGCTGGTGACGCAGAATATCGCCATGCACTCCGCGCTGCAGCTGACGGAAGCGGCGCGTCCGGTGCTGCGCGGCGAAGTGCCGCTGATGCTGGCGGTGCCGCGCCTTAACGCGGCGAAGCCGAAAAGCAGCAGCTCGCCGAAAATTTACGGCGGCAATTACGATCGCAAGCTGTTCGCCAAGCTGCGCAAGCTGCGTAAAGCGATTGCCGACGAAGAGAATATCCCGCCTTACGTCGTGTTTAACGACGCTACGCTGATTGAGATGGCGGAGCAGATGCCGGTAACGGCGTCGGAGATGCTGAGCGTTAACGGCGTCGGCCACCGCAAACTGGAGCGCTTTGGCAAACCTTTTCTGGTGATGATCAAAGAGCATCTTGATGATGAAGAGTAAAGGACACTACCTATGCTGATGTTATTTGCCACCGTCGCGCTGGTGCATCTGGTCGCGCTGATGAGTCCCGGACCGGACTTCTTTTTTGTTTCGCAAACCGCCGCCAGCCGCTCGCGCAAAGAGGCGATGATGGGCGTGCTCGGCATTACGCTGGGGATCGTGATCTGGGCGGGCGTCGCGCTGATGGGGCTGCACCTGATCCTGGAGAAGATGGCCTGGCTGCATCAGATCATCATGGTCGGCGGCGGCCTCTATCTGCTGTGGATGGGCTGGCAGCTGCTCAGCTCGGCGCGTCAGCGCCATAAGCAGCCGGTGCAGGATGCGCCGGTGGTGGAACTGCCGAAAAAGGGCAGAAGCTTTTTTAAAGGTTTTCTCACCAATCTCTCTAATCCGAAAGCGATTATCTATTTCGGCAGCGTCTTCTCGCTGTTTGTTGGCAATGATATCGGCGCGCTGGAGCGCTGGGGCCTGTTCCTGCTGATTGTCGGCGAGACCTTTGCGTGGTTCACGCTGGTAGCGGCCATTTTCGCCCTGCCGTGGATGCGCGACAAATATCAGCGCGCGGCGAAGTGGGTTGATGGCGTGGCGGGTGTGCTGTTCGCCGGTTTCGGCATCCACCTCATCCTTACTCGTTAGAGCCTGGCTTACTTGTCAGCTTGCGGTTGGGCAGTGCTCGTCGTCCTCACGTACTAAATGTACGCTCCGGCGACTGCGCGCTGTCCGCCCGCAACCTGACTGCGCCGCCGACGGCCTGAGCATAAGCGCTCACAGCGTTACGCTATTCTGCGCGCGCTTGCCAGTAGCGCGCCTACCGCCATAAACAGCCCGCCAAAGATCCGGTTTAGCAGCTTCATCTGCTTCGGTCCCTTGATCCAGGCCGCAATGCGCGTCGCCAGCGTGGCGTAGCCGATCATCACGATGATATCGACGACAATAGTGGTGGCGCCCAGCACCAGGTACTGCATCGCCTGCGGCTGGTGCGGCAGAATGAACTGCGGAAACAGCGCGGCGAGGAAGACGATGCTTTTTGGGTTGGTCAGGTTCACCAGTACCGCGCGCTTGAACAGGCGGCGGCGCGGCGTCGCTTTCGCCACCGCGTCAAGATCGATCGCGCCCGCAGAGCGCCATTGCTGAATGCCCAGCCACACCAGGTAGGCCGCGCCTGCCCACTTCAGCACTTCAAACGCCAGCAGCGACTGGGAAAAGAGGGCGCCTAGCCCGATCCCCACCAGCACGATATGGATTGCCAGGCCAAGCTGCAGGCCGCTGATCGAGGCCGCTGCGCCGCGATAGCCGTGGCTGATGCCGGTGCTCATGGTATTAATCGCGCCGGAACCGGGCGATAGGCTGAGGATAGTGGTGGTGAGAAGGTAGGTCAGCCACCATTCAGTGGTCATGGGTTGCGCTCCCTGTCTGGGCGGAAATATGACACAATACGCCAGAAACAAGCGTGACGCTACGGGCCGCATGCGCGGCTCGCGACAGGTCGGTTGCGCGTCTGCAGGGGGATAGATGGAACGACATAAAGCGAGCTGGCTCAATCGGGAAAAAGCCTTTGCCGCCTTTGCGCACGGTCCGCTGCTCGACTTCTGGCACCGGCGCGAAGAGCGTGAATTCGTCGGCGTGGAAAACGTCACTCTGCGTTATGTGCGCTTCACCGCGCCGCATCATAAGCGCGTTATTCTTATCGTGCCTGGGCGCATCGAAAGCTACGTCAAATATCCCGAACTGGCGTACGACCTGTTTCACTGCGGCTTTGACGTGGTGATCCTCGACCATCGCGGGCAGGGGCGATCCGATCGGCTGCTGCAGGATACCCACCGCGGTCATGTAGTAGAGTTCACGCACTACGTCGACGACTTAGAGACGCTCTATCTGAAAGAGATTGTTGGCGGCCACTACCAGCACCGCTACGCGCTGGCGCATTCGATGGGCGGCGCGATCCTGACGCTTTTTCTGGCGCGCCAGCCGCAGGCGTTTCATGCGGTGACGCTGGTGGCCCCGATGTTCGGCATTGCGCTGCCTATGCCCTCTTTCCTGGCGAACCGTATCCTCGACTGGGCGGAGAAGCGACCGGCGATCCGCGATGGCTATGCGCTCGGCACCGGACGCTGGCGCGCGCATCCGTTTGGTATCAATCGCCTGACGCACAGCGCGGAGCGCTATCGCCGCAGCCTGCGTTTTTACGCTGACGATCCCGCTATCCGCGTCGGCGGACCGACCTATCACTGGGTGCGCGAAGGCATTCACGCCGGACGCAATATTCTGAGCCTGGCCAGCACCATCGCCACGCCGCTTTTGCTGCTGCAGGCGGGCGAGGATCGCGTGGTGGACAACCGTTCGCAGGATCTTTTTTGCGCGGCGATGGCGCAGGCGGGCCATCCCTGCGAGACGCGCGTTATTAAAGAGGCGCGCCACGAAATTCTGTTTGAAAAAGATGTCATGCGCGCCGAAGCGCTGAATGCGCTGGTCGACTTCTTCGAGGCGCATTCCTGATTCGAAAAGTTATCTTACCGGCTACGGCCTATAACAATACCTGAGGTTTTCATGTTTCAAATCGTCGCATCCGATCTGGATGGCACGCTGCTCTCTCCCGAACATCGGCTAACGCCCTATGCCCACGATATTCTGCAACAGCTGGTGGCGCGCGATATCCACTTTGTTTTCGCCACCGGCCGTCATTACATCGACGTGGGGCAGATGCGCGACAAGCTGGGCATTCCCGCTTATATGATCACCTCTAACGGCGCGCGCGTGCACAACGCCGAGGGCGAGCTGGTGTTCAGCCATAACCTTGACGAAGATATCGCGCTGGAGCTTTACGGCCTGCACTATGCTAATCCCGCCATCCTGACGCACGTCTATCGCGACGACGAATGGTTTATGAGCCGCACCCATCCGGCGGAGCAGGACTATTTCCGCGAGTCGGTATTCACTTATCAGGTGTATGAGCCAGGCATGCTGCCGGGCGACAATATCAGCAAGGTCTTTTTCACCAGCGACGATCCCGAGGCGCTGATCCCGCTCGAACTGGCGCTGCAAGCGCGCTGGGGCGATCGCGTTAACGTCAGCTTTTCGCTGCCGACCTGCCTGGAGGTGATGGCGGGCGGCGTGTCGAAGGGGCACGCGCTGGAAGCGGTGGCGAAGCAGCTGGGGCACTCGCTCAAGGCGTGCATCGCCTTCGGCGACGGCATGAATGACGTGGAGATGCTGAGCATGGCGGGCAAGGGCTGCATTATGCGCAATGCCCACCAGCGCTTGAAGGACAGGCTGCCGGACCTGGAAGTGATCGGCAGCAATGCGGATGATGCCGTGCCACATACGCTGCGCACGCTGTTTTTATCCTGACGCAAGAGGCCGGCGCAATGCCGGCCTCTCTCTTTATGACGCCAGCTGCTGCTTGTGCTTGCGTTCGTTAATCATGGTCAACAGCAGCAGGATCACCGCCAGCACGCAGCCTACCACCATCACCAGAAAACCGCCGTTCCAGCCGAAGAAGTCGACGGTATAGCCGACGATGGCGCTGGCCGCGACCGAACCGCCGAGATAGCCGAACAGGCCGGTAAAGCCTGCGGCGGTGCCCGCCGCTTTTTTCGGCGCCAGCTCCAGCGCATGCAGGCCAATCAGCATTACCGGACCGTAAATCAGAAAGCCGATGATAATCATGCAGGCCATATCCACGCCGGGATTGCCCGCCGGGTTAAACCAGTAGACTACCGTGGCGATGGTCACCAGCGTCATAAAGAAGACGCCTGTCGCGCCGCGATTTCCCTTGAACACCTTATCCGACATCCAGCCACACAGCAGCGTGCCGGGAATGCCGGCGTATTCGTACAGGAAGTAGGCCCAGGAGGATTTATCCAGCGTGAAGTGCTTCACCTCTTTCAGGTAGGTGGGCGACCAGTCGAGAATGCCGTAGCGCAGCAGGTAGACAAAGACGTTCGCCAGCGCGATATACCACAGCAGCTTGTTGGGCAGCACATACTGGGTGAAGATCTGTTTCGCCGTCAGCTCCTCTTCGTGCGTGGCGCTGTAGTCCGGCGGGTAGTCATGCTTGTACGCCTCGATAGGCGGCAAGCCGCAGGACTGCGGCGTATCGCGCATCAGCGCGAAGGCGACCAGCGCCACGGCGATGGCGGCGAAAGCGGGCATATAGAGCGCCGCTTTCCAGTCGTTAAACCACGCCATGCCGAGCAGAAACAGCAGCGGCGGCAGGCCGCCGCCGACGTTATGCGCGCAGTTCCACACCGAAACGATGCCGCCGCGCTCTTTCTGCGACCACCAGTGCACCATGGTGCGCCCGCAAGGCGGCCAGCCCATGCCCTGAAACCAGCCGCAGGCAAACAGCAGCGCGAACATCACCATAATGCTGGAGGTCGCCCAGGGCACGAAGCCCATAAACAGCATCACCGCGGCGGCGAGGATCAGTCCGGCAGGCAGAAACACGCGCGGATTCGAGCGATCCGAAACCGAACCCATAATAAATTTTGAGAAGCCGTACGCAATCGAAATGCCGGAAAGCGCAAAACCGAGGTCGCCGCGCGAAAAGCCCTGCTCGACCAGATAGGGCATCGCCAGCGCAAAATTTTTGCGTACCAGATAGTAGGCGGCGTAACCAAAGAAGATACCGAAGAAGATCTGCCAGCGCAGACGGCGATATAAAGGATCAACCTGATCTTCCGCTACCTGTGATCGATGCGGCGCGGGTTTAAAGATGCTCAGCATAACTGCCCTCCCAGGCGTGTCGTCATTGTGGAAATGGGCGACGCGTTCCAGAGGTCGCCGCCATGTTCCTTTTCGCGTCTATCATGGCGCTTTTCGCGCATGCTGGCTGTGATAGTTGACACATTTGTTACACTTTTATGACAATTGCGGCAGGATAATGTCACTAAATGACGCTAAACGCGCATCGTTTATAAAACATTCACTCATGTTTGCGCCGATCGTTTCTTTTGCGAGCAGTTGTCAACCAGAAAGCGCCGCGGCGTTGCAGCACATTGATTACACTAGCGGCCTCTCTTTTTATGCAGGATCGACGCTGTGCTGTTACTGATCGTTACCACTATTCTTTGGGCGTTCTCCTTTAGCCTGATCGGAGAATATCTGGCGGGGCAGGTGGACACCTGGTTCTCCGTTTTAATGCGCCTGGCGCTGGCGGCGCTGGTGTTTTTGCCTTTTTTGCGCTGGCGCGGCTATCGTCCGTCGACGCTGCTGCTCTATATGCTGGTGGGGATGCTGCAGCTCGGCATCATGTACCTGATTAGCTTCGAAGCCTATCTCTATCTCAGCGTGTCCGAATTCCTGCTGTTTACCGTCATGACGCCGCTCTATGTCACCCTGATTTATGATGTGATCAGCAAGCGCCCGCTGCGCATCGGCTACGCCTTCAGCGCGCTGCTGGCGGTCGCGGGCGCGGCGATTATTCGCTACGACAAGGTTAGCGATCATTTCTGGTTCGGCCTGCTGCTGGTGCAGCTGGCGAATATCTGCTTTGCCGTGGGCATGGTGGGCTATAAACGGCTGCAGGAAACCCGGCCGATGCCACAGCACACCGCCTTTTCCTGGTTTTATCTCGGTGCGGTGCTGATTGCGATTATCGCCTGGTGCCTGTGGGGCAACCCCGCGAAACTGCCGACCACCTCGCTGCAGTGGGGCATTCTGGTATGGCTGGGCGTGGCGGCGTCGGGGCTGGGCTATTTTATGTGGAACTACGGCGCCACGCAGGTCGATGCGGGCACGCTGGGCATTATGAACAATATGCATGTCCCGGCGGGGCTGCTGGTGAATCTGGCTATCTGGCAGCAGAAGCCGCACTGGCCCAGTTTTATCGCTGGCGCGCTGGTGATTTTCGCCTCGCTATATGTGCATAAGCGCTGGGTGATACGCAGTCGCTGAGGCGTATATCCCGTCAGGACGGCGAAGGTCGCCCTGACGGCCGTCGCGCGCCTGGCGGCGGAACTATTTTCTGTCTTTCGGCGGCTGTGCCGGGCGAGGTTTCGCCGTCTTCGACGGAGCGGATTTTACCGACTGCGCCGGGCTGGTTTTCGTGGCCTGCGACGGCGCGCTTTTCGCCGCCTGCGTCGGGCTGGCTTTTGCCGGCTGCGTCGGGCGCAGCGTCAGGGTCAGCCCCTTTAAAAAGTTACGCATAATCTGATCGCCGCATTCGCGATAGTTTTTATGATCCGGCTTGCGGAAAATGGCGCCGATTTCCGCCTGAGAAACCGAGAAGTTCGCCTTAGCCAGCACCGCGGGAATATCGGTAGTTTTTAAATCGAACGCGATGCGCAGTTTTTTCATGAAAATGTTGTTGTTCATGCGGCGTTCGATCGAGGGCGCTGGCATCTCTTCGCTTTTGCCGCGACGGAAGAAAATCAGGCCGTTGAGAAAATAGCCCATCAGCACGTCCGGCAGCGGTTTAAACGCGGCGTCGTCCTCTTTTTTCAGCCACGCCTGCACGTCGCTCAGCGCGACTTCGCAGTCGGTCAGTGCGAAAATCTCCACCACTTTGGCATCGCTTAAATTCAGCATAAAGCGCACGCTGCGCAAAATATCGTTATTGGTCATGGTGAGATTTTCTCATGGTCGTTTAACAGGCTGCGCATTATAGGGGAATTTGCGGCTCAGCGTTGCAAAATCGCGCCGGGAAGCGCCGCATCGCGCACGAACGGCAGGTGTTCGCAGGCGTGCTGCCGCGCAAAGCGGGTAAAGGCTTCCAGCACCGGCTGACGCTGCTCCCCGTCGCGCACGGCGGCATAAAGGCGGCTCCACAGCCCTTCGCCCAGGGTTTTCGTCACGATTAATCCCTGCTTTTCAAAGCTCTCGACGACCCAGTGCGGCAGCGCGGCGATGCCCATGCGCGCCGCCACCATCTGAATCAGCAGCAGCGTATTGTCGACGCTCTTCAAGGCCGGGCTGACGCCTGCCGGCTGAAGAAAGTGCCGCCAGATATCCAGCCGCTGGCGCTGCACCGGATAGATCATCAGCACCTCCTGCGCCAGGGCCTCGGGAGTGATGTGCTCGACCTGCGCCAGCGGATGATCGGGCGCCAACACCAGGCGCACTTCGAAGTCGAACATCGGCGTGTAGTGCAGGCCGCTGCGCGGCAGGATATCGGAAGTGAGCACCACGTCCAGCTCGCCCTGCTGCAGAGCAGGCTGCGGATCAAAGGTCACGCCCGATTTAAAATCCATCACTACCTGCGGCCAGCTCTGACGAAAGTTGTCCAGCGCCGGCGTCAGCCACTGGATGCAGCTGTGGCACTCAATAGCGATGCGCAGCGTCGCCTGATAAGGCTCGTGGCATGCCTGTAGCGCCTGCTGGATTTGCGGCAGCACCTGCTCCGCCAGCTGCAGCAGAATTTCGCCCTGCGGCGTGAAGCGCAGCGGCTGGCTTTTGCGCACGAACAGGCGGAATCCCAGACGCTGCTCGAGATCGCTGAACTGATGCGACAACGCCGATTGCGTCTGATGAAGCTGCGCGGCGGCGGCGGCCAGCGAGCCAGTATTACGCAGAGCCTGAAGCGTCCGCAGGTGCTTAAGTTCGATCATGAGCGTCCTTCACATGGAGATTGAACAATTTGCGCTTGAGCAACATACACTACCCGCAGAATATAGCGGTGTAAACATCTGGACGGCTAAACATCTTTGGCTGCCAGACGACGCCAAAGAAAAATTATCGGGAGAACAGCGTATGACAATTCTGAACCACAGCCTCGGCTTTCCCCGCGTCGGCCTGCGTCGCGAACTGAAAAAAGCGCAGGAGAGCTACTGGGCGGGAAAAGCGACTCAGCAAGAGCTGCTGGCGGTCGGACGCGAGCTGCGCGCCCGCCACTGGCAGCAGCAGAAAGAGGCGGGGGTCGATCTGCTGCCGGTGGGCGACTTCGCCTGGTACGATCATGTGCTGACCACCAGCCTGATGCTGGGCAATGTTCCGGCGCGCCATCAGAATAAAGACGGGGCCATCGACCTCGATACGCTGTTTCGCATTGCGCGCGGCCGGGCGCCAACGGGCGAACCTGCCGCCGCCGCCGAGATGACCAAATGGTTTAACACCAACTATCACTACATCGTGCCGGAGTTCACAAAAGGCCAGTCTTTCAAACTTGCCTGGACCCAGCTGCTGGACGAAGTGGACGAAGCGCTGGCGCTGGGCCATAAGGTGAAGCCGGTGCTGCTCGGCCCCGTAACCTATATCTGGCTGGGCAAAGTCAAAGGCGAGCCGTTCGACCGCCTGTCGCTGCTGAATGACCTTCTGCCGGTTTACCAGCAGGTGCTGGCCGAGCTGAAAAAGCGCGACGTCGAGTGGGTGCAGATTGACGAGCCGGCGCTATCGCTGGAGCTGCCGCAGGCGTGGCGCGAAGCGTTCAGGCCCGCTTACCAGGCGCTGCAGGGCAACGTGAAGCTGCTGCTGACCACCTATTTCGACAGCATCGGCCAGAACCTTGAAGTTATTCGCGCGCTGCCGGTGCAGGGGCTGCATGTCGATCTGGTGCACGGCCGCGACGACCTCGCACAGCTAAACCAGCAGTTACCGGCAGCGTGGCTGCTGTCGCTCGGCGTTATCAACGGCCGCAACGTATGGCGCGCCGACCTGAGCCGCTGGTACCAGCGCCTGCAGCCGCTGCTCGGCCAGCGCGATCTGCTGTGGATCGGCACCTCTTGCTCGCTGCTGCATAGCCCGATCGATCTGCGTGCAGAGACCCGCCTCGATGACGAAGTAAAAAGCTGGTTCGCCTTCGCGCTGCAAAAATGCGGCGAACTGAAGCTGTTGAGCGACGCGCTCAACCATAACGACGCGGCCTCGCTGGAGGCCTGGAGCGCGCCGATTCGCAACCGCGCCCACTCCAGCCGCGTTCACAATGCGGCGGTCGGCAGGCGTCTGGCGGCGATCTCCACGCAGGATACCGAGCGTGCCAGCCCCTACGCCGAGCGCGCCCGTGCGCAGCGCAGCCGCTTTAATCTGCCAGCCTGGCCGACCACCACCATCGGTTCTTTTCCGCAGACCACTGAGATCCGCGGCCTGCGCCTCGATTTCAAAAAAGGCGATATCGACGGCGCCAGCTACCGCACCGGCATTGCGCAGCATATTAAACAGGCGATCGCCGAGCAGGAGCGCCTGGGCCTCGACGTATTGGTACACGGCGAAGCGGAGCGTAACGACATGGTGGAGTACTTCGGCGAAAACCTGGAGGGTTTCGTCTTCACCCAAAACGGCTGGGTGCAGAGCTACGGCTCGCGCTGCGTCAAGCCGCCGGTGATTATCGGCGACGTCAGCCGCCCGCGGCCGATTACCGTGGAGTGGGCGACCTATGCGCAGTCGCTGACCGACAAGCCGGTGAAAGGGATGCTGACCGGCCCGGTAACCATTCTCTGCTGGTCCTTCCCGCGCGAAGACGTGTCGCGCGAAACCATCGCGAAGCAAATCGCGCTGGCGCTGCGCGACGAGGTCGCCGATCTCGAAGCGGCCGGCATCGGCATTATCCAGATTGACGAGCCGGCGCTGCGCGAAGGCCTGCCGCTGCACCAGTCCGACTGGTCCGCCTACCTGAAGTGGGCGGTAGACGCCTTCCGCCTTAACGCCGCGGTGGCGAAAGACGACACCCAGATCCACACCCATATGTGTTATTGCGAATTCAACGACATCATGGCGTCCATCGCGGCGCTGGATGCCGACGTCATCACCATCGAAACCTCGCGTTCCGATATGGATCTGCTGGAAGCCTTTAAGGCATTTGAGTATCCGAACGAAATCGGCCCCGGCGTTTACGATATTCATTCGCCGAACGTGCCGAGCGTCCAGTGGATAGAGAATCTGCTGCGTAAAGCGGCGCAGCGCATTCCGCAAGCGCGTCTGTGGGTCAACCCGGACTGCGGCCTGAAAACGCGCGGCTGGACGGAAACCCGTCAGGCGCTGGCGAACATGGTGGAGGCGGCGAAGAAACTGCGCGGCGAAAATGCCCCGGTTTAGGGTACGTTGCTGTTGAGGTCGGGGCGCTGAGGCGCCCCTTTTTTATTGCGTGCGTAATCAGACGACGCCGAACTGCTTAAACCACGTCAGCATGCGGGCCCAGCCATCCTGCGCCGATTCGGCGTGATAGCTCGGTCGATAGTCGGCGTTAAAGGCGTGGCCCGCGTCGGGATAGACGACGATCTCCGCTTTGGCGTTAGCGGCGTGCAGCGCCTGACGCATCTGCTCCACGCTCTCCAGCGGAATGCCATCGTCCTGGCCGCCGTAGAGGCCCAGCACCGGCGCGCCTAAATCCACGGCGATATCGATCGGATGCTTCTGCTGCTTCATGGTTTTCTCGCCGATGAGGCGGCCATACCAGGCGACGGCGGCGCGCAGCTGCGGATTGTGCGCGGCGTAAAGCCAGCTGATGCGGCCGCCCCAGCAGAAGCCGGTAATGCCCATACGGCGAATATCGCCGCCGTTGCGGCCGGCCCAGTTGGCGGCGTGGTCGAGATCGGAAAGCACCTGGCTGTCTGGCACTTTGCTGACCAGCTCGCTGAACAGGGTAGGAATATCGTTGTAATCGTTCGGGTCGCCTTCGCGAAAATAGAGCTCCGGCGCCACGGCCAGATAGCCCTCCAGCGCCAGCCGACGGCAAATATCACGAATATGTTCGTGCACGCCAAAGATCTCCTGCACCACCAGCACCACCGGCAGCGGACCGTTCGCCTCTTTCGGTCTGGCGTAGTAAGCGGGCATATTCTCGCCCTGGCTCGGCACCGAGGTTTCGCCTGCCTGAATAGCGTGGCTGTCAGTATGAATCGTGGTTGAGGCGGTCGGCTGTACTGCAGGTGCAAAGCCGCCCGTCGATGATTTTTGTGCCATATTGTCTTCGGTTTTCATTTTTTTCTCCGTGCTGGCAGTAGCGCAATCACGTAACTATAGCCTGGCCAGATGACGTCTGGACCAGAGACCGGGAACAGAGTAGGGAGCAAGCAAAAACACTCTCCTCTTTAACATTGGTGCAAAGCCCGACGCACACAGCTTGTAGCAATGGCGTTCTCAATGGCTTAGTTATGTGACTTAGATCTCATTGTTATCTATGTAAAATGTAATATTCATTTTTGATAGTGACTGTTATCACACAAATTTGCGCTGCGCTGACGTAGAGTGGCGCGCTTCACTTCCCTGTTCAGGAGTATGCTATGTCTGACGTTTTCCACCTTGGCCTGACCAAAGCCGATCTGCAGGGCGCGACCCTGGCTATCGTTCCCGGCGATCCGGAGCGCGTAAAGAAAATTGCCGGGCTGATGGCGGACGCCCAGCCTCTGGCGTCGCACCGTGAATTCACCTCCTGGCTGGCGAAGCTGGACGGCAAGCCTGTGGTCGTCTGCTCCACCGGCATCGGCGGCCCGTCGACCTCTATCGCGGTAGAAGAGCTGGCGCAGCTTGGCGTGCGTACCTTCCTGCGCGTCGGCACCACCGGCGCTATTCAGCCGCACATTAACGTCGGCGACGTGCTGGTCACTACCGGCGCGGTGCGTCTCGACGGCGCCAGCCAGCACTTCGCGCCGCTGGAGTTTCCTGCCGTAGCGGATTTCGCCTGCACCACTGCGCTGGTTGCAGCAGCGGAAGCGAGCGGCGCGACCACCCATATCGGCGTTACCGCCTCGTCCGACACCTTTTATCCAGGCCAGGAGCGTTACGATACCTTCTCCGGCCGCGTGGTCAGCCGCTTCCAGGGCTCGATGAAGGAGTGGCAGCAGATGGGCGTGCTTAACTATGAGATGGAGTCTGCGACGCTGCTGACGATGTGCGCCAGCCAGGGGCTGCGTGCGGGCATGGTGGCGGGCGTCATCGTCAACCGCACCCAGAAAGAGATCCCGGATGCGGCCGCCATGAAGCAGACCGAGAGCGATGCGGTAAAAATTGTGGTGGAAGCGGCGCGCCGTTTGTTATAACGCTTTCAGGCAGCGCCTCTGCGCGCTGCCTCTGCTCTTTACAGCAAAAGCGAGGATCGCCCGATGCGCCACACGCCGCCACGACAGAAATCCGCCTTAACCGCTTCTCCCGCCGCCATGCAGGCGCGCCTTGAAAACGCCGCCGCGCGCTTTCGCCAGCATATGGCGCAGCAGGAGTATGCCGCCGCCGCCAGCTGCTGCGAAGAGGTGCTGCGCGCCATGCCCAGCCAGATGCAGGTGCTGAGCGACTACGCGCTCTGTCTGCTGCGTCTCGGCCACTACAGCAAATCTTACCGCGTCTATCAGAAAATCTATCAGGCGCCGCCCGCCGTGCGCGCGACCGCTTCTGAAACCTGGCTGGATGGGCTGGCAGAGCTGTGCGGCTGGATGGGCAAGCAGGAGGAGCTGGCGAAATATGGCCTGGAAGCGCTCAACGGCGCAGACGCGCGTTTCCGCCAGGGCCAGCGTTACCCCTTTCCGGCGGCGCGGCCGGAACCGATCGATCTGACGAAACCCAGACAGAACGCGATCGCCTTCAGCCTCTACGGCGATCAGCCGCGCTACTGCGAAACGTTGATTAAAAACGTCGAGGTGGCGCAGCAACTCTATCCCGGCTGGCGCTGCCGCATTTATCTGGATCAGAGCGTGCCGCAGCATGTGTGGCAGCGCCTCAACCAGCCGCATGTCGATCTGGTCGATATGTCGCAGGAAAAGGCGATCTACCCGACGCTGTGGCGTTTTCTGGTGATGGACGATCCCGACGTCAAACGCTTTATCATCCGCGACGCCGACTCGCTGCTGTCGGAGCGCGAAGCGGCGGCGGTCGACGCCTGGCTTGCCTCGCCGTACTGGTTTCACCATATGCGCGACTACTTTTCCCATACCGAGCTGCTGCTGGCCGGCATGTGGGGCGGCTGCAACGGCGTCTTCAGCAATATGGCGCAGGCGATGCGCGACTTCATCGCCCGCTACAGCGGCAACGCGCGCTTTACCGATCAATATTTCCTGAAGGCCGCGCTGTGGCCGACGGTGCGCGAAAGCCTGCTGAGCCACGATGAGATTTTCCGTTTTCATCAGGCGCAGCCCTGGCCGCCGCACGCGCCGGTGCGCTGGCGCATGGATAACTTTCACGTCGGCAGCAACGCCGGCTTCGCCAGCATGGCGGGCAAGGCGACGGTGAAAGAGGGCGAAACGCAGTCCGTGGAGCTGACCTGGGGCGGCAACGCCTTTGTGTATCCGGCGCGGGTAAAAGGGGACGAATGGCTGATGCCGATGCCGTTTTTTCTCACCGACGCGTGGAAAGCGGGCGAGCTGCAGGTCAAAGCGCTGTAGCGCCTGCTCTGGGTTGATAACCGCCCGAAAATAGTCTGGACATTCATACAGGCCGACTTTACCTTTTCCCGAGCAATGCGCGTCGCGAGGGAATCATGGATCAGCAGATTATTATCAGCGCCTGTCTGGCGCTTGCCGGACTGGGCATCGGCTGGATGCTGGCGCAGCTGCGCGCCGGCCATCAGGCCGCCAGCTTTGCCACCGAGCGGCGTTTGCAGCAGGAGGCGCAGCAGCGTCAGCAGCAGCAGCTTGAACAGCTCCAGCAACAGCTGCAGCAGCGCGAACAGGAGCTGCGCCAGCTGCACGGCGCGCTGAGCGGCGCGCAGGAGCGGCTGCAACAGCTCGATTACTGGCGCGGCGAATGCGAACAGCTCAACAGCGAGCTGCGCAACCAGCTAGAGGTCAACAGCGCGCAGGAGGCCGAACTGCGCGAGGTGACCATCCGCCTTGAAGAGACGCGGTTCGCCGCAGAAGAGAAGCAGCGCCTGCTCACCAGCAGCGAGCAGCGCCTCAGCGCGCAGTTCGAAAATCTCGCCAACCGCATCTTTGAAAACAGCGGCCGCCGCGTCGACGAACAGAACCGCCAGAGCCTGAACAGCCTGATCGCGCCGCTGCGCGAGCAGCTGGACGGTTTTCGCCGCCAGGTGCATGACAGCTTCGGCCAGGAGGCGCGCGAGCGTCACACGCTGGCGCACGAGATCCGCCAGCTGCAGCAGCTGAATGCGCAGATGGCGCAGGAGGCGATCAACCTCACCAGGGCGCTGAAAGGCGACAACAAGATTCAGGGCAACTGGGGCGAAGTGGTGCTGAGCCGCGTGCTGGAAGCGTCAGGCCTGCGCGAAGGCCATGAGTATCAGACGCAGGTCAGTTTGCAGTCGGAACAGCAGGGCAGAATGCAACCGGATGTGATCGTGCGTCTGCCGCAGGGCAAAGATGTCGTGGTCGACGCCAAGATGACGCTGGTCGCCTACGAGCGCTACTTCAACGCGGAAGATGAAGTGACGCGCGAGCAGGCGCTTCAGGAGCATGTCGCCGCGGTGCGCAGCCATATTCGCCTGCTGAGCCGTAAAGATTATCAACAACTGGCCGGTTTACGCTCCCTCGATTATGTGTTGATGTTCATTCCGGTCGAACCAGCCTTTCTGCTGGCGATCGATCGTCAGCCAGAGCTGATCAGCGAGGCGCTGCAGCAGAACATCATGCTGGTAAGCCCGACGACGCTGCTGGTGGCGCTGCGCACCATCAACAACCTGTGGCGCTATGAGCATCAGAGCCGCAACGCGCAGCGCATCGCCGACCGCGCGGCGCGTCTCTATGACAAGATGCGGCTATTCGTCGATGATATGAGCGGCATCGGCCATAATCTGGATAAGGCGCACAACAGCTACCGCGAGGCGATGAAAAAGCTGGCGGAAGGGCGCGGCAACCTGATCGCGCAGAGCGAGGCGTTTAAATCCCTGGGCGTTGAAGTTAAACGCTCAATCAATCCGCAGTTAGTCGAGCAGGCGATGCCGGAAAAGGCATGGGACGACGAGGAGGCGCCTGACGACGTCGCCGAAACCCTGGATGCCCGCGTGAGGCGGCTCCACGAATAAACGGGTCGTCGCGTGCCTGACTACCCTGACTCTGATACACTTCGGGAAGTATTGTTTGTGGAACAGGTAAAACCGATGGCAGATGAATCACAGCAGGAAACTACCCATTTTGGCTTTCAGACGGTCGCCAAAAGCGAAAAAGCTGACAAAGTCGCGGACGTGTTTCACTCCGTAGCGGCGAAATATGACCTGATGAACGATCTGATGTCCTTTGGCATCCATCGCATCTGGAAGCGTTTTACCATCGACAGCAGCGGCGTGCGTCGCGGTCAGCGCGTGCTGGATCTGGCGGGCGGCACCGGCGATTTGACGGCGAAGTTTTCCCGTCTGGTCGGCGACACCGGTCAGGTGGTGCTGGCGGACATCAACAGCTCAATGCTGAAAATGGGCCGCGACAAACTGCGCAATCTCGGCGTAGTCGGCAACGTCAGCTATGTGCAGGCCAACGCCGAAGCGCTGCCCTTCCCGGATAACCATTTCGACTGCATCACCATCTCTTTCGGCCTGCGTAACGTGACCGACAAAGAGAAGGCGCTGGCGTCGATGTTCCGCGTGCTTAAGCCGGGCGGACGCCTGCTGGTGCTGGAGTTCTCCAAACCGGTGCTCGATCCCCTCAGCAAAGCGTACGACGCCTATTCGTTCCATATTTTGCCGCGCGTCGGCCAGCTGGTGGCGCAGGACGCCGAAAGCTACCGCTATCTGGCAGAGTCGATCCGCATGCATCCCGATCAGGAGACCCTGAAGGCGATGATGAACGACGCCGGATTCGAGAACACGACTTATTACAACATGACCGGCGGCATTGTCGCGCTGCATCGTGGATTTAAGTTTTAACCGGATATGGTGATGCGCTTGACGCCCTTGATTACCGCCGGTCTTGAGACCGCGCTAAACCGCATGCTCTATCGCGATCGCGGCCTGAAAGCCGCGCGCCAGCGACTGGTGGGACAGGTGCTGACGCTGCGTCTCGAGGAGCTTTCCCATCCGCTGGTGCTGGTCTTCAGCGAACAGCAGCTCGACGTGCTGAGCGACTGGCAGGACAGCAGCGACTGCACCGTGATTACGCAGCTGAAAACCCTGCCGAAGCTGCGCGATCGACAGCAGCTGACCAGCCTGATCCGCAGCGGCGAACTGCAGGTCGAAGGCGATCTGCAGGTGGTGCAGCGCTTTTCCGCGCTGATCGACCTGGCGGAACTGGACCCGGCCGAATATCTCGCGCCCTGGATCGGCGATATCGCCGCGCAGGGCGTCAGCCAGGCGGCGCAGCGCGCCCTGCGGCTGCTACGCGGCGAGGTCACGCGTCGCCAGGATTATCTGGGGCAGGCATTAACCGAAGAGTGGCGCGTCGCGCCGGGCGCGCTGGAACTGGCGTGGTTTTCTGAGGAGGTAGACGCGATGGAACGTTCGCTTGATGCGCTCACGGCGCGTTTAGCGCAGCTGGAGGCGAAATGACGTTTGGAGAGATTCGCCGTTTATATTTCATCATCAGGATTTTTTTGACTTACGGTCTTGATGAACTGATCCCCCGCATGCGCCTTACCATTCCGCTGCGCCTCTGGCGCCGCACGATTTTTTGGCTGCCTAACCGGCATAAAGATGAAGAGATCGGCGTGCGTATGCGCCTGGCGATGGAGCAGCTCGGTCCGGTCTGGATCAAGTTCGGCCAGATGCTCTCTACGCGTCGCGACCTTTTTCCGCCCGTGATCGCCGACCAGCTCGCCATCCTGCAGGATCGCGTCGCGCCCTTCGACGGCGTAAAGGCTAAAGAGCAGATTGAAAAATCGATCGGCGGTCCGGTAGAAACCTGGTTCGATGATTTCGATATCAAACCGCTGGCGTCGGCGTCGATCGCGCAGGTGCATACCGCCACCCTGAAATCCACCGGCAAGAAGGTGGTAATCAAGGTGATCCGTCCGGACATCCTGCCGGTGATCAAAGCGGATATGAAGCTCATCTATCGCCTGGCGCGCTGGGTGCCGCGCCTGCTGCCGGACGGGCGCCGTCTGCGTCCCATGGAAGTGGTGCGCGACTACGAGAAGACGCTGATCGACGAGCTGAATCTGCTGCGCGAAGCGGCCAACGCTATTCAGCTGCGCCGTAACTTCGAAGATAGCCCGATGCTGTACGTGCCGGAGGTCTATTCCGACTACTGTAGCGAAACCATGCTGGTGATGGAGCGCATCTACGGCATTCCCATCTCCGACGTGGCGACGCTGGAGCAGCACGGTGTCAACATGAAGCTGCTGGCCGAGCGCGGCGTGCAGGTCTTCTTTACGCAGGTGTTCCGCGACAGCTTCTTCCATGCCGATATGCATCCCGGCAATATTTTCGTCAGCTACGACCATCCGGAAGATCCGCAATATATCGGCATCGACTGCGGCATCGTCGGCTCGCTGAACAAAGAGGATAAGCGCTATCTGGCGGAAAACTTTATCGCCTTCTTCAACCGCGACTACCGAAAAGTCGCGGAGCTGCACGTCGATTCAGGCTGGGTGCCGCCCGATACCAACGTCGAAGATTTCGAATTCGCTATCCGTACCGTGTGCGAACCCATCTTCGAGAAGCCGCTGGCGGAGATCTCTTTCGGCCATGTGCTGCTCAACCTGTTCAGCACCGCGCGCCGCTTCAATATGGAAGTGCAGCCGCAACTGGTGCTGCTGCAAAAAACGCTGCTCTACGTCGAAGGCATCGGCCGTCAGCTCTATCCGCAGCTCGATCTGTGGAAAACCGCCAAGCCGTTCCTCGAAGACTGGATCAAAGATCAAATTGGCCTGCCGGCTATTCTGCGCGCGGTGAAAGAAAAAGCGCCCTTCTGGGCGGAGAAGCTGCCGGAGCTGCCGGAGCTGTTTTATGAAAGCATGCGGCATCATAAACTTTTGCAGCACAGCGTCGATAAGCTGACTAAGGATATGCACGCCCAGCGGACGCAACATCATCAAGCGCGCTATCTGTTCGGCGTCGGCGCGACCCTGCTGCTCAGCGGCACGGCGGTATTGCTGAGTCGCCCGGACTGGGATTTCTTTCCAGCCCTGTTAATGGCGGCGGGTTTCGTCACCTGGCTAATCGGCTGGCGTAAGACAAACTAATTGTCAGCCACGCCTGAATCGCGGTAATGTCGCAGCCTTAAGCCCGGCGTCATCAGGGCTTTTGGCGGACATTACTCTTCTCAATCTCTCGCAACATCAGAGGCACTATCTCATGGGCGGTATCAGTATCTGGCAATTATTAATTATTGCCGTCATCGTTGTACTCCTGTTTGGCACCAATAAGTTAAAAAACCTGGGTTCCGATCTCGGTTCCTCTATCAAGGGCTTTAAAAAAGCCATGAGCGATGAGGATGAGAAAAAGGACCAGCCAAACCAGCAGGACGCTGATTTCAATGCCAAAACGCTGGCGGATAAACAGCACACTTCGGCTAACAAAGAAGACGTCAAAAACGACAAGCAGGTGTAAACCGTGTTCGACATTGGTTTTAGTGAACTGGTACTGGTGTTCGTGATCGGGCTGATTGTTCTCGGCCCGCAGCGACTGCCGGTTGCGGTAAAAACCGTAGTAGGCTGGATTCGGGCAATGCGCTCGCTGGCTGCCAACGTGCAGCACGAGCTGGCGCAGGAGCTGAAGCTGCAGGAGCTGCAGGACAGCCTGAAAAAGGTGGAAGAGGCGAGCCGCGGCACCATGTCGCCGGAGCTGAAAGAGTCAATGGAAGAGCTGCGCAAAACCGCCGATTCGATGAAGCGTTCGGTGCAGCAGAGCATCGATATCGAAAAAGCCGAGGATGAAGCCAATACCATTCATGCGCCTCAACAGCGCGCGGCGGAATCCGTAACGCCAGCGACGGCCCACACTCAGGCCAGCGCGCCGGCGCAGACGCCGGAAGCGGCGGTAGAGACCGCTGAAACCGCTAAAACCGATGCGAACCCGCCAGCGGCGGTTGTTAATCCTGTGTCAGCCGCGCCGCGCAGTCCGGCAACAACCTCTTCTGCAAGTGATGAACGATAACCATGGCCGTTGAAGATACCCAACCGCTTATCAGCCACTTGATTGAGCTGCGTAAGCGTCTGCTGTACTGCATTGTCGCGGTGTTTGCGATTTTTATGGCGCTGATCTATTTTGCCAACGACATCTATCATATGGTCGCTTCGCCGCTGATCAGCCAGATGCCGGCCGGCGCCAGCATGATCGCCACCGACGTCGCCTCGCCGTTTTTCACGCCGATTAAGCTCACCATCATCGTGTCGGTTTTTCTCGCGGTGCCGGTGATCCTCTATCAGGTATGGGCTTTCGTCGCGCCAGCGCTCTACCGGCATGAACGCCGGCTGGTGATGCCGCTGCTGTTCTCCAGCACCCTGCTGTTTTACGTCGGCGTCGCCTTTGCTTACTTCATCGTCTTTCCGCTGGCGTTCGGCTTCTTCGCTAAAACCGCGCCGCAGGGCGTGACTATCGCGACCGATATCACCAACTACCTCGACTTCGTCATGACGCTGTTTATGGCGTTCGGCGTGGCGTTCGAGGTGCCGGTGGCGATTGTGCTGCTCTGCTGGACCGGCATCACTACGCCGGAAGATCTGAAAAAGAAACGTCCCTATATTCTGGTCGGCGCGTTCGTTGTTGGGATGCTGCTCACACCGCCGGACGTTTTCTCGCAAACTTTGCTCGCTATTCCGATGTACTGCCTGTTTGAAGTCGGCGTATTCTTTTCCCGTTACTACGTCGGGAAGGGACGACGGGCGCAGGAAGAGGAACAGCATACCGATTCCTGACCCGTTATCAGTTCGCTTCCCGCACCTGGCGGGTAGACCCTGTTACCGAACCGCCCATCTGGGCGGTTTTTGTTTAATAAGCTATGGGAAAGATTATGTTTGATATCGGTGTAAACCTGACCAGCACGCAGTTCGCCGCCGACCGCGACAAGGTGGTAAAGCGTGCGCGCGAAGCGGGCGTCACCGGCATGTTGATCACCGGGACCAATGCGCTGGAGAGCCAGCAGGCGCAGCGGCTGGCCGAGCGTCAGCCCGACTTCTGCTGGTCGACGGCGGGCGTGCATCCGCATCACGCCAGCGAATGGTCGAATGAGACGGCCAATACGCTGCGGCGCCTGGCAGAGCGGCCGCAGGTGGTGGCGATTGGCGAATGCGGCCTCGATTTCAACCGTAACCTTGCCGCGCACGAGCAGCAGGAGTACGCCTTCGACGCGCAGCTGGCGCTGGCCGCCGAGCTGAATATGCCGGTCTTCCTTCACTGTCGCGAAGCGCACGACCGCTTTGCGGCGGTGCTGGCGCCCTGGCTGCCGAAGCTGCCGGGCGCGGTGGTGCACTGCTTTACCGGCACGCGCGACGAGCTGGAGGCCTGTCTGGCGATGGGGCTGTCGGTAGGCATTACCGGCTGGGTCTGCGATGAGCGTCGCGGCATGGCGCTGCGTGAGATGCTGCCGCTGATTCCGGCGGAGCGACTGCTGCTGGAGACGGACGCGCCCTGGCTGCTGCCGCGCGATATGCATCCGCGGCCGACGTCGCGTCGTAATGAACCCTGTTTTTTGCCGCATATCGTGCAGCAGGTGGCGAAGTGGCGCGGAGAAGAGCAGGTGGCGCTGGCGGAGCAGGTGGATCGTAACGCGCGCGCGCTGTTCCGACTGCCCTAAAGCTTGCGGAACTGCTTGTTGTCTACGCTGCGCATCACCTGTTTATTCAGCAGGTTAAGCAGCAGCATAGAGCGCGTTTCGCCATCGGGTTCGGCGAAGATGGCGCGCAGGCCTTCAAAGGTCCCTTCGGTGATGATGACCTCATCGCCGACCTGCGGCGTTTCCGGATCGATCAGCGTTTGCGGCACGTCGGTTTGCAGCGCTTCGATAACGGCGGAAGGCACTGTCGCAGGCAGCGTGCCGAAGCGCACGAAGTGGCTGACGCCGCGCGTGCTGCTGATGGTCGTGGTGTGGATCGCTTCGGGATCGAATTCGATAAAGAGATAGTTAGGAAACAGGGGCTCACTCACGGTGGTCCGTTTGCCGCGCACCACTTTTTCCAGAGCGATCATCGGGCTGAGGCAATGCACCTCCTGCCGCTCAAGATGCTCTTTCGCGCGCAACAGCTGTCCACGTTTGCAATAGAGTAAGTACCAGGATTCCATAAATGCTCCCATCGAATGGACGCTAAGAATAGCAAACCTGCTGCCAGAGTTATAGCGCATCGCAGCGTGGAAAGATGCCGAAGCGGACAAAGTGGCCGAGGTTTCCGCAAACTGCCCGACACAAGCGGGAAAATTGACGAGCGGCGGTGCGCTGGTTCAGACTCGTGGCTCATAACGTTTGCGAAAAGGATCTGCCGATGGAACTGTTTTTATTAAGCAACGGCAAGCTGGCCGACGATGCGCCGCTGCTTGGTTACGCGCAGCCGCAGCTGCATGCGATGATCGCTCAACGCGGCATTCGTTCGGCGGTGCTGGTGCCTTACGCCATTATTCGCGGCGACCATCAACAGCGCGCCGCCGAGCTGAGCGCGTCGCTGGGCGTTGCCGTGCGCTGCGTGCAGGATTTCGCGACGCCGGTGGCGGCCATTGAGCAGGCGGAGCTGATTCTGGTCAGCGGCGGCAATACCTGGCTGCTGAACCAGATGCTGCACGAGAACGGCCTGATTGTGGCGATCCAGCGCGCCGTGCGCGAACGGGGGGTGCCTTACGTCGGGTGGAGCGCGGGCTGCAACGTCGCGACGCCCTCGATTCGCACCACCAACGATATGCCTGTGCGCAGCAGCGTGGTGTTGCCTGCGCTGGGCCTGTTTCCGGTTCAGATCAATCCGCACTACCTCGACGCGCATGCCAGCGGACATATGGGCGAAACCCGCGACGAACGCCTGGCGGAGTTTTGCGCCGTCAATCCTGAGGAGTCGGTGATTGCGCTGCGCGAAGGCAGTTTTCTGCATGTGCATGAAAACCAGCTCTCTTACTTCAGCGTGCGCGGCGAGGACTTTAAAGTTTTCCGCCACAATCAGCCGATTCAGGCCTGCCGCGACGCCACGGCGCTGCAGGCGCTGGTTCCCTTTCGCTGCGACTGAGGTTGCTGCATAAAATCCAACACGCCTTAAGAATCGGCCCTATAATGGCCGATTCACTTTGGCTGGAAGCGAAGGCCGCATGAAATATCACGATTTACGAGACTTCCTCACGCTGCTGGAACAGCGCGGCGAGTTAAAGCGCATTAGCCACTCTATCGATCCAGAGCTGGAAATGACGGAAATTGCCGACCGCACGCTGCGCGCCGGCGGACCGGCGCTGCTGTTTGAAAACCCCAAAGGCTATGACATGCCGGTGCTGTGCAACCTGTTCGGCACGCCGAAACGCGTGGCGATGGGCATGGGGCAGGAAGAGGTCAGCGCGCTGCGCGAAGTCGGCAAGCTGCTGGCGTTTCTGAAAGAGCCTGAGCCGCCGAAAGGCTTCCGCGATCTGTTCGACAAGATGCCGCAGTTCAAACAGGTGCTGAATATGCCGACCAAACGGCTGCGCAACGCGCCCTGCCAGGAGGTGGTGTTCAGCGGCGACGAGGTCGACCTGTCGCGCATTCCGGTGATGAAGTGCTGGCCGGACGACGCCGCGCCGCTGATTACCTGGGGGCTGACCGTCACGCGCGGGCCGCACAAAGAGCGGCAGAATCTGGGCATCTATCGCCAGCAGGTGATTGGCAAAAACCGCCTGATTATGCGCTGGCTCTCCCATCGCGGCGGCGCGCTCGATTATCAGGAGTGGTGCCAGGCCCATCCTGGCGAACGCTTCCCGGTTTCAGTCGCACTCGGCGCCGATCCCGCCACTATTCTCGGCGCAGTAA
Organism: Pantoea septica; assembly: GCF_002095575.1. GTDB lineage: Bacteria > Pseudomonadota > Gammaproteobacteria > Enterobacterales > Enterobacteriaceae > Pantoea > Pantoea septica. Next base: position 9,182 of record NZ_MLJJ01000020.1, on the reverse strand, counting down.
CGCCGGTGCCGGATACGCTGTCGGAGTACGCCTTCGCCGGTCTGCTGCGCGGCAATAAAACGGAAGTGGTGAAGTGCCTCTCCAACGATCTGGAAGTGCCCGCCAGCGCGGAGATCGTGCTGGAAGGTTACATCGAGCCGGGCGATATGGCGCCGGAAGGGCCCTATGGCGATCATACGGGCTACTACAATGAGGTAGATAACTTCCCGGTTTTCACCGTCACGCACGTTACGCAACGGCAGAACGCCATCTACCACTCCACCTATACCGGCCGTCCGCCCGATGAGCCGGCGGTGCTGGGCGTCGCGCTGAACGAAGTGCTGGTGCCGATCCTGATTAAGCAGTTCCCGGAGATTGTGGATTTCTATCTGCCGCCGGAGGGCTGCTCTTATCGCCTGGCGGTAGTGACGATGAAAAAACAGTACGCAGGACACGCTAAGCGCGTGATGTTCGGCGTCTGGTCATTCCTGCGGCAGTTCATGTACACCAAATTTGTTATTGTGTGTGACGACGATGTTAACGCACGCGACTGGAACGACGTGATCTGGGCCATTACCACCCGTATGGATCCGGCACGCGACACGGTGCTGGTGGAAAACACGCCTATCGACTATCTGGACTTCGCCTCGCCGGTTTCCGGCCTGGGTTCCAAGATGGGTCTGGACGCCACCAATAAATGGCCGGGCGAGACCCAGCGCGAGTGGGGACGACCGATCGTGAAAGATCCCGCCGTAACGGCGCGCATCGACGCGATCTGGGATGACTTAGGCATCTTTACTCAGCCGCCGCAGCGCTGACGGCGCGCACAACCCTAATGACGACCCGACAGAGGGAACGCATGACGATTTTAAGCTGTAAAGTAACTTCAGTTGAAGCGATTACCGATACCGTATATCGCGTCCGCCTGATACCCGAAGCGGATTTTACCTTTCGCGCCGGGCAGTATTTGATGGTGGTGATGGACGAGCGCGACAAGCGTCCGTTCTCGCTCGCCTCGACCCCGATGGAAAAAGAGATTATCGAGCTGCATATCGGCGCCTCCGATCTCAATCTCTACGCCATGGCGGTCATGGATCGTATCCGCGACGACCGTCAGATTACCGTGGATATTCCGCACGGCGACGCCTGGCTGCGTGAAGAGAGCTCGCGCCCCATCGTGTTGATTGCCGGCGGCACCGGCTTCTCCTATGCGCGTTCCATCCTGCTGACCGCGCTGGCGCAGCAGCCGGATCGCGAAATCGCTATTTACTGGGGCGGCCGCGAACTGCAGCATCTTTACGATCTGGAGGAGCTGAACGCGCTGGCGGTGAAGCACCCTAATCTGCGCGTAGTGCCGGTGGTCGAACAGCCGGAAGAGGGCTGGCAGGGGCGTTCCGGCACGGTATTGACGGCGGTGATGCAGGATTTCGCCACGCTGGCGGAGCACGATATCTATATCGCTGGACGTTTTGAGATGGCGAAGATCGCCCGTGACCGCTTTTGCGCCGAGCGCGGCGCCAAAGAAGCGCAGATGTTTGGCGACGCCTTCGCCTTTATTTGAGGCGCCGCAGGCAGAAAAAACCCGCCCCTGACGGGCGGGAACTGACTTCCAACGTGATCCAACGTATTACAGACGCTCAAATACGGTTGCGATGCCCTGGCCTAAGCCGATGCACATGCTGGCAAGGCCGAACTGGGCATCGCGTCGCTCCATAATGTTCAGCAGCGTGGCGCTGATGCGCGCGCCCGAACAGCCGAGCGGATGGCCGAGCGCGATGGCGCCGCCGTTCAGGTTCACCTTGTCGTCCAGCCGATCCAGCAAACCGAGGTCCTTAATGCAGGGCAGGGTTTGCGCGGCGAACGCTTCGTTCAGCTCGAATACATCGATGTCTTCCACGCTTAATCCGGCGCGCTTCAGCGCCAGCTTGCTGGCGGGCACCGGACCGTAGCCCATGATCGATGGATCGCAGCCGATGACCGCCATGCTTTTAACGCGCGCGCGCGGCGTCAGCCCCAGTTCGCGCGCGCGGCTTTCGCTCATTACCAGCAGCGCGGCGGCGCCGTCGGAGAGCGCGGACGAGCTGCCCGCCGTGACCGTGCCGTTGACCGGATCGAACGCCGGCTTCAGCGCCGCCAGTCCTTCCAGGCTGGTCTCCTCGCGGATCACCTCGTCAACGTCATAGCGTTTTAGCGCGCCGTCGGCGTCGTGTCCGTAGGTCGGCACGATCTCCCGGCGGAAATCGCCGCGCTGGGTCGCGGCCCAGGCGCGCTGGTGCGAACGCAGCGCAAAGGCGTCCTGCTGCTCGCGGCTGATATGATGCATATGCGCCAGCATCTCGGCGGTCAGGCCCATCATGCCCGCTGCTTTCGCTACCGTGCGGCCCAGTCCGGGATGGAAATCGACGCCGTGGCTCATCGGCACGTGCCCCATGTGTTCCACGCCGCCGACCAGACAGGCGTGCGCGTCGCCGACCATAATGGCGCGCGCCGCATCGTGCAGCGCCTGCATCGACGATCCGCACAGGCGGTTGACGGTGGTCGCCGGCACGCGATGGGGAATTTCCGCCAACAGCGCGGCGTTGCGCGCGATATTGAAGCCTTGCTCCAGCGTCTGCTGCACGCAGCCCCACACGATGTCGTCCAGCGTGGCGGGATTAAGCGCTGGATGGCGGCTTAACAGCTCGCGCATCAGGTGCGCGGAGAGATCTTCCGCGCGCACTTGACGAAAGGCGCCGCCTTTGGAACGGCCCATCGGCGTGCGGACCGCGTCAATAATCACCACATTTTCCATCTTCTGTCCTCAGGCGCTTTGCAGCGCCGCTTCGTCGATAGGTTGAACCGCCGGATACCAGCTTTCGCGCTGATGCGCCTTCTGCAGCAGCAGGTCAGGCAGCTGGTAGAGCGCGCCAAGATCGCCGTAGCGTCTGGCCTGATCCACCACGTTGCCGTTGCCGAGCGTGTCGAGATAGCGCAGCGCGCCGCCGCGGAACGGCGGAAAGCCGAGGCCGTAGACCAGCGCCATATCGGCTTCGGCCGGCGAGGCGACGATCTTCTCCTCCAGGCAGCGCACGACTTCGTTCAGCATCGGGATCATCATGCGATTGAGGATCTCTTCGTCGCTGAAGAGGCGCGTAGCGGCACAAACAGGGTTAAGCAGCGCGTCCACCTCGGGATCGACCGCTTTTTTTGCTTTGCCTTTGCGATCCGTCTCCCAGCGGTAAAAGCCTTTGCCGTTCTTCTGGCCATAGCGTCCCGCATCGAACAGGACGTCAATCGCGTCGCGGTAATCTTTCTGCATGCGCGTCGGAAACCCTTCCGCCATAACGCGCTGCGCGTGATGCGCGGTATCGATGCCGACCACGTCCAGCAGCCACGCCGGGCCCATCGGCCAGCCGAACTGCTTCTCCATCACCTTATCGATCTGACGGAAGTCCGCGCCGTCGCGCAGCAGCAGGCCGAAGGCGGCGAAGTAGGGGAAGAGCACGCGGTTGACGAAGAAGCCGGGACAGTCATTGACGACAATCGGCGTCTTGCCCATTTTGCTCGCCCAGGCCACCACTTTGCCGATGGTGGCGTCGCTGCTCTTCTCGCCGCGCACCACCTCTACCAGCGGCATACGCGGCACTGGGTTGAAGAAGTGCATGCCGCAGAAATTCTCCGGACGCTGCAGCGCCTGGGCCAGCTGGCTGATGGGAATGGTCGAGGTATTGGAGGCGAGTACCGCATCCGCGCGCAGATGCTGTTCGGTCTCCGCCAGCACTTTCGCTTTGACCTGCGGATTCTCGACGACCGCTTCGACCACGATATCGGCGCGCTCGAAACCGGCATAGTCGAGCGTAGGCTGAATCATGGCGATGGTGCTGGCCAGCTTGCCGCCGTCGATCTTGCCGCGCTCCAGCTGTTTATTCAGCAGCTTGCTCGCCTCGTTCATGCCCAGCGTCAGCGCCTGGGGCTGAATATCCTTCATCTTCACCGGCACGCCTTTCCACGCCGACTGATAGCTGATGCCGCCGCCCATAATGCCCGCGCCCAGCACAGCCGCCTGTTCCGGCGCGCTGCTGGCGCTGGCGTACTTTTTCGCCAGCCCTTTGACATACTGATCGTTAAGGAAAATGCCGACCAGCGCCCGCGCTTCATCGCTCTGCGCCAGCGGCACGAAGGCGGCGGTTTCCAGCTTCAGCGCATCGTCGCGCCCCAGCGCGGCGGCGGCCTCAATGGTTTTGACCGCGGCGATCGGCGCGGGATAGTGTTTGCCTGCGGTTTGCAGCACCACATTTTTAGCCACGGTAAAGCTCATGGCAGCTTCAATCGGGCTGAGGCGCAGCGGCGCCAGCTTCGGCGCGCGGCGCGCCTGCCAGTCGCCCTGTGTGATCGCTTCCTTCAGCATGGCGAGCGCGGCGGCGCGCAGCTTATCGCTGCTGACCACCGCATCGACCAGCCCGAGTTTAAGCGCGCTGGCGCCGTCGACATCTTTTCCGGCGGCGATAATCTCCAGCGCGGCGTCGGCGCCCAGCAGGCGCGGCAGCCGCACGCTGCCGCCGAAGCCCGGCATAATGCCCAGCCGCGTTTCCGGCAGACCGATGCGCGCGCCAGGCGTGGCGACGCGCAGATCGGTCGCCAGTATGCATTCGCACCCGCCGCCCAGCGCGTAACCGTCTATCGCGGCAATGGTCGGCACCGGCAGATCTTCCAGCCGGTTAAAGATGCTGTTAGCGAAAGCGAGCCACTGACTGAGCTTTTCAGTCGGTGCGTCGAACAGCGAGAGAAATTCAGTAATATCGGCGCCGACGATAAAGGCGGGCTTAGCCGAGCTTAACAGTAAGCCGCGCAGCGAGGTTTGCTGCTCCAGCACGCCGATCGCTTCGCCAAGGCTGGCGACGGTGCGGGTGTCGAGTTTATTGACTGAGCCGGGGGCGTCGAACTGCAGCTCAGCGACGCCGTCTTCGAGCCAGCGCAGGGAAAGGGTATCGCCTTGGTAGAGCATGTGCGTCTCCTGATCGCGAAAGGGGATCTGGTCATACCAGATGATCAGGAGTGTGGGATTCGTGTTAATTTTTTGCAAACCAAAGTTTGCTTATTTGCTAACAGGATCACAGCGTCGGGAACGCGGCGTTCAGGCGGCGGCTGTGCTACACTGCGGCGATTTTCGCGACACGGGAGAGCGAGCAATGGATTCACTGAAAACGCTGTATCAGACGCATATCGCCACGCTGCAACAGCGGGCGCAGCAGGTGCTGGCGCGCAATAAACTGGATGCGATGTTGATTCATTCCGGCGAACTGCTAACGGTTTTTCTCGACGATCATGACTATCCCTTCAAGGTGAATCCTCAGTTCAAAGCCTGGGTGCCGGTCACGCAGGTGCCGAACTGCTGGCTCTGGATCGACGGCGTCAATAAGCCGAAACTCTGGTTCTACTCGCCGGTCGATTACTGGCATAACGTTGAGCCGCTGCCGAACAGCTTCTGGACCGAAGCCGTCGAAGTGATCGGGCTGAAAAGCGCCGACGAGATTGGACAACAGCTGCCGGCGCAGCGCGAAAATGTCGCCTATATCGGGCCGGTGGTGCAGCGCGCCGCGCAGCTCGGCATCAGCGCCGACAACACCAACCCGAAAGCGGTGATCGATTTCCTTCACTACCACCGCAGCATCAAAACCGATTACGAGCTGGCCTGCATGCGCGAGGCGCAAAAGCTGGCCGTTGCCGGACACCGCGCCGCGAAAGAGGCTTTTTTCTCCGGCCTCAGCGAGTTCGATATCAATCAGGCTTACCTGACGGCGACCGGCCATCGCGATATCGACGTGCCCTACGGCAATATCGTCGCCCTTAACGAACATGCTGCGGTGCTGCATTACACCCGGCTTGATCACCAGCCGCCGGCGAAGCGCCACAGCTTCCTTATCGACGCGGGAGCGGAATACCTTGGCTATGCCGCCGATTTAACGCGCAGCTACGCAGCGCAGAAGGATTCGCTTTACGCCAGCCTGGTCGCGGCGATGAATAGCGAAGAGCTGGCGCTGATCGGCACGCTGAAAGCGGGCGTGCGCTACACCGACTATCATCTGCAGATGCATCAGCGCATTGCGAAGCTGCTGCTGAAGTTCGACCTGGCGCAAGGCGTAAGCGAAGAGGCGCTAGTGGCGGAAAATATTACCGGACCCTTTATGCCGCACGGGCTGGGCCATCCGCTCGGATTGCAGGTCCATGACGTCGCAGGCTTTATGCAGGACGAAGCGGGCACCCATCTCGCGGCGCCGGCGCAGTATCCTTATCTGCGCTGCACGCGCGTGCTGGAACCGGGCATGGTGCTGACCATCGAGCCGGGCTTCTATATCATCGAGTCGCTGCTGGCTCCGCTGCGTGAAGGTCCGTTCAGCCAGCACCTTAACTGGCAGGCGATTGACGCGCTGAAGCCTTACGGCGGCATCCGCATTGAAGACAACGTGGTGGTGCATGCCAACCGCATTGAGAACATGACGCGCGATCTGCACCTTGCCTGATGGACGCTTACGATATTCCCGCTGATGCCGTCAGCATCAGCGAGGAGACAATCAAGAAAAGCCGCTTTATTACGCTGCTGGCCCATACCGACGGCGTAGAGGCGGCGCGCGCCTTTGTTCAGCAGGTGAAAAGCGAGCATCCCGACGCGCGTCACCACTGCTGGGCCTGGGTCGCGGGCGCGCCGCACGATTCGCAGCAGCTGGGCTTCTCCGATGACGGCGAACCCTCCGGCACGGCGGGAAAACCGATGCTGGCGCAGCTGATGGGCGCGGATATCGGCGAGATCACCGCTGTAGTGGTGCGTTACTACGGCGGCATTATGCTCGGCACCGGCGGGCTGGTAAAAGCTTACGGCGGCGGCGTACAGCAAGGACTCAGGCAGCTGGGTCGCACGCGCAAAGTGCCGATGAAACGCTATGCGCTAAAGTGCGACTATGCTCAGATCGGCGATATCGAACGTCTGCTGGGCAGGTTCGACGGCCGTATCGATGAGATTGTCTACCTTGACCGCATCGCGCTAACGCTTGCGCTGCCCTATGCGCACATCGAGGCGTTCAAACAAACGCTTTCTGACTTTAGCCGGGGCGCGCTGAGCCTCGACCCGTTAACACCCTGACAACTCTTTTCTAAGGAACGGCTGAATGCATTTTCGCGCCATTACTCGCATTGTCGGTCTGCTGGTGATCCTTTTTTCCGTCACCATGATTGTGCCGGGACTGGTGGCTTTAATTTATCGCGACGGTGCCGGGCGCGCGTTTAGCCAGACCTTTTTGATGGCGCTGGCGATCGGCTCGCTGCTGTGGTGGCCGAACCGCAAACAGCGTACCGAGCTGAAGCCGCGCGAAGGCTTCCTGATCGTAGTGCTGTTCTGGACGGTGCTCGGCAGCGTGGGGGCAATGCCTTTTATCTTCGCCGAGCAGCCGCATCTCTCCGTGACCGACGCGTTCTTTGAATCCTTTTCCGGCCTGACCACCACCGGCGCGACGACGCTGGTGGGGCTCGACAGCATGCCGAAAGCCATTCTCTTTTATCGGCAAATGCTGCAATGGCTGGGCGGGATGGGGATCATCGTGCTGGCGGTGGCGATTCTTCCTATTCTGGGCGTCGGCGGCATGCAGCTCTACCGCGCGGAAATGCCGGGGCCGCTAAAAGACAATAAGATGCGCCCGCGTATTGCGGAAACGGCTAAAACGCTGTGGCTGATCTATGTGTTGCTGACGGTCGCCTGCGCGGTGGCGCTCTGGCTGGCGGGCATGCCGCTGTTCGATGCGATAGGGCACAGTTTCTCCACCATCGCCATCGGCGGCTTTTCAACGCACGACGCCAGCATCGGCTATTTCAACAGCGGCACCATCAATACCATTATCGCTGTCTTTCTGCTGATCTCCGGCTGTAACTACGGCCTGCACTTCTCGCTGATTAGCAATCGCAACCTGCGCGTCTACTGGCGCGACCCGGAATTTCGCACTTTTATCGGCGTGCAGCTGACGCTGGTGGTCATCTGCACGCTGGTGCTCTGGTTTCATAACGTTTACGCCAGCGGCTGGCAAACGCTTAATCAGGCTTTTTTCCAGGTGGTTTCGATGGCGACCACGGCGGGATTCACTACCGACAGCATCGCGCGCTGGCCACTGTTCCTGCCTGTGCTGCTGCTCTGTTCCGCTTTTATCGGCGGCATGGCGGGCTCGACCGGTGGCGGGCTGAAGGTGATTCGCATTCTGCTGCTGTGCAAGCAGGGCTCGCGCGAGCTGAAGCGTCTGGTGCACCCGAATGCGGTCTATACCATTAAGCTCGGCAATCGCGCGCTGCCGGAGCGTATCCTGGAAGCCGTGTGGGGATTCTTCTCGGCCTATGCGCTGGTGTTTCTGGTTAGCATGCTGGCGATTATCGCTACCGGCGTCGATGACTTTTCCGCCTTTGCGGCGGTTGCGGCGACCTTGAACAATCTGGGGCCTGGCCTGGGGGTAGTAGCGGATAACTTTACCTCGATGAATGACGTGGCGAAATGGATCCTGATCTCGACCATGCTGTTCGGGCGTCTTGAAGTCTTTACCTTATTAGTCCTCTTTACGCCGACTTTCTGGCGTGAATAAGCAAAACAGGAAGCCACGATGAAAGCGTTAATTCTCTTTTCCAGCCGCGACGGGCAAGCGCGCGAAATCGCCTCTTATATTGCCGATGAGATGAAAGCGCGGCAGGCGTGCGACGTCCTCAATATTCTGCATGCTGACTCGGTTGACTGGACGCAATACGATCGCGTGCTGATCGGCGCGTCGATCCGCTACGGCAATTTCCATCCGGCGGTGGCGAAATTCGTCAAGACGCATCTGCGCGAGCTGCAGATGCGCGTAAGCGGCTTCTTTTGCGTGAACCTGACCGCGCGCAAGCCGGAGAAGCGCTCGCCGCAGACCAACGCCTATACGCGCAAATTCTTACAGCAGTCACCGTGGCAGCCTGACTGCTGCGCCGTGTTCGCCGGGGCGCTGCGCTATCCGCGCTACCGCTGGTTCGACCGGGTGATGATTCAGCTGATTATGCGCATGACCGGCGGGGAAACGGATAAAACGAAAGAGGTGGAGTATACCGACTGGCATCAGGTAGGGCGCTTTGCGCAGGAATTCGCTCAATTGCCCGCCAAATCGGCGTGATTAACAGCGATCTGCTGAAAATTAATGCGAGCGAGAATTTTTTTTAAATTAGCG
>NZ_MLJJ01000019.1 GCF_002095575.1 Pantoea septica | reverse complement strand
AAATCTGCCGATCATTCATTTTGTTGAGCAGAGGGAATATAAATGAAAAAGTACGGAGAGCTCATTCAATTTGAGCCCGTCACAACTATCATCAAACTCAAGGAGTCTGCTGAACAGCACAAAGCTCAGCAGTTGGTGGCGTCATATGTTATCTCGGACAAGATGGCACTAAAACTGGCGGACATCATCATTCCCCAGTTGCAGTTTGAAGAATCAGTTGATAACAAATCTCTCTGGGTTGTCGGTAACTACGGCTCAGGTAAATCACACCTGATGTCAGTGATCTCGGCAGTTGCTGAGTTTCCAGAACTTGCAAAATATATTACTAACGACAAGGTTCGCCACGCTGCGGGTAAAATTGCCGGAAAATTTAAAGTCATTCGCTTTGAGGTCGGGGCTAGCAAGAAAGCCTTTGCTGATATCGTCACAGACAACCTGACCTCCAGCTTGGCGGAAATGGGGATTGAGTATCAATTCCCCTCAATGGATGAAATCTCATCCAATCACAAACCCTACTTTGAAGAGATGATGGCGCTATTTCATCAACGCTATCCAGATCAAGGTTTGCTTTTGATTTGTGATGAAATCCTCGACTACCTGCGCTCACGGAACCAGCAACAACTACCATTGGATATGGCGATGATGCGCGTCATGGGAGAAGTAATTGATGGCACACGCTTCCGGTTTATTTGTGGCGTCCAGGAAGCCATTTTCGACAGCACTCAATTAGCTTTTGCTACGCAGGAAGTCAAACGCATTCGTGACCGTGCAGAGCAGGTATTGATCACACGTGACGATATCAAATATGTAGTTGCTGAACGCCTACTCAAAAAAGATGCCCAGCAATTGCATTGGATCCGTGAGTATCTGCAACAATTCACCTCTTGTTTTGATCGTATGAACGAACGGCTCGACGAATTTGTTCGGATGTTCCCTGTTCATCCTGACTACATCAATACTTTTGAACGAGTACATGGCGCAGGCATAGAACAGCGTCAAGTATTGCGCAGCCTCTCACGGCAGATGCAAGCTTTAATGGAACAGCAAGTTCCTCTTGATAAGCCGGGCGTATTCTCTTATGACACCTACTGGGATGAACTCAGAAGCGATCCCAGCGCCAAAACTAATCCTGATGTAGGTCAGGTTATAGAGGTCGGCGAAACCCTGTTTACTCGCATTGATCAAGCCTATCCAACCGCAACTGAAATAGACTTTGCCAAACGCCTTGTAGCCGGTTTGGCAATCCATCGTTTGACTGTTGGTGATGTTTATAACGAGATGGGAGCAACTGCCGCCGAGCTGCGTGATTCACTTTGCCTCTATCTACCTGGTATCGAACAACTGCCCGGAGAAAAGAGTAAAAATCTAGAAACTCAGATCGTTGCTGTACTGACTAAGATTCGAAAAACCGTTAATGGCCAGTTCTTTTCAAAGAACAAGGCAAACGATCAGTTCTTTTTGGATTTGAAAAAGACTGAAGATTTTGATGCTTACATCGAAAACAAGATTCCCTTGCTTACGGATGATAGTCGTAACAGTGCCTATCGTGAAGCTATGCTGCAGATCCTGGAAGAAACTGATATGCAGCAACCCAATATTCAGATGTGGCGGCACGAACTGAAATGGTTGGATCGAAATGTTAATCGTCCAGGATGGATGTTCTTAGGCTCGCCTAATGAACGAGAAACAGCCAAGCCGCCGCTCGATTATTACATGTACTTCATACAGCCATATAACCCGCCAAAACAGAAAAAAGAGCACATCCGCAGCGATGAAGTGCTATTTATTCTGCAAAATGCTGACGGCGATTTTGATCGCAGCCTAAACTACTATGCAGCCGCTATCGATTTACATGCTTCTGCTACAGGTAACGCCAAGAATGTCTACAAACTTAAGGCGGATGGTTATCTGAGAGAGATGCAGACTTGGCTAAAAAGTCATTTCAAAGATGCCTACATTGCCCAATACAATGGGCAAAGCAAGCCGATGATGGACTGGCTCAAAGGTACATCTGTCCGCAACATTTCTGGGCTCGGCGATAGCCAAATTGGCAGCCTCAAGGATATTTTTGAATCCGTTGCCAGTCATATCTTGGCTAATCACTTTGTTTCGTTGGCACCCGAGTATCCCACTTTTAGTCAGTGGATCACTTATGAAAACATCGAAAGTGCCGCCAAAGATGCGTTAAGTGTTGTCTCTGGTGGAGCTGCGACCAAGCGAGCCAATGCCGTCCTTGACGCACTTGAATTACTGGATGGCGATAAAATTTCCCCGCTAAAATCACGCTATGCCCAAGCTGTTTTAGCTGTTTTAAAAAGTAAGCCACAGGGCCAAGTGGCCAATCAGGCAGAACTGCTGGAGGCAATCAATTCCCGACTCTATTTTAAGCCAGAAAGCTTCCGACTAGAGCCGGAATGGCTGTTAGTCCTGATCGCCTGTTTGGTTTATAGCGGCGAGCTTGAATTAGTAGTGGTCGGCCATACCCTGACTGCCAGTGATGCCGTCAAATTCAAATCCATTCCATTTGATGTACTGAAAGACTTTAAACATATCCAATCGCCCAAGGATTTTAATGTTACCGCATTAAAAGCCCTACTTACTTTGTTGGACATGAATGACGGTTTAGCTACCACGATCCAGCAAGGTGACGAGAGCATCGTACGTGAAATGTTAAAGCGTACAGAATTACTGGTTAACGAACTAGTCAAGGGGCAGCAGAGCGTCAAAGAACGTTTGCCGTTATGGGGACAATTAGTTCTGGAAGAAAGTGAAGAACAAACGCTGTCAACACAGCTAACTGAGCTTAAAAACTTTTTGGAAACAATCCAGCGCTATGACAAACCTGGTAAGTTGAAAAACCTCAAGGTCACTGCTTCAGAAATTACCTGTTTCCAGCAAATGCTTCAGGCATGGAGAAATTTTGTTCAACTCAAGGCGGCAGTCAATGATCTGACCCCATTATGCACTTACCTCAAAGAGGCGCAGTTGGTACTGCCTGAGCAGCACATGTGGCAAGAACAAGTTAAATTGGCTCGTGACACATTAAGACAAGGTTTCGCTGACCCATCATTACGATACAATGAGAACTTCAAAGCGACGCAGATCTCTGTTTTGACAGGGCTAAAAACAGAGTACGCGAAGCATTATATTGAGCTTTATATACGGGCGCGTCTCGACAGTAGAGAAGAGAAGACTAAATCCAAACTGCTAAGCGATGAACGTCTTGCAGAATTGGATATTTTGAGTGGCATCACCTTGCTCCCAGCTCAACAACTAGCTGATTGGCGTAAAGATGTAGCACAATTACAAACAGCCAAGCCCATTGATTCCAAACATCTAGCGATGAATGCCAATCCAGCAGACTTCAATGCTCGTCAAGAGTGCGGAAAAGCACCGGGCAGTGAACAGCTAAAGAATCTGGAGCAACAGCTCGATAGTTTACAAAGTGATTGGCTTAGTAATTTGAATAGTCTTCTCGATGACCCGTTCATTAACCTTAGCCTGCTTAAACCAGACCAGGCACTGTTAATTCGTGATTTTATTCAGAATGGTCAGCTCCCTGAGCCACTTGACACAAACTTTATACAAGCGGTAAACCAAGTGCTGGCAGGATTGGAAGAGTTAAGAATAAACTCAGCCGAATTTATTAATGCCCTAGGAAAAGGCCTTCCCCAGAGCCGTGACGAAGTAGCTGAACGCTTTAATCGGCTGCTCGACAAACTTTGTCAGGGTAAAGACATCAATAAAGTTCGTATCATTATCGATTAATTTATACGGGCGGGTACGATTTAAGTCGTACCTGCTAAAGGAAGCACCATGAAACAAGACGCTTTATTTTCAAGTGATAGCACGCCGCTGTCACAAACAGCAGGCCCAGTAACCTGTTTGGGAAAAAGTTTCGTTAACGACCAAGAACGCCGCGAATATTTTCTGGCATTGCTGGCTGAAAAGCTCAAAGATCCAGAATTTCGTAAAATTGAAGGTTTTCCCATCGGTAACGATGACGATATATTAAATCTAAGCGATCCTCCATATTACACCGCCTGTCCTAATCCATGGATTGGCGATTTTGTTGCAGAGTGGGAGGCGCAAAAGCCTGCATGCGACGAAGAATATCATCGAGAACCTTTTGCTGCAGATGTCAGTGAAGGGAAAAATGATCCTATTTATAATGCCCACTCTTACCATACCAAGGTACCTCATAAGGCCATTATGCGATATATCCTGCATTATACAAATCCAGGCGATATCGTTTTTGATGGCTTTTGTGGGACTGGAATGACAGGAGTTGCAGCACAGATGTGTGGCGACAGAGATATAGTGATGTCTCTTGGTTATCAAGTAAAAAATGATGGTTCCATTTTACAAGAAATCATTAGCAATGATGGAAAAAGAGAATGGAAGCATTTTTCAAAGTTAGGCGAAAGAAAAGCGGTCCTAAATGACTTATCACCTGCTGCAACTTTTATTTCTTATAACTATAACACTCCAATAGACATTACGTCATTTGAGAACAGAGCTAAGGAAATATTGGCTTCTGTAGAAAAAGAATTGGGATGGATGTATGAAATAAAACATTCTAATGGTGAATCAGGAAGAATAAATTACACGGTTTGGTCAGATGTTTTTATTTGCCCTGAGTGTACATCTGAAGTTGTTTTTTCAGATGTCGCATTAGATGAGAAAAAAAATAAAATTCTAGATGTTTTTGAATGTCCAAGTTGTAATTCTCAACTGTCAAAAAAAAATATGGATAGAGCTTGGGTTACTTTTTTTGACGAATCTATTCAAAAAAATGTTACGCAAGCAAAACAGATCCCTGTTCTTATCAACTATTCTTTACCTGGGCGCCGAAATAAGCTGACACGCAGTGTTAACACTGAAGATCTTGAATTAATTAACAAGATAAATAATTTAAAAATAGAAGATTGGCACCCAACAGAGAGAATGATGGAGGGAAAAGAAACCCGTCGAAATGATCGCATTGGTCTAACAAATATTCATCACTATTATTCTAAAAGAAATTTGATCATTCTCGCTAAGATTAGAGAAAAATGTCGTAATGATAAACAAGCACTCTTAATGTTCAACTCACAACTAATTAACGTGAGCAAACTGAATCGTTATCGTCCAGGGATCTCTTTCCCTTACAATCCCTTAAGCGGAACAATGTACATTGGTTCGCAAGTTAGTGAGTCAAATGTATTCATTGCTTTGGAAAACAAATTAAGAAAACTTACCACTGCTTTTAAAAATATCAAAGCACACTCAGTCATCAGTACAATGTCAACTTCAGATATGCAAGACTTTTCTGTTGACTATATATTTATTGATCCACCATTCGGTGCAAACTTAAATTATTCGGAGTTAAGCTCACTATGGGAATACTGGTTAAAGACAAGAACTGATAATAAAAAGGAGGCAATTGAAAACTCAGCTCAAAATAAGGGAATAAATGAGTATCGTTACCTAATGCTTGATTGTTTTAAAAAAGCATATAACCTGTTAAAGCCAGGTCGCTGGATTACGGTTGAATTTTCTAACACTCAAGCTGCTGTCTGGAACTCTATTCAAACAGCACTGAATGAAGTTGGTTTTATTATCGCAAACGTTTCAGCATTAGACAAAAAACAAGGCAGTTTTAAAGCAGTGACAACTCCCACTGCAGTTAAGCAGGACTTGGTTATCACTGCCTACAAACCAAGTGGCGATTTTGAAAACCGCTTCAATTGTGACGCTAATACAGAACAGGGAGTTTGGGATTTTATTAGTAATCATCTAAGTTATCTACCCGTCACTAAATTGCAGGAAGGTAGTTTAGTCTCAATACCTGAACGTGACCCTCGTATTTTATATGACCAGCTAATTTCTTTCTATATCAGGAAAGGCTACACGTTACCTATCGATAGTAAGCAGTTTCAAATTGGTTTATCCCAACGATTTAATGAACGGGATGGAGGATATTTTCTTTCCGAACAGGTAGCTGAATACGATAAGAAAAAACAGGCTTACGGCGGAGTGGCGCAGGCATCCTTATTTGTAAAAGATGAAGCATCGGCAATTCATTGGCTTAGACAACTTCTCAAGCACAAACCTCAAACGTTTGCCGATATTAATCCGCTATACATGCTTCACCTTAGTGGTTTTAGCAAAAATGAATTAACATTAGATCTGCGCGAGCTATTGAATCAAAATTTTCTTTGTTATGACGGCCAAGATGATGTACCAGAGCAGATTCATAGCTATCTTTCTAGCAACTGGAAAGAGCTACGTAATTTAACGAAAAAAGACCCTGAGTTAATTGCTAAAGCGAAGGATCGATGGTATGTACCGGATCCAAACAAGGCTGGTGACTTAGAGAAACTGCGCGAAAAATCGTTGCTTAAAGAATTCGAAGCTTACAAAGCATCCAAGAAAAAACTTAAACAACTACGTATCGAGGCTGTGCGTGTTGGTTTTAAGAAACTTTGGGAACAACAGGACTTTGCAACGTTGATCGATGTCGCTGATAAATTACCAAGTAATGTGTTGGAAGAGGATCCAGTACTGCTGATGTATTTCGATCAAGCAGTAACCTTGAGCCAAATCGATACCGATGATGAGTGGTGATAAATCATGTGGCAGGTAGGAGACTGGGCTTGGAGTCAGACTTATCAACAATATGTCAAAGTGATTGAATCTGCTGGCCTCTGGGGCCAGCAGTTTTACCGTGTCTGGTTGCAGCAACAAGATGTAGTACTCAAGGTATTAAACACCGATCTCTACCACCAACCAGTGCAGACCATCGTAACTGCTGATGCGTTATGCTACTTGGCCACTGCAGCCAAA
Organism: Pantoea septica; assembly: GCF_002095575.1. GTDB lineage: Bacteria > Pseudomonadota > Gammaproteobacteria > Enterobacterales > Enterobacteriaceae > Pantoea > Pantoea septica. The sequence goes on along the minus strand of NZ_MLJJ01000019.1, from coordinate 87,342 downwards.
ATTGCCAACGTCCAGCAGGAAGATACCCTCCTGGCACCAATAGAATCGAATGTCATTCCTTTGCCGCACCAGTTGAAGGCGCTCACCAAGGCGATGAGCAAAAAACAGGTGCGCTATCTGTTTGCCGATGAAGTAGGTCTGGGCAAAACCATTGAGGCTGGGCTGGTCATGCGTGAATTGAAGTTGCGCGGACTGGCTAAGCGAATTCTAGTTTGTGCACCTAAAGGGTTGGTTAGTCAGTGGATAAGTGAAATGCAGACCCACTTTAACGAGTCATTCCAATTGATGCTGCCCGGTGAACAAAAACCACAAAATGAACATGACAATGTCTGGTCACGTTATGATCAGGTTGTCTGCCCTGTCGACAGTATCAAGCCCATCGAAAGCCGCAAAGGATGGTCACTCAAGCAACTTAATGAGTACAACAAACTTCGTTTTGATGATCTGCTGGCTGCGGGTTGGGATCTTATTGTCATTGATGAAGCCCATCGGCTCGGCGGTAGCACCGACCAGGTCGCCCGTTACAAGCTGGGCCAAGGTTTGGCCGAAGCTGCTCCCTATTTATTGTTATTATCCGCTACACCACATCAAGGCAAAAGTGATGCTTTCCACCGTTTGATGGCACTGCTCGATGCCGAAGCCTTTCCAGATGTAAGCTCGGTCTCACAAGAGCGGGTCCAGCCATTTGTGGTGCGGACTGAAAAACGGATCGCCATCGATGGCGAAGGTAAGCCACTTTTTTGTCCTCGGCAAACAGAAATGGTTGCCGTTGCCTGGCAAGCCCAGCATGGATTACAACGCCACCTCTATGAAGAGGTGACTGAGTACATTAAAGAAGGCTACAACCAAGCACAAGCCAAACAACAAAATGCTATTGGTTTTTTGATGATATTGATGCAGCGTTTGGTGAGTTCTAGTAGTGCAGCCATCTCCCGAACTCTCGCCCGTCGGTTAAAAGTATTAGAAAATAAGCGGATTGAAGAAGAATTACCTTTGGCGTTTACCGATGAGTGGGCAGATCTGGATGGTCAAGCCCAGCTTGATGAATTATTAGCTCAGTGCCAAACCTCGTTGGAAAACGAAAAAAACGAAGTGCGCCGTTTGCTAGCGTTAGCGGAGCAATGTGTAAGTGCCGAAAATGATGCCAAAGCCGAAGCCTTGCTCAATTGGCTCTACCGCCTGCAGCAAGAAGAGGGAGATCCATACCTGAAGATGCTGGTGTTTACAGAGTTTGTGCCGACCCAAGAAATGTTGGCGCAATTCTTTGTTGAACGAGGAATTAGTGTCGTTAGTCTCAACGGCTCAATGGATCTGTCAGAGCGTAAAAAAGTACAAGCTGCTTTCGCCAGTGATACTCGCATTCTGATTTCAACCGATGCCGGCGGAGAAGGTCTAAACCTTCAGTTCTGCCATGTGATTGTTAATTACGATATGCCTTGGAATCCGATGCGCATGGAACAACGTATTGGCCGCGTCGATCGTATCGGCCAACAGCATATCGTTCGCGCACTGAACTTTGTGCTCGAAGATACCGTTGAGCACAGAGTTCGCGAAGTGCTCGAAGCGAAGTTACAGATTATTCTCAACGAATTTGGCGTTGATAAGACCAGCGATGTATTGGATTCCTCTGCCACTAATCATCTGTTTGATGATTTGTTTATCACATCTATCACTGACCCTGCTTTGATGGATCAGGAGTTAGCTAAAGCCCTGGCCACCTTAAGAGACGGTGCAATGGACAAGCGGCAACAGGATGCCCTGTTTGGTGGCGGAGATCCCTTATCTGCTGAGGACTATCGCCAAACCTTGAACCATCCACTACCCTATTGGGTACAGAGCATGGTCGCTAGTTACTTGCGCTGGCAACGTAGTATGCAGCATACAGCTGATTTTAATGACGAAATTGATGGGAGCCATACTCTAACTTGGCCAGATGGTGCAACATGGAGTGGAATAACCTTTATTGGTAAGATCGCCCAGCAACAGCCAAGTTTCACGCATCTAACGCTCGAAAACCCTAAGATAAAAGGGCTGAGTAATCAATTACCTGTTTGGAGTGAAGCACAACCCATCCCCAGTGTTGCTGTTAAGTCACTACCAGCCAGAGCGAATGGTTATTGGGCATTATGGAGTATCCGTCTTGTGGCTGGCCATGAGCGACGCTGCCAATATATGCCAGTCTATATCAAGCCCAACGGTCAATATTACGCAACAGCATCCCAAAGAGTCTGGGATGCTGTCTGTAGTAAAGAATTTGAGATTTTACCTCAAGACTTAACAGTCGATTCTTCTTTACATCAGTCGATCTATGCTCTTATGCATAAGGCAGCACAAGAGGAAGGAAAAGCTATCTTCGAAAGCATGTTGACAGCCAACCAGACCGATTTAGATAACCAGTTTGAAAAAGGTGAATACTCATTTAATGCAAGAAAAAAAGCAATAGAACGCGTTGGATTACCAGAGGTTCGCCAATTTCGCTTGCGTCAATTAAGTAGTGAATATGCTCTGTGGCTCCAAGATATAGATAAAAAACGCAGGGTGATTCCTGACATGGTTTTACACACCATTATTGAAATTAAAGGATGAATATGACCTGGCAGGATGACGTTATTCATAAAGTAAATTTGGATGGGGATTTTGTATATATCATAAACGATCCTGATGGGCTACTATATGAGCCTGTTATAGCAACCTCACTTCAAGAAAAAAATGCGTTCATTTTTGATGATGATGACCCATTAGCATTACGTCTGGCCTATGAAACATGGCGTAGTAGTGAGAATAAAATATCTTTCCTGATCCGGCTGACGGTTGGGCGTGATATTTTTATACCTCATGATATTCAAGATGAGTCAAAAGAGATTGATTTTCATCTGTCAGAATTTTTCCAGGAAATTGATTCAGATATACTAAGATTACTACCAGCAACGCTATATCAGTCAGTCATGGATGCGCTGAAATTATTTTCTCCGGGTAGACTCAGCCAACAGTCAAGTCTAGATTTCTTATTGCGCCATATATTTAGAATTGCACCTGAGATAATCCAATCCAGTACAGACCTTGTTAGATTATTGATTAGAAAGCATTATATTGGTATTGAAATGCCAATGCAAATTGAAACGAGACTAATTCATCTACTGAGTTTAGTGCCTAGTTTCGGTTTATGGAATATTAATCGACTGATTTCCAATAAAGCTTATTTTTTTGATTTCCTTCAAAAACAATGGGAAATATACTTACAAGGTGAAGAAAAGAGTCCTATCTACTTTGCATCTCGACCAAATACTCAGCTAATTGTTCCTTTTGCTGATGGTGATGTTCGCGTTTTTATTGATAATCTGTTTGCTGAAGGCATTATAAAACCAGTGGCGATAAAAAGCTTACCTCCTGAACACTGGGCATCATTTGCTGTACTAAAAGAACCAAAAATAACAGAAAAAGAACGAATACTACACCTACTTAATAATGCAAAAAATACATTCAACCAATACTCAGAAGAAAATGCAAATGCAGATTTCTGGCTTGAGCAGTCACGTTCTCTTGGTATCATGAACGCCCTATTTTATCAAAATAAAAATTTGCCTGCTGTTGAAGTTTTGTTTGATGACATTAAAAAAATTAACACTGATGTAGATGAATTATTTCAACATTGGCTGCTAATCAACTATGCAAAAATACAAACCATACCAACTGTTCGTTATCCATCTATGTTGCATAAAGTTCCTGACTGGATATCACGGAGGATAGATTCTGGTAATAAAATTTGTTTGCTTGTTTTAGATGGTATGGGGGCTCGCCAATGGCCATTATTACGTAAGCAATTGCAAATATGCGAAAATATTTCAATAGAAGAGCATTCTTGTTTTGCTTGGGTGCCGACGATAACGTCAATTTCACGGCAAACCTTGTTCTCAGGGAAACGTCCTTTTTTGTTTGGTGAGTCCTTACTGACTACAAATAAAGAAGAAAAACTATGGCTTAATTATTGGATGGACAAAGGTTTAAACAAACGAGAAATTAAGTATGCAAAGAAAATTGAGAACTATTCAGTCGATGAATGGCAATCATTAGTTGGGTCACTACCAGTTAAAATTGCCGGTTTAGTCATAAATTTTATCGATGAACAGATGCACGGCATGAAAATGGGAATGGCTGGACTAAATGTATTGGTTGATAGCTGGCTGGCCGAATGGAAATTCAAAGATAAAATTTCAGACCTGCTGGAGAATGGGTTTGAAGTTATAATTACTTCAGACCATGGTAACCAAGAGGCTATCGGTATGGGATATATCAATGAAGGGGTAAAAGCGGAAACTCGAGGAGAACGAGTACGAATCTATAATAGCCCCAGTTTGCGAGACAGCTCTGCTGCAAACTATCAAGATTCTGTGATAGTATGGCCCGGTCCTGAGATGGGCCTGCCAAAAGGGACATACCCTTTGCTAGCCTGCTCTGATAAAGCCTTTAAAAGTAAAGGGGATGTCGTTGTAGGGCATGGTGGAATCAGCCTCCATGAGGCAATAGTGCCTTTCATTATTGTTAACAAAAAGTAGTTAGTTATGATTAAAACTCCAGGTTTCTGCCGCCATATCGAGAAAGAGTGGCTTGAACAAACGCTCCGCTGGGTTGCTAGCGAAGCAGATAGTGTGCAATTAAATAAAAACTTGGAAGTATTCCTTAGTACGTATATAGCGACTAAAGAAAATCGACGCAAAGCTCGAAATTTATTAACCTCAATTTGGATGCGACCAAAAAATAAAGATGTTTTTTTTGAGACAGGCATTCAATTACATCAAGAGATTGATGCATCTTCATTACCTATTCACTGGGGAATGTTAACCGCAAAAAAACCTTTCTTTGCTGAGGTTGCTCGTTTTATCGGCCGACAAGCTAGGCTAAATGACGCATTTACCTTTTCTCAAGTATTTCGCCGAATGAGTATGTTATATGGCGAGACACAAGCAACCAGTAGAGCACTAAGTGCTGTTTTAAGGACTATGATCGAGTTAGGGGTGATAGACAGAAGTAATAAACTGACATCATATTCGATCGTTCCAATTCAAGAAAAAGTTAGCAACCATATCGCAAATTGGTTAACTACAGCTGCTATGATTTCATTGAACAAAGTTAGCATTAGTCTTGATGAAGTATTAGCTGATCAAGTGTTCTTCCCATTTCAAATTGATATCAACTTAAATACACTTGATATATCAACATTTGAATACTTGCAGCAAGGAAACTCAATAGTCGTTTTCAAAAGGAATCTTTACTCATGAAACCCATTATTGGATTCAATCGGCATTTAGAGATGAATTGGCTTGTTCAAACCGCATCCTGGTCGGCGAATGGGATTCACGGGCAGGCATTAAAAAATAAAATTGATAGCTTACTTGCCCCTAGTTTTGACAGTAAAGTATCGCAAGATAAAACTAGAAATCTTCTTTTTGGTATTTGGGATGCAGAATCAAAATCGGTACCCAAAGCATTTCATTCCGACGCCTGTAAATTGCTCATTGAACACAGCGAAATAAATATAGCTATTCACTGGGGAATGATGCTTGTTAAATACCCCTTCTTTTATAATATCGTAGTACAAATTGGTAGAATGACCAAGCATGAAGGTTTATTCATTTACAATCAATTAGAACAACGCATTACTGAAAGCTATGGGGATACTTCAACTATCAAGCGCTGTATGCAATTTGTTGTTCGAACCTTAATAAATTTAGAATTATTATCCAACCCTAAATCAGGCACATACCAGTTGCGAAAATCAATTGTGATTAAGTACGATAACGTTATCGCTTGGCTGACTGAAGTATCAGTAAGGGCTCAAGGAAACTCAAGCAAAAGCATGTCTGCTATTATTAATGACCCAGCCTGGTTCCCCTTCGAAATAAACTTTAATGAAAACAAATTATCGTCTAATATACGAATAGATGTTCATCACCAAGCTAATGATGCCATTATTTTCCTATGATGATAATTTTGTTGAATTTTAACATCACATCTATCACATACATGGTTAGTATACCTTTAGGAAACTAACCACGTATGTGCAGCCAGATAAAAATAGAACGTTCATCTTTGAAATAATGAGCTTTCAATAAACCAACCACTATAAAAATTTAATTGAAATAACAATTCACTTCTTACACAGCTTTGATTTCTCTTTATCATTCACAATAAACCATGACCGAACAAGGATGATTCATTTATATACCACCCCAATAAGAATTCAACGTTAGACATAACAATGTTCAATTAATACACCTAAGTTATTAAAGCCAAAAAAAATATACTACAGACACATGAAACATGCGATTGTTTAGATTGCAATAACAAGGCCGGTTAACCGGCCTTTTTCACAACCAATGTTTTGGAATGGATAAATCAAATGTACGAGCAACATAGCCGAGCGTCTTAATGTATTCATTATGCTTCGCTACATCAACAGGTTGCCCTGCTTTACGTAGTTCCAATATTCCCTGCAGTTCAGGAAGGTTAAACATACCTAGTTTATAGAAATTCCCCCATGATGGCGTACCAAAGAGATTATAAATAACGATTGTGCTATCACGCTCGCTAGCTAATCTCTTCTCTCCAGATATTTTAGTTAATGCGTTTTCTGCTTCATCTTTATCTTCGTATGTATTAAGAATCTTCATCTTTTTAGCCCAAAAATTTAATGTTCCAATTCAATTAAATGTGTCCGGGTAGCAGTTGCTACCCGGACACATTTACTTATTTACTTTAGCAAAATCAAAAGGACTAACACCCTTCTCCCGATTCGCATCCAGATAATCCGCCCACCACTGCACCATTAGCCTCCGCTCCCCCAGATGCTCGGCCTTATGAATGTAAGCCGCGCGCACAGAGTTACGTTCCTGGTGACTCATCTGCCGCTCCACCGCATCCCTCGACCACAATCCTGACTCAATCAGAGAACTGCAAGCCATGGTCCTGAAACCATGCCCACAGACTTCCGTTTTTGTATCATAGCCCATCACTCGCAAAGCCTTGTTCACCGTGTTCTCACTCATGGGTTTACGCGGATCATGATCACCAACAAAGATCAGCTCTCGATTCCCATTCATGCTTTCAATCTTTTCCAGGATAGTTAAGGCTTGCCGCGACAAGGGAACAAGATGTGGAGTCCGCATCTTCGAACCACGCTGAGAATGTTTAACGCCTTCCAGCAGTTCACGCTCACCTGGAATAGTCCACATGGCCGTTTCGAAATCTACTTCTGACCAACGAGCAAAACGTAACTCGCTAGATCGAATGAAGACTAACAACGTCAGCTCAACAGCTAAGCGTGTTAGTGGTCTGCCGGTATATGTGTCGATACGATGAAGTAGTTCAGGAATACGATTAAGTTCTAGCGCAGCGCGATGTTGCCGTTTTGCTGTAGCAACCGCTCCAGCGATCTCTTGTGCAGGGTTGTAATCGATTAAACCACTTTGCACGGCAAATCGCATAATTGCTGTAGTTCGTTGTTGTAGACGTGCCGCCACCTCAAGACGTCCAGACATCTCTACGGCTTTGATGGGAATAAGTAAATCTCTGGTTTTTAACTCAGCGATATTCCGCTTACCAATCGCATCGAACAGATTATCTTCCAGACTTTTAAGAACACGCCCACTATGCGACTCAGACCACTTTTGATTGCTGGCATGCCAGTCTCTGGCAACAGATTCAAATGTGATGACCTCTTTAGCCTGTTCTTCTTTTACTGCACGCCTATGCTCACGAGGATCGACACCGGCAGCAACAAGCCTCCTGGCCTCTTCCCTCTTTTGACGAGCATCGGCCAGTGACGTTTCGGGGTAAACACCAAATGCCATCAGATGTTGCTTGCCGCCAAAGCGAAAGCGGAAACGCCAATATTTGGAGCCGTTAGGGTGTATCAACAAAAACATGCCATCGCCGTCTACTAGCGAGTATTCCTTTGCTTCAGTTTTTGCCGAACGTACCTTGGTATCAGTCAGGGCCATGATGGTATTCCTTCCATATGCTGCCGTGAGTATATAAGCATTATCGAACCAACATATATACTCGGTTCTATACTCACAAGCATGTTGATGTGGGGTAACTCAGATTGACGTCGGTTGACTGAAAAGCGGGGCTAAGCCTTACGGGGACTGGATTTCAGGCACAAAAAAAGACGTCCGTTGACGTCTATTGATGTTCCGATGGTGCCGAAGGCCGGACTCGAACCGGCACGTATTTCTACGGTTGATTTTGAATCAACTGCGTCTACCGATTTCGCCACTCCGGCACGGAAGGGATGCGGAAAACGTTGAGGATTATACCCTTACCCACCAGCCGCGCAACCGGAATCACCTTCCCTGCGCGCTAAACGTCCAAAAAAGCGCCATAGCTCTTCAATCCCCTTCCCGCCCCAACCCTTCCCCTACAGAATCCTCCGATTCCAACCTTCTCCCCTCCCGCACTCGGAACTTTCCCACTTCAGATTCCTCTTAGCAAAACTGGCGCAGCAACGCATCGCGCGCGGGATACACAGAAAATGAGGTTGAGATGAATAAAGCCACACAAGGCACGATTTTGGGGATAGGGTTCAGCGCGCTGCTGCTGGCAGGCAGCGCATCGGCGGCAAGCTGGCAGGATCAGCTGAGCAGCGCGGCGTCGCAGCTCAGCCAGCAGAACAACAGCAACACTAGCGCGACCAACAGCAACGCGCAGAACGGCGGGCTGTCGCTCGGCTCGCTGACGGGCCTGCTGAACGGCGGCGACAAGGCGGTCAGCGCCAACAGCATGACCAACGCCGCAGGCGTGATGCAGTACTGCGTGCAGCACAACGTGGTGGATAACAACGTGAAGTCGGTGAAAGAGCAGGTGCTGGACAAGCTCGGCCTGAGCACCCAGACGGCACAGACGCAGAGCACCGACTACCAGCAGGGCATCGCCGGCCTGCTTAATACCGGCAACGGCCAGCAGCTGAACCTGCAAAGCCTGAGCAACTCGCCGATGGGCGAGAAGCTGAAAACCAAAGCCTGCGACGTCGTATTGAAGCAGGGCAAAAAATACATCGGCATGTAAGCCGCCGCTGTACGGGCGCGAGCTGTCCCTCGCGCCTCTCTTTATTCCTTCACGCCCCTAACGCGCCATCACTCTTCTCGTCTCCTCCTCCACGCCCTGCAGCAGCGCCAGCGCCTGCTCATACGACCGAATAGTGGTATAGCCAATCACCAGCCCGTAGCGCTTCTGCGTCTGCATATACCATCCGGAGAGCGGCAGCACGCGCAGCTGATGACGCTGCCACACCTCTGCCAGCGCCGCATCCTGAATGCCGCGCCGCAGAAAGGCGACGATATGCATGCCGCCGTCGGAGACCTGATACTCAAACAGATCCGGGAAGCAGGCCTGCAGCGCGTCGAGCATCATGCGCCGCCGCTGCTGGTAGAGAATGCGCATCTTTTTGATGTGCCGATAGAAGTGCCCTTCGCTGAGAAACTGCGCGAGGATTTTCTGGGGCAGCAGCGGCAGGCCGTTCTCCAGAATCTCGCCCAGCTCGCGGAAGCGCGCCAATGTCGCTTTCGGCATCACCAGATAGCCGATACGCATCGCGGGCATGATGGTTTTACTGAAGGTGCCGGTGTAGATCACCCGGTCGTGCGTATCGAGGCTTTTTAACGCCGGGATCACCTTGCGCGTGTAGTGAAACTCCCCGTCATAGTCATCCTCGATAATCCAGCTCTCGTTCTCCTGCGCCCACGCCAGCAGCTGATGCTTGCGCGGCAGCGACAGCGTTACCGCCAGCGGGCTCTGATGGGTCGGCGTCACCACCGCAAAGCGCGCGTCTGCGTGATGGCGCAGCAGATGATCGACGTCGATCCCATCGCGATCGACCGGCACATAGTGCAGGTTGGGCGCGATCCGCTTCAGCAGCTTCTGCCCGAAGAAGTAGCCGGGATCCTCAAACAGCACCTTGTCGCCCGCCTGCGCCAGCACCGCCAGAATCAGCCGCAGGTTGGCACGGTAGCCGCTGGTGATAAAGATCTGCTCCGGCTGACAGTCGAGCCCGCGCGAGATGTTGAGGTAGCTGGCGATCGCCTCGCGCAGCGGCGTGTAGCCCATCACCGGCGGCATCAGCATCTCATCCGGCCGCAGGCTGCGCGCCGCTTTGCCGGCAATCAGCAGCCACTTCTTCAGCGGAAAGGCGTCCAGCGACGGAATGCCGAGCCGCATCTCCCCTTTGCTCTCCCGCGGCTCAACGCGCAGCGGCAGGTCGCTCTCCTCTGGTTGCCAAATCGGCCCTTCTTTAGCGACAGGCGCAAGCGCGGGATTGACGCGCGTGCCCTTCGCGCCCTGGCTGACGAAGTAGCCCTCGCCGATCAGAATTTCATAGGCAGCCTCCACCGTTTTGCGCGCCACGCGCAGCTCGCTGGCCAGCACGCGGATCGCCGGCACGCGGTCGCCCGGCTTCAGCACGCCCATCTGGATCTGCTGGCGATAGCGCGCATAAATCTCTCTGTACCCCACCGCTATGTCCTACCTGTTTTCACGTTTTATGGCCCTTTTTACTCTGACATGGAAGGCTATGATGCATCCAGCTTTTAACCGCTCTCCATCTACCGTTCTGCAAGAGGAAAAGATCATGACGTCACGCGTTAACCACTTTAAAACCGTTCCGGCGCTGGCAAAATCCCTGGGCGATCTCTCCATGGCGCTACGCAAAACCTCGCTGGACGCCACGCTAAAGCATCTGGTGGATATCCGCGCCTCACAGCTCAACCACTGCGCGTTCTGCCTTGATATGCACGTGAAGGAGGCGAAGCTGCACGGCGAGCGCGAGCTGCGTCTGCATCACGTCGCCATCTGGCGCGAGTCGCCGCTGTTTAGCGCGCGGGAGAAAGCGGCGCTGGCGCTGACCGAGGCCCTGACGCGCATCGGCGAACAGGGCGTCAGCGAGGCGCTCTACTGCGAGCTGCGCGAGCACTTCTCAGAGGTGGAGATCAGCGAGCTGGCCTTTACCATCGCGGCGATCAACAGCTGGAACCGCCTGCAGATCCTGTCGCAGATGGCGCCGGGCGCGCTCGACAGCGCATACGGGCTGGACCGCGCTGAACTCCATTAATTTTATCGCCAGCAGCACAGGCTGCTGGCCGCCCCATGTTTTTCTGCGCGCCCTGAGGCTATAGTGAAGTTTTGCACTACAAAGGACAGCACGCATGAAAGGCATCAACATTGCGATTTACTTCGATCCCGATCTCATTTTCGCGACCGTGCACCAGCCGGACGGCAGCTATCTGAGCAAAAACTTTCAGTACGACGATGCGGTTATTGAAGAGATCTATCAGTGGCTGGAACAGTTCACGCCGAATCGCACCCATATTTGCCTGCTTGAGCACGATACCGCCGATATCCTCGCCGACGAGCTGGTGGATAACGGCTATCACGTTCATCGCGTCAGCACCCATCTGATGCTGGAGTGGTTCACCTCCTCCCCGCCCGCCACGCCGGACGGCACGCCAGTGCGCGCGCTGCTGCGCTATCTGGAAGAGGAGAAGCCGGAACAGTATGTGTCGCGCACGCCGCAGATTGAGGCGCTGCTCGATATGTTCGACGATCTCGACGCGCTGGAAGAGGTGGAAGAGGAAGATGACGAAGACAGCCTGCCGGATGACGTGCTGCGCCTGGTGAAGCAGAAAAAGATCACCGCGCTCGCCGCCGCGCAGAGCCTGATCCCGGAGCTGAGCGAACGCATCCGCGAGCACCTGATGCGCTATCCGGAGCTAATGACGCCCGAGCTGCTGGAAGATTTTTTCCCGGAGCTGCTGGAAGCGATGGAACGGCCTAAACACTAATCCCGCGACAGAAGAGGACGCATATGCAGGCGTTATTAGAAGCGGTGGGATTAGGGCTGATCGTGCTGCTGCCGCTCGCCAACCCGCTCACCACCGTGGCGCTGTTTTTAGGGCTGGCGGGCGAGATGAACTTCAGCGAGCGCAACCGTCAGGCGCTTCAGGCCTCTATCTATGTGTTCGCCATTATGATGGTGGCCTGGTACGCGGGCAACGCGGTGCTCAACACCTTCGGCATCTCGATTCCCGGCCTGCGCATCGCGGGCGGGCTGATCGTCGCCTTTATCGGCTTTCGCATGCTGTTTCCCGCGCAGCCGGCTGGCCATTCGGTGGAGGCGCAGCACAAGCAGGATGAGCTGGAGAACAGCGACGCGCGTCAGGAGCCGGTCAATATCGCCTTTGTGCCGCTGGCGATGCCGAGCACCGCCGGTCCCGGCACCATCGCGATGATTATCAGCTCCGCCTCCACGATAAAAAGCGGCGTCGATTTTCCCGCATGGGTGATTGCCGCCGCCCCCCCGCTCACCTTTCTGCTGGTGGCGGTGATCCTGTGGGTGGCGCTGCGCAGTTCAGGCAGCATTATGAAGCTGGTGGGGAAAGGCGGCATCGAGGCGATCTCGCGCCTGATGGGCTTTTTGCTGGTCTGTATGGGCGTGCAGTTTGTGATTAACGGCGTGCTGGAAGTGGGACATAACTTCCATTAAGGCAAGTGTCGAAGAGCGCACGTCAGGCGGTCAGTATGTTCTATCAGGCAGCTAACAAACTTGAAACGCGGGTGACATGGCCCGAAGAGCAAAGCGTCCCGCGACAGGACAAAAACGCCGGGAGCGTTTTTGAACAACGCGAAGCGTTGGCCCGTTTACGGGCGCACCTCAGGGATGAGGTGCGTAATTGCGCGGGCCGAGCGGGCAAGGATGCGTAAAGCGCCTTTGCGATCGGGCCTTGTCACCCGCGTCTGCGCATAACAGCCAACAAAAAAGGGCGCCGCGGCGCCCTTCTCTTACTTCTCAGCCGTCTGAAAGAAGATGCCGAGCCCTTTAGTCGTGCTTCAGCGACTTCCTTACATCCGCAACCTGATCCTTGCTCACCGCCGGCGCATTGTTGCTCCAGCCCTGACGGATAAAGGTCGCGAGCTGCGCCACTTCGTCGTCGCTCAGACGCTTGCCGAAGCCCGGCATCGCCAGCGTCGACGGCGCCTTCTCGGTAGAGGGCTGCTGCGCGCCTTCCAGGATGGTGTGGATCAGCCCGGTCGGATCCTTGGCGTTAACGATCGTCGCCTGATCCAGCTCCGGGAAGATCCCCGGCGCGCCCTTGCCGGTGACAAAGTGGCAGGCGCCGCAGTTGTCGAGGTAGAGACGCTCGCCTTCGCTCAGGTTCTTCGCCGCCGTCAGCTTCGCTTCGGTCTGCTGCTGCGCCTGCACGTTATAGGCCTGCAGCGGCGGATTGCCGCCAAGGAACTTCAGGTAGGCCGCGACCGCTTTGAGATCGGCGTCGGTCATGTGCGAGCTGCTGTGCTCAATCACCGACTTCATCTCGCCGCCTACCGCCGCCTTGTCGTTACGGCCGGTCTGCAGATAATCGACGATCTCCTGCTCGCTCCAGCGCGGCAGACCGCGCAGCGACGGCACGTCCCAGTTGTTCAGGCTGCCGCCCGCCAGGAACTTCGCATCGCCGCTGTCCAGCGCCTTCTCGTTCATGCCGAGGCCGCGCGGCGTGTGGCAGCTGCCGCAGTGGCCGAGGCTCTCGACGATATAGGCGCCGCGGTTGATCTCTTCAGAGGCGCCGCCGATCGGCTGGAACGGCTTGTCGCTGGTAAAGGCCCAGTTCCAGAAACGCATGCCCCAGCGCTGGCTGAACGGAAAGCTCAGGCTGGTCTCCGGCGGCTGCTCAGCACTCGGCTGCACGCCCTTCATGAAGTAGACATACAGCGCGTGCATATCTTCATCGCTGATTTTGGCGTAGTCCGGGTACGGCATCGCCGGGTAGAGACGCGAGCCGTCCGGCAGCACGCCTTTGCGCACCGCGTCGGAGAACTGCTGCTCGCTGTAGTTGCCGATGCCGTGCGCTTTGTCCGGCGTGATGTTGGTCGAATAGATGGTGCCGAGGTTCGACTCAATCGCCAGCCCGCCGGAATAGTCCGGCTTGCCCGCGACAGAGTGACAGGCCATACAGTCGCCGAGACGCGACAGGTACTCGCCCTTTTTGATCAGCTGGGCCTCATCTTCCGCATGCGCCTGACTCGCCATGCATCCCAGCAGCACGGCGTTGGCGAGTAACAATGATTTCAGTTTCATATGCTTATGCCTGTACCAGTGGACCGGGGTTCTTCAGATACTGTTCCTTGATCGCCTGCGCCGCCATCAGGGTAATCGCGCCGATGGTGTCGGTCGGGTTCGCCTGGAAGTTCTGCGGGAAAGCGTTGCCGCCCGGTACAAACACGTTATGCACGTCCCAGCTCTGCAGATACTTGTTCAGCGCAGAGGTTTTCGGGTTGTCGCCCATCACCGCGCCGCCGACGTTGTGCGTCGAGACGTACTTGGTCAGGTCGAAGTTGGCGTCCATCGGCAGGAAGCTCATGCTCATGCTGTCCGGGTTCAGCTCTTTGCCGATATTGCCGACGATGCCCTTCAGGTACTGCTGTAGCTTGAGCTCGTTCTGTTTCCAGTTGAAGGTCATGCGCAGCAGCGGCTGGCCGCGGTGGTCGGTGTAGTTCGGATCGAGATCCAGATAGACGTCGCGGTACGACTGGCAGGTCGTGGTGATGCTGATCTTCATGGAGTGGCCGTACCACTCTTCCAGACCCTCTTTGTAGCCCATGCCCCAGCTCGGCGTGCCTTTCGGCAGCGAGGTGGCGATCGGCGTGCCGGTGGCCTGCGAGCTGTGGATCTTCGCGCCGCCGAGGAAGCCGAGGCCCGGACCGTCGAAGTTGCCTGGCGAGATGTCGTTGAACATCTGGCCGGTGGCGCCTGCGGTGGCGTACGGGTTGAAGTTTTTATCCTTGAAAAACAGGGTCGCGCCGCCGTTCGACAGGAAGGCGTAGTTGCGTCCTACCACGCCCTCTTCGGTGATCGGGTTGTACGGCTTGCCGATGCCGGAGAGCAGCATCAGTCGCACGTTATAGAGCTGGAAGCTGGAGAGCACCACGATCTTCGCCGGCTGGAACACTTCGTTGCCGTCGACGTCGTAGTAGATCACGCCTTTGGCGGTCTTCTTGTCGTCATGCAGCACCACCTTCACCACTTCCGCGTGCACTTCGTAGGAGAAGTTCGGCATGCGCTTCAGCGCATCCATCACCGCGGTCTGCGGCGACGCTTTGGAGTAGTTCAGGCACGGATACTTCGAGCAGTAGCCGCAGTAGTTGCAGGGTGCGATCTGGTTGCCGTACGGGTTTTTCCACGCGCGGGACACGCACGCCGACGGGTTCGGGAACGGATGGTAGCCCAGCTTCGTCGCCGCCTCTTTAAACATCACGTTGTTCAGCGTGTCTTCCAGCGCCGGCAGCGGGTAAGGCTCGGAGCGCGGACCTTCGAACGGGTCGCCGCCTTCCAGAATCTGACCGCGCAGGTTGCCGGTGGTGCCCGACTGGCCGCAGATCAGCTCGAACTTGTAGTAGTAGGGCTCGATCTCTTCCCAGCTGAACGGGAAGTCCATCACGCGCATATCTTCCTGCAGGATGCCCGGCTTGTAGGCCTCGTCCACGTAGGTTTTCAGCTTGATGTCGGTCGGCGTCGGACGGATCAGTACCGCCGTCCAGTGCATGCCTGCGCCGCCCACGCCGGTGCCCGGCGCGAACGCGCCCCATTTGCGGGTCGGCAGCGCGGTCTGGGTGGTGTCGTAACGCACGGTGACCGCCACTTCTTTCGGCGTGGCGAACACTTTGTTGCGCACGTTGTAGGCGTATTCGTCAGCCGGTTTCGGGTAGGCGAAATCGGGGTAGTCGCGCTCGCCGCCGCGCTCCAGGGCGCGCACTTCGAGGCCCGCCAGCGCCAGTTCGATGCTCATCAGCGAGCCGGCCCAGCCGAGGCCGCAAACGACGACGTCGACTTCTTTTTTAGTAATCTGTGCCATGATAATCCTGTCTCAAATACCTGATTCAACGCCGTTAAGCGCGTTCACCCAAAAGGCTGACCGGTCCCAGCGGATAAGGCACGTTGTGCTGCTTCACCCATTCGGTGAAGCTGGCGCGCGCGCCGGGGAAGCCGATGGCGATCCAGGCTTTCATGCCTTTGTTGCCGCCGTACATCGGATCCGCGAGATAGCCGTGCTTGGTATCAGAGAGTAGCTGGCTGAAGAACTGCGACGCTTTCAGATTGCCTTCGCCGAGCGCGGCGAAGTCGATGCCGTTCTTGTTGAGTTTGGTCAACACCTCATCTTTCTCTTCCAGCGTGAGCTGCTGGAACGGCTTGCCGTAGGTGGTCTGCACCCATTGCGTCACCAGCTTAATCGCGGTGTGGTACATCTGCTGCGGCGTGAACGGAATCTGGTAGCCGAAGGTGGCATCGGCGTGGACGTTGAACGGGCCCTGCATGTAGATCTCGTCGCCGAACTCGCTGGTCTGCAGCTGCTGGTCGATAAAGATCGGCACGTTGGTTTCCAGCGCGCCTGGCGCTTTGCCTTTGCCGCCGGCCGGGATCAGGCGATCGGTCGCGGCCAGAATAAACTGCCACTCGTCCGCGCTAAAAAAGCCCGGTTTATAGTCGGCCAGATCGGGGGCGGCCATCTCTGCCGCCTGCGCTGCGGTCAGCCCTTTTAAAACCAGGTCACCTAGCGGCAATGCCAGTAGAGACCCGAGCAAAAACTTTCGTCTGGTGGTGGGTTTTTCAAGAAGCATAGCGGCACGACTCTCACTTGCTGTAAAAGTAATATATTTGTTAAACACAAATCTTATCGGTCATTTCCGCGGCAATATTAGGGATATAGATATGTCTAGATGTAACAATAAAAGTAAAAGTGTGTTTTAGTGAAAATTTATAATTGTGTTATTGGATGGTTACGGGCGGGTAACAGGCTGTAAAGGCGGGAATTTTGTTTAAAATCGCATAATTGATTAATTATTGAACAGAAAATTTGTGCGCAGGTCCATTTTTATTTGCGGTCAGTGACAGTTGCCGAAAATAATCAATCAAAAAAAATCATACTTCCATACAAGAGAACCATTCTCATCAGCAACAATATATTCACTTATTTACAGCAGCAATGAGAGATTGCGGAAAACGTGATCGCGCTTTTATCAAACGGCAATATTGGGCGGGCGCTAAAATAAATGAATTCCCGTTATCCCCGCCGCGCTAAAACAGCGGAAAGCGCGGAAAACAGCGACGAATTTTTTATGCAAAGCTCATAACAAAGCGGCATTTTGACTCTGGCGCGCTGCGGATATAGTCGGTTTATCAACGACTCAGGATAAACTTCTATGCGACGCATTTTGCTTGTAATGTTAAGCGCGCTGGCCCTGGCGCCGCTGGCGCACGCCGGGACGCCGAAAGATACGCTGGTTATCGCCGTGCCGCTCGACGGCATTATCAGTTTCGATCCGGCGGAGAGCTTTGAAACGGTCAGCAACAGCAGCCTGCGTAATGTTTATCAGACGCTGGCGGAGCCGAATAAAGACGATCCGCAAAAGCTGTCGCCGCTGCTGGCGCGCAGCTGGCAGCAGGGCGACACGCCCCATAGCCTGATCTTCAACCTCAATCCCGATGCGCGCTTCGTCAGCGGCAATCCCGTGACCGCGCAGGATGTCATCTTCTCCCTGACGCGCGCGGTGAAACTCAACAAAGCCCCCTCGTTTATTCTCGGCGAGTTCGGCTGGACGCCTGACAACATCGACAGCCAGTTCACGGCGCTCAATGACCACCAGCTGGAGATCCGCTGGCCGGCGCAAATCGGCCAGGATTTGGCGCTGCGCCTGCTCACCGCGCCGGTCAGTTCGGTAGTCGACAGCAAAACCGCGCTGCAGCACGCCAGCAACAACGACACCGGCAACGGCTGGCTGAAGACGCACTCGGCGGGCAGCGGCGCGTTTTCCATCAAACAGTTTGTGCCGCTGCAGGCGCTGGTGCTGGAGGCCAATCCGCACGCCGCGCCGCAGCCGCACCTGAAGCGCGTGCTGCTGAAGGGCGTCGCCGATCCCGGCACCCGCCGCCTGCTGGTGCAGCAGGGCGATGTGGATGTCGCCTATCAGCTCGGCCCCGATCAGATCGCCGCGCTGAAGAGCGATGCCAACGTGCGCATCGACGCCTTCCCGTCGAGCCTGGTCTACTACCTCGGCTTCAACACCAAAAACGCGCAGCAGCCGGCGCTCGGCAATCCGGCGCTGTGGCAGGCGGCGCGCTGGCTGGTGGATTATGACAGCCTCGCCAACCAGCTGCTGAAAGGCCAGTACCGCATCCACCAGAGCTTCCTGCCGGACGGCTTCGACGGCGCGCTCAACAGCACCCCGTTCCACTACGACGTCAGCAAGGCAAAGGCGCTCCTGAAGGATGGCGGCATCGCGCCGGGCACCCATATCGCCCTGACGGTGGTAAACCAGCCGCCCTATATCGACGTGGCGCAGGCGCTGCAGGCGAGCTTCGCGAAGGCAGACGTCAACCTGGACATTCAGCCGGTGGCGGAGTCGGAGCTGTGGAGCAAAATGCGCGGCCGCGATTTCCAGTCCATTTTCATCTACTGGGGCGCGGACTATATCGACCCGAACACCAACGCCAGCGCCTTCGCCTGGAACGTGCCGGGCGGCTCGAAAACCCTGGCGTGGCGCGTCGGCTGGGATATCCCCGCGCTGAGCGCCGAAACGCGCAAGGCGGCGGGCGAAAGCGATGCCGCGCAGCGTCGCGCGCTCTACACCCATTTGCAGACCGAGGTGCAGCAGAACTCGCCGTTCGTCACTATTCTGCAGGGCGCGCAGCAGGTGGCGGTGCGCAAGAATCTCAGCAACGTTAAGCAGGGCATCGGCGTCAGCATGCTGCTGCTGGACGAGGTGCAAAAATAACCCTGGTGGCGCGCGGGCATCGTCCCGCGCGCCAGCCTTAACGGCGCTTATCTCGCACAGCCGTTTCAGCGCGATCCTTTCACCTTCCCCCGCCGCGCTTGCTATCCTTCAGACACTGCCCTTTGTCAGAGAGTGAAACTATGACCGCCCCGCTGCTTATTGCCCAGACGCCCGATGTGCAACTTCACCTTCTGCCCGCGATGGCGAATCGCCACGGGCTAATCACCGGCGCGACCGGCACCGGCAAAACCGTGACGCTGCAGAAGCTGGCGGAATCTTTCTCCTCTGTCGGCGTGCCGGTATTTATGGCGGACGTGAAAGGCGACCTGACCGGCATCGCGGCGGAAGGCCAGCAGAGCGAGAAACTGCTGGCGCGGCTGGCGAAGATCGGCGTCACCGACTGGCAGCCGCAGCGCAATCCGGTGATGCTGTGGGATATCTTCGGCGAACAGGGTCATCCGGTGCGCGCCACCGTCTCCGATCTCGGCCCGCTGCTGCTGGCGCGCCTGCTGAATCTCAACGAGATCCAGAGCGGCGTGCTGCAGATTATCTTCCGCGTCGCCGACGATCAGGGGCTGCTGCTGCTCGACTTCAAAGATCTGCGCGCGATGACGCAGTACATCGGCGACAACGCCAAAAGCTTCCAGACGCAGTACGGCAATATCAACAGCGCGTCGGTGGGCGCCATCCAGCGCGGGCTGCTGGCGCTGGAGCAGCAGGGCGCGGAGCACTTCTTCGGCGAGCCGATGCTCGATATCCGCGACTGGATGCGCGTCGACGCCGACGGCAAAGGCTTTATCAATATTCTGGCGGCGGACAAGCTCTACCAGCAGCCGAAGCTCTACGCCACCAGCCTGCTGTGGCTGCTGTCGGAGCTATACGAGCATCTGCCGGAGGCGGGCGATCTGGAGAAGCCGAAGATGGTGTTCTTCTTCGACGAGGCGCACCTGCTGTTCAACGACGCGCCGCCGGTGCTGCTGGAGAAGGTCGAACAGGTAATGCGCCTGATCCGCTCGAAAGGCGTCGGCGTCTGGTTCGTCACTCAGAATCCCGCCGACGTGCCCGAAAGCGTGCTCGGCCAGCTCGGCAACCGCGTGCAGCACGCGCTGCGCGCCTTTACGCCGAAAGATCAGAAGGCGGTGAAGAGCGCCGCCGACACCCTGCGCGCCAACCCCGCTTTCAATACCGTCGAGGCGATTCAGGCGCTGGGCACCGGCGAAGCGCTGATCTCTTTCCTTGATGAAAAAGGCAGCCCGTCGGTGGTCGAGCGCGCGATGGTGATCGCGCCCGGCTCGCGCATGGGACCGGTTACCCTCGACGAGCGCAACGGCCTGATTAACCACTCGCCGCTGGCGGGCAAATATGACGAGGCGATCGACCGCGAATCCGCCTGTGAGAAGCTCTACCAGGGCGTGAAAGGCGCCAGCGAGCAGGCCGATGCGCCGCAGGCGAAAGGCAACAAGATCGACGTCGACGACGGCATTCTCGGCGGGCTGAAAGAGGTGCTGTTCGGCCATACCGGCCCGCGCGGCGGCAAGCATGACGGCATCGTGCAGAGCGTGGCGAAGAGCGCCACGCGGCAAATCGCCAATCAGATCATTCGCGGCGTGCTCGGCAGCCTGCTGGGCGGACGCCGCCGCTAAGGCGGTTTCCGCAGCGGTTTGGCCTCTGCTAAGCTGTGAGCATGGATAAATTACGCGAACTTAAACGGACAAAACGTCTGGCGCTCGGCCTGCTGCTGCTGGCCGCCGCCACCTTTATCACCACCCTTTTTCTGCCGCCAGGTTTTTGGGTTAGCGGCGTGAAGGCGATCGCTGAAGCGGCGATGGTCGGCGCGCTGGCGGACTGGTTCGCCGTGGTGGCGCTGTTTCGCCGCGTGCCGGTGCCCTTTACCTCGCGCCATACGGCGATTATCCCGCGCAATAAAGATCGCATCGGCGATAACCTTGGCCGCTTCGTGCAGGAGAAGTTTCTTGATACCGATTCGCTGCTGGCGCTGATCCGCCGCCACGATCCGGCGCAGATGCTGGCGCAGTGGCTGAACGCGCCGGGCAACGCCGACCGCGTCGGACGTCATCTTCTGCAGGTGATGCGCGGCTTCCTCGATCTCACCGACGACGCGCGCATCCAGGCCTTTATGCGCCGCGCGGTGCATCGCGCCATTGATAAGGTCGATCTGTCGCAGACCAGCGCGGTGCTGCTGGAGAGCCTGACCAAAAACAACCGCCATCAGGAGCTGCTCGACGCGGCGATAGATCAGCTGCTGCGCCTGATGCACAAACCCGCCACGCGCGATTTTATCGCCATGCAGATTGTGCGCTGGCTGAAGCGCGAGCATCCCATCAAGGCCAAAATGCTGCCGACCGATTGGCTGGGCGAGCACAGCGCCGAGCTGGTCGCCAACGCCGTGGACTCGGTGCTCGACGACGTGGCGGCCGATCAGGGCCACGAGCTGCGCCTCGGCTTTAACCGCGTGGTGGACCGGCTGATTGAGAAGCTCAAGCACGATCCTGAGATGGCGGCGCGCGCGGAGGAGATAAAGCGCTGGATCAAAGAGGACGCGTCGCTGAACCGCTATATCGGCGAGCTGTGGAATGACCTGCGCGCCTGGCTGAAAACCGATCTCAACAGCGACGATTCGCGCGTGCAGGAGAAGGTGCGACAGGCGGCGCTGTGGCTGGGCGAGAACCTGGCGCGCGACGACGCGCTGCGCGCCTCGATGAACCGTCATCTGGAGGACGCCGCGCGCAGCGTCGCGCCGGAGTTCGCCGCTTTTCTGACGCGTCATATCAGCGATACGGTGAAGAGCTGGGACGCGCGCGATATGTCGCAGCAGATTGAGCTGAATATCGGCAAGGATCTGCAGTTTATCCGCATCAACGGCACGCTGGTGGGCGGCACCATCGGGCTGATCCTCTATCTGCTGTCGCAGCTTCCGGCGCTGTTGCCGATGCTGGCGCGTTAACACCCCGCAAGGCGACAGACAGAACCCGCTTTTTAAGGCGGGTTCTTTTATTGCGTTGGCTAGCGTGGGTTTCGGCTTCAGACGGTTAATGGTCGCCGAGGCGATCGAGTTCTTCTTCCTTCAGCCCGGTCGCCTGCAAGATGGTGTCGCGCGGCAGCTGCATTTTCAGCAGGCTGCGCGCGACGTCGAGTTTGCCCTTGAGCTCGCCTTCAAGCATCCCTTCCCGTTTGCCCTTTAGCTCGCCTTCCTGCTTAAGCTGTTCTGCAATTGTCATCAGTGGGACCTCATGTTGCGGCATTCGCTGCGCCAGTTCGCGAACAAAGGCGCTGGCGTCTGTGGTTTCGCCCGCCTGAATAATTTAGTTTACCAGCGAGAGTGTTTGTGATGAAGATTTGTCCGCCTGCCAGGCTGCTACCAACAGATCCATTATCTCTGCTAAATCGCGCTGGCGAATATGTTTTTGCAGCAGCGTCAGCGCCGCCATGCGGCGATGCTGCACGATTTCATCGTCAGGAATAACGGTGACGTCGACCAGCGGAAAAGCCTTGCCGTAAAGAGCGGCGGCCAGCGCCGGCTCGCTGAACCCGTCCAGCCAGCAGGTTGAATATGGATAAGGGCTGCGCTGACCGGCGTAAAACAGCACCGGTATCACCAGCGGCAGCCTCTTATGTCCGGCGTCGAGGTGGCGCTTCATCGCCGCAACCGCGTAGCGCAACAGCCGAAACGCCATCTGTTTGTCTGGCGTCGACTGATGCTCAATCAGCACCTGCACATAGCCGTCGTCGCCGCTGCAGGTTTTCATGCTGTAGAGCACGTCGCTGAAGTAAGGACGCAGATCATCCTCCACGAAAGAGCCGGAGGCCAGCCTGAGCGTGCTGAGGTCGCAGAGCGCAAGGAGTTGCGGCGGCAGGTGGATTTCCATAAAGTCGCGCGCCACGTCCGGCTGGCTGAGAAGCTGTCGGAAGACGGCGTCGTGCGGGGTCGGCGTACTCTTTTTCTTCTTCATCTTTCCTGACTCTAAAAAAACCTGCGCAGAGCCTGGCATAGCTGAAAAAGCGAGTCATTAGCGATACCGGTAAAGGGTACCGGTTTTCAGCGAGTTATAAGAGTGAGGCCGCAATTTGCGGCCTCATTTTTGCTTCTGGGTTGTTGCCCGGGCTTAACGCCGCTTAACCAGCAGGAACAGGCTAATGGCGAAGAAGGCGGCGCTGGGCAGGATCGCGCCCATTATCGGCGGCAGGCCGTACACCAGGCTCAGCGGCCCGAAGATCTGGTCCAGCACGTAGAACAGGAAGCCGAAGCTGATGCCGGTCACCACGCGCACGCCCATCGACACGCTGCGCAGCGGCCCGAATATAAACGACAGCGCCATCAGCATCATCACCGCCACCGACAGCGGCTGGAAAATCTTGCTCCACATATTGAGCCGATAGCGTCCCGATTCCTGGCCGCTCTGCGTCAGGTACTTGCTGTAGTTATAGAGGCCGCGAATCGACAGCGCATCGGGATCGAGCGCCACCACGCCGAGCTTGTCCGGCGTCAGGTTGGTTTTCCATTCGCCGCTCAGGCTCTGGGAGCCGCTAATCTGCTTCGCGTCGTTAAGATCCGACTCATCCACCTGCGCCAGATTCCAGCGCTTGTTCGCCTGGTCCCAGGTGGCGCTGGCGGCGTAGCGCACGCTCTTCAGACGACGGTCGTCGCTGAAGTTATAGATGCTGACGCCGTCGAGCTGGTTATCGCCGCGCACGCGTTCAATATAGATAAAGTCATTGCCGTCCTTCGCCCACAGGCCGCTCTGCGTCGACACCAGCGCGCCGCCGTAGAGCTGGGTCGCGCGGTAGTTACGCGCCATCTGCTCGCCTGCCGGGGCCAGAAACTCGCCGATCGCCATGGTCAGCAGCACCAGCGGGATAGCGGTTTTCATCACTGACAGCGCCACCTGCATGCGGGTAAAGCCCGCCGCCTGCATCACCACCAGCTCGCTGCGCTGCGCCAGCGTGCCCAGGCCGAGCAGCGCGCCGAGCAGCGCCGCCATAGGGAAGAAGATCTCAATATCCTTCGGCACGCTGAGCAGCGTGTAGTAACCGGCGGCAAGCGCGGTATAAGCGCCCTGCCCGGTCTTACGCAGCTGATCGACGAACTTGATGATGCCGGAAAGCGACACCAGCATGAACAGCGTCAGCATAATGGTGTTGAAAATGGTTTTACCGATATAACGGTCGAGAACGCGAAACATCAGACGGAACCTCCGCGGCTGAAGCGGGCGCGCACGCGGCGCATCGGCACCGTATCCCACAGGTTAAGCGCTACCGCCAGCAGCAGATAGCTGATATTCACCACCCACATCCAGATCGCCGGATCGAGCCGCCCTTTCGCCGCATTGGACTTCAGCGAGCTCTGCAGCAGGAAGAAGATCAGATAGAGCAGCATCGCGGGCAGCATCGACAGCACGCGTCCCTGACGCGGGTTGACCACGCTGAGCGGCACGACCATCAGCGCCATCACCAGCACTGAGAAGATCAGCGTAAAGCGCCAGTGCAGCTCGGAGCGGAACGCCGGCGTGTCGTTGCTGAGCAGCGTGGTGAGATCGGACTGTTCGGCGTCGTTCGGATCGAGCGTCGCCTCTTTATAACCGATTCGCGCCTGATAGTTGGTGAAGTCGGTGATACGGAAGTCGCGCAGCATCGCCGTGCCTTCGAAGCGGGTGCCTTTATCCAGCGTCACCACCTGCGAGCCGTCTTTGTGCTGCTCCATATGGCCGCTGTCCGCCAGCACCACCGACGGCCGCGCGTTGCCTTTGGCGCGCAGCTGCGCCAGGAAGACGTTGCCGAACTGGTTGCCCTTGACGTTTTCGATAAACAGCACCGAGCTGCCGTCGCTGGAGGTCTGGAACTGTCCGGCCGCGAGCGCCGCCGCGCCAGGGTTGGCTTTGGCGTTTTGCGTCACCTCGTCCTGATAGCGCGAGGACCAGGGGCCGAGCCAGATAACGTTGACCGCCGCCACGACGGAGGTGAGCAGCATCAGCACCATCGCCGCCTTTACCAGCACGCTTTTGCCTAATCCGCAGGCGTGCATCACGGTGATTTCGCTGTCGGTATAGAGCTTGCCCAGCGTCATCAGGATCGCCAGAAACAGGCTTAACGGCAGAATAAGTTGTGCCATTTCAGGCACGCCAAGCCCTAACAGAGTCAGAACGAGATTTGTTGGGATTTCGCCGTCCACCGCAGCCCCTAAAATCCGCACTAACTTCTGACAAAAGAAGATGAGCAGCAGGATGAAAAGGATAGCCAGCTGGCTTTTGAGCGTTTCCCGAACCAGATATCTAATGATGATCACGCTTAGTACGCCTGTGATAACTTGTCTTTTTGCAGGAAAATCGCTAGTTTCAACGCTTATTAGCCATTTTTCTTCATCAATGGCCTGCGTCGCAGCTAAAATGGTATGACAAACGCGTCAGGGTGGTGAAAATTAACGCATTGCCACACTAAACGTAGTTCGAACGCTGATTACCAACAAAATTTTTTACCTCTGTGGTATCAAGCGGACCATTCTAGCGACAGCCGCGGCCGTTGTCTTTAAGATTCAGGAGAGTGCATGGAGTTCAGTGTAAAAAGCGGAAGCCCGGAAAAACAGCGCAGCGCCTGCATTGTTGTCGGTGTTTTCGAGCCGCGTCGTCTGTCGCCGATCGCCGAGCAGTTAGACAAGATCAGCGATGGCTACATCAGCGCCCTGCTGCGCCGCGGCGAGCTGGAAGGCAAAGTGGGCCAGACCCTGCTGCTGCATCATGTACCCAACATTCTTTCCGAGCGCATTCTGCTGATTGGCTGCGGCAAAGAGCGCGAGCTGGACGAGCGCCAGTATAAGCAGGTGATCCAGAAAACCATTAATACGCTGAACGACACCGGCTCGATGGAAGCGGTCTGCTTTCTGACCGAGCTGCATGTAAAAAGCCGCAATACCTACTGGAAAGTGCGTCAGGCGGTCGAAACCTCCAAAGAAGCGCTTTATAACTTCGACCAGCTGAAAAGCAACAAAACCGAGCCGCGCCGTCCGCTGCGCAAGCTGGTATTCAACGTGCCGACGCGCCGCGAACTGACCAGCGGCGAGCGCGCTATCCAGCACGGCCTGGCGGTCGCCGCCGGCGTGAAGGCGGCGAAAGATCTCGGCAATATGCCGCCCAACATCTGCAACGCCGCCTATCTCGCCTCGCAGGCGCGCCAGCTGGCGGACGCCTACAGCAAAAACGTCACCACCCGCGTCATCGGCGAACAGCAGATGAAAGAGCTGGGCATGAACGCCTATCTCGCGGTCGGCGCCGGCTCGCAGAACGAGTCGCTGATGTCGGTCATCGAGTACAAAGGCAACCCCGACGCGGAAGCGCGCCCTATCGTGCTGGTGGGCAAAGGGCTGACCTTCGACTCCGGCGGCATCTCTATCAAGCCGGCGGAATCGATGGACGAGATGAAGTACGACATGTGCGGCGCGGCGTCGGTCTACGGCGTGATGCGCATGGTGGCGGAGCTGAACCTGCCCCTTAACGTGGTCGGCGTGCTGGCGGGCTGCGAAAACATGCCGGACGGCCGCGCCATGCGTCCGGGCGACGTGCTGACCACCATGTCCGGCCAGACGGTGGAAGTGCTGAATACCGATGCGGAAGGCCGTCTGGTGCTGTGCGACGCGCTGACCTACGTAGAGCGCTTCGATCCGGAAGTGGTGATCGACGTGGCGACCCTGACCGGCGCCTGCGTTATCGCGCTCGGCCACCACGTCAGCGGGCTGCTGTCGAACCATAATCCGCTGGCGCACGAGCTGATCGGCGCCTCTGAGCAGTCCGGCGACCGCGCCTGGCGCCTGCCGATGGCGGACGAGTATCAGGAACAGCTGGAATCGAACTTCGCCGACATGGCGAATATCGGCGGCCGCCCCGGCGGCGCGATCACCGCCGCCTGCTTCCTGGCGCGCTTTGCGCGCAAATATAACTGGGCGCACCTGGATATCGCCGGCACCGCCTGGCGCTCCGGCAAAGCCAAAGGCGCAACCGGTCGTCCGGTGCCGATGCTGTCGCAGTTCCTGCTGAACCGCGCCGGCCTCAACGGCGACGACTAAGCCCCGCTGCGCGCCGCTCTCAGAGGCGGCGCGCATTGATTTATACCACCGCAGACGCCATATCCATCTCATCGGGAAGTGCTACCGCGCGCCTTAGCTGGTAACATCGACACCTCTCACCCACAAGGCATTTCCATGAAAAACGCAACCTTCTACGTAATGGAAACGGACTCGCCCAGCGAAGAGCTGAGCGCCATTGAGGCGCTGGTGTGCGATCTGGCGGAAACGCGCTGGCGGGCGGGCAAACGCATTTTGATCGCCTGTGAAGACGAACAGCAGGCCATTCGCCTCGACGAGGCGCTGTGGCAGCGCCCGGCCAACGCCTTCGTGCCGCACAATCTGGCGGGCGAAGGTCCGCGCTACGGCGCGCCGGTCGAGCTCGCCTGGCCGCAGCGTCGCGGCAGCTCGCCGCGCGATCTGCTGATCAGCCTGCTGCCGCAGTTTGCAGATTTTGCTACTGCTTTCCATGAAGTGATAGACTTCGTACCCTACGAAGAGTCTCAGAAACAGCTGGCGCGCGACCGCTATAAAGCGTACCGCAGCGTTGGTTTCCAATTGAATACGGCCACGCCGCCGCAGCCGCAAACGACATAGCAGAAATGGAAAAAACATATAACCCGCAAGACATCGAGCAGCCGCTTTACGAGCACTGGGAAGAGCAAGGCTATTTCAAGCCTAACGGCGATACCAGCCAGGAAAGCTTCTGCATAATGATCCCGCCGCCGAACGTCACCGGCAGCCTGCACATGGGTCACGCTTTCCAGCAGACCATCATGGACACCATGATCCGCTACCAGCGCATGCAGGGGAATAACACGCTGTGGCAGGTCGGCACCGACCATGCGGGCATCGCCACCCAGATGGTGGTAGAGCGTAAGATCGCCGCCGAAGAGGGCAAAACGCGCCAGGACTACGGCCGCGACGCCTTTATCGACAAGATCTGGCAGTGGAAGGCGGAATCAGGCGGCACCATTACCCGCCAGATGCGCCGCCTCGGCAACTCCGTGGACTGGGAGCGCGAGCGCTTCACCATGGACGACGGCCTTTCCAACGCGGTGAAAGAGGTGTTTGTTCGCCTGCATAAAGAAAACCTGATCTACCGCGGCAAACGCCTGGTGAACTGGGATCCGAAACTGCGCACCGCGATTTCCGATCTGGAAGTGGAAAACCGCGAGAGCAAAGGCTCGATGTGGCATATCCGCTATCCGCTGGCGGACGGCGTGAAAACCGCCGAAGGCAAAGATTATCTGGTGGTCGCCACCACGCGTCCGGAAACCCTGCTGGGCGATACCGGCGTGGCGGTCAACCCGGAAGACCCGCGCTACAAAGATCTGATCGGCAAAGAGGTGATCCTGCCGCTGGTGAACCGTCGCATTCCCATCGTGGGCGACGAGCACGCGGATATGGAGAAAGGCACCGGCTGCGTGAAAATCACGCCGGCGCACGACTTCAACGACTATGAAGTCGGTCGTCGCCACAAGCTGCCGATGATCAATATCCTGACCTTCGACGGCGATATCCGCGAGCGCGCTCAGGTGTACGACACCAACGGCGAAGTCAGCGACGCCTGCTCGGACGAGATCCCGGCGCAGTTCCAGAAAATGGAGCGCTTCGCCGCGCGTAAGGCGATTGTCGCCGCCGTGGACGAACTGGGCCTGCTGGACGAGATCAAACCGCACGACCTGACCGTACCTTACGGCGATCGCGGCGGCGTGGTCATCGAGCCGATGCTGACCGACCAGTGGTACGTGCGTACCGCGCCGCTGGCGAAAGTCGCGGTCGAGGCGGTTGAGAACGGCGATATCCAGTTCGTGCCGAAGCAGTATGAAAACATGTACTTTTCCTGGATGCGCGACATTCAGGACTGGTGTATTTCGCGCCAGCTCTGGTGGGGCCACCGCATTCCGGCCTGGTACGACAACGACGGCAACGTCTATGTCGGCCGCAGCGAAGAGGAAGTGCGCAGCGAAAACAACCTGGGCGCAGACGTGGCGCTGCGTCAGGACGAAGACGTGCTCGACACCTGGTTCTCCTCGGGCCTGTGGACTTTCTCGACCCTCGGCTGGCCGGAGAACACCGAAGCGCTGCGCCAGTTCCACCCGACCAGCGTGCTGGTGAGCGGTTTCGACATTATCTTCTTCTGGATTGCCCGCATGATCATGCTGACCATGCACTTCATCAAAGATGAAAACGGCAAGCCGCAGGTGCCGTTCAAGACCGTCTATATGACCGGTCTGATCCGCGACGAAGAAGGCCAGAAGATGTCGAAATCCAAAGGCAACGTTATCGATCCGCTGGATATGGTCGACGGCATCTCGCTGGAAGATCTGCTGGAAAAGCGTACCGGCAACATGATGCAGCCGCAGCTGGCGGAGAAGATCCGCAAGCGCACCGAGAAGCAGTTCCCGGAAGGCATCGAGCCGTCCGGCACCGATGCGCTGCGCTTTACCCTGGCGGCGCTCGCCTCGACCGGCCGCGACATCAACTGGGATATGAAGCGCCTTGAAGGCTACCGCAACTTCTGCAACAAGCTGTGGAACGCCAGCCGCTTCGTGCTGATGAACACCGAAGATCAGGATTGCGGTCAGAACGGCTGCGAAATGACGCTGTCGCTGGCGGATCGCTGGATCCTCGCCGAGTTCAACAACACGGTCAAAGCGTACCGCGAGGCGCTGGACAGCTATCGTTTCGATATCGCCGCGAATATTCTTTATGACTTCACCTGGAACCAGTTCTGCGACTGGTACCTGGAGCTGACCAAGCCGGTGATGAACAACGGCAGCGAAGCGGAGCTGCGCGGCACGCGCAATACGCTGGTGACGGTGCTGGAAGCGCTGCTGCGCCTCGCCCATCCGATCATTCCGTTTATCACCGAGACCATCTGGCAGCGCGTGAAGGTGCTGAAGAACATCAGCGACGACACCATCATGCTGCAGCCTTTCCCGCAGTACGACGCGGCGAAAGTGGATGAGGAAGCAATGGCGGATATCGAGTGGATGAAGCAGGCGATCGTCGCGGTGCGTAATATCCGCGCCGAGATGAATATCGCCCTGAGCAAGCCGCTCGACGTGCTGCTGCGCGACTGTTCTCCTGCGGCGCTGCGCCGTGTGGAAGCGAACCGCACCTTCCTGTTGCGCCTGGCGCGTCTGGAGAGCCTGACCATCCTGCCGGCGGGCGAGAAAGGTCCGGTTTCCGTGACGAAAATCGTCGAAGGCGCCGAGCTGCTGATCCCGATGGCGGGCCTGGTAGACAAGGCGGCAGAGCTGGATCGTCTGGCGAAAGAGCTGGGCAAGCTCGACGTTGAAATCGAGAAGATCCAGGTCAAGCTGGCCAACGAAGGCTTTGTCTCGCGCGCGCCGGAGGCGGTGGTAGCGAAAGAGCGCGAGCGCGTCGCCGAGCTGGAGCAGTCGAAAGCGAAACTGATTGAACAGCAGGCGGTGATTGCGGCATTGTAAGCGTCTTAGCTGACAGCTTATTCATAAAGCCGGGCTTGCCCGGCTTTTTTATTGACCTCGTACAAATCCGGAAGAGATGATGACGACCAGCGCCAACCCGCTTTCTGACCTCCAGGTGCGGCCGATTACGGCCGCCGATAATCCGCATATTGCCCAGGTGATCCGCGATGTGTCCGCCGAGTTCGGCCTGACGGCAGACAAGGGCTATACCGTCTCAGATCCCCAGCTCGACCAGCTGTTTGAGCTTTACCGTGCCGAACAGAGTGCCTACTGGATTATTGAATATCAGGGCAGGGTCGTTGGCGGCGGTGGTGTTGCGCCGCTCGCCTGCAGCGCACCCGATATCTGCGAACTGCAAAAGATGTATTTTCTGCCTGCCGTTCGCGGTCAGGGTCTGGCGCGCGAGCTGGCGCTGCGTGCGCTGGAACATGCACGCAGCCACGGCTTCCGTCGCTGCTATCTGGAAACCACCGCCAGCCTGACGCGAGCGATTAAACTCTATGAGTCGCTAGGCTTTGAGCATATCGACAGCGCGATGGGCTGCACCGGCCATGTCGACTGCGAAGTGCGGATGCTGAAACGGCTATAATCCAGCCTTGACGTATTGCATGTCGTTGACAGTCTCAACGACAAACTTACCGCTATCGGTGTAGCGCAACAGGGTTACGCTGGCATTCTCAAGCCACTGATTCGGTGATTTATCGCCCAGCGCCAGCAGCAATGATGAGATCGCCATACCATGGCTGACGACCAGTACGTTGCCACCGCCCTGCTGTTGAGCCTTTTGCGCTATTTCTGTCATGCTCTCCAGCATACGCCTGGCAACCTGCTGGTAGCTTTCAGCTTCTCCGGAAGATTTAATGCCTTTCAGTGAAGAGGTCCCTGACGCTTCTGTCTCCTTGATAATATCAATCACGCCATCCATGTTAATTTTACCGGCGCTGAACGCCTCCAGCAGCGCCTCTTCAGAAGCATAGCCTCCCTGTCGTGCAGCCGCCTCCATCATATTTCTGTCCAGATCGCCCTCAAATAAGCCAAAACAGACCTCTCGTAAACCTTTATGCTCTTTTAACGGCAGCGGCGTTTTCCATGCTTTCATGATGAGACGTGCAGTCTCTCTTGCTCTGCCAGCATCGCTGGACCAGGCGGCGACAAAATTGAGAGGCTGCAAACCACGCCCCAGCTGCTCCGCAACCGCGACACCAGCCGGGGTCAGCGGCGTATCAGACCAGCCCTGCGCACGCTCAACCGTGTTAAACATCGTCTTGCCATGTCGCGTCACATAAAGCATGACATCCGCCCCCCAGGCACCGCCCATACCGCCTGCCAGCACAACGAAAATCAAAAATAATGTTTTAAGTTCTCTTCTCATTTTCAAGCTCCTGATTAAAAGTATTTAATTTTCCCTCAGTAGTCATTCTGTCTGGCAGGCACCTCGTGCACATCTTTTTCTAAGATGATTAACTTGCCGCATTGGCAAATTTCTTTTATCTGAAATAGTGCAAGTCAGCAGAGTTCTGATAATCCAACCTCCTTACTTAATCGGCTAATGATTTAAGCTGCACTCACATTGATATTACTTTATTCATGAATAGAATATTTCTGGCTGCGACAGATCCGGCTGTTAATGTTCTTGATTACGCCAGTCAGCTTTTTCAGCAGGAATATAATAAGACGCTCCTTTTATCTGATGAGCATCAGATTCGCTCACAGAAACGTATCCAGTAGCGGCTCTACTTAGAAACGAAAATGATCTTTGACGCCTCTCCGCCTGACTGTGACCTCGTTCGTTTAAATAATTGACAACGATCAATACTTTTTTCAAAGAGTGCACTTTTCCATTATGAATCCCAACGAGGCCAGCGTCGGGAGAGAAAATACGCATGGAAAAATGCAATCAGCCAGCCACAGAAAAATGACGATATCAATAAATCCCCGCGCTGATTAAGGAAAATATAATTAACTTTCGCTTTTCAGTCAGCCGTAAAAATGATTCGTGTGATGCATTACGCAAAAATAATCTCGTGAGGCTTTTTTTTTAATCTGATAAGTGAATTCATTATCAAAATAGGGCCCGGCACTCTAAATCTGAGCCCTGTTCAGATTCACCACATCGGTACGCCGCTGTGAAAGCGCAGCTCGTCGTCCGGCTCGCTGATTAACCGCCCTTCTGTAATGCCAATCGCCCGCACGCGCGGCGCGATATCTTTCGGCGAGATCTGCGCCGCCAGGGCCAAATAGTCCTGATAGTGGCGCGCTTCCGAACGCAGCAGCGAGATATAGAACTTCTCCAGCTCCGCATCCAGCCAGGGCGCCAGGCTGGCGAAGCGTTCGCAGGAGCGCGCCTCAATATAGGCGCCGCAGATCAGCTTATCCACCAGCGTATCGGGCTCGTGCGTAGTGATCTCCCGCAGCAGCCCTTTGGCGTAGCGGCTGGAGGTGATCTTTTTATAGGGCAAGCCGCGCGCCTGCATAATCTCCCATACCTGATAAAAGTGGTGCAGCTCCTCTTTGATCAGCAGCACCATCTTCTCCACCAGATCGTCCGCCCAGGGCAGCTCGTTACGCACAATGATGCTTTTAGAGAGGCTTTTATGCGCCTGAATAAACTGGCTGTCGGGCTGCTCGCGGAAAATAAAATCTTCGTAGGGCTTCAGCCAGGCGAGGATCGCCTCGCCGCTCGGCTTGTCGGCGACATACTTACGGATCAGCCAGGTGGCGGTCTGCGCCGCTTTCAGTTCGCAAACCAGATGGTCGGTCAGCAGCAGCGTCAGGTTTTCCGGTTTGCGCGCCTCGTCAATCCAGGCTTGCGGCGTGCGGCAGAGTAGAAACTGATAGATAGGCTCAAGCAGCGGTGCGTAGTTCATGTCTGTTCAAAAGGCAGGAAACGGAAAGGCGGAGCGCGCGGCTCCGCCAGGGGAAATCAGTGGCGTACGCCGTTATCTTCGTCGCCGTCGATAATGTCGCCATCTTCGTCGTCATCTTCATCTTCGGCGTCGGGATCTTCGAAGTAGGTGCCCCAGCCGTCGTAGTCGACGTTGTATTTGCCCACCAGATTGACCAGCTGCTCAACCTGCGCGTCGATCAGCTCAGGCTTCAGCGCCGACTCGCTGAGGATATCGACGCACATCACCGTGGTGCCGTCCTCCAGCTCCAGCTCTTCCGGCTCGGTCACTTCATAACCCAGCTTAAACGCGTCAACGGCCGCTTTTTCCAGCGAGTCGAAGTTGTTGCAGGAGAGATGATGTTCAATGGTATAGAGCGCATCCGGATCGCTGCCGTCTTCCAGCAGCTCATCAATGATCAGGCGTGTCTCTTCACGCTGCTCTTCCAGCAATGCTTCATATGCCATGGCGAATTCCCCTCAGTGTTCGGCAATAAACAAGTATTTTCCCACACTGCCCGGCGCGCCACTACTCAAAACGGAAAGTTTCTTTACGCTGGGGTTGAAAATGAATATTCATACGTTTAGATTGAATTTTCATTCAATCAGAATGGACGCACTGGAGCCCGTTATGAGTCACCTTTTTCAACGCCACTTCCTTCGGCTGCTCGATTTTAGCCCGGCCGATATCACCTCCCTGCTTGACCTCGCCGCTGAATTAAAACGCGCTAAAAAAAACGGTAGCGAAACGCAGCGCCTGAAGGGCAAAAATATCGCGCTCATCTTCGAAAAAGACTCGACCCGTACCCGATGCTCTTTCGAAGTTGCCGCATACGATCAGGGCGCTAATGTCACCTATCTCGGCCCGAGCGGCAGCCAGATCGGCCACAAAGAGTCGATGAAAGATACTGCCCGCGTGCTGGGCCGCATGTATGACGGCATCCAGTACCGCGGCTACGGCCAGGCGCTGGTGGAGACGCTGGCGGAATTCGCCGGCGTGCCGGTGTGGAACGGCCTCACAACCGAGTTTCACCCTACCCAGCTGCTGGCGGATCTGCTCACCATGCAGGAGCATCTGCCGGGCAAGGCGCTGAGCGAGATGACGCTGGTCTACGTCGGCGACGCCCGCAATAACATGGGCAACAGCATGCTGGAAGCGGCGGCGGTGACCGGTCTGGATCTGCGCCTGGTCGCGCCGAAAGGCTGCTGGCCGGAAGCCGATCTGGTCGAAACCTGCCGCCAGGCGGCGCAGAAAACCGGCGGCAGCATCACCCTGACCGAGGATATCGCCGCAGGCGTCAAGGGCGCGGACTTTATCTATACCGACGTCTGGGTATCGATGGGCGAGGCGAAAGCGGTATGGGAAGAGCGCATCGCGCTGCTGCGCGACTATCAGGTCAATCAGGCGATGGTGCAGCTGACCGGCAACCCGCAGGTGAAGTTCCTGCACTGTCTGCCGGCGTTTCATGACGATC
The DNA here is from genome assembly GCF_002095575.1 of Pantoea septica. Lineage (GTDB taxonomy): Bacteria > Pseudomonadota > Gammaproteobacteria > Enterobacterales > Enterobacteriaceae > Pantoea > Pantoea septica. The sequence goes on along the minus strand of NZ_MLJJ01000019.1, from coordinate 52,644 downwards.
AGACCACGCTGGGTCGGCAAATGGCCGAGCAGTACGGCCTGCACGGCGGCATGGAGGTGAGCGACGAGGTCTTCGAATCGGAGCACAGCATCGTATTCGACCAGGCGGAAAACCGCATGCACACCATCAAAGCGGTCATGGTGGCGACGCTGAGCCAGGCATAGCCGGTCAGCCAACCGCTCCGCAAACGTTTTCCCTTGATGCAAAACGCCGGACGGGTATAATGCGCCCCAATTTTCCGGAGGAAGCATGCAACAGCGCAGCGCAAACATTCATGCGACATCACGCCTGAACGCAGGCGGCGCCCCTGTTTTTTCCGTCATTAACCCGATCGTAAAAAAAGCCCCTTAAGCAGGGGCTTTTTTTTGTCCGCAATTCGGCAGCGCAGAGAGGCGAACTATGGCTAACCCGTTATATCGCAAACATATTATTTCTATTAACGATCTGAGTCGCGACGAACTGGAGTTGGTGCTGCACACCGCCGCGCGACTGAAAGCCAATCCGCGGCCGGAGCTGCTGAAGCACAAGGTCATCGCCAGCTGCTTCTTTGAAGCCTCGACGCGCACGCGCCTGTCGTTTGAAACGGCGATGCACCGGCTGGGCGCGTCGGTGGTGGGTTTCGCCGACGGCAGCAATACCTCGCTCGGCAAAAAGGGCGAAACCCTGGCGGATACGATTTCCGTTATCGGCACCTACGTCGACGCCATCGTGATGCGTCATCCGCAAGAGGGCGCCGCGCGGCTTGCCACGGAGTTTTCCGGCGGCGTGCCGATCCTTAACGCCGGGGATGGCGCCAATCAGCACCCGACCCAGACGCTGCTGGATCTCTTTACCATCCTTGAGACGCAGAGCCGCCTGGATAACCTGAGCATCGCCATGGTCGGCGACCTGAAATATGGCCGCACGGTGCACTCCCTGACGCAGGCGCTGGCGAAATTCGACGGCAACCGCTTCTACTTTATCGCGCCCGACGCGCTGGCGATGCCGGCCTATATCACCGATACGCTGGACGAGCGCGGCATCGTCTGGTCGCGCCACGACAGCATCGAAGCGGTGATCCCGCACGCCGATATTCTCTATATGACCCGCGTGCAGAAAGAGCGTCTCGACCCGTCGGAATACGCCAACGTCAAGGCGCAGTTTATTCTGCGCGCGGCGGATCTGGCCGGCGCGCGCGACAATATGAAAGTGCTGCATCCGCTACCGCGCGTTGACGAGATCGCCACCGACGTGGATAAAACGCCCTACGCCTGGTATTTCCAGCAGGCGGGCAACGGCATCTTCGCGCGTCAGGCTCTGCTGGCGCTGGTACTCAACAGCGAACAGGATCTGTAAGGAGCAATCGCCATGACTCACGACAATAAACTGCAGGTGGAAGCGATCAAGCGCGGCACGGTCATCGACCACATTCCGGCGCAGGTTGGGTTTAAGCTGCTGTCGCTGTTTCGCCTCACCGAAACCGATCAGCGCATCACCATCGGCCTTAACCTGCCCTCGGGCGAGCTGGGGCGCAAAGATCTGATCAAGATCGAGAACACTTTCCTCACCGAGGATCAGATCAACCAGCTGGCGGTCTATGCGCCGCACGCCACGGTGAACCGCATAGACGACTATGAAGTGGTGGCGAAAATCGCGCCGACGCTGCCAGAGCGCATTGAGCGCGTGCTGACCTGCCCCAACGGCAACTGCATCAGCCGCAGCGAGCCGGTCTTCTCCAGCTTTGCGGTGAAAAAGCGCGACGCCGAGGTGGTGCTGACCTGCAAATATTGCGAGAAAGCCTTTGCGCACCACGTGGTGCTCGGTCACTGGTAATCGCCTTGCCCGTCCCTATAATGGGGCGATGTTTCTCGCCAGCGGCGGCTTGCCGCCGCTGCGTCACTCTTAAGGAGCAAGTATGTCTCGCGAAATCAGTACGGAAAAAGCGCCAGCGGCGATCGGTCCCTATGTGCAGGGCGTGGATCTGGGCAGTATGATCATCACCTCCGGCCAGATCCCGGTAGATCCGGCGACCGGCGCGGTACCGGAGGCGATCGACGCCCAGGCGCGTCAGTCGCTGGAAAATGTGAAAGCGATCGTCGAAGCGGCTGGCCTGCAGGTCGGCGACATCGTGAAAACCACGGTTTTCGTCAAGGATCTTAACGACTTCGCTACCGTCAACGCCACTTACGAAGCCTTCTTCACCGAGCATAACGCCAGCTTCCCGGCGCGTTCCTGCGTGGAAGTGGCGCGTCTGCCGAAAGACGTGAAGATCGAGATCGAAGCGATCGCCCTGCGCCGCTAAGGCTCCGCTGCGCGCTGCGCCCGCAGCGCGCATCCCTTCTCCCCGCTTATTGCCCTAGCGTTTTCTCGTCTGCCTGGCTTTGCACCACGACCCGATCTTCTTTGCTTCAGGTCAAAACCGTGGCGATTATATTCTCCTGATGTCCATATATAGTGGCTAGAATCTTCCGCAGCACAACATGTAGCGGATGGAGAGAGCATGGCAAAAGTAGTGGTAAAGCGCGACGGCTGTCGATCAGAGTTCGACGCCGCACGCATCGAGGCGGCGGTGGCCGCTGCGGCGCGCGCGGCACAGGTCCAGGACGCCCCCTGGTGCGCAACGGTGGCTCAGCGCGTCAGCGAGAAGCTGGCGGATCGCGCTGAAGTGGATATTCGCGATATTCAGTTCGCGGTCGAAGAGACGCTGATGTGCGGCCCCTGGCCGCAGCTGGCGCGCGCCTATATCGAATATCGTCACGATCGCGACGTCGCGCGCGAGCAGCGCGGCAAGCTGCACCACGCCATTCGCGGCCTGGTCGATCAGACCAACGCCGCGCTGCTGAACGAAAACGCCAATAAAGACAGCAAGGTGATCCCGACGCAGCGCGACCTGCTGGCAGGCATCGTTGCGAAACACTATGCGCAGCAGCAGCTGTTGCCGCGCGACGTGGTGCAGGCGCACGAGCGCGGCGAGATCCACTATCACGATCTCGACTACTCCCCGTTCTTCCCCATGTTCAACTGCATGCTGATCGATCTGAAAGGCATGCTCACCAACGGCTTCAAAATGGGCAACGCCGAGATCGAGCCACCGAAGTCGATCGCTACCGCTACGGCGGTCACCGCGCAAATTATCGCGCAGGTCGCCAGCCATATTTACGGCGGCACCACCATTAACCGCATCGACGAGGTGCTGGCGCCCTTTGTGCAGCTCAGCATGGAAAAGCATCGCGCTATCGCCGCCGAATGGCAGATTGCCGACGTCGAGGCTTATGCGCGGGCGCGCACCGAAAAAGAGTGCTACGACGCCTTTCAGTCGCTGGAGTACGAGGTCAACACGCTGCACACCGCCAACGGCCAGACGCCGTTCGTCACCTTCGGCTTCGGGCTCGGCACCTGCTGGGCGGCGCGGCTTATCCAGCAGTCGATCCTGCGCAACCGCATCGCCGGGCTGGGCAAAAACCACAAGACCGCCGTTTTTCCCAAGCTGGTATTCGCGATTCGCGAAGGGCTCAATCGCCGTCCGGGCGATATCAATTACGATATCAAACAGCTGGCGCTGGAGTGCGCCAGCAAGCGCATGTATCCCGATATTCTTAATTACGACCAGGTAGTAAAAGTTACCGGCTCCTTTAAAACGCCGATGGGCTGCCGCAGCTTTCTCGGCGTCTATGAGGAAAACGGCGTCGAGATTCACGACGGCCGCAACAATCTGGGTGTCATTAGCCTTAACCTGCCGCGCATCGCGCTTGAGGCGCAGGGCAGCGAGGCGCGCTTCTGGAGACTGCTCGACGAGCGGCTGGCGCTGGCGAAGCGCGCGCTGATGACGCGAATCGCCCGCCTGGAAAAAACCAAAGCGCGCGTGGCGCCAATCCTCTACATGGAGGGCGCCTGCGGCGTGCGGCTTAACGCCGATGACGAGGTGGGGCCGATTTTCCGCAACGGGCGCGCCTCGCTGTCGCTGGGCTATATCGGCCTGCATGAAACGCTGAACGCGCTGAGCGGCGGCGCGCGCCATCCCTATGACGATCCCGCGCTGCGCGCTAAAGGAATCGAGATCGTCTCGCGCCTGCGCGCCGCGACCGACGCCTGGAAAGCGGAAACCGGCTACGGCTTCAGCCTCTACAGCACGCCGAGCGAAAACCTCTGCGACCGCTTCTGCAGGCTTGACGCCGCGCAGTTCGGCATAGTGCCCGGCGTCACCGATAAAGGCTACTACACCAACAGCTTTCACCTCGACGTCGAGAAGAAGGTCAATCCTTACGACAAAATCGACTTTGAAGCCCCCTACCCGCCGCTGGCGAACGGCGGCTTCATCTGTTACGGCGAATACCCCAACGTGCAGCATAACCTCAAGGCGCTCGAGGATGTATGGGACTACAGCTACGATCGCGTGCCCTATTACGGCACCAATACGCCGATCGACGAATGCTATGAGTGCGGCTTTACCGGCGAGTTCAGCTGCACCAGCCGCGGCTTTACCTGCCCGAACTGCGGCAATCACGATCCGGCGCGCGTGTCGGTAACGCGCCGCGTCTGCGGCTATCTCGGCAGCCCCGACGCGCGCCCGTTCAACGCCGGCAAGCAGGAAGAGGTGCAGCGACGCGTTAAACATCTGGAGAGCGGGCCGCTGGGATGATGCATTTTCATCGCTACTACGATGTCGATATCGTTAACGGCCCCGGCACGCGCTGCACGCTGTTCGTGGCCGGATGCGAGCATCAGTGCCGCGGTTGCTATAACCAGAGCACCTGGCGGCTCGACTCCGGCACGCCTTTCACCCTGGAACACGAGGAGCGCCTGATCGCCGACCTGCAGGACAGGCGCATCCGCCGTCAGGGGCTGTCGCTGAGCGGCGGCGATCCGCTGCATCCGCACAACGTGCCGCATATCCGTCGGCTGGTGAAACGCGTGCGCGCCGAGTGTCCCGGAAAAGATATCTGGCTCTGGACCGGCTATCAGCGCGCCGAGCTAAGCTGCGCCCAGCGCGAGGTGCTGAGCTATATCGACGTGCTGATTGACGGGCGCTTCGTCGAGGCGGAGAAAGATGCGACGCTGCTGTGGCGCGGCAGCCGCAACCAGATGATCTGGGATCTGAGCAAAGAGCGCGGCTAGCGTGGGATTTGCCCCGACTCGATAATCTCGACGCGGTCGCCGCCCGGCTGAAAAGCGCAGGCGTGCATGCATTTCGCCACCGCCAGCGCAGAGACCGAACGCCAGTTGCCGGGCAGCACGCCGAACAGCGGCGCCATCAGGCTTTCGCCGGTACGTTTGCGCGTGCGCTCGCCCAGCAGCAGCGAAGGACGAATCAGCGTCAGGCGCGGCCAGCCCTGATGCCGCAGCGCCGTCTCCATCTCGCCTTTTACCCGGTTATAGAAAAAGGGCGAGTGGCGATTCGCGCCGTGCGCGCTGACCGCTACCATCTGCTTCGCCCCCAGCCGCAGGCCGTTCAGGCCGGTATCCACCACCAGCGTATAGTCGACGTGCAGAAACGCCGCTTTGCTGCCCGCCTCTTTGCGCGTGGTGCCGAGACAGCAAAATACGCTGTCGATAGCGACGTTGAGCGGGCGCAGTACGTCGGTCAGGTCCGCCTCCACCAGATTGACCACCTTATTCATCGGCGGCAGCGGACGACGCGTCGGCGCGATGATTTCGTCGACGCGCGCATCCGCCACCAGCAAGCGCAGCAGATGCGCGCCCACCAGTCCCGTCGCGCCGGTTACCAATACACGATGCATCTCGCCTCCCGCTAACCTGTTGCCATTACTCTGAAATATAGTCAGCTTTTGTCGTCTGGCTTGCATTTTTAGCACAAACAACCAGGCTTAACCTGTTCATCAGGAGAGCGCATTGTGCGCAAGCCATCATGAGGAGGGGAAAAATGAGCAAGAAGATTGCGGTGTTGATTACCGACGAATTTGAAGATTCAGAGTTCACCTCACCGGCCGATGCCTACAAACAGGCGGGCTTTGAGGTGGTGACCATTGAGAAAGAAGCGGGTAAAACCGTTACCGGCAAACAGGGCGAAGCGCAGGTGAAAATCGACCGCGCCATTGACGAGGTCAGCCCGGCCGAATTCGACGCGCTGCTGCTGCCAGGCGGCCACTCGCCTGATTCGCTGCGCAGCGACGACCGTTTCGTCGCCTTCACCAAAGAGTTCGTCGCCAGCGGCAAACCGATTTTCGCTATCTGCCACGGCCCGCAGCTGCTGATCAGCGCGAACGGCGTGCGCGGCCGCAAGATGACCTGCGTGAAGGCGATCGCTATCGACCTGCGCAACGCCGGCGCGGACTTCTATGACGAAGAGGTGATTGTGGATGACGATCGTCTCGTCACCAGCCGCACCCCGGACGATCTGCCCGCCTTTAACCGCGAGTCGCTGCGTATTCTGCAGGCGTCGTAAAGCCGGCTTCCCTTTCCCTTAAGGGAAAGGGATTTCACTCTCTTCCCGCCGCCAGCTAATTTTTTTGCCAAACCCCAGCGCATTATCGGTCATCTTGACCTCATCCAGCTGAATCTCCCACAGCGGCGCAGAGACTTTGCGCGCCACCGGAAAACGTTTTTGATAAGCCTTGCGCGCCTGCGCTTCCGCATCGCCGTCGAGCAGCGCGATATGGCCGCGATACTGCACGCCTTTAATCAGCAGCACGGTTTTCGGCTGGCCGTTCACCGTGCCCGCGACCTGCGGATTCGCCTGCAGCAGCGCACCGTGGCGCGTATCGGGTTCGGTCATCAGCCAGAACGCCATACGCGCCTCGTCAAAGATGTAAAAGCAGTTGGCGCACCAGAGATCGCCATCGGCCTGGCAGCAAAGAGAGAGGACATGCTGTTTTTTCAGGTAACGCACCAGATGAGAATGGTCAGACACGTTCTATTGCTCCGTGCAAAGATTGCCGGATAGCCGCCGCGCCGCGGGCGCGCTACACTGCCCGGCAGTAAAGATTCAGGGATGCAGATTATGAATGAGAGCTGGCAGTTCTATATCGTCCAGACCGCCGCCGGCGCGCTCTATACCGGCATCACCACCGACGTGACGCGGCGCGTTGAGCAGCATGCAGCCGGACGCGGCGCGCGCGCGCTGCGCGGCAGAGGCCCGCTGGCGCTGGTGTATCGCTGCGACGCCGGCGACCGCGCCGCGGCGTCGCGGCTGGAGTACCAGGTCAAGCAGCTCAGCCGCCAGCAGAAGCTGCGGCTGGTGGCGCAGCAGCCGGACTGCCTCTCCAGCTGGCTTACGCAAGCCGGCTAAACGGCTCGGCAAAATCGATCTCGCCTTCCGCGCCGACGAAGGCGTCGTCCGCCAGGCGATAGACCTGAAACGCCGCTTCGGCACCCGGCCAGCGACAGCGTAGCCCGTGGCGCGCGGCCGGCTCAAAGCCGAAGCGATTGTAATAAGCCGGATCGCCCACCACCACCACCGCGCCGTAGCCGAACTCATTCAGCGTATCCAGCCCGGCGTAGATCAGCTGTTCGCCGATTTTCTGGCCGCGCACGCTTTCATCTACCGCCAGCGGCGCCAGGCCGACCCAGTTGCGATCTTCGCCCTGCAAGGTCACCGGGCTAAACGCGGCGTAGCCCAGCACCTGGCCTTCATCGTCCGTCGCCACCACGCCCAGCGTCAGCAGCCCGTCTTCCCGCAGCTGCTGCACCAGTTCGGCTTCCGCTTCGCTCTTGAAGCTGCGTCTTAACAAACTGTCGATGCTTGCCGCATCCACGCCTATTTCTGTGCGAATTAACATACACTCTCCGCGCGCGCCTGTGCGGCCTTCGCGTCCTGTTTCAATCCCGCTTCGACAAACGCAGCCAGCTGCTGCAGTCCCGTGCGCAACGCCGTGGGCATGGCCTCGAGTTCCAGAGCATCCATCAGGTTTTTTACCTCCAGTCCCAGCTCCGTGTCGCCTTCGATCAGCAGACGACGCTGGAAAAACAGCATATCCGGATCCGCTTTACGGGCGGCGACCAGCAGCAGATCGTTAGCATTGCCGCGAAACCAGACGTCCGCTTCGGCATTCTGTACGACCCTGAGCTGGCCCTCTTCAATGGTGGTAATCCAGCGTAAACCCACATCCGCGATCTCGATACCCAGATGACGCGCCTGCAGAAAGTCTAACTCACCTTCCGCCAAAGCATGACGAAATTGCCAGTTTAGGAGTTGTTGCAGAAAGGCTTTTTTTAGCGGGAACGGGGTCAGCGAAACAGGTAACGCCAGGAATTTCGGGCCTTTTTTCACTAACTCAGCACGTAACTGTTGAAACACGAGCGTCTCTCCCTTTAGAAAATTTCAGGTATATTGCCACATCCGCCGCCGCACGCCGCAGCCGAGATCAATAATTTCACCGCCACGCTGCGCGAATTTTCCGCTATCTGTCTCGTCAACTGGCGATTCACTGCCCCAAATCAACATTTCCCCCCGCCCGCTTGCCTAGACTCGTCGCCTTATCCTGTCGACGAGGGATCACTATGGAACTGCTGTGTCCGGCCGGCAATCTGCCCGCCGTGCGTTCAGCGGTGGAGAATGGCGCCGATGCGGTGTATGTCGGACTGAAAGATGACACCAACGCGCGCCACTTCGCCGGGCTGAACTTTACCGACAAGAAGCTGGCGGAAGCGGCGCGCTATCTGCATCAGCATCGCCGTAAATTACATGTCGCCATTAATACCTTCGCTCATCCTGACGGCATGGACCGCTGGCAACGCGCCATCGACGTGGCGGCGCAAAACGGCGCGGACGCGCTGATCCTTGCCGATATCGCCACGCTGGAGTACGCCGCGCAGCGCTATCCCGAGGTTGAACGTCATCTGTCGGTGCAGGCCTCCGCCACCAATCTGGAGGCGGTGCGCTTCTACCATCGTCACTTTGCGCTGAGCCGCGTGGTGCTGCCGCGCGTGCTGTCGCTGCATCAGGTGAAGCAGCTGGCGCGCGAAACGCCGGTGCCGCTCGAGGTCTTCGCCTTCGGCAGCCTCTGCATTATGGCGGAAGGCCGCTGCTATCTCTCCTCCTGGCTGACCGGAGAGTCGCCCAACAGCGCGGGCGCCTGCTCGCCGGCGAAGTTCGTGCGCTGGCAGCAAACGCCCAACGGCATGGAATCGCGCCTTAACGACGTGCTGATCGACCGCTACGCGCCGGATGAGAGCGCCGGCTATCCCACGCTGTGTAAAGGCCGCTATCAGGTCGACGGGCAGCGTTATCACGTGCTGGAGGAGCCCACCAGCCTCAATACCCTGACGCTGCTGCCGGATCTGCTGCGCGCTGGCGTCGCCTCGGTGAAGATTGAGGGACGCCAGCGCAGCCCGGCCTATGTGGCGCAGGTGGCGCGCGTCTGGCGCCAGGCGATCGATCGCTGCAGGCGCGAGCCGGAGAACTTTGCGGTCACCGAGGCCTGGACGGCGGCGCTCGATGAGCTCTCCGAAGGCTCGCAGACCACGCTTGGCGCTTACCACCGTGAATGGCAATAAGGAGAACAGAATGCAATACGCAATCGGTCCGGTGCTGTGGTACTGGCCGACAGAGCAGCTGGCGAGCTTTTATCAGCAGGTGGCGAACAGCAGCGCAGATATCGTCTACCTTGGCGAAGCGGTGTGCAGCAAACGACGCGCCACCCCGTATCAGCGCTGGATGGAGATGGCGCGCGAGCTGGCGGCCAGCGGCAAGCAGGTGGTGCTGAGCACGCTGGCGCTGCTTCAGTCGCCCTCGGAGCTGAAAGAGCTGAAGCGCTACGTCGATAACGGCGAATTTCTCATCGAGGCCAACGACGTCGGCACGGTGAATATGGCGGCCGAGCGCGGCCTGCCTTTTGTCGCCGGACCAACGCTCAACGTCTATAACGTCGAAACCCTGCATCTGCTGGTAAAAGAGGGGATGACGCGCTGGTGCATGCCGGTAGAGATGTCGCGCGACTGGCTGCTGCAGCTGCTCTGGCAGAGCGAGGAGCGTAACATCCGCAGCCGGTTCGAGGTCGAAGTGCTGGGCTACGGCTATCTGCCGCTGGCGCTGTCGGCGCGCTGCTTTACCGCTCGCGCCGAACATCGCGCCAAAGACGACTGTCAGACCTGCTGCATCAACTACCCTAACGGACGCCGCGTCCACTCGCAGGAGGGTCAGCAGGTCTTCGTGCTGAACGGCATTCAGACCATGAGCGGCTACTGCTACAACCTCGGCAACGATCTGGTCGGCATGCGCGGCTGGGTCGATATTCTGCGTCTGTCGCCGCAAAACGCCGCGACGCTGGATGAGATCGCCCGCTTCCGCGCCAATGAAGAGGGGCAGTCGCCGTTGATGATGGCCAACGGCAACGACTGCAACGGCTACTGGCGTAAAGTGGCCGGCATGAGGCTGCTGACATCCTGAAAGGCACATACAGGCTATCCGCCTGCCTTTGTTAGCAGTTTTAATATGGGCATTATTACGTAATACTGGTTGGTGCAGGTTAATCATCACCTGCGCCATACCCAACTGGAGTGCCCATGTCTGAGAAAAAACCCCTTCGTCTTTCCGTGCTGGATCTGGCGCCGATTCCGCAGGGTGCCACCCCGCGCGATGCCTTTCATACCTCGCTGGCGCTGGCGCGTCAGGCGGAAGCGTTGGGCTATGAACGTTACTGGCTGGCCGAGCATCATAATATGACCGGCATCGCCAGCGCGGCGACCTCGGTGCTGATCGGCTATCTGGCGGCCAACACCACTACCCTGCATCTGGGATCGGGCGGCATTATGCTGCCGAACCATGCGCCGCTGGTGATCGCCGAACAGTTCGGCACCCTGGCGTCGCTCTATCCCGGCCGCATCGATTTAGGCCTGGGCCGCGCGCCGGGCTCCGATCAGCGCACCATGATGGCGCTGCGCCGCCACCTCTCCAGCATCCATGCGGATACCTTCCCGGATGATGTTCAGGAGCTGATTAACTGGTTCGACGCCGACGAAGATGCGCAGCCGCCGGTTCAGCCCGTGCCGGGCCTTGGCATGAAGATCCCAGTCTGGCTGCTTGGCTCCAGCCTCTACAGCGCACAGCTCTCGGCGCAGCTCGGCCTGCCGTTCGCCTTTGCGTCGCACTTCGCGCCCGATCAGCTGTTCCAGGCGCTGCATCTCTATCGTGAAAAATTCCAGCCTTCGGCGCGTCTGGACAAACCGTACGCCATGGTCTGCATCAACGTCGTCGCCGCCGACAGCGAGCGCGACGCGCGCTTCCTGTTCACCTCGCAGCAGCAGCAGTTTATCAACCTGCGCCGCGGCAAGCCGGGCCCGCTGCCTGCGCCGGTGGAAAACATGGATAATCTGTGGTCGCCTTCAGAGCAGTATGGCGTGCAGCAGGCGCTGAGCATGTCGCTGGTGGGTGATATCGACAAAGTGCGTCACGGCCTGGCCGGACTGATGCGTGAAACCCAGGCGGACGAGATCATGGTCAACGGCCAAATCTTCGATACCGAGGCGCGTCTGCGCTCCTTCGCCATCGCGATGGAAGCGGCCCGCTCGCTGTAAGCTCTTCTACGGTGGGCGCTACGCTTCCGGCCCCACCGCCAGCTGGCGCACGTCGCGCGCGGGAGATCGGCCGTAAAAACGGCTGTACTCCCGGCTGAACTGCGACGCGCTCTGATACCCTACGCGATAGCCCGCCGTTCCGGCATCCAGCTTCTCTACCATCATCAGCCGTCGCGCCTCGTTGAGGCGCAGCTGCTTCTGATACTGCATCGGCGTCATCGCCGTGACCGCTTTGAAATGATGGTGCAGCGAAGAGGCGCTCATGCCGACGCTGCTGGCGAGCCGGCCGATTTTCAACGGCTGATGAAAATTCTCCCGCAGCCAGCGCGCCGCGCGCGCCACCTTGTTGCCCGGCCGCTCCGCCAGCGCCATGTTGAGGATGCGGCCGCCTTCCGGACCGGTCAGCAGACGATAGAAGATCTCCTGCTCGATAAGCGGCGCCAGCGCGGCGATATCCTGCGGCTGATCCAGCAGGCGAACCAGGCGGATAACCGCATCCACCAGCAGCGGCGACACTTTGTGCGCGGCGATGCCGCGCTCGGTGCGCGCCTCCACCAGCGGCGAAGTTAGCGGAAACCTGTCGAGGTAGCGCATCAGTCTCTCCTCGTTTATGGAGATGCCGATGCCAAGATTCGGCTTCTCGGGCGTGGCGATCGTTACGCAGGAGCGCACCGGCATATCCATGGTTACCAGCAGCAGATCGCCGGGGCCGTAATGAATAATCTCCTCACCCATACGCAGCGCCTTTCCGCCCTGCGCCACCAGCGCGAAGCTGGCCCACTGAGCATGATAGGTGGGTTCGGACGGCCGGGAGCTGCGGCCGAAAAAGAGAAAATCAATCGCGCTGTCGTGACGGCCATCGTCGGCCGCATGACGCGCGATAAGCTGCGCCAGATGCGCCAGCTGCGCCGGTTCCGCCATATCCTCTTCCTTTTCCCCGCGAGTAAATGGTAGTGAACATGTTACCCGAACCCGCGACGAACGCACCCGCCTCGTCGCCAGATTTGCAGGATCGTGCAAGAGACTTGCAGGATTGCGCTACCGCACATTCGACCTGAAAGCGCATATTTTGCAAACGCGATACTCAGGTGGAGAGACAAGATGAAAGCACTTGACGGAAAAATTGCGCTGGTGACGGGCGCCTCGAAAGGCATTGGCGCGGCGATTGCTATGGCGTTCGCCGCAGCCGGCGCGCGCGTAGTCGTCAACTACCGCCAGGATGAGGTGGGCGCGGCGGATGTGGTGAGCGACATTCGCACGTTGGGCAGCGAAGGGCTGGCGGTACAGGCGGATATTTCCCGCGAAGCGGACGTCGAGCGGCTGTTCGAAACCGCGCTGGCGCACTTCGGCGCGCCCGATATCGTGGTCAATAACGCCGGTCAGTTCCATTACGGCGAGTTTAGCGCCCTGAGCCTGCTGGAGATGCAGCAGCAGCTCAACGTAAATCTGCTGGGCACGCTGCTGGTTTGCCAGCAGGCGGCGCGGCGGTTCCCGGCGCACGGCGGCTGCATCATCAATCTTAGCGCGCTGAACAGCCAGCAGAGCACGCCCGGTTCGGTACTCTGGGCGACGACCAAAGGCGCGATCGATACGCTGACGCAGGGGCTGGCGCGCGAGCTGGGCCCGCGCAATATTCGCGTTAACGCGCTGGCGCCGGGCATCATTATGACGGAAGGGCTGTTGACCGCGAAGAAGCTCAATCCGCAGCTCAAGGCGCAGCTGCTGGCGGCGACGCCGCTGGGGCGTTTCGGACTGCCGGAGGATGTGGCGCAGGTGGCGCTGTTTCTCGCCTCGGAGGAGGCCGCCTATATCAGCGGCGAGCGTGTCCTGATAGCCGGCGGCGCGTAACGCCAGAATTGAAGATAAAAAAAGGGAAGCCCGAGGGCTTCCCTTTTTATCAATCAGCCTGGCTGATTATCAGAACTCGCGACGACGCGGCGCTGCAGCAGCGCCCTCTTCGCGACGCGGACCACGGCTGCCTTCACGGCTGAAGCTGCTGCGTCCGCCTTCACGACCGCCTTCGCGACGCTCGGAAGAGAAACGACGTCCGCCTTCGCGACCACCTTCACGGTTGCCGCCGCCACGACGCTCGCCGCCGAAATCACGGCCGCCGCCGCGACGTTCGCCGCGCGCTTCGCTCTGCGGCTGCGCATCGCCCAGCAGCTGCATATTCATCGGTTTGTTGAGAATACGCGTGCGGGTAAAGTGCTGCAGGATATCGCCCGGCATGCCTTTCGGCAGCTCGATCGTCGAGTGGGTGCCGAACAGCTTGATGTTGCCGATGTAGCGGCTGCTGATGTCGCCTTCGTTGGCGATAGCGCCGACGATGTGACGCACTTCAACGCCGTCATCACGGCCCACTTCAATGCGGTACAGTTCCATTTCGCCGACGTCGCGACGTTCGCGACGCGGACGATCGCCGCCTTCGCGGCTGTCACGCGGACTGCGACGGTCATCACGACGGTCGTCACGATCGCGGAACTCGCGACGCTGCGGACGCGGCGCGTCCGGCTGGACGATCAGCGGACGTTCGCCCTGCGCCATTTTCAGCAGCGCTGCGGCCAGCGTTTCCATATCCAGATCGTCCTGCGGAGAGAGTTTCTCCAGCAGCGCGCGATACTGGTCCAGATCGCTGCTTTCCAGCTGCTGCTGTACGCGTCCGGCGAATTTCTCCAGACGGCGGGTGCTCAGCAGCTCAGCGTTCGGCAGTTCGACTTCCGGAATGGTCAGCTTCATGGTGCGCTCGATGTTGCGCAGCAGGCGACGCTCGCGGTTCTCGACGAACAGCAGCGCGCGGCCAGCACGACCGGCGCGGCCGGTACGACCGATACGGTGGACGTAAGACTCAGCGTCCAGCGGAATGTCGTAGTTAACGACCAGGCTGATGCGCTCCACGTCCAGACCGCGCGCCGCAACGTCGGTGGCGATCAGGATATCGAGACGGCCATCTTTCAGACGCTCCAGGGTCTGCTCGCGCAGCGCCTGGTTCATGTCGCCGTTCAGCGCGGCGCTGTTGTAGCCGCTGCGCTCCAGCGCTTCAGCCACTTCCAGCGTAGCGTTTTTAGTACGCACGAAGATGATAGCGGCATCGAAGTCTTCCGCTTCAAGGAAACGCACCAGCGCGTCGGTTTTACGACCGTACGCCGTCCAGTAAGACTGGCTGATGTCCGGGCGCGTGGTGACGCTGGACTGGATGCGGACTTCCTGCGGATCTTTCATGAAACGCTTGGTGATGCGACGGATCGCTTCCGGCATGGTCGCTGAGAACAGCGCGGTCTGATGACCTTCCGGAATCTGCGCCATGATGGTTTCAACGTCTTCGATGAAGCCCATACGCAGCATTTCATCAGCTTCGTCCAGCACCAGGCCGCGCAGGTTAGAGAGATCCAGCGTGCCGCGTTTCAGGTGGTCGAGCAGACGACCCGGGGTGCCCACCACGATTTGCGGGCCCTGACGCAGCGCGCGCAGCTGCACGTCATAACGCTGGCCGCCGTAAAGGGCCACGACGTTGACGCCACGCATATGTTTAGAGAATTCGGTCATCGCTTCGGCAACCTGAACCGCCAGTTCGCGGGTCGGCGCCAGCACCAGGATCTGCGGTGCGCGAAGAGAAGGATCAATGTTGTTTAACAGCGGCAGCGAGAACGCTGCGGTTTTACCACTGCCGGTCTGCGCCATGCCCAGTACGTCACGGCCCGCCAGCAGGTGAGGAATACACTCAGCCTGGATCGGAGAAGGCTTAACATAGCCCATGCCGTTCAGTGATTCGAGGATGTCGGCGTTCAGGCCCAGGTCAGCAAAAGTGGTTTGGATATCAGTCATGTAGTACACGTGCCTCTTAGATTGCGGCGGCCAGTCTACATAACTCGTCGTGAAAATTTTCAGTCATTTTCATCAAAAAGTGTGAACCGGCTCAAATTAGAAGTTTTGACGAACAGAAAAGCCCTCATCCCGGAAGATGATGACATAACGGGTACTTCGGGCAATAAAAGTTCGTCAGCTATTGCTGGTCAGATTCTGATAAATCGTCTTGTGTCTGGCCGAGTTGCGCCAGTTCCAACAATGCGTATCGGTGTTCAACAAAGTTGTTGACGTTGTTGGCCACCGCCAGTTTGAACAGCGCTTTCGCGTTGTCCTTCTCCCCCAGACTTAGGTAATGCTTACCTAAATAGAAGTTGGTTTCACTGAGATGTTCAGCGAGCGAGGTGTTATCCGTTGCGTCTGCCTTGAGACGTTCCATCAGCGTGCTTTCACTGATGTCGCCAAGGTAGAATTCGACAATGTTCCATCCCCATTGATCACGGGCCGCTTTGTCGTAACGCTGCTGCAGCGCAACTTTCGCCTTATCAGCGTCCATCTCGCGTTTATCGAGATAGAGCCACAGGCTGCGGAAAGGATCGTTGGGATCGTCTTGATAAAACGCCAGCAGATCATCTTGCGCTAACTTGTATCGACCGCCGTAATAGAGGGCGATACCACGATTTAAATGCGCATAATTGTAAGTTGGATCAAGCTCAAGTACAGAATCAAACGCTTCATAGGCAGCATCAAAATTGCCTGCCTGCGTTAAATATATGCCGAGATAGTTAAACACTTCCGGCATATCTGGTCTTATAGACAGCGCTTGCGAGAAATCGTTCCGCGCTAGTGCTCTCAGACCGAGACTATCATACAACACTCCGCGCTCATATAATAGCTGTGCGCGTTCATCATCGGTAAGGGCGCGACTGGCAAGAATTTGTTCCATGCGCGCCAGAATCACTTCCTGCTGCAGTGTGGGCTGTAGAGGTACTGCAAGAACTTCGTTCTTACGCCAATTGGAGTTGCTGCATCCTGCCAGCGTGATAGCTGTCGCAACAAAACACCAGCGCAAAAAAGGCTTCATTTCCCACTCCCGAATACAAACATTAGGACAACGCTCCTGTTATCCGCCTGCTGTGCACAAGGATTCCCGCCCTCGCGATGACACAAACGCCTCTCCCATCCGCGATGGGATAAGGAGAGGCAAACAGGGAATTACTCTGCGTCTGGCGCGCTGGTCACGGCAGCTTCTTCGCCCTGAGGCTTAGACTCTGTCGCTTCTTTGATGCTCAGACGGACGCGACCCTGACGGTCCACTTCCAGTACCTTAACCGGCACTTCCTGGCCCATCTGCAGGTAGTCGGTCACTTTCTCTACGCGCTTATCCGCGATCTGAGAAATGTGTACCAGCCCTTCCTTGCCGCCGCCAATGGCGACGAAGGCACCGAAGTCGACGATACGGGTCACTTTACCGCTGTAAACGCGGCCCACTTCGATCTCGGCGGTAATCTCTTCGATGCGACGAATCGCCTCTTTCGCCTTCAGACCGTCGGTCGCCGCGATTTTCACGGTGCCGTCGTCTTCGATTTCGATGGTGGTGCCGGTCTCTTCGGTCAGCGCGCGGATTACGGAACCGCCTTTACCAATCACATCTTTGATCTTGTCTGAATTGATCTTGATGGTGTAAATGCGCGGCGCGAACTCAGAGATCTCTTTACGCGGCGTGCTGATTGCCTGCTCCATCACGCCCAGGATGTGCAGACGCGCACCTTTGGCCTGATTCAGCGCAACCTGCATGATTTCGCGGGTGATGCCTTCGATTTTGATGTCCATCTGCAGCGCGGTGATGCCTTCGCGGCTACCGGCTACTTTGAAGTCCATGTCGCCGAGGTGATCTTCGTCGCCGAGGATGTCAGACAGTACCACGAACTTCTCATCTTCTTTCACCAGACCCATCGCGATGCCTGCAACGGCCGCTTTGATCGGCACGCCGGCATCCATCAGCGCCAGTGAAGCGCCGCACACGGAAGCCATAGAGGACGAGCCGTTGGATTCGGTGATTTCAGAGACAACGCGCACGGTGTACGGGAACTCTTCCTGCTTCGGCATCACGGCCAGCACGCCGCGCTTCGCCAGGCGACCGTGACCAATCTCACGACGCTTCGGCGAGCCGACCATACCGGTTTCGCCTACCGAGTACGGAGGGAAGTTGTAGTGGAACAGGAAGCTGTCGGTACGTTCGCCCATCAGCTCGTCCAGGTTCTGCGCGTCACGCGCGGTACCCAGCGTCGCGGCAACCAGCGCCTGCGTTTCGCCACGGGTGAACAGCGCCGAGCCGTGCGTGCGCGGCAGTACGCCGGTGCGAACGTCCAGGCCACGGATCATATCTTTTTCACGGCCGTCGATACGCGGTTCGCCGTTCAGGATACGGGTACGCACCACGTTCTTTTCCAGGCTGTGAACGATGTCGCCGATTTCAGCGTCGTCCAGCGTTTCGTCTTCAGCCAGCAGCGCGGCGATGGTTTCGTCTTTGATGACGCCAACCTGGGTGTAACGCTCTTGCTTGTCGGTGATGCGGTAAGCGTCGCTGATGCGCGCTTCAGCCAGGGCGGCAACGCGTGCGATCAGCGCGTCGTTAGCCGGCTCAGGCTGCCAGTCCCAGCGCGGTTTGCCCGCTTCTGCGACCAGAGAATTGATGTTTTCGATGACGACCTGCTGCTGCTCGTGGCCGAACACCACTGCGCCCAGCATCTGATCTTCGGTCAGGATGTCCGCTTCGGACTCCACCATCAGTACCGCGTTCTGCGTACCGGCAACCACCAGATCCAGACGAGACTGTTTGATCTCGTCAGCAGTCGGGTTCAGCACATACTGGTCGTTGATGTAGCCGACGCGCGCGGCGCCGATCGGACCGTTGAACGGCAGGCCTGACAGCGCCAGTGCAGCGGAGGCGCCGATCATCGCGACGATATCCGGGTTAACCTGCGGGTTAACGGAAACCACGGTGGCGATAACCTGAACTTCGTTAACGAAGCCTTCCGGGAACAGCGGACGAATCGGGCGGTCAATCAGACGCGCAATCAGGGTTTCGCCTTCGCTTGGACGACCTTCGCGACGGAAGAAGCTGCCCGGGATACGGCCAGCGGCGTAGGTACGCTCCTGGTAGTTCACGGTCAGCGGGAAAAAGTCCTGACCGGGCTTGGCTTTTTTCTGGCCAACAACGGTCACGAATACAGCGGTGTCGTCCATGCTGGCCATAACGGCTGCGGTGGCCTGGCGCGCCATCATGCCGGTTTCCAGCGTGACGGTATGCTGACCATATTGGAATTGACGTACGATCGGGTTCAGCAAAATGAATTCCTTAACTTCGGGGCAGCACCTTTCTGGCGTGCCATGGATTACCGATCTTCAGTTGCATCCTCGCGACTAATGACAACCCTTAACCGAATCTGCGGTAAAGCCTCTCATTAGCCGCGCGAACCTCTGCAAACGAAGATCACTCACTGCAACAATACATGAGTTTGGTCCGGATTGCTGCGCATTGCTCGAAAAAAGGGGCCGTAAAGGCCCCCTTTTCGTGAAACTCGCACAAATCTGATCGCAAGACGCGTTTTTTCGCAAACTCTCTGCGCTACATCCTTGATCAGATTCTTCAGACTTAGCGACGCAGGCCCAGGCTTTCGATCAGGCTGGTGTAGCGTGCAACGTCTTTACGCTTCAGGTAGTCCAGCAGCTTACGACGCTGAGATACCATGCGCAGCAGACCGCGACGGCTGTGGTGGTCTTTCTTGTGCTCAGAGAAGTGACCCTGCAGGTGGCTAATCTGTGCAGTCAGCAGTGCAACCTGAACTTCGGTTGAGCCGCTGTCGTTAGCACCACGACCGTATTTAGCAACGATCTCTGCTTTAGCTTCTACGCTTAGAGACATAATAAACTCCAGTAATAAATGAATGTATGGGCGCCGATCTCTAATTCAGCTACCCGCTTTAAAGCCGCGCTATTCTACTCTTCGCCCGGGAGCAACGCAAATGCAGCGTTGCCCAGGGTTACGCGGGATACTCCACCACCAGACGACGCGGCGCCACGCGCCCGTCAGCGGCGACTTCCGCCATGCCGATAAATTTATGCGCATCGCCTTCGGTTACGCGCACCAGCCCCTGCTGCGGGGCATCCGCTGCCTGAACCGGCATGCCCTGTTTGAAAAAGGCGGCGACGGCGGAGGGCAGGTTAACGATGGGAAACGCGTCCGCCGGGCTATCCATCGGCAGCAAAAGCGCGTCGAGCGGCGCGTAGTCGGGCGTTTCCGCCGTGCTTATTGTCGTCGCGACGGCCTGCAGCTGCTCCAGCGTCATCATCTTTTCGATCGGATAGCGTGCCACCTGCAAACGGCGCAGCATAATCACATGCGCGCCGCAGCCGAGCTTCTCGCCCAGATCGTCGATAATGGTGCGGATATAGGTGCCTTTAGACACGTGAATTTCCAGCTCCAGCTCATTCCCTTCCCAGCGAATAAACTGCAGCTCGAAGACGGTAATCGGACGCGCTTCGCGCGGCACGGTTACGCCTTCGCGCGCGTACTCATATAGCTTTCGGCCCTGATACTTCAACGCCGAAAACATGGTCGGCACCTGCATCGTCTCGCCGCGAAAGCTCTCCAGCGCCGCGTCGAGCTGATCCTGGCTAAAGGAGACCGGACGCGTTTCAACGATATTGCCGTCGGCGTCGGAAGTATCGGTACGCTCGCCAAGACGCGCAATAACGCGATAACGCTTATCCGAGTCGAGCAGATACTGGGAGAACTTGGTCGCTTCGCCGAGACAAATCGGCAGCATGCCGGTTGCCAGCGGATCGAGCGCGCCGGTATGACCCGCTTTGTTGGCGTTAAACAGACGTTTAACTTTTTGCAGCACATCGTTGGACGAGGCGCCCTGCTGCTTATCGAGCAGGAACACGCCGTGGACGTCGCGACCGCGACGACGAGGACGACTCATTAGTCCTCCTTGTCATCTTCCGCCGGGTTTTCACCGCGACGCTCGACGTCGTTTTTGATGACGTTCGACACCAGGTTCGACATGCGCATACCTTCAATCAGCGAATTGTCGTAGAAGAAGGTCAGTTCCGGCACGATACGCAGACGCATCGCTTTGCCGAGCAGAATACGAATATAGCCAGAAGCCTCTTTCAGCGCCTTCAGGCCATTTTTTACCGCTTCCTCGTCTTTGTCGTTAAGGAAGGTGACAAACACTTTGGCATACGCGAGATCGCGCGATACTTCCACGCCGGAAACCGTGACCATCATGCCGAGACGCGGATCTTTAATCTCGCGCTGCAGAATGATTGCGATCTCTTTTTGCAGCTCCTGCGACACACGCTGCGGGCGGCCAAATTCTTTCGCCATAATCATCTCTCCAAAATAATTCGGGAGGCCAGCGGCCTCCCAAATTGCAACACATCGCGTAATGCTTATTCGATGGTGCGCTTAACTTCGATCACTTCGAACACTTCGATCATATCGCCAACGCGAACGTCGTTGTAGTTCTTCACGCCGATACCACACTCCATGCCGTTACGCACTTCGTTGACGTCATCTTTAAAGCGACGCAGAGATTCCAGCTCGCCTTCGTAGATAACCACGTTGTCACGCAGAACGCGGATCGGATTGTGACGCTTGATGTTGCCTTCGGTAACCATACAGCCGGCGATCGCGCCGAATTTCGGTGACTTGAACACATCGCGAACTTCAGCCAGACCGATAATCTGCTGTTTGAACTCCGGAGCCAGCATGCCGCTCATCGCCGCTTTCACTTCGTCGATCAGATTATAGATAACGGAGTAGTAACGCAGGTCGACGTTTTCAGCATCGATGACGCGACGCGCAGAGGCATCGGCACGCACGTTGAAGCCGAGGATGATGGCGTTGGACGCCGCAGCCAGGGTGGCGTCGGTTTCGGTGATACCACCTACGCCCGAACCGATAATCTTCACCTTCACTTCGTCGGTGGAGAGTTTCAGCAGCGAGTCGGAGATCGCTTCCACAGAACCCTGGACGTCGGACTTCAGCACGATGTTCAGCTCGGAGACTTCGCCTTCTGTCATGTTGGCGAACATGTTCTCCAGCTTCGCCTTCTGCTGGCGCGCCAGTTTGACTTCGCGGAACTTGCCCTGACGATAGAGAGCCACTTCACGCGCTTTCTTCTCGTCACGCACGACGGTCGCTTCGTCGCCCGCTGCCGGCACGCCGGAGAGACCGAGGATTTCCACCGGAATGGACGGACCCGCTTCCATGACTTCGCGGCCCAGTTCGTCGCGCATCGCACGCACGCGGCCATATTCGAAGCCGCACAGCACGATGTCACCTTTGTTCAGGGTACCTTCGCGCACCAGCACGGTAGCGACCGGACCACGACCTTTATCCAGGAAGGATTCGATCACCACGCCGCTCGCCATGCCTTCGCGAATAGCGGTCAGCTCCAGCACTTCCGCCTGCAGCAGAATCGCATTCAGCAGATCGTCAATGCCGGTACCGGCTTTCGCAGAGACGTTGACGAACATGTTTTCGCCGCCCCACTCTTCCGGGATGATGCCGTACTGAGTCAGTTCGTTCTTGACGCGATCCGGATCGGCTTCCGGCTTATCGATTTTGTTAACGGCAACCACAACCGGCACGCCCGCCGCTTTCGCGTGCTGGATCGCTTCGATGGTCTGCGGCATCACGCCGTCGTCAGCCGCCACCACGAGGATAACGATATCCGTCGCCTGCGCACCACGCGCACGCATCGCGGTAAACGCGGCGTGGCCCGGGGTGTCGAGGAAGGTGATCATGCCGTTGTCGGTTTCGACATGGTAAGCACCGATGTGCTGGGTAATGCCGCCCGCTTCGCCAGAGGCGACTTTGGTCGAACGGATGTAGTCCAGCAGCGAGGTTTTACCGTGGTCGACGTGGCCCATAATGGTCACGACCGGCGCGCGGGATTCCTGCGCGGCATCGGTATCGCGATCGCTCATTACCGCTTCTTCCAGCTCGTTCTCGCGGCGCAGGATCACTTTGTGACCCATCTCTTCCGCAACCAGCTGAGCCGTTTCCTGGTCGATAACCTGGTTGATGGTCGCCATGGCGCCCATCTTCATCATCGCTTTGATGACCTGCGAACCTTTCACCGCCATTTTGTTAGCCAGTTCGGCTACGGTGATGGTTTCGCCGATGATGACGTCGCGGTTAACAACCTGGGCAGGTTTGTTGAAGCCCTGCTGCAGTGCGCTTGGCTTGCGGTGTTTGCCGCCTTTGCCGCCGCGAATCTGCGCGCGCGCTTCTTCGCGATCGGTTTTGGCTTCAGAATGCTTGTTGCCTTTCTTCGCCGGACGCGCCGCTTTGGCAGTGGTGCGCGCGCGCGCGCGGCCCGCTTCTACCTGACGGTCGTTTTCGTCTTCCGCCTGACGGGCATGAGTCGAGGTGGTGACGTGATAGTCGCCTTTATCCTCTTCTTCAGGTTTTTCCCATTCAGCTGATTTTTCTTCAGCCAGGCGGCGCGCTTCTTCAGCGACGCGGCGAGCGTCTTCTTCGAGCTTACGGCGTGCTTCTTCTTCCGCTTTACGCTTCAGTTCAGCCGCTTCGGCTTCGCGACGGGCTTTGTCGGACTGCGCAGCCTTGGTCATATCGTCGGTTTGATGATTCGTCACTTTTTCTTTTTCCGCTGCTTCACGCTTCGCCTTTTCAGCGGCTTCGCGCTTGGCTTTCTCTTCGGCTTCACGTTGCGCTTTTTCTTCAGCTTCGCGACGGGCTTTTTCTTCAGCCTCGCGTTGCGCCTTTTCTTCCGCTTCACGCTGAGCCTGGGCTTCTGCTTCTGCCTGTTCAGCTTCCGCATCACCTTTTACGTAGGTGCGCTTTTTGCGGACTTCGATTTGCACCGATTTACTTTTACCCCCGGTGCCTGGGATATTCAAGGTACTGCGCGTCTTACGCTGCAATGTTAACTTGCTTGAGCCGGTCTGACCATGCTCGCGATTAAGGTGCGACAATAAAGTTTCTTTCTCTTGCTGCGTGACCGCGTCGTTCTCCGACTTGCGGATCCCTGCGTCAGCGAATTGCTGAACCAGGCGATCGACCGGGGTCTGAATCTCTGCGGCCAGCGATTTTACGGTTACATCTGTCATGCTGTTCCTTCCTGTTATTACGCGTCATCGCCGAACCAGCAGATATTTCGCGCGGCCATAATCAGCGCGCCGGCTTGCTCATCATTCAGCCCTTCAATATCCGTCAGGTCGTCGACACCTTGCTCGGCGAGATCTTCCAGCGTGCAAACGCCTTTCGCCGCCAGGCGGTACGCTAGCGTACGATCCAGGCCGTCGAGATTCAGAAGATCCTCAGCGGGCTCCTGATTACCACGGCTCTCTTCTTTCGCCAGCGCCAGGGTGGTTAACGCATTTTTGGCTCGTTCACGCAGGGCTTCTACGGTCTCTTCGTCCAGACCATCAACGTCCAGCAGCTCGTTGATCGGCACGTATGCCAGCTCTTCCAGCGAAGAGAAGCCCTCTTCCACCAGTACGGTGGCGAACTCTTCGTCGATGTCGAGATGTTTAGTAAACATATCAATAGCAGCATGCGCTTCGGCCTGGTGTTTCGCCTGCAGATCATCGACGGTCATCACGTTCAGCTCCCAGCCGCTCAGCTGGGAAGCCAGACGCACGTTTTGGCCGTTACGGCCGATCGCCTGAGCCAGATTGCCGGCTTCAACAGCGATATCCATGGTGTGGTTATCTTCATCAACCACGATTGACGCCACGTCGGCCGGAGCCATGGCGTTAATAACAAACTGCGCCGGGTTATCGTCCCACAGCACGATATCGATACGCTCGCCGCCCAGCTCGCTGGAAACAGCCTGCACGCGCGCGCCGCGCATACCGACGCAGGCGCCGACCGGATCGATGCGTTTGTCGTTGGTTTTCACCGCAATTTTAGCGCGTGAACCCGGATCGCGAGCCGCCGCTTTAATTTCGATGACTTCTTCGCCGATTTCCGGCACCTCGATGCGAAACAGTTCGATCAGCATTTCCGGCTTAGAACGGGTCACGAACAGCTGCGCGCCGCGCGCTTCAGGACGTACGGCGTAAAGCACGCCGCGAATACGGTCGCCCGGACGGAAGTTCTCACGCGGCAGCATGTCTTCGCGCAAAATCACCGCTTCGGCGTTGCTGCCAAGATCCAGGGTGATGTTGTCGCGATTCACTTTCTTCACCACACCGGTGATGATCTCGCCTTCATGCTGGCGGAACTGATCGACCACCATCGCGCGCTCGGCCTCGCGCACTTTCTGCACGATAACCTGCTTCGCAGTCTGGGTAGTAATACGGTCAAAGGTGACCGATTCGATCTGATCTTCAACGTAATCGCCCAGATTGAACGCTTCATCCTCGAAGCGGGCTGCCTCCAGCGTGATCTCGCGCGTCGGCTGCGTCACTTCTTCTACCACTTCCCAACGGCGGAAGGTGTCGAAGTCGCCGCTTTTGCGATCGATGCTGACGCGAACGTCAATCTCTTGCTCGTACTTCTTCTTGGTTGCAGTTGCCAGCGCGCTCTCCAGCGCCTCGAAGATTTTCTCACGCGGCAGGGCTTTTTCGTTAGAAACGGCTTCTACAACAGCTAAGATCTCTTTGTTCATCCTGGTTAGCCTCAATCCGGACTTTTAAAAGTGGGGGACCAGGTTCGCTTTCTGAATATTGCTCAGCGCGAACACCTCGTCTTTACCCTCAACGGTCACCGTCACCATCTCGCCGTCGACCGACTTGATGATGCCCTGCCATTTACGACGGTTCTGTACCGCCATGCGCAGGACCAGACTGACTTCTTCGCCTGTATACCGCACGTAATGTTCCGCGGTAAACATCGGGCGATCCAGCCCCGGTGAGGAGACTTCAAGGTTGTAAGCCACGGTGATGGGATCTTCCACATCCAGCACCGCGCTTACCTGGTGGCTGACATCCGCGCAATCATCGACATTGATGCCATCTTCACTATCAATATAGATGCGCAGGGTTGATGTGCGACCACGAACGAATTCGATACCGACCAGTTCGTAGCCGAGCGCTTCTACCGGAGCCGATACCAACTCTGTCAATTTTTGCTCTAATGTGGACAAGCCCACCCCCAAGACATAAAAAAAGGGCTTAATAGCCCAGTGTTACGATTTCCTGATAACAAAAAACCCCGAAAATTCGGGGCTTTTTGTGACTGGACCCTGTACGCCGCTAAGCGGCTCGGCACCGTCCAGAAGAATTTTTTTCAAAACTCGCTGCGATGCGCCCGTCGATGCACACAGTATATTTGAAAAAGAACTCTAAGGGAAAGTGGTTGCGGGGGCCGGATTTGAACCGACGACCTTCGGGTTATGAGCCCGACGAGCTACCAGGCTGCTCCACCCCGCGTCCGAAAACGTGACGAATGTTACGCTGATCTTGCGATATTTGCAAGTAAAACCAGATTTGGTACCGAGGACGGGACTTGAACCCGTAAGCCCAATCGGGCACTACCACCTCAAGGTAGCGTGTCTACCAATTCCACCACCTCGGCACTGTTCAGACCACGACTTGAATCTGTCGCGTCGCAAGCATGACGAACTTATTTCGGGATGTCGTTACCCGGCGTTGCCGGTTGTGCAGGCTGAGTCGATTGCGTTGACTGCGCCGGCGCTGACAGATTTTCCCACTCGCTTCCTTTTGAAGTCTTATTGGTGTTCAGGTTACCCAGAACAAGGCTGATGATGAAGAACAGTGCCGCGAGAATGCCGGTCATGCGAGTCATGAAGTTACCTGAACCCGTAGAACCGAACAGCGTTGCGGATGCGCCTGCACCGAATGAGGCTCCCATATCAGCGCCTTTACCTTGCTGCAGCATAATCAAACCCACGAGGGCGATGGCTACAATAAGGAAGATAACTAAAAGAGCTTCGTACATAATCAACCTGTTTCCTTGCGCGATAACCGCACAGTTAAGCTTCAGCCAGTATAGATGGGCCGTGTCGTCATCACCCATCAGAAGCGGGTGTGAATACTAACCAAAGGCGCCCCCCTCTGCAAGGGTAATTTTCTTCGCCGCGATCGACTGCGGAAAAAAGCGCCATCCTGATGTTTTAACGGCGGATCGGCGTAAAACCGTCCGCCGTTCACGCCTTAAACCGCTTTGACCTGTTCGGCGATACGATGCGCCAGCTCGGTGACCTGCGCTTCGTTTTCCCCTTCCACCATGACGCGAATCAACGGCTCGGTACCCGATTTACGCAGCAGCACGCGTCCGCGTCCGGCCAGGGTCTTTTCCACCTCCGCCGTCACGCTTTTTACCGCCTCGTCTTCCAGCGGGTCGCCGGTGCCGCTGAAGCGCACGTTGACCAGCACCTGCGGCAGCATCTTCATGCCGCTGCACAGATCGTGCAGGCTCATATGGTTGCGCACCATTGCAGTGAGCACTTGCAAACTTGCTACGATGCCGTCGCCGGTGGTGGTTTTATCCAGCAGAATAACGTGGCCGGAGTTCTCCGCGCCAAGACGCCAGTTCTTCTCTTGCATCTTTTCCAGCACGTAGCGGTCGCCCACTTTGGCGCGGGCGAAAGGAATGCCGAGCTGCTTCAGTGCCAGCTCGAGGCCCATATTGCTCATCAGGGTCCCGACCACGCCGCCGCGTAGCTGGCCCTGACGCAGCCCTTCGCGCGCGATGATATACAGGATCTGGTCGCCATCGACCTTCTCGCCCAGATGGTCGACCATCATGATGCGGTCGCCGTCACCGTCGTAAGCTAGGCCGATATCCGCTTTCTCCGCCAGCACGCGCTGCTGCAGCATACGCAGATCGGTCGCGCCGCACTCTTTGTTGATATTCATGCCGTCAGGCTGCGTGGCGATGGCGATAACGGTGGCGCCCAGCTCGCGCAGCACGTTCGGCGCAATGTGGTAGGTGGCGCCGTTCGCGCAGTCAACCACGATTTTCAGGCCGTTAAGGCTAAGCTCGCTCGGAAAGGAGCCCTTGCAGAACTCGATATAGCGGCCGGCGGCGTCTACGATACGGCTGGCGCGCCCCAGCTCGGCGGACTCGACGCAGGTCAGCGGCTTCTCCATTTCCAGCTCAATCGCCTCTTCTACCTCGTCCGGCAGCTTGGTGCCTTCGGCGGAGAAGAATTTAATGCCGTTATCGTCAAACGGGTTGTGCGACGCGGAGATGACGATGCCCGCTTCGGCGCGGAAGGTGCGCGTCAGATAGGCGATGGCGGGCGTCGGCATTGGGCCGGTAAAGGCGGCGGACAAGCCCGCTGCGGCCAGGCCTGCCTCCAGCGCCGACTCCAGCATATAGCCGGAGATACGCGTATCTTTACCGATCAGCACCTTTCGCGAGCCGTGGCGCGCCAGCACTTTGCCTGCCGCCCAGCCCAGCTTCAGTACAAAGTCAGGGGTAATCGGCGCTTCGCCAACCTTGCCGCGAATGCCGTCCGTACCAAAATATTTACGATTACTCATGCCTTAATTATCCTTTTGCTCTCCGTGTCGCTTCGACAACGCGCATCGCCTCGACCGTCTCTTTAACGTCATGTACGCGAATGATCTGCGCGCCCTGCATCGCGGCAATCACTGCGCAGGTCAGGCTACCCGTCAGGCGCTGCGACGGCCCGACGTTCAACAGCTGACCAATCATAGACTTGCGCGACATGCCCACCAGCAGGGGCAGCCCGAAATGGTGAAAATGGCTAAGGTGGGCCAGCAGCTCATAGTTGTGGTTGAGATTCTTACCGAAACCGAAGCCAGGGTCGAGCAGCAGATGTTCTTTTTTGATACCCCCCGCTTCGCAGCGCGCGATTTGATCCGCGAAGTAAGCATCCACTTCGCTTACAACATCGCGATACTCAGGTGCCTGCTGCATAGTGCGCGGCTCGCCCTGCATATGCATCAGGCAAACCGGCAAATTAGCCGCCGCCGCCGCTTCCAGCGCGCCCGGTTCGGAGAGAGAGCGAATGTCGTTAATGATGTGAGCGCCCGCTCGCGCCGCTTCGCGGATAACCTCGGCTTTTGACGTATCAACCGAAATCCACACCTCGAAACGCTGCGCAATCGCCTCTACCACCGGAATGACGCGCGCCAGCTCTTCGTCGACGCTGACCTCATCCGCCCCCGGACGGGTCGACTCGCCGCCCACGTCGATAATGGTGGCGCCCGCGTTAACCATTTCATTGGTGTGCGTCAGCGCCTCGACCAACGTGTGATGTTTTCCACCATCGGAGAAGGAGTCCGGCGTGACATTCAAAATGCCCATCACATGGGGAAACGATAAATCCAGATGGGTATCACGGGCGTACAACTTCATGGGGAAAATCTCCTCTGATTACCTGATTACGGATGTAAAAAACCCCGGACCAGCCGGGGTTTTTGCAAGGGTGAAACCCTGTTATTTGTCGAACTGCTCTGACATGGTATTGCCAGGATTCGGCGTGCGCGGCTCATCGACCGGACGCGGCGCCTTCGGCGTGCCATTGCTGTCGGAGTTGCTGCCCGGATCTTCCCAGCCTGCTGGCGGACGCACTTCGCGGCGCGCCATCAGGTCGTCGATCTGCGGCGCATCGATGGTTTCATACTTCATCAGCGCGTCTTTCATCGCGTGAAGGATGTCCATATTCTCGCTCAGAATACGGCGCGCGCGCTGGTAGTTGCTGTCGATCAGGTGTTTAACTTCCTGGTCGATAATGCGCGCGGTTTCGTCAGACATATGTTTCGCTTTCGCCACGGAACGGCCGAGGAAGACTTCGCCCTCTTCTTCCGCATAGAGTAACGGACCCAGTTTTTCCGAGAAGCCCCACTGCGTCACCATGTTGCGCGCCAGGTTAGTGGCCACTTTGATGTCGTTAGAGGCACCGGTGGAAACGTGTTCCGCACCGTAAATAATCTCTTCAGCCAGGCGGCCGCCGTACAGGGTAGAGATCTGGCTTTCCAGCTTCTGACGGCTGGCGCTGATGGCGTCGCCTTCAGGCAGGAAGAAGGTCACGCCGAGCGCACGTCCGCGCGGAATAATCGTTACCTTATGCACCGGATCGTGTTCCGGCACCAGACGGCCGATAATCGCGTGGCCCGCTTCGTGGTACGCGGTGGATTCTTTCTGCGCTTCCGTCATCACCATGGAGCGACGTTCCGCACCCATCATGATTTTGTCTTTCGCTTTCTCGAATTCAACCATCGATACCACGCGCTTGTTGCCGCGCGCGGCAAACAGCGCCGCTTCGTTCACCAGGTTCGCGAGATCCGCACCGGAGAAGCCCGGCGTACCGCGCGCGATGATGCCTGCGTCGATATCGGTCGCCAGCGGCACGCGGCGCATATGCACTTTCAGAATCTGTTCGCGACCGCGCACGTCCGGCAGACCCACGACGACCTGACGGTCAAAGCGGCCTGGACGCAGCAGCGCCGGGTCGAGAACGTCTGGACGGTTAGTCGCGGCGATAACGATAATGCCTTCGTTGCCTTCAAAGCCGTCCATCTCAACCAGCATCTGGTTCAGAGTCTGTTCACGTTCATCGTGACCGCCGCCTAAACCTGCGCCGCGCTGACGACCGACGGCGTCGATCTCATCAATAAAGATGATGCAAGGTGCGGCTTTCTTGGCCTGTTCGAACATGTCGCGCACGCGAGATGCGCCGACGCCGACGAACATTTCCACGAAGTCGGAACCGGAAATAGTAAAGAACGGTACTTTCGCTTCGCCTGCGATAGCTTTCGCCAGCAGGGTTTTACCGGTACCCGGCGGGCCCACCATCAGCACGCCTTTAGGGATTTTACCGCCCAGCTTCTGGAAGCGGCTCGGTTCGCGCAGATACTCGACCAGTTCACCCACTTCCTCTTTCGCTTCGTCGCAGCCTGCCACGTCGGCGAAAGTGGTTTTGATCTGATCTTCCGTCAGCATACGGGCTTTGCTTTTGCCAAAGGACATCGCGCCTTTGCCGCCGCCGCCCTGCATCTGACGCATAAAGAAGATCCACACGCCAATCAGCAGCAGCATCGGGAACCAGGAAATAAAGATCGAAGCCAGCAGGCTCGGTTCTTCCGGCGGTTCGCCAACCACTTTGACGTTTTTGGTCAACAGGTTATCGAGTAACTTGGGATCATTGACAGGAATGTAGGTCGTGTATTTATTACTGTCTTTCTTGATTACGTTAATCTCACGCCCGTTAATACGTGCCTCGCGGACCTGATCCTGGTTCACTTCCGACAGGAAGGTTGAATAATCAACCCTACGGCCATTCGACTCGCTGGGCCCAAAGCTCTGGAATACTGACATCAGCACGACCGCGATGACTAACCAGAGAATCAGGTTTTTCGCCATGTCACTCAAGGGATTAACCTCATATTACAACGGTGTTAACAGACAGCGTAGGGTACTATATATCCTTCATACATGGAATCGCGGCTGGTGGGCTGCAACTTCATCAATTGGGCTATAGTTTGCGCCCTGTCGCCACAATGTACACTTCGCGCGAACGAGATCGCGAAGCGTCCGGCTTACGAATTTTCACTTTCGTAAACAGGGAGCGAATTTCCCGCAGGTATTCATCGAAGCCATCTCCCTGAAACACTTTCACTACAAAACTGCCGCCCGGTGCCAGGATATCCCGACACATTTCGAGCGCCAGTTCAACCAAATACATCGACCGGGGAATATCGACTGCCGGCGTCCCGCTCATGTTGGGCGCCATATCCGACATGACCACCTGCACTTTTTGATCGCCTACGCGATCGAGCAGCGCCTTGATCACCGATTCTTCACGAAAATCGCCCTGAAGGAAATCGACGCCGACGATAGGATCCATCGGCAGAATATCGCAGGCGATAACGCGTCCCGAAGAGCCGATCTGCTGGACCACGTACTGCGACCAGCCGCCGGGTGCCGCACCCAGATCTACCACGGTCATACCGGGTTTGAAAAGCTTGTCACCCTGTTGTATTTCATCAAGTTTAAACCAGGCGCGCGAACGCAACCCCTTTTTCTGTGCCTGAAGCACATATTTATCGCTAAAGTGTTCCTGTAACCAGCGGCTGGAGCTGGCCGAACGCTTTTTACCCGTCATAATTTTCTCAACTAAATCGTCATCGCAGCGATAAACCTGCACGCAATGGGTTGCGTTGATTTGGTGATAACCCCGAGATGGCGGTAGAATGAACCGTTTTCAATCCCTGAGTAAGCAAAAAATACGATGAATCTAAGTACCAAACAAAAACAGCACCTGAAAGGCCTCGCCCATCCACTGAAACCCGTGGTCATGATCGGCGGCAACGGCCTGACCGAAGGCGTGCTGGCCGAAATCGAATCCGCGCTGGAACATCACGAACTGATCAAGGTGAAAATTGCCTCGGAAGACCGTGAAACCAAACAGCTGATCGTTGAGGCTATCGTGCGTGAGACCAAAGCCGGCAACGTGCAGGTAATCGGCAAAACGCTGGTGCTGTATCGCCCGTCTAAAGAGAGCAAGATTTCTCTGCCGCGCTAAAGGCGTTGCCGGTCAACCGGCCAGAGAAAGTGCCATGCTCCCGCATGGGTTAAAAGGCCGCATCGCGGCCTTTTCCATTCTTTACATAATGCTTCGACGCTTTTCAAAGCGTAGCTCTCTCTTAAAGGTATTCCACTTTAAGAATTTCATACTCAACATCGCCGCCCGGGGTTTTGATGATGGTCACATCGTCCACCTCTTTTCCTACCAGACCACGCGCCATCGGCGAGTTGACCGAAATCAGATTTTGCTTAAAGTCCGCTTCGTCGTCGCCCACGATGCGATAGGTCGACTCTTCGTCGGTATCGGTGTTGAGCACGGTTACGGTCGCGCCGAAGATCACGCGGCCATTGTTTGGAATGGTGGTGACGTCGATAACCTGCGCATTAGAAAGCTTGGCTTCGATCTCCTGAATACGGCCTTCGCAAAACCCCTGCTCTTCGCGCGCGGCGTGATACTCCGCGTTCTCTTTCAGATCGCCGTGCTCACGCGCTTCAGCGATTGAGGCGATGATGCGCGGGCGTTTAACGGTTTTCAGCTCGTTCAGCTCTTCGCGCAGCTTTTCGGCGCCCCTTAACGTCATCGGAATCTGATTCATTTAAGCTCCTCGCTCTCTTTCCTGTTTTAACGGCGTCATCCTGACCAGTGTCCACAGAAAAACCGGTTCTGCAGGGCCTGACCCTCGTTTTGCAAATAAAAGAATCCTGACCCGGAAAAGGTTCCAGGCCAGAATGTGGTTTTGCATTTTGATACGTATTTTAACCCAGAGTTCCCTGCGGGTCATCGTTTACTTTCCACCGCTGCGGGACGTAGTATTGACGGCTTCACCTGCCAGTTACCGCGAGATTATGCGATTTTCACGACTTGTTACCGGACTAACCTGTGCGTTTATGCTGCAGGCACAAGCAGCGCCCGTAGATGAATACATGCAGTATTTGCCGGATGGCGCCAATCTGGCGCTGATGGTGCAGAAAATCGGCGCCAGCACCCCAATAATCGATTATCACGGCAAACAGATGGCGTTGCCCGCCAGCACCATGAAGGTGATTACCGCGCTGGCGGCGCTGCTGGAGCTGGGCGGCGACTATCGCTTCCAGACCACGCTGGAAACCAAAGGCGCCATCAGCGACGGCACGCTAAACGGCGATCTGGTCGCGCGCTTTGCCGGCGATCCGACGCTGGGCCGTCAGGATCTGCGCAATATGGTCGCCGCGCTGAAAAAGCAGGGCGTCACCCATATCAAAGGCAACCTGGTGATCGACACGTCGGTGTTCGCCAGCCATGACATGGCGCCGGGCTGGCCGTGGAACGATCTGACACAGTGCTTCAGCGCGCCGCCGGGCGCGGCTATCGTAGACAAAAACTGCTTCTCCGTTTCGCTCTACAGCGCCAGCACGCCGGGCGAAACCGCCTTCGTGCGCATCGCCTCTTACTACCCTGCCCATATGTTCAGCCAGGTACGCACCCTCGGCCGCAACAGCGGCGAAGCGCAGTATTGCGAGCTGGACGTGGTGCCGGGCGAGCTCAACCGCTATACGCTGACCGGCTGCATGCGCCAGCGCGCTGAGCCGCTGCCGCTGGCGTTCGCCGTACAGGACGACGCCGCCTGGGCCGGAGAGATCCTGAAGCAGGAACTGCGTCAGGCCGATATCGACTACAGCGGTCACCTGGTACGTCAGACGCAGGTCACGCCGCCTGGCACCGTGCTGGCGTCGACCCAGTCCGCGCCGCTGCATTCGCTGTTGCGTACTATGCTGAAAAAGTCGGACAACATGATTGCCGACACGGTGTTCCGCACCATCGGCCATCACTATTTCAACGTGCCCGGCACCTTCCGCGCCGGATCGGACGCTATCCGCCGTATTCTGCGTGAGAAAGCCAACATTGATTTAGGCAACAGCATTCAGGTGGATGGATCGGGGCTGTCGCGCCACGATTTGATCGCGCCGGACACCATGATGCAGGTATTGCAGTACATTGCGAAAAACGACGCGACGCTGGACTACATCTCCATGCTGCCGCTGGCGGGCCACGACGGCACGCTGCAGTATCGCGGCGGCCTGCACGAAGCGGGCGTGGACGGCAAAGTGTCGGCGAAAACCGGCTCGCTGCAGGGCGTCTATAATCTGGCTGGCTTTATTACCACCGCCAGCGGCGCGCGCGTCGCCTTTGTGCAGTACCTGTCGGGCTATGCGGTACCGCCGCAGGATCAGCGCACGCGGCGCATTCCGCTGGTGCGCTTCGAGAGCCGCCTCTATCGGGATATCTATCAGAACAACTAACGCATGAAAATATTGATCGTTGAGGACGACGTCCTGCTGCAGGGCGGTCTGAGCCAGGCGCTGAGCAGCCAGGGTTATGCCGTTGACTGCGCCTCCAGCGCTTCCGAGGCGGACGCGCTGCTGCACAGCGCGCAGTACAGCCTGATCGTGCTGGATCTCGGCCTGCCGGATCGCGACGGCGGCGATCTGCTGCGACAGTGGCGGCGAGCGGGCGTCGATCTGCCGGTGCTGATCCTGACCGCGCGCGACGCGCTCAGCGATCGCGTGGAGGGGCTCGACGCCGGCGCCGACGACTATCTGATCAAGCCGCTGGCGCTGGCGGAGCTGCAGGCGCGCGTGCGCGCCCTGATCCGCCGCTATCAGGGCCACAGCGACAACCTGCTGCGCCAGGGCGATCTCACGCTGAACCTCTCATCGCAGCAGGTGCTGCTGGAGAATCAGCCGCTCGACGTCACGCCCAAAGAGTTCGCGCTGCTGACGCGTCTGCTGATGCGCATCGGCCAGAATGTGCATCGCGAAACGCTGCAGCAGGATCTCTACAGCTGGCAGGACGATACCGGCTCTAACACGCTGGAGGTGCATATCCATAATCTGCGCCGCAAGCTGGGCAAAGATCGCATTAAAACCGTGCGCGGCGTCGGCTACCGGCTGGAGAACCGCGAATGAACAGCATGCGTCAGCGCTTGCTGATTATGCTGGCGCTGATTCTGCTTACCTGTCAGATCATGAGCGCCTTCTGGCTGTGGCACGAGAGCCGCGAGCAGATCAGCTTTCTCGTCAACGAAACCCTTTCCGCTAAGGCGCGCAACGATCGCGTCGAAAATGAGATCCGCGAAGCGATCGCCTCGCTGCTGCTGCCCTCTGTCGTCATGGTCGGCCTGACGCTGGTGCTTTCGTTCTGGGCGATTAGCTGGATCGTGCGTCCGCTGCGCGCGCTGCAGACCAGCCTGGCGCAGCGCTCCGCCGACAACCTTACGCCGCTCGCCATTCAGTCCGATATGGAAGAGGTGGTGGCGGTAACCGGCGCGATTAACCAGCTGCTGGCGCGCCTCGATCACACGCTGCAGCAGGAGCGGCTTTTCACGGCGGACGCCGCGCATGAGCTGCGCACCCCGCTCGCCGGGCTGCGCCTGCATCTTGAGCTGTTGCAGCAGCAGGGCGTGCCGCACAGCGAAATGCTGGTGGCGCGTATCGATCAGCTGATGCATACCGTCGAGCAGCTGCTGATGCTGGCGCGCGCCAGCCAGGCGCTGGCCAGCGGGCATGCGCAGGCTATTCACTGGCAGGCGGACATTTTGCAGCCGCTGCAGCCGGAGATGCGCGAACTGGTTGAACAGCGCCAGCAGCAGCTTATCTGGCCAGACAAAGCGGTGGCGCCAGGCCAGGGCGAACCGGTGCTGCTGCGTCTGCTGCTGCGCAATCTGCTGGAGAACGCTTCGCGCTATAGCCCGACGGGGGGCCAGATTGAAATTACGCTCGAAGAGAGCGACAGCCAGATCGTCCTCAGCGTGATTGATGAGGGGCCGGGCATCGATCCCGACGCGGCGGAAGAGCTGACTAAAGCGTTTCGCCGTCGCGATCAGCGCTACGGCGGCAGCGGCCTCGGGCTGAATATCGTGCTGCGCATTTTGCAGATGCACTACGGCGAGCTAAAGCTGATTAATCGCAGCGATCGCAGCGGGCTGATTGCCCGCTGCGTGCTGCCGTTACGGCTTAACTGATTAGAATCGCGTATTCAGGCTGACGTACCAGGTGCGCCCGGACTCATTGTAGGTATTCGCGCCCGCGCCATACAGATAAGAGTTGGTGTTGGCGTTGCCGGTGGTCTGGGCGTTGCCCTGGCGGTAGTGGCGTTTATCGAACAGGTTGTCGATGCCGAGCGTCACGCTGGCGTATTTATTAACGTCATAAGTGCCGCTCAGACCGACCACTGAGTAAGGACTCACCTCATCGGTCGCGCTGCCGGTAACGGCATTGCCTTTGTAGTCATACTTCTTCGGCACCTGCTTGCCGTACCAGGTCAGGGTGGTTTGCAGAGACAAATCCTGCGTCGCCTGCCAGCTCAGCGTGGAGTTGAGCGTATAGTCGGGAATAATCGACAGGCGATCGCCGGTCTCTTTATTCTTGCTCTGCAACATATAAGTGAAGTTGTTATTCCACGCGATGCTGTCGGTCACGGGAATATTCACCGAGCCCTCCAGCCCTTCCACCACCGCTTTCGGCACGTTCTCCCACTTATAAATGTCGGTGGTGCCGTTCGAGGCTTTGCCTGACGGCCCATAGCCCGCTTCGATCTTGTTGCGATAGTCGTTGCGGAACCAGGTCAGACCCGCCTGATAGCCTTCATGCTTCCACTCCAGGCCAATCTCTTTATTGATGCTGTTTTCCGCTTTCAGGTCTCTGTTGCCCTGCAGATAGCAGGCGCCGGTGCTGGCCGCGCAGCCCTGGCCGTTGCTGTAGAGCAGGTAGTTCGGGTTGGTCTGATAAAGGCTCGGCGCTTTATAGGCGCGGCCGATGCCCATCTTCAGGGTGAAGTCA
This sequence comes from Pantoea septica, assembly GCF_002095575.1. Taxonomy (GTDB): domain Bacteria; phylum Pseudomonadota; class Gammaproteobacteria; order Enterobacterales; family Enterobacteriaceae; genus Pantoea; species Pantoea septica. Next base: position 16,064 of record NZ_MLJJ01000019.1, on the reverse strand, counting down.
TCCCCTAAGCCCTGGGAAAGGTTAAGCGACGGGCTCCAGTTATCGCCGACGATAGAGTGGTGATCGAAGCGCAGGCTCGGCGTCAGCATGGTGCTGTCGGTCAGCTCCATATTGTCTTCGGCGAACAGCGAAAAAATTTCCGCCTGCGAATAGGGGCTGCGTCCGCTGCTGGCGATGCCCGGCACCGCGCCGTTAGAGGCGGCCTGCGTGGTCGAAGAAGGATCTTTCATTCGCTGCTGGTTCCACTCGACGCCGAGGGTGGCGGTCTGATTCACCAGCATCTCGAACGGCACGCTGACTTCGCTGTGCAGCAGCACGTCGTCCAGCTCGATGGTGTTGAAGCCGCTGTTGGAGAAGATGCCTTCGGTGCCGCCCGCCAGCCCTTCGTTGATGCGCGAGTTGCGGGTATTTTCATAGCGCGCGTAGCTGTTGGTGCTGATGCCGTTATCCCAGGCGCCGGTCCACTTCACCGCAAAGTTCTGACGGTAGAGGCGGTTGGTCTCTTTGCCGTACAGGCTTTTCACCAGCGCGCTGGTGTTGGTGTTCTGGGTGTCGCCAGCATAGAGGTTGCCCTGACGGCTGTAGCCCGCCTGAAACTCCAGCGCCTGCATCGGCGCGAACGCCCAGCGCAGCAGCGCGTTGATATCTTTATTGACCACCCCTTCGCGCCCGCCCGGATAGCTTCCGGCGTAGGTGCCGGTGCGGTCCGCCGCATGCCCTTCGTTGATGTCGTACGCATCCGCCTGGGTTTTCGCCAGATTGCCGTAGAGTCGGAAGCTGACGTCGTCGCCCAGCGGCCCCTCCAGGCTGAAGTTGGTGCGGCGCGTCGCGCCCTCGTCTTTATGCTCCGGCACGTTGTAATAGGCGTTCCAGGATCCGTGCCACTGCTTGTCGTCATACTTTTTGGTAATGATATTCACCACCCCGCCCGCCGCGCCGTTGCCGTAGCGCACCGCTGCCGGGCCGCGGATCACCTCGATACGTTCGATCATCTCCGGCGGCACCCAGTTGGTGTCGCCGCGCGTATCGCGTTCGCCGCGCCAGCCGAGACGCACCGAGTTGCGGCTGGAGACCGGCATGCCGTCCACCAGGATCAGGGTATTCTCCGGCCCCATGCCGCGAATATCGATCTGGCGATTGTTGCCGCGCTGGCCGCTGGTGGAGTTGCCGGTCAGATTGACGCCCGGCATGGTGCGGATAATCTCCGATACGTCGCGCGCAGGCGGACGCTTTTTAATCTCGTCGGCGCTGATGGTGGAGACGCCCGGCGCCTGCAGGTTCTGCTGCGCCGCGCTGACCACCAGGGTATCGCCGACGTCGGCAGTTGAAGCGGTGCTGGTGTCGGCAGCCTGCGCGCTGGTCGCGGCCAGGCCGAGTTCAATGAGAATGGCTAATGACAAACGGGATAATGTAGGCATTTTTTATATTCCTGGATTGCCTGCGGAAACCTCACCGTCTCCTGCGGGCGCGCCGGTAAAAGAGTCTTTCCTTGCGAGCAAGCATTCCAGCCGCGCCCAGGCTCTCCTTTGCGGAACATCCGTCTGACAATACAGGCTGATGAGGCTGGCGGAACGCGCGCGCTCCTTGATATCGGAGCGGGAAACACCCTATTGCAAATGCAAATAATTATCAATAGTATTCTTCATAACATCCGCGTACCTACAGGTGCGCCTGGCCCAGTAAATAAGCTCTCTATGACGTGGTTAACCAACGAAACCGGCAGTGAATCCTGGTGGCGAACATTACAGCAGCAGGGTCTCCCCTTAATCGAACCCGCCGAGCGCGGCGAATGCGGCGTCACCTTTTTCTGGCGCGATCCGCAGGGAAGCGAAGCCACCTCCTCTACCCGTCGCGTCTGGATCAATATCACCGGCGTCACCGATCATCATCAGCGCGCCGCGCCCCGCTCGCTCAGCCGCATCCCTGGCACCGACGTCTGGTTCTGGCGCACGCAGCTGCCCGCCAGCTGGCGCGGCAGCTACTGCCTGATGCCCGACGGCGATCCCGCCGACTTTGAGGGCGAACCGGATATGACGACCCTGCGCGCCTGGTGGCGCGAAAAATTTCCCACCGCGCAGGCGGATGCGCTCAATCCGCAGCGCGGCTGGACGGGCGGGCGCGGCATGCATGTCTCGCCGCTGCATCTGCCGGACGCGCCCGATCAGCGCGTCTGGCAGGCGGTCGACAGCGGTCGCGCGCCCACGCTGCCGCTTCAGCACCATATCTGGCACAGCGCGCGCCTCGGCAATCGCCGTTCGGTATGGATTTACGCCACCGGCGAGGCGCAGCCGACCGAACGTCCGCTGGCGCTGCTGCTGGATGGCCAGTTCTGGGCCAACAGCATGCCGATCGCCTGGCCGCTGCAGCAGCTCACCGACGCCGGCGAACTACCGCCGGCGGTCTACGTCATGATCGATATCATCGACCGCGAACACCGCAGCCGCGAACTGCCCTGCAATCCCGACTTCTGGCTGGCCCTGCAGGAAGAGCTGCTGCCGCAGCTGCAGGGCTGGGCGCCGCATCGCGCCAGCGCCGCCGAGACGCTGGTGAGCGGACAGAGCTTCGGCGGGCTGTCATCCGTCTACGCCGTGCTTAACTGGCCGCACCATTTCGGCGGCGCCATCAGCCTCTCCGGTTCGTTCTGGTGGCCGGAACGCGGCCAGCCCAACGGCAGGCTGATCCAGCAGCTGCAGCAGGGCGAATACCGTCTCGCGTCGTCGCGCATCTATCTGGAAGCGGGACGCCGCGAACAGCTGATATTCAAAGCAAACCAGCAGCTTCAACAGGACCTGTCAGCCGCAGGGCATCAGGTCGTTTTTCATCCGGTCGACGGGGGCCACGACGCGCTGTGCTGGCGCGGCGGGCTGCTCAATGGACTGAAAGCAATGTGGCAACATCTTCTTTAAATCGCCTGGCTAGCCCGACTGTTGCGGGCAGGAGACCGATATGCAACCTAATCCCTTTGACGATCCGCAGCAGGATTGTCTCGTGCTGATCAACGATCGCCAGCAGTACAGCCTCTGGCCCGCCTTTCGCGCCCTGCCCGCTGGCTGGCGCTGCCTCTTCGGCCCGCAGCCGCAGGTGGAATGCCTGAGCTGGCTAAACGCGAACTGGCGCGATATTCGCCCGGTCCACCCGAGCGCGAACCGGAGTGACCATGTCTGAGACGCTGATGAACCCATGCCATACCGACCAGAAAATCCTGCCGCTGGTGGCGGCGCAGCCCGGCATCTGGATGGCCGACCAGCTGTCGCGGCAGACTAACGCCTATGCGGTCGCGCACTTTGTCGAGCTGCGCGGCGAGCTGGACAGCGCGCTGCTGAGCAAGGCGATCGTCGCCGGCATGCAGGAGGCGGATACGCTGAACATGGCGTTCGGCGAGCTTGAGGGGGAGGCGGTGCAGTGGCTGTCGCCGCAGACGTTTACCCTGCCTGACATCGTCGACCTGCGTCAGCACGCCGATCCAGACGCCGCCGCGCGCCATCTGATGCGCGTCGATATGGCTGGCGATCTGCGCGTGCTGAGCGGCGCGCCGCTGTGGCATCACCAGCTGATGCGGCTGGGAGAACGGCGCTGGTTCTGGTATCAGCGCTATCATCACCTGGTGGTGGATGGCTTTAGCTTTACCGCCCTGACGCGCCGCATCGCCAACCTCTATACCGCGTGGATGCGCAACGAAACGCCGGAACCGACGCCTTTTACCCCCTTCAGCGAGGTAGTTGAGGAGTATCAACGCTATCAGGCGTCGCCCAACTGGCAGCGGGATCGCGACTTCTGGCGCGAAAAGAGCGCGCAGCTGCCGCCGCCCGCCTCTCTCTCCCCGCTGCCGTTGGCCGGACAGAGCGCCAGTACCGCGCTGCTGCGCCACACTTTCTCACTGGATAGCGCGCGCTTCCAGAGGCTGGCAGAGCAGATGGCCGTCAGCGCGGCCGACGCCGCCTTTGCGCTGGTGGCGCTGTGGCTGGCGCGCCTGAGCGGCCAGAACGATTTCGCCGCCGGCTTTATCTTTATGCGGCGCATCGGCTCGGCGGCGCTCTGCGCCACCGGACCGGTGATTAACGTGCTGCCGATGGCGGTGCATTACGATCCCGCCCAGCCGCTCGGCGCGCTGGCGCGCCAGCTGGCCGCGGAAGTGAAAAAGATGCGTCGTCATCAGCGCTTCGACGCCGAGCAGGTGCAGCGCGACGCCGGACGGCTCGGCGACGGCGATCCGCTCTACGGCCCGGTGATCAACCTGAAGATGTTCGACTATCAGCTCGACTTCAACGGAGTGGAAGGCATAACGCATCAGCTCGCCTCCGGGCCGGTGCGCGACCTGGAGATTGCGATCTACCTCAGCGAACAGGGCGAGCTGACGCTAGAGCTGCTGGCTAATGCGGAACGCTATCAGGAAACGACGCTGACGCAGCACGCCAGCCGTTTCGATCTGCTGCTACGTCAGCTGGCGGCGCAGCCGGATCGCCCCTGCGGCGAGCTGGATCTGCTGACCGAGGCGGAACATCAGCAGCTGGAGAACATCAACCAGACCGCGACGGCGCTGCCGGCGGCCACGCTCGACAGCCTGCTGCAGGCGCAGGCGCTGCGTACCCCGGACGCGCCCGCGCTGGCGGACGATTGCCACCGGCTCAGCTACCGCGAGATGCGGCGGCAGGTCGAGGCGCTGGGGCAGCAGCTGATCGCCAGCGGCGTGCGGCGCGGCGATATCGTTGCCGTGGCGCTGCCGCGCACGGTCTTTCTGTCGCTGGCGCTGCAGGCGATCGTCAGCGTCGGCGCAACTTACCTGCCGCTGGATACCGGCTATCCCGACGACCGCCTGCAGATGATGCTGGAGGACGCCGCGCCGAAGACGCTGATCGTCAGCCGCGTGCTGGCGGCGCGCTTCGCCGCCCTGTCGCCGGTTGCTCCGCTCTTCTATGACGCGCTGCAGCCCGACGTCGCGGCGCCCGCGCATGCGCAGCCGCCGCGCCAGCAGGACGGCGCCTATCTTATTTATACCTCCGGCTCGACCGGCCGGCCAAAAGGCGTGCTGGTCGGCCATGAGGCGATCGTCAACCGTCTGCTGTGGATGCAGGCGAGCTATCCGCTCGATGCCACAGATGTCGTGCTGCAAAAAACGCCCAGCAGCTTCGACGTTTCAGTCTGGGAATTTTTCTGGCCGCTGCTGACGGGCGCGCAGCTGGTAATGGCGCCGCCGGACGCGCACCGCGATCCCGACGCGCTGCAGCAGCTCTTCGCACGCTATCGCGTCACCACCACCCACTTTGTTCCTTCGATGCTGGCGGCCTTCGTCGCCTCGCTGCAGGACGAGGATGCAGTGGGACGCTGCGCCAGCCTGCGCCGCGTCTTCTGCAGCGGCGAAGCGCTACCGGCCGATCTGTCGCGTCAGTGGGAAGCCCTGACTCAGACGCCGCTGCATAATCTTTACGGCCCCACCGAAGCGGCGGTAGACGTCAGCTACTACCCCGCCTTCGGTCCGGAGCTGGCGGCGGTGGAGGGCGCCAGCGTGCCGATCGGCTTCCCGGTCTGGAACACCGGCCTGCGCATCCTCGACGCGCGCCTGCAGCCGGTTCCGCCAGGCGTCGCGGGCGATCTCTATCTTACCGGCGTGCAGCTGGCGCACGGCTATCTCGATCGTCCCGACCTCACCGCCAGCCGTTTCGTCGCCGACCCCTTTGGCGACGGCACGCGCATGTATCGCACCGGCGACGTGGCGCGCTGGCTGGCGAACGGCGCGGTGGAATATCTGGGCCGCAGCGACGACCAGCTGAAGATCCGCGGCCAGCGTATCGAGCTGAACGAAATCGACCATGCGCTGGCGGCGCTGCCCGGCGTGCAGCAGGCGGTCACGCACGCGGTGGTGCTGGGCAACGCCGACGCGCAGCAGGGCGACGCGCGCCAGCTGGTGGGTTATGTGGTGGCAGACCGCTCGGTTGATGGCGAGGCGATGCGCGCCGCGCTGGCGCAGCAGCTGCCGGCGCATATGGTGCCGGTGGCGATCGTCGCGCTGGAGGCGCTGCCACTCAGCAGCAACGGCAAGCTGGATCGCAAGGCCCTGCCGCTGCCGCAAAGCCGCGCGGGCGACGCCGGCCGCGCGCCGCTGCCGGGGCTGGAGACGCAGCTGGCAGAGGCGTTCGCCGCGCTGCTGGAGCGCGACGCGATCGGCGCGCAGGAGGACTTCTTTGCGCTGGGGGGCCATTCGCTGCTGGCGATGCGGCTGGCCGCGCAGCTGCGGCGCGCGCTGAAGCTGCCGGTTTCCGTCGGCCAGATTATGGTCGCCTCGACGGTTGAGAAGCTGGCGGCCCTGCTGAGCGATGCGCAGACAGCGCAAAACGCCGGTTTCGAGCCGGTGCTGCCGCTGCGCCTGGGCAGCGGGCCGACGCTGTTCTGCTTCCACCCGGCGTCGGGCTTCGCGTGGCAGTTCAGCATTCTGCAGCGCTATCTCGATGCGCGCTGGTCTATCGTCGGCATTCAGTCGCCTGACGCCAGCGCCCCGCTGAATCAGGCGGCGCATCTGGATGAGGTGTGCGACGCGCATCTCGCCACGCTGCGGCGGCAGCAGCCGCAGGGCCCTTACTATTTCCTCGGCTATTCGCTGGGCGGCACGCTGGCGCAGGGTATCGCCGCGCGGCTTGAAGCGCTCGGCGAAGAGGTGGCGTTCCTCGGCCTGCTCGACACCTGGCCGCCAGAGACGCAAAACTGGGACGAGAAGCGCGGCGAGAACCAGCTCGATCCGGCGGTGCTGGAAGAGGTTAACCGCGAGCGCGATCAGTTTGTCGCCGCGCAGCGTCAGCAGGCAGGCGAAGGCCTGGAGGCGATGTTCGACGCGATCGAGGCCAACTACGCCAGCTCGGTGCGGCTGCTGGCGACGGCGCGCAGCGCGCGCTTCAGCGGTCGCGTCACGCTGTTCCTCGCCACCGAGACGCAGCAGCCGGGTCAGGATGCGCGTCGCGCCTGGGCGCCTTATGTCGGCGAGCTGGAGGTGCGGCCGCTGGCATGCGCCCACGTCGAGATTATCTCGCCGCGCATGTTCGAGCAGATCGGGCCGCAATTGCAGCAGTTGCTGATGGTGTTTTCTAAAGGCAGCTGATTAGCTCGAAAAGCGGATGGTATGGCCCGGAGAGCAAAGCGTCCCGCGACAAGGATGTCGCGGGCCGAGCGAGCAGGGATGCCATGGACTTTGCGATCGGGCCATACCATCCGCTTTGGCACCTCTCTCCTAAACCATCCCTATTCAGTGCGGGTTTTAGCTAGCGCCTCAGTTGCGCCCGCGTCCCAGCGGCACAATCATCGGCGTATGCGCTACCGGATCCTCAACGATAACGCAGCGCAGCCCGTAGACCGCCTCGATCAACGCCGGCGTCACGATCTCCGACGGCCTGCCCTCGGCGACAACCTGGCCGTTGCGCATCGCGATGAGATGCGTAGCGTAGCGGCACGCCTGATTCAGATCGTGCAGCACCACCACCAGCGTGCGGCCATGCTGCTGATTGAGATCCTGCATCAGCTCCAGCAGTTCGATCTGATGGGTGATATCGAGCCAGGTGGTGGGTTCGTCCAGCAGCAGCAGCGGCGTCTGCTGCGCCAGCACCATGGCGATCCAGACGCGCTGACGCTGGCCGCCGGAAAGCTGATCCACCGGCTGCGCGGCGATATCCGCCACGCCGGTGGCCCGCATCGCCTGCTGCACCGCCGCCTCATCCTCGTCGCGCCAGCGGCCGAACAGCGGCTGATGCGGATAGCGCCCGCGCGCCACCAGTTCGCTGACGCTGATGCCGGAGGGCGCCTGCGAACTCTGCGGCAGCAGCCCGAGACGCCGCGCCACCTCTTTGGTGGAGAGGCGCGAAATCGCCTCGCCGTCGAGCAGCACCTGCCCCTTCAGCGGCGGCGCCAGGCGGCTCAGCGCGCGCAGCAGCGTTGATTTGCCGCAGGCGTTGGGGCCGATAATGACCGTCAGTTCGCCATCCGGAATGGTGACCGACAGTCCCTCCGCCACAATCTTCTTCTCGTAGCCCAGCGTCAGCGCCTCGCCCTGCAGGCGCGCAATCTTCTCTGTCATTGGCGTCGCGCCTCCCTGATCAGTAGTGCAATCAAATAAAGCCCGCCAAGGCTGACGGTAATCACGCCGACCGGCAGCTGATACGGCAGGAAAAGATGCTGCGCCGCATAGTCCGCCGCCAGCAGCAGCAGCGCGCCGCACAGCGCCGCCAGCGGCAGCGCGCCCTTGATGCCGCCGCACAGGCGACGGGCGATCTGCGGCGCCAGCAGGGCGACGAACGAAATGGGACCGGCCAGCGCGGTCGAGGCGGCGGTCAGCACCACGCCGAGCAGCATCAGCCACAGCCGGCTGCGCTCCACCGGCACGCCCAGCGCGCAGGCGGTATCGTCGCCCATCTCCAGCAGGCGCATACGCCGCGCCAGCAGCGCGGTCAGCAGCAGCGCCGCCGCCAGCACGGCGACCGCCGGCGCGGTTTTCGCCCAGGTGATGCCGTTAAGCGATCCGGCGCTCCACAGCCCGGCGCTGAGCGCCGCCTCCAGCGAGGCGCTGATAATCAGCCAGCCGTTGAGCGCCATCAGCAACGCACGCACGCTGATGCCGACGATAATCAGCCGGAAGGTCTCTACGCCGTTGCGCCAGGCGAACAGATAAACCACGCCAGCGGTCAGCACGCCGCCCAGCAGCGCCGCCAGCGTCATCGCCTCGCTGTTTTGCTGAAACAGCACCAGCGCCACCAGCACGCCGCTATAGGCGCCGGTATTGAAGCCGAGAATATCGGGGCTGCCGAGCGGGTTGCGCAGCAGCGACTGAAAAATCGCGCCGCTCACCCCGAGCGCCGCGCCGAGCAGCAGCGCCATCGCCACGCGCGGCAGTCGCCACTCCAGCACGATCAGCTGAACGTTGCGCGCCGCCTCGCCGGTAACCAGCTGCCAGAGTTGCGCGCCCGTAATCGGCAGCGCGCCGCGCGTCACGCCGAAAAAGGCCAGCAGCGCGCAGGCCGCCAGCAGCCAGATGGCGTGCATCATCGCCCGACTCATACCTGCCCCCTCCCCAGCTTGCGGCGCACCAGCACGATCAGCATCGGCGCGCCGAGCAGCGCGGTGACCACCGAGACGCGCAGCTCGCCCGGCACCATCAGGCGGCCCAGAATATCGGCGGCCAACAGCAGACAGGGGGTGGTCAGCAGCGTGCCAGGCAGCATCCAGCGGTGATCGTTGCCCCACAGCCAGCGGGCCAGATGCGGCGTCATCAGCCCGATAAAGGCGACAGGGCCGACGGCGGCCGTGGCGGCGCCGCTCAACAGGGCGATAGCCAGCAGCCCCAGCAGCTGAGTACGCGCCACGCGCGTGCCGAGCGCCGTCGCCAGATCGCCGCCCATGCTCAGGGTATTGAGCGCGCGCGCCAGCAGCAGCGCGATCAGCGCGCCGACCGCCACCGCTGGCCAGGTGGCACGCAGCACGGCAAAGCTGCGAATATCCAGCGAGCCGCTGTGCCAGAAACGCAGATGATCGTAAATATCGGGGTTGAGGAGAGAAAGACCGGAGGTCAGCCCTTCCAGCACCGCGCCGAGTGCCACGCCCGCCAGGGTCAGGCGCACCGGATTGACGCGGCCGCCGCCGAGCGCGCCGGTCAGCGCCACCAGCAGCGACGCCAGCAGCGCGCCGACAAAGGCGAAGCCGAGCCAGTCAGCCGGCGAATCCGCGCCGAACAGGGCAATGCCCAGCACCACGGCGAAACCTGCGCCAGCGTTGACGCCGAGAATCCCGGGATCGGCAAGCGGATTGCGCGTCAGGCTCTGCATCAGCGCGCCCGCCAGCCCGAGCGCGCAGCCCGCCAGCAAACCGGCAAGCGTGCGCGGCAGGCGCGCTTCGCGCACGATAACGCAGTCGGCGCTGCCGCAGTGGGTGGTCAGGGCAAGGGAAACATCATGAATGGCGATCGATTTGGCGCCGAGCATCAGGCTGAGCGCGAGCAGGAGCAACAGCAGCATCCCCGAGGCGGCTATGGCGGTGAGTTGGCGCATAACGTTCCGAACCTTCACTGTTCACTGACGCAGCGAACGCGTCAATTTGATAATGATACTTGTTATCGTTATTACTCGTATTTTTGTATGTTACCATGATTCGCCTCGACCATAGCGAGGAAAACCGCAGCAAAAGGCGAAGCAATGAACAAACCCTCCCATCTCATCGATCTCAGCCTGTTGAAGACGCATCCCGCTTTTCGCGCCGTCTTTATCGCCCGTTTTATCTCTATCCTCGCGCTCGGCATGCTGGCCGTCGCCGTGCCGGTGCAGATCCAGCAGCTGACCCGCTCGCCCGCGCTGGTCGGGCTGGCGGTTACGCTGGCGGGCGCGGGCATGTTCGTCGGACTGCTGGCCGGCGGCGTGCTGGCGGATCGCTATGAGCGCAAGCGACTGATCCTGATTGCGCGATCCACCTGCGGCCTCGGCTTCGTGGCGCTGGCCGTTAATGCCTCGCTGCCGTCCCCGTCGGTCAGCGCGGTTTTTTTGCTCGGCCTGTGGGACGGCTTCTTCGGCGCAATCGGCGTCACGGCGCTGCTGGCGGCGACGCCGGCGCTGGTGGGACGCGAAAACCTGATGCAGGCGGGCGCCATTACCATGCTGACGGTGCGCTTCGGCGCCATTCTCTCGCCTGCCGTCGGCGGTCTGATACTGGCGCACGGCGGCGCGGCGTGGAACTACGGCCTCGCTGCCCTGGGTACGCTGCTCACCGTGCTGACCCTGCTGCGGCTGCCCGTGATGCCGCCGCCGCCGCAGCCGCGCGAACATCCGCTGCGGGCGCTCGCCAGCGGCGTGCAGTTCCTGTTCGCCGCGCCGCTGGTCGGCATGGCGGCGCTGATCGGCGCGCTGGTGACGCTGGCGAGCGCGGTGCGCGTGCTCTATCCGGCGCTGGCGCCGCACTGGCAGGTCAGCCTCGATGAGCTGGGCCTGATGTACGCCGCCGTGCCGCTCGGCGCGGCGCTGGGGGCGCTGACCAGCGGACGGCTGGCGCAGACGCCGCAGCCTGGCAACGTGATCTTAGCCAGCGCCGTCGCCGCTTTCCTCGCGCTTGGCGCCTTCAGCCTGATGCCGCAGTTCGCCCTTGGGCTCGCCTGCCTGGCGGCGTTCGGCTACTTCAGCGCCGTCAACAGCCTGGTGCAGTACCAGCTGATCCAGTCGCTGACGCCCGATGCGCTGTTGGGCCGCATCAACAGCCTGTGGACGGCGCAGAACGTCACCGGCGATGCGATCGGCGCGGCGACGATCGGCGCGCTGGGGTCATGGTTGCTGCCGCAGCAGGCTGCCGCGCTGTTCGGTTTCGGCGCGGCGCTGCTGGGAGGAGTGATGTGGATGCTGATGGCGAAGCTGCGGCGCTATCAACCGCCAGCTCCGACGCTGGCGGAAGAGGCGTCATGATTTAACGAACAGCTGCTCCAGACGCGCCAGCAGATGGCTGGCGCTGTAGTAGTCAAGGCGGAAGGTGTTGGCGCCCAACGCGTAAACCTGCTGCTGCTTCACCGCCGCGGTTTGCGCCAGGAACGGGTTCTGCATCAGCTGTTTCGCCCCTTGCTTCTCTGCGGCGAACAGCAGAAAGGTGTTGCCGTTCAGGCCGCTGGCGACGTTCTCCCCGGAGAGCTGAATAATATCTTTGCGCTGGCCCATGCTGTGCGTCTGCTGCAGATTTGCAGGCGGCACGGCGAGCGTAAAACCGAGCTGCTCCAGCAGCTTGCCCTGCGCTGATTCGCGGGTCCACAGGTTCACCGCGCGGCCGCCGCCGTTAAACACCATGGCGGAAACGGGCTGCGGCGGCAGCGTGATTTTTTGCTTCAGCGCCGCCTCCTGCGCATCGAACGCTTTTACGCGCGCCGCCGCCTCCGCCTCGCGGCCGGTCGCTTCGCCGAGCAGCGTCACCAGCTGCTGCCAGCTTTTATCGTCATAGTTCACCACCAGCGTCGGCGCGATAGCCGAGAACTGATCCGCCAGCTTGAGCGCGGAGTCGTTGCCGGTGGCGCTGACGATAATCAGATCCGGCGCTTCGGCGGCCACCGCTTCGGCGCTCGGTTCCCCGATATAGAGACGCTTGAGATTTTTACGCTTCGCGACGTCGCTCCACTGACGGAAAAAGCCCTGCTCGTCCGCCAGACGGCTGCCCGGCGCGGTCGCCCCGCTGGCGATGACCGGCGCGTCGATCGCCAGCAGCGAGCCGGTCAGGGTGACGCTGGTAGAGACGATGCGCTGAGGCGCTTTATCCAGCGTGACGCTGCCGCCGACGCTTTGCAGCGTGCGCGGCCAGCCGCCTTCCGCCCGCGCCTCCGGGTGAGCCAGCACGGTAATGAAAGCCAGCGCGGCCACCAGGGTAAAAATCCGCTTAAACATAAGATTCAGTCCACCTTTTACTGTAAGACGACGTCCTGTCCCTCTGTGAATCATGCTGAGATCGCGCGCTCAATGCCGCGAATTTATTGACACTCCAGCTTAATCAACGTAGGTTACAGAACCACAATACAAATGATAATCATTATTAGTTATCTTATCATTTATAGGTGAAAATTATGGTGGAAACGTTGACGTTTGGAAATCCCCTGCTCGAGGATTTCTCCGCGCTGTGCCGGGGATTTGTCTTCACATCCCCGTGGCGCAGTATCGCTACGCAAGGCTGCTACACCACGATCGCCACGCCGGCGACCGATGGCGACGCGCTGAGCGGCGACTTTCAACAGCAGCTGCGACACCACTTCGCATCCGCAAAAAAACAGGGCATCGCCCATCCGATCCTGGTCGGCGCTATCCCCTTCGACGTTACGCAGCCTGCCGCGCTGTTTATTCCGGAATCGCATCAGACCTTTAACCGCGCCGACCTTCAGGCTGCGCTGCCTGCCGTTCAGGCGCCGCTGCCGCAGGTGCGCCGCCGCGCCGCCGTGCCGGAGCACGCTGTTTTTACCGCCATGGTGGCAGAGGCCGTGGCCGCCACGCAGCGCGGCGAGCTGGATAAAGTCGTGCTGTCGCGCCTGATGGATATCGTGACGGAGCAGCCGGTAGACATCGCCGCGCTGATGCAGCGCATCGTGGCGCAGAACCCAAACAGCTATCACTTTCACCTGCCGCTGCCGCAGGGCGGTTCGCTGGTGGGCGCCAGCCCGGAGTTGATGCTGCGTAAAGAGGGGCGTGATTTCAGCTCCTGCCCGCTGGCCGGCTCCGCGCGACGCGACGCCGACGCGCAGCGCGACAGGGCCGCGGGCGACGCCCTGATGCAATCAGCGAAGGATCGCCACGAGCACAAGCTGGTGACCGACGCGATGCGCGAGGTGCTGCAGCCGCGCAGCCGCCTGCTCTCGGTGCCCGCCGCCCCTTCTCTGCTGACCACCGCCACGCTGTGGCATCTGGCGACGCAGATCGACGGCGAAGCGCTCGACGAGCAGGAGAACGCGCTGTCGCTCGCCTGCCTGCTGCATCCGACGCCGGCGCTGAGCGGCTTCCCGCACGGGCGCGCGCAGCAGCTGATCCAGACGCTGGAGCCGTTTGACCGCCGTCTGTTCGGCGGCATCGTCGGCTGGTGCGACGAGCAGGGCAACGGCGAATGGGTCGTGACTATCCGCTGCGGCACCGTGCACGGCGCGCGGGTGCGCCTGTTCGCCGGCGCGGGCATCGTGGCCGATTCACAACCGGAATCAGAATGGCGCGAGACAGGTGTCAAACTCGACACCATGCTGCGCGCTTTTGGACTGCAATAAAGGAAATACCATGTCGATCCCCTACCATCGCTGGCCAGACGATCTGGCGGCGCGCTACCGCGAGAAAGGCTACTGGCTGGATGTGCCGATGACCGATATCCTGGCGCGGCATGAAAACAGCGACGCCATCGCCGTTATTGAAGGCGATCTGCGGCTGAGCTACCGCCAGCTGGCGCAGCGCAGCGACAACCTCGCCGCCGCGCTACGGCGCCGCGGATTGAAAAACGGCGACACCGCGCTGGTGCAGCTCGGCAACGTCGCCGACTTTTACGTCACCGTTTTCGCCCTGTTCAAGCTGGGCGTCGCCTCGGTCTACGCGCTGTTCAGCCACCAGCGCACCGAGCTGCAATCCTACGCCGCGCAGATCGAACCAGCGCTGCTGATCGCCGATCGCCGCCATGGGCTATTCGCCGACGACCGCTTTATCGACGCGCTGTGCGCCGCGCAGCCGTCGCTGCGACAGGTGATCCTGCGCAACGACAGCCAGCCGGAAAATACGCTGGAAGCGCTTATGGCTGAAGCCGCGGGCGATTTTCAGCCGACGCCGACCGCCGCCGACGAAGTCGCCTTTTTCCAGCTCTCCGGCGGCAGCACCGGCACGCCGAAGCTGATCCCGCGCACCCATAACGACTACTACTACAGCATCCGCGCCAGCGACGAAATCTGCGCGGTCACCGCCGACACGCGTTATCTGATCGCCCTGCCCGCGCCGCATAACTTTGCGATGAGTTCGCCCGGCGCGCTGGGCGTCTTCTACGCGGGCGGCCAGGTGATTCTGGCCGAGGATCCCAGCGCGACCCACTGTTTCCCGCTGATTGAAAAGCACAAGGTTACCGACACCGGCCTGGTGCCGCCCGCCGTCAGCCTGTGGCTGCAGGCGATCCAGGAAGGGGGCAGCAACCAGGCGCTGGCGTCGCTGCAGCGGATGCAGGTCGGCGGCGCTAAGCTGGGCGAGACGCTGGCGGCACGCATTCAAAGCGAGATCGGCTGCCGGCTGCAGCAGGTGTTCGGCATGGCGGAAGGGCTGGTGAACTACACCCGGCTCGACGACGACGAGCGGACCATTCTCACTACCCAGGGCCGTCCGATTTCGCCGGACGATGAGGTCTGGGTAGCCGACGAGAACGGCGCTCCGCTGCCGGCCGGCGCCATCGGCCGCCTGATGACGCGCGGCCCCTATACCTTCCGTGGCTACTACAAAAGCCCGGAGCACAACGCCGCCAGTTTCGACGCCGAGGGTTTTTACTGCTCGGGCGATCTGATCGAGATTAACCCGCAGGGCTACATCACCGTGCAGGGACGCGAGAAAGATCAGATCAACCGCGGCGGCGAAAAGATCGCTGCCGAGGAGATCGAAAACCTGCTGCAGCGCCATGCGGATGTGATCCATGCGGCGCTGGTGTCGATGCATGACGAGCTGATGGGCGAAAAAAGCTGCGCCTTTATCGTCGCGCGCCAGCCGCTCAAACCGGTGGCGCTGCGCCGCCATCTGCGCGAGCTGGGCGTCGCCGAATATAAACTGCCCGACCGTATTACCTGCGTGGATGCGCTGCCGCTGACGCCCGTCGGCAAAGTAGACAAGAAACGCCTGCGCCAACAGCTTGCCGATCAACAAGCGCAAGCCTGACCTGTTCCGGAGATTTTATGGCTATTCCAAAACTGACCTCATATTCGCTGCCCGCTGCCGCCGAGCTGCCCGCCAACAAGGTGAAATGGACGCTGGATCCGCAGCGCGCCGCCCTGCTGATTCATGATATGCAGGCCTACTTCCTTAACTTCTGGGGCGAAAACAGCCCGCTGGTCAATCAGGTCGTGGAGAACATCGCCCGCCTGCGCGCCTGGTGCAAGTCGCAGGGCATCCCGGTGTTTTATACCGCGCAGCCCAATCAGCAGAGCGATGAAGATCGCGCGCTGCTGAATGATATGTGGGGGCCGGGCCTGAACAAGCACCCCGAGCAGCAGAAGATTGTCGATGCGCTGGCGCCCGACGCCGATGATCAGGTGCTGACCAAGTGGCGCTACAGCGCCTTTGTCCGCTCGCCGCTGGAGTCGATCCTGCAGGAGATGGGACGCGATCAGCTGATCATTACCGGCGTGTATGCCCACATTGGCTGTCTCACCACCGCGACCGATGCCTTTATGCGCAACATCCAGCCCTTTATGGTGGCGGATGCGCTGGCGGACTTTAGCCGCGAGGAACATATGATGGCGCTGACCTATACCGCCGGACGCAGCGGTAAAGTCGTCATGACCGCAGATTTGATGCCGCTGCCGCTGAGCAAGGACGATCTGCGCGCGCTGGTTCTGCCGCTGCTGGAAGACGACGACGTGCCGG